>JBAVAG010000017.1:0-128341 GCA_049585595.1 Desulfobaccales bacterium
ATAATTAATTTTGCCGATATTAATAACATGCCAGACCAATTCCATCTAGTCACTTCCTTCCAGCCCAAAGGGGATCAGCCCCAGGCCATCCGCCGGTTGATCAAGGGGGTGAGGAGCGGGGAGCCCCATCAGGTGTTGTTGGGGGTGACCGGCTCCGGCAAGACCTTCACGGTGGCGAACGTCATCGCCGCGGTGAATCTACCCACCCTGGTGCTGGCCCCCAACAAGACCCTGGCGGCCCAGCTCTACGGCGAGTTCCAGGAGTTCTTTCCGGAAAACGCAGTGGAGTATTTTGTAAGTTATTACGATTATTATCAGCCCGAGGCCTACGTGCCCCAGGCGGACCTCTATATCGAGAAAGACGCCTCCATCAACGAAGCCATCGACCGGCTGCGCCACTCCGCCACCCGCTCCCTGTTTAACCGCAATGATGTGATCATCGTGGCCTCAGTCTCTTGCATTTACGGGTTGGGCTCGCCGGAGGCCTACCACGGCATGCTCCTCTACCTGGAAGAGGGTGCGGTCAAAGACCGCCGGGAGGTCCTGGCCAAGCTGGTGGAGATCCTGTACGAGAGGAATGACATCGATTTTCACCGGGGGACTTTTCGGGTCCGGGGCGACCGGGTGGAGATCTTTCCGGCCTACGAAGAGTCCCTGGCCATCCGCATCGAATTCTGGGGCGACACGGTGGAGAGCATCAAGGAGATCGACCCCTTGCGGGGCCAGACCTTACGCCGCCTCAAAAAAATTATGGTCTATCCCGCCTCCCATTACGTGACCACCGACCTGGTGCGCCGCCAGGCCATGGCCGCCATCGAGGCGGAATTGAGCGAGCGCCTCGCCTGGTTCCAGCAACAGGGGAAACTGTTGGAGGCCCAACGCCTGGGGGAGCGCACCCGTTTCGACCTGGAAATGATGAAGGAGTTGGGTTTTTGCCACGGCATCGAGAATTATTCCCGCCACCTCACCGGCCGGTCCGAGGGGGAGGCACCCCCAACCCTGCTGGACTACCTGCCCCGGGAATCCCTCGTGGTCATCGACGAATCTCACATCACCATCCCCCAGCTCCAGGGCATGTTCCGGGGAGACCGCTCCCGGAAACAGACCCTGGTCGATTACGGCTTCCGCCTGCCTTCGGCCCTGGACAACCGTCCCCTCAGTTTCGAAGAGTTCCAAACCCGGGTGGACCGGTTGATCTATGTCTCCGCCACCCCGGGTCCCTATGAGCTGGAGAAGGCCGGGGGCCGGGAGGTGGAGCAAATCGTTCGCCCCACGGGCCTGATGGACCCCAAGATCACCGTGAAGCCCGCCAGCCACCAGGTTGACGATCTCCTGGGCGAGCTCCGGGCCCGGGTGCAGCGGGGCGAACGGGTGCTGATAACCACTCTCACCAAGCGCATGGCCGAAGACCTTACCGAGTACTACCAGGACCTGGGCCTCAAGGTGCGTTACCTCCATTCCGACATTACCACCCTGGAGCGCATGGAGATCCTGCGGGACCTGCGCCTGGGGGTCTTCGACGTCCTGGTGGGGATCAACCTCTTGCGGGAAGGCCTGGATCTGCCGGAAGTCTCCCTGGTCGCCATCCTGGATGCGGACAAGGAGGGTTTTTTGCGCTCCGGGCGCTCCCTGATCCAGACCTGTGGGCGGGCGTCCCGCAACGTCCGGGGCGAAGTGCTCTTTTATGCCGACCGGGTAACCCCCTCCATGGCCGCGGCCATCCAGGAGACCGACCGCCGCCGGGCCCTGCAGCAAATCTACAACCAGCGCCACGGCATCACCCCGGAGACCATTCAGAGCCGGATCAAAGACGTCCTGGCCTCGGTGTACGAACAGGATTATGTCACCGTGCCCATGGCGGCCGAAGAACAGGCCCCCTATATGCTGGAGGAGGAAGCGTCAGCCCGGATTGCCCGCCTGAAGCGGGAGATGCAGGCCGCTGCCAAGAAGCTCGATTTTGAGCGGGCCGCCTCCCTGCGGGACCAGATCCGGGCCTTGGAGGCTGGGCGGCTGAAGTACGCCTGACTCAGGGGTCCAGGGGCGGGATGTAGATTTGTTGGATGCATCTTCTGAAGGAATGGCCTGGGGCCGATGAAACCGCTACCTGTTAAAGCAACTCGATTTTCCAGCCTCTGAAAATTTTACTAAAGTAATTCTGGCTCAAAACTCACCTCTTTTCCACCGTCCTTTCCTTGGGCTGCTTACCCTCGAGCTTAGGCAGCAATTTGAGGAATTCCTCCAGTAGCTGCCGCTGTTGGGAGCTGAGCCGGGTGGGGGTTGAAAGGGCCACGGTCACCACCAGGTCGCCCCTCGATTTGCCCCTGAGGCCCGGAAGCCCTTCCCCGGAGATACGGAAAGCGGCCCCGGGCTGGGTGCCGGCAGGCACTTGCAGGAGTTTCTGGGAATTCAAGGTGGGAACAGTGACCGCGGCGCCCAGGGCCGCTTCCACAAAAGAGAGGTGCGCCAGGTAATGGAGGTCTCGTTCCTTCCTGGTGAAGATGGGATGTGGGGCGATCTGCACTTCCAGGTAGAGGTCGCCGGCAGGGCCGCCCCTGGCGCCGGCTTCCCCCTCCCCCCGCAGGCGCAGGCGGGTGCCGTTGTCCACCCCCGGGGGAATGCGCACCTGGATCTGCTTCTTTTCCTTCACCGTGCCGCGGCCCCCGCAGTTGACGCAAGGTGAAGTAATGAGGGTGCCCGTCCCGAGACAATCCGGACAATTGTTGAAAATCTTCAGAAATCCCCGGGGCTGGCTAATCTGGCCCCGGCCCTCACAGCGCGGGCAGGTCTGACGTTGGCTGCCGGGTTCCAGGCCGCTGCCGCCGCAGCGCCGGCAACTGACTCCGCGTTCCACCTCCAGGCTGGTATCCAGACCCCTGACCACTTGTTCCAGGGTCAGAACCACTCGCTGGCGCAGATCCGCTCCGGGTTGGGCCTCTTCGGCCTGGGCCGGCCGTTTCCCGAAGCTGAAGAATTCTTCGAAAACGTCCCCAAAGGAGCTGAAGATATCCTCAAAACCGCTGAAGCCGCCGACATCCATGCCGGCCAGACCCGCCTGGCCATACAGGTCGTAAAGCTGCCGCTTCTCGGTATCCGACAGCACCTGGTAAGCTTCGGAGATCAGTTTGAATTGCTCTTCCGCCTGCTTGTCCCCGGAATTCCTGTCGGGATGATACTTGAGAGCCAGCTGCCGGTAGCTGACCTTAATCTCTTCCATGGAGGCCTCCCGGGAAACCCCCAAGATCTCATAATATTCTGCCATTCCGGCTGAACCGCTCCCAGCCTCATCCATTGGATGATTGTTCGCTTGTTTGCCCTAATGGTTATCATCCTGCCTCCCCTTGTCAAGAACGGCTGCGGACCTGGAGGCAGATCCAGGTTCAAAGTTCAAAGTTCAAGGTTCAAGGTTCAAAGTTCAAAGTTCAAAGTTCAAAGTTCAAGGTTCAAGGTTCAAAGTTTAGACCCCTGCGAAACCCAACTTTGTCATCCTGAGCAAAGCGAAGGATCTCGTATTTCCTTAAAATTTGTGAGATTCTTCAGTCGCTTCGCTCCCTCAGAATGACAAAAATGGCGACTTTCGCAGAGATCTCAGGTTCAAAGTTCAAGGTTGCACCTCAAGCCAACTTTGCCTTTAACCTTGAACTTTGAACCTTTCAACTTTGAACTGGTTTTAGAAGGGCTTCCAGGCGGGGCAAAAGGTCCGGGGAGGGATCGTCGATTTCCACCAGCTTGCTGCGGCTGCGGGCCCCCAGGAGCCGGAAGGTGCCCTCGGGAAGCCTCAGGGCCCGGGACAGGAAGGCCAGGAGTTCCCGGTTGGCCGCCCCCTTTTCCGGGACAGCCGCCAGCCGGATCTTGAGGCGGTCCCCATGCAAGCCCACCACCTCGGTGCGCCGTCCCCCCGGAGCCACTGTCAGCCGCAGCCGGTAGCCCTGGGGGGTGCACGAAAACCAGGCGGACATCCCCGGGAAAGTCCTCAGGGGAGCCGGTAAGCCAGGTCTATGAGGCTGGCAATCAGAAAATTTTTCAGAAATACGATGGCCAGCAGCACCAGGAGAGGGCTCAGATCGAGGCCGCTGTAAACGAGGGGCAGCCGCTGCCGCAGCCAGGCCAGCACCGGTTCGGTGATGTTATAGAGAAACCGGACGATGGGATTGTAGGGATCGGGGTTCACCCAGGAAATCAGGGCTCGGGCGATGATAACCCACATATAGATGGTGAGTCCCAGGTTGAGGACCTGGGCCACGGCCACCAGCAGATGCCTCAGGGCAAACATTCCCATCTCTCCATTTCTTAGAAAATTTAGTCTATTATGGCCGGGGCGCTAAAATTGTCAAGGAGATAAGGCCATGCCAACTGCCACCTGGGCAGCTGCCGCCTTTCAACTTTTGGGGCTTTGGCTTCGCGAGTTTTTGGGTTTTCAGGTATTTTTGAACAGTAAGCAGTGAGCAGTGGGCAGTCAGCTGATAGTTGGTTATTAGATTTTTTTTTTTAGTTTTTGCTTTTACTGACTACTGACTACTGGCTACTGACTACTGACTAACGGTTGCGCCGGCTCTCGGCATTCCTTACAATAAAAAGATTAGCCAGCGTCCCAGATGAAATCCGTCACCTTCAAGGCCCTGCGTCATCGCAATTTTCAGCTCTTTTTCACCGGCCAGCTGATCTCCCTCACCGGCTCCTGGATGCAGTCGTTGGCCTTCAGTTGGCTGGTCCTGGTGCTCACCAACTCCGCCTTTTATCTGGGTTTGGTTGGGGCCCTGCAAACCCTGCCGGTGCTGCTCTTCTCCCTGCTGGGGGGAGCGGTGGCGGACTACGCCAGCAGACTGCGCCTGATGTACATCACCCAGACGGCCCTGCTGCTGCTGGCCCTGGCCCTGGGGCTGCTGGTGGACCTCAAGCTCATCACGCTTTGGGGCGTGTGCATCATCGTCTTCCTCTCCGGCACGGTCATGGCCTTCGACATCCCGGCGCGCCAGGCCTTCATCGTGCAGTTGGTGGGCAAGCCGGACCTGCCCAACGCCATTGCCCTCAACTCCAGTCTGTTCAACGCCACCCGGGTGATCGGGCCGGCGGTGGGCGGGTTGGTGATCGGGGCCATGGGCATGGCCAACTGCTTCTATCTCAATGCCGCCAGCTTTCTGGCGGTGCTCCTGGCATTGGCGCTCCTCAAACTGCCTCCCTCCCGGCTGGTGCCCTGGACGCCCCTGTGGCATGCCTGGAAGGAACTGGGAGACTACCTGTGGACCAAACGGGAGCTGCGCTTGATCCTGATGCTGATGACCCTGGTGGCCGCCCTGGCCATGCCCTATTACGTGCTGCTGCCCAAGCTGGCCCGGGACACCCTGGGGGCGGGACCCAGCGGCTTCGGCATCCTCATGGGCGCCGCCGGCCTGGGGGCCTTTCTGGGCGCCCTCGTGTTGGCCCGCCGCCTGGAGAGCAGCCCTCCCATGTCCTCCTTCCTGATCGGTCTGGCCCTGTTTCTCGTGGGTCTGGTGGGCTTGGGGCTTTGCGGCTCGTATTACGCCGCCCTGGTCTTCATGTTTATATCCGGCTTCGGCATGGTGACCCAACTCTCCACCGGCAACAGCCTGCTGCAGCTCAACGTACCCGATGAGCTGCGGGGCCGCCTCATGAGCCTCTTCGGGCTCATCGTCATGGGCTTCGCGCCCATAGGCAGTCTCGTTTATGGGGTGGTGGCCCACTTCGTCGGCTCGGGACCCACCATCGCCGGAGGCAGCCTCCTGGCCGCCCTGGGCGCCGGCCTTATCCTGCTGCGGTATCCGGAACTGCGCCGCCTCGATTTCTCCGACCTCAAACCGGCCTCCAGTGAATGACCCTGGTTGGGAGCTTGGGAAAAATAGCCCCCTTGCAGACTAGATAGGATGTCGTATAACCGTATTAATAGTTTGCTTGAGCTAAATATGAGATTCTCTTCGAAACGACCTATTACCCCGCGCCAAAATATCTTGTGACTTGCCCGCTCATCTGATATAAATATTCGATTTGGATTAAATTACTCACGCCCCGCCAGGGCGGGCCGGTGCCGGCGCCAGTTGCCAAAGGCGCGGTGGCCCCGCCGGCGGCGGAGCGGCGGACCAACCGGAGGAAACGCCATGTCTTATGTCACCATGAAGGAGCTGCTGGAGGCCGGTGTGCATTTTGGCCACCAGACCCGCCGTTGGAACCCCAAGATGGGACCTTATATCTTTGGGGCCAGAAACGGCATCCACATCATCGATCTGCAAAAAACCGTCCAGTTCTTCAAGACCGCCTACAATTACGTGATCGAGCGGGTAGCGGACGGCGGCCTCGTCCTCTTCGTGGGCACTAAGAAACAGGCCCAGGACGCCATCGCCGAAGAAGCCAAGCGCTGCGGCATGTTCTATGTCAACCACCGCTGGCTGGGAGGCATGCTCACCAACTTTTCCACCATCAGCCGTTCCATCGGCCGCCTGAAGGAGTTTGAGGCCATGAAGGAAGACGGCACGCTGCGCCGCTTCCCCAAAAAAGAGGTCCTGATGATGGAGAAGAAGGCGGCCAAGCTGGAGCGCTCCCTGGGCGGCATCAAGAATATGGGGCGGCTGCCCGATATCGTCTATGTGGTGGACCCCCGCAAGGAAGACATCGCGGTGATGGAAGCCCGCAAGGTCCACGTGCCGCTGGTGTCCATCGTGGACAGCAACTGCGATCCCACGGAGATCGATTACCCCATCCCGGGCAATGACGACGCCATCCGCGCCATCCGCCTCCTCACCGCCCGCGTCGCCGACGCGGTCCTGGAAGGCAAAAAACTGGCGGAAGAGCGCCTTCAGGGGCAGTTGGATAAGGAGGCGGCCGCGGCCCTGACGCCAGAAGTGGCGCCGGCTCCGGCCCCGGCCCCGGAGGCCGCCTTCCCGGAACCCCCGGAGGCCCCCCCGACTGCGGCGGAGGAAGTCTCCGCTGAGGGAGCGGCCGAAGTCGAGCCCTAAGGGGAAGCAGGCCCAGCGGCAAAGCGCCCCGGGGCTCCGGTCAGTTAACCTGTTTCCATTTCCCGCCTGGGCGTTCCCCCATTTCCAGAATGGCCGGGGGGCGAGGAGAGATTACTTTGGAGATAACCGCTGAATTGGTAAAAACCCTGCGTGACCGTACCGACGCCGGGATGATGGATTGTAAAAAGGCCCTGAAGGAGACCGCCGGCGACCTGGAGGCCGCGGTGGCCTACCTGCGCCAGAAGGGGCTGGCAGTGGCCAGCAAGCGAGCCGGCCGGACCGCCGCCGAAGGCTGCGTCTGGGCCCATGTCAGCCCGGATCATCGGTCCGGGGTGCTTCTGGAAGTGAACTGTGAATCCGATTTTGTTGCCAAAACCGACTCCTTTCAGGAGTTGGGCTCCCGCCTGGCGGAGCAGTTGGCCGGGGCCGCCCTGGAAACGGTGGAGGAGTTGCTGGCCCAGGGCTGCCCCCACGCTCCCGGATTGCAGGTGGCCGATTACCTGAACGAGGTCATCGCCAAAACCGGGGAAAAGTGCCTGGTGCGCCGCTTTAGCCGCTATAGCGGCGACCTGGTGGCCGCCTATATTCACCACGGCGGCAAGATCGGGGTAGTGTTGCAGCTAAGCGGCGGCGACGCTGCCCCGGAGGCATACGCCGCCGCCAAGGACCTGGCCATGCAGGTGGCCGCCACTAATCCCCTGGCGGTGAGCCGGGAACAGGTGCCCGCCGAGGCCGTCTCCAAGGAAAAGGCCATCTATGCGGCCCAGGCCCAGGAGAGCGGCAAGCCGCCCCAGATCATCGAAAAAATGGTAGTCGGCCGCCTGGAAAAGTTTTATAAGGAAGTCTGCCTCCTGGAGCAGCTCTTCGTGAAAAATCCGGACCAGACCGTCAGCCAGTTCCTCCAGGAAGTGGGCAAGAAGTTGAGGAAAGAACTCCAGGTCAAAGGCTTCAGTCGATTTCAGGTGGGTGTATGACTTAAATGCCATGGCGCCTGAGACCCCCAAATATAACCGCGTCCTTCTCAAGTTGAGTGGCGAGACCCTGGCGGGCAGCAAAAAGTTCGGCATGGACCCCGCCACCCTAAAGGCCATCGCCCAGGAGATCAAGGCGGTGGTGGCGCTGAAGGTCCAGGTGGGGGTGGTGGTGGGCGGCGGCAACATCTTCCGGGGGCTGGAGGCCAGCGCCCAGGGGATTGAGCGGACCGTGGCCGACTACATCGGCATGCTGGCCACAGTCATCAACTCCCTGGCCTTGCAAGACGCCCTGGAAAAGGCGGGAATGCCCACCCGGGTGATGACAGCCATCACCATGAACGAAGTGGCGGAGCCCTACATCCGCCGCCGGGCCCTCCGCCACCTGGAAAAGGGGCGGGTGCTGATCTTCGGGGCCGGCACCGGCAGCCCCTACTTCACTACGGATACCGCCGCGGCTCTGCGGGCCAGCGAGATCGGCGCCCAGCTTATCCTCAAAGGCACCAAGGTGGACGGCATCTATGACCGGGACCCGGTCATCCACCCCGACGCCCGGATGCTGCCGCGGCTCACCTACTTCCAAATCCTGGAAAAATCCCTGCGGGTCATGGACAGCACTGCGGTAACCCTGTCCATGGAACAGAACATCCCCATCGTCGTCTTCAAACTCCTGGAACCGGGAAACATGAAAAAGGTGGTGCTGGGCCTGGAGGTTGGCACCCTGGTGGAGAAACGACCCGATGAAAGATGACGTCCTCAACGAGACCAAGCGCAAGATGGACAAGGTGCTGGAGGCCATGGCCCGGGACCTCTCCCGGGTGCGCACCGGCCGGGCCTCCGTGGTCCTGCTGGAAGGCATCAAGGTAGAGTGCTACGGCGCCACCATGCCCATCTCCCAGGTAGCCTCCCTGGCCGCCCCGGAACCCCGGCTGCTCACGGTCCAACCCTGGGACCCCTCCTTGCTCGGGGACTTGGAAAAGGCCATCCTTAAATCCGACCTGGGTTTGACTCCCATGAACGACGGCAAGATAATCCGGCTGCCCATCCCCGCGCTCACCACCGAACGCCGCAAAGAACTGGTGAAGATGGTGAAGAAGATGGAGGAGGAGGGCAAGGTGGCCTTGCGCAATGTCCGCCGGGATGCCAATGAAGACCTGAAGGAGATGAAGAAGGACAAGCTGCTGGCCGAAGACGAGGCCCATCGGGCCCAGGAAGAAGTCCAGAAGATCACCGATGACTGGACCAGCAAGCTGGAGACCCAGGCGGCCGAAAAAGAAAAGGAGATCATGGCCTTCTGAACGGCCGGAGGCAGCAACTCTTGCCCAATAATTCCTATCCTCTCGACTGCAATAAGCTTCCCCGCCATGTGGCCATCATCATGGACGGCAATGGCCGCTGGGCTCGGCGCCAGGGTCTGGTGCGCATCAAGGGCCACGTGGCCGGGGTGGAGTCGGTGCGCACCATAGTTCGCCTGGCCCGCAAGTTAGGCATCTCCTACCTCACCCTGTTCGCCTTCTCCGAAGAAAACTGGCAGCGCCCCGCCATGGAGATCCGGGCCCTGATGGCCCTGCTGCGCCGTTTCCTGCACCGGGAACTGGCCGAGATGCAGGAAAATCAGATAGCCCTGAGGGCCATCGGCAACTTGCCGCAACTGCCCGCGGCGGTGCAGCGCGAACTGGCCCAAACCATCGCCGCCACCGCCCGGGGAGCTGAGATCAAAATGGTCCTGACCCTGGCCCTGAGCTACGGCGGGCGCAGCGAGATCGTCCAGGCGGTACAGGCCCTGGCCCGGGACCTCCTGGCCGGCCGGCTGAAGCCCGCAGAGATTGACGCCGCCCTCCTGGCCCGCTACCTTTACACCGCCGATCTCCCCGATCCCGACCTGATGATCCGCACCAGCGGCGAGTACCGTTTGAGCAACTTTCTCCTCTGGCAGGCGGCCTATACCGAACTTTATGTCACCGACACCCTGTGGCCCGATTTCCGGGAAGAAGACTTCCGGGCCGCCCTGGATGCCTACTGCCAACGGGACCGCCGCTTCGGCCTCACCCCGGAACAGATCCGGGACCTCGACGCCTCCGGCCCCGGGCTTTGATTGGAAGGCAAAAGTAAAAAGTAAAAAGGCAAAAATGAGCGGCCTTCGAGTTTGCATATCTTCCTTTTTCCTTTTACCTTTTACCTTTTTCCTTTCCTGAATTGTAGGGTGGGCACTGCCCGCTTTTTCCGTAGGGGCGGGGTTACCCCGCCCAGGGCGGCGCGACGCCGCAGCTTGGGGAGAAAAGAACTTTATTTATCTTTATTACCCCTCCATCTAAAGGCTCTCCTATATCCCAGGCGTTCTGCCTCGGCAACTGTTTCTACATATTTCTCATTTCTCTCTTCTTCAATTGTAGTTCGATCGTATTGCTGGTCAAATGGTAAGTGGTATATTTTTTCTCCAGTAGCATAAGAGCTATTACATTTTATTGATGGATATTTATTGAACATATAATTCTCTTTTACAATAATTCCCAAGGCATCAGCAAATTCTCGTGCGGTTGGTGATAACGCCGTGGAAGTAATAAATATACCTTTAATTGTCTTTTGCTGGATAATGTCTTGAAATAGTTCCTTTTGACGGCCTAATACAGATTTTAATGATTTTTGATGTTCAATCCAATATTTCAAAGTTGTTCCAAATAGCTGACAAATATGTTTCTCATGAATAGTCCTATGCTGTGACCAATATTTACACTGAATAACAGCTATTTCATTTCCCTTTTTGGCAATGAGGTCTCTTCCTAAATCTTCCAATCCTTCAATGATCCCCTGATAGTAAACCGAATACCCTTGCTTTTCATATAGATAACCAATGTATCGCTCATAAACCCGACCTAATTCCCAAGAATTTTTCTTTTTTTGCCAGTACCTGTCAAGAGCTCGTTGAAAAATTTCCTGTTTAGTTAATGTATTCCTTTCACCTTCGGTAGTATAAGCTATAACTTCATCCTGTAGCTCCCCTTCTTTATAATATTTTCCTAATTGAACCCTTATATAATCATCTAAATCTTCACCTCTAAAATCTATTAAAAAAGGGAACAAGCTTTCATACATTTCTAATAAATATTTTAATATTCTAAATTCTCTTTTTGCCCTAGTTTTTTCCATAGATGCAATTCGCAAGATTTCAGCAGACCTGACTGCTGGATGAGGTTTTGTTTCTAACCAATCTGCAATTATACTATCTTGTAAAAGTGAATAGTCAGAATATGCCCTCGCAAGCCATGGAAACCCCTGGGATTTTTCTTTATAAAGAACCTCAATTGCTTCGTAATGGTCTTTTATTTTATTTTCAAAAAACAATTGTCGTTCTTTAAATCCAATTTCCTTTTCTTTAATTATATTTTCTTCCTTTATTAAATCGGATTTCTTATTCTTCCTAATTTCAGCGAGATTTTTTAATATATTATCTATTTTGATGATTATTATCCAAATCAAACCCAACATTATCACTAATCCCCAAAAAACCATTTTAATCATCCCCTCAATTTTTTTTGCCAGGCTCCGCCTGGTTGGGATTTGGCAATAGATTTTCAAGGAATTGGTGGGCAGTGCCCACCCTACGCAACCTCGCCACCCGTGTAGAGACCTGGTTGCTCCTCACGCCCCTCCTCCCCGTGCTCCCGCAACCAATTCTGCACCTGTGCCGCCACCTGGCGGTTCAACCCCGGAACCGCCGCCAGTTCCTCCACTGCCGCCGCCTTCAATGCCTCCAGGTTGGGAAAATGCTGCAACAGCCTTTTGCGCCGCACCGGGCCGATGCCGGGGATCAGGTGCAAGACCGACTCCACCATCTCCTGGCGGGCCCGCCGCCGGTGATAGGTGATGGCGAAGCGGTGGGACTCGTCCCGCAGTCTGAGAAGCAGCAGCCAGCCCGGAGAATTGGCTGGCGGCAGCAGCGGGTTCTTCCTGCCTGCCAGGAAGAGGCGGTCCCTGACCTGCACCCTCCCCTGCTTCAGCCCCGCCTTGGCCAGGCCCACCACCGCCAACTTTTCCAGACCCAGCTCCTTAAGGGCCCTCAGGACCACGTTGAGCTGCCCCTGGCCGCCGTCCACCACCAGCAGGTCCGGCAGCACCCGGCCCTCCTTGCCGTAATGGCGCTGCACCACCTCCCGCAGCATGGCGTAATCGTCCTGGCCGGCCACCATCCGGATGCGAAAGCGCCGGTAACCGGACTTATCCGGGAGGCCGTCGCTGAAGGCGACCAATGCCCCCACCGCTTGCTCTCCCTGGAGGGTAGAGATGTCCAGGCATTCCAGGCGGCCGGGCCTCCCGGCCAAATGCAGCCGCGCCTTAAGATCCGCCAGGGCCGCCTCGGGCGAGGGCGGGGTGCGGCGCCGTTTCAGGGCAGCCCGGGCATTTTCCGCCGCCAGGTCCAGGAGCCGGGCCCGCTCGCCGGCCTGCGGCAACACCAGGCGTAAGGCCGCACCTTTCTCTTCACGGAGCAACGCCTCCAGCAAACGCTGATCGGGAATCTCCAGGGGAAGCAGCAACTCGTCAGGCAGTGGCCGCCGCTCTAAATAGTACTGCTTGACAAAGGCCCCCAGCAGGTCGCCATCCGGGGGCAGCTCCGTGAAGAGGTATTCCCGGCTTCCGGTTACCAAGCCGCCCCGCACCAGCAATACCAAAATCAGGGCCTGGCCGTCTCCCTGGGCCAACCCCAGCACGTCTTGATCCTTAAAGCTGGGCCGGGCCATGTCCTGGCGTTCCAAGGTGTTGGTGATGGCCCGGATGCGGTCCCGCAGCCCCGCGGCCCGTTCGAAGTCGAAGTGCGCCGCGGCCTGCTCCATCTCTCCTTTGAGCTTCTTGATGAGCATGCGGCTGTGGCCCTTGAGAAACAGAACCGCCTCCTGCACCGCCTTGCCGTAGGCCTCGGAGGTCACCATCCCGGCGCAGGGGCCCAGGCAGTGTTGCAACTGAAACTCGAGACACGGCCGGGAGCGGGGCGCCAGGCGGCGCTCCTTGCAGGTGCGCACCCGGAAGACCTCCTTCATCACCTTGAGGGTCTCCCGGGCCATGCCGGCCACAGTATAAGGCCCAAAATAGAGAGCCCCGTCGGGGCTGAAACGCCGCACAAACCGCAAGGCCGGGAATTCTTCCTTAAGGTCCAGGCGCAGACAGAGATAATTCTTGTCGTCCCGCAGCATCACGTTGTAGCGGGGATGATGCTCCTTGATGAGATTGCGCTCCAGGATGAGCGCCTCCCGGCCGCCGGCAGTGATGATATAGTCCACCCGGTCCATCTTCTTTAGCATCAAGGCGGTCTTGGGGTCATGGCGGTCCGGCGTCTTGAGGTACGAGCCCAGGCGGTTCCGCAAGTTCACCGCCTTGCCCACGTAAAGCACCTTGCCGCCGCTGTCTCTAAAGAGGTAAACGCCGCTGTCCCCGGGAATATTTCCCAGGGCCGCAGCCAGGGCCGGGTAGGGAGCGCTGGACTTTACTTTGGAGGTGGGCATCTTATCTTTAGAATAACAGGCGGCTTGCGCCTGTCAAGCCATGGAAAACCCTGAACAATGAGCGCCAGCGAGGGAGCTGATGACCATGCCATTGCGGCCCCTGGGGCACACCGGCCACCAGGCCACCATCCTCGGCTTGGGTGGGGAAGGAGTGCTGCGCACCTATGACTTCGAGGAGCGCGCCCAGGCGGTCATCGCCGCGGCCCTGGAGGCGGGGATCCGGTACTTCGAATCCGCCCGGGCCTACTCGGGGAGCGAAGCCTATCTGGGGCGGGGCCTGAAAGGCCAGCGGCAGCGAGTCTTTCTCACCAGCAAGTCCCATGGCCGCAGCGCCGGGGAGGCCCTGGCGCATCTGACCGTCACCCTGAAGAACCTGGACACCGATTATCTGGACCTGTGGCAGGTGCACGATGTGCGCACCCGGGATGAAGTTGAGGCCCTCGGGGCGCCCGGAGGGGCCCTGGAAGCCTTCCGCCAGGCCAAAGAGAAGGGTTGGGCCAGGTTCATCGGGGTTACCGGCCACCAGGACCCGGAAGTGCTCGAGCGGGCCCTGGATCTTTACCCCTTTGACACGGTGCTGCTGCCGATCAACCCGGCGGAGCCGCAGCACTTGAGCTTCCTGCCCCTGGCCGCCGCGGCCCGGGACCGGGGCCTCGGGGTCATCGGCATGAAGGTCCTGTGCCGGGGACAACTGCCCCGGATGGCGGAGGACCCGGAGGCCCTGACCCGGGAACTGCTGGCCTATGCCTTGAGCCAGTCCGTCAGCCTGGTGGTCGTCGGCGCCGAATCCCCGGAGCAGGTGCGCGGCCTCGCCGCCGCGGCCCGGGACTTCGTCCCCATGACCCCGGAAGAGATGCGCCGCCTGGAGGAGGCCACAGCCCCCTTTGCCAGGCAACTGATGTATTATAAGCCCTGATCATCCTTTTTAGCCGCCAGCCTGCTCCGCACGTACCAGTCGATCTGCCGGCAAATGCCCTTGATCACCTGGGCCTCCCGGGCCTGAAGGCCGTGGCGCTGGAAGAGCCGGCGCACGTTGAACATCCAGTGCTCCGGATTCTGGTGGGAAATGAAATTGATCTTCAGCAGAGTCTCCTGGAGCATGGCGTACATGGACTCCAGTTCCCGGGTGTCGGCCAGGCGAGGCTCGCTCCGGGGCCGGGGCTCCGCCGCCGCGCTGAACAGTTCATAGGCCAGGACCATCACCGCCTGGGCCAGGTTCAGGGAGGAGCAATCCCCGGTGGGGATAGTCACCAGGGCATGGCACAGGGGGAGTTCTTCGTTGGTGAGCCCGAAATTCTCCGGCCCGAAGAGCAGGGCAATGTCGTTCTGGACCGACATGGGTATGAGCCTGGCGGCCATTTCCCGGGGGCTGAAAAAGGCGCGGCGCACCCCGCCCAGGCGGGCCGTGGCGCCCACCACATATTGAAAAGGCGCCAGGGCCCCGGCCAGGTCGTCGTGAACCTCCATGCGGGTCAGCAGCTCCACCGCCGGGCCGGTGGCCATCATCGCCATGCGCTCGAAGTCTAAGTCCTGGGGCTGCACCGCGATGAGGCGCCTGAGGCCCATGTTACAGGCGGCCCGGGCCACGGCGCCAATGTTTTCCGGGAGCCGCGGCCGGAAGAGCACCACCGCCACCTTGGGGAGCCGCACCCGCGACTCTCGGTCCGGTCGTTTCTGTGGCTTCATGGACCTAATTTAACATATCCGGCTCGGATGCCAACAGAGACCGGGAGCGGCCAGGCCTGCCGGCTCTTGCCAGGGGATCAGGTCGAGTATTATAATTAGTAGTAATGTGGGTCGCAGTGAGCTAACCGCGATCCGGAGGCGGCTATGTTCAGAAATTATTGGTTGATTTTGGGGGCCTTGGTGGTTCTGGCCGGGTGCGGTCCGGCCATTTCCACCTCAATGCAGCAGGAGGCGGGGCCCCAGGTAGGCTTTGCCGAGCTAACGGCCCATCCGGACCAGTACCAGGGCCGGGTGGAGGTTTTAGGCGGTGAGGTGGTTTCGGTCCAGCCCCTGGGCCAGGGCACCCTGCTCAGCGTGGATCAGCACCACCTGGACAGCCACCTCTTCCCCAGCGGCGCCGCCTCCGGAGGCACCTTCCTGGTGGAGAGCGCCGGGTCGCTAAGCCCCGCAACCTACCAGCCCGGGAGTAAGGTGACGGTAGCCGGAGTGGTGGCGGGCCGGAAGGACGGCCGCTTGCTGTTGCAAGCCAAGCAGGTTTATTGGTGGGCGGGGCCCACCTGGGAAAAATGGAATCATCCAGTGCCCCAGTCGTGGTATGATCCCGATATGGCGTACTTTTTTACCCCGCCTTATTTTGACCCTTGGCGGGGCGGCGAGCGCTAGACTTTGGGAAGAGCGGCTTCCTAATTTTCCCAATAAACGCTCACCATGCTTGATGCGCAGGGGCGTCCTGCTGCCCGGCAGGGAGCGGGAATCGTCAGGAGAGAACCTGTGTTTATTGGCAACTTGGCTCTGATGACGGCAGCGCTCTTCACCGGGGCAGCCATCTATGTCAGCGTCGCCGAACAACCCGCGAGGCTCGGCCTGAATGACCGTGCCCTCCTCCAGGAATGGAAGCCCGCTTATGACCGCGGTTTCGCCATGCAGGCTCCGCTTTCCATTATCGGCTCTATTTTCGGGGTGTGGTTCTGGTGGATCTCGAGAGACTGGCGTTGGCTCGCGGGCGCCATCGCGTTGGTTAGCAATGGGCCTTACACCCTCACCGTCATCATGCCGACTGTCAAAGTCCTAAAGGCCATGCCCTTGGAATCCGCGGGTGCGGAAAGCCGCGGCCTCATTGAAAAGTGGGGCAGGCTCCATGTGGTGCGCATCGCCCTCGGCGCGCTGGCGACGCTGCTCTTCCTTTGGGCGGCGAATTAAGGGTCTGCTCCCTCACAGCCTAAGGACTGGACGACCGACTGGAGAACCTATGCACATCGACAGCTACGAATTCGGCGTCGTGATCATCGATGGCCAGACCTACCGGACCGATCTGCTCATCTGGCCGGGCCGCATCAAGAACGATTGGTGGCGGCAGGAAGCCCACCTGCTGCAATTGCCCGACGTGGCCGAGGCCTTGGCCCCCGCCCCCCAGGTGCTGGTGGTGGGCATCGGCGCTCAGAGCCGGATGGTGCTGCACCCGGAGTTGGTATCTTACCTCAAAGAGCGAGGCATTGAACTGGTGGCCAGGCCAACCCCTGAGGCCTGCCAGAGCATCAATGAACTGGACGGCAGGCGCACCCTGGCCGCGGCCCTGCACCTCACTTGTTGAAGATCGCGGCTGGGCTCCTGGCGGCTAGGCAATGGCCGCCGTCTCTGCGGCCTGGATGAAGATAAAAAAAGGGCGGGGTGACCCCGCCTTTTGAGAAAAATCCTGACCCCGGATTAACGATGGGGCGGCCGGTGGCCGCCGGAAATATTCTTAGGCCCGCAGCATCTGGTCCTTCAATCCTTCCAGCATGGGCTCGAACTGGTCCTGGAGACTACCGTAGAACCGCCGCCATTCTTCCTGAAATTGAGGCAGCTGCTCCGAGTCCATGCGCATCCTCTGGCCGGTCTTGGCCTCCATGGCCCGCTGCATCTGGTTGACGCCCTGGGAGACCCTGGCCTTGAGCTGCTGCACCGCATTATTGCGGATCTGCAGGAACTGCTGCAATAGCTGGTCCAGCTCTCCCTTCAGGCGGGCCATCTCCCGTTTTTGCACCGCCACCAGCATCAGCCCGGCCAGGGCCCGGTCCAGGCGCTCGTCCCCTTCCCCATTCTTGGGGAGAATGATGTTGCGCAAAAAAACTTCCTTAATGGCGACTCGGGCCGCTTCCTGGGCGTGGGGCGGCAGGTCCCGGAGCTCCGCTTCCAGATCGCCTTCTCCCTTCAGGAACTTCACCGCCAATTGGCGGCCCTGTTCCTGATATTGGGCCGCCGCCATCTCTTCCGGGGAGGCCTTGCCGTAACTCTCGGCCTTTTCCAGGGCCAATTCCAAGGCGCTCTTAATATCCGCCACTGCTGGCTCGCTTTCTCTCCCCGCCGGGGAGCCTTAGCAGGTGTGTCACTTAATTTTTTCGGAGGAAGCGGCTTTTTCGGGCTTCGAGGCCGATTTGGCTTCCTTGGACGCTTCCTTGGACGCTTCCTTGGACTTGGCCGGTTCTCCGGAAGGGGCGGCCGCTTCTTTGGTTCCCTGGGTAGCATTGCCAGGCGCCGCGGCGCTGCTGTGGCTGCCGCTGTAATCCGTCGCATACCAACCGTTGCCCTTCAGATGGAAGGCGCAGGAACTGATAAGTTTGCTGAGCGGACCGCCGCAGACCGGGCAGGATTTGAGGGGCTCATCGGAAAACTTCTGCCATTTTTCCAGAACCCGCCCGCAGGCGGCGCATTGATACTCGTAAATCGGCATACTGCCAACCTCCTTAATTCAACTAGTTATAATAACTCATTACCGGAGTTAATTCGAGGAAATTCAAGGGCGCCAGGATCTTTTGGGTGAGAGAGTGCACCCGGGCCTCTTCCTCGGCCTGTTCCTTGCCGCAAGCCTCGAAGAGCGCCAGGAACTGGCTGAAACGTACGACGTGCACCAACTCATGAGTAATGACATAGAGCAACAGGGGGAACAGGGAGAGTTGCGGTCTCGCCTTCAAGGTCCTGAGTATATTGTGGTCCTGGAGACAGACCCGGTAAAAATCGAACCCTGCCGACTGCAGCGAGGAGTTTTGGGGGGAGCCCTGGTATTTGGCAACCAGGGCGTGGGCATGGGTCGATATCTCCTCCCGGCTCAAACCCTCCAGGGTGAGAATGTCGTAGCGGGCCCGGCGCCAGTGGGCCGGACTCAGCTTGAAAAAGTCGGAGGTCACCTCCTCGGCGATGACCGCCGCCTCGTTCAGGAGCTCTTTCTGCTCCGGATGAAAATGGCCCTGGCCCATGCTTCTAACTCCTTAACTAACTAATATAGTACATTAAACTATCATTGTCAACCGCAAGCGGTCTCCTTTTTCCGTTTTTCTGTTTTCTGTTTTCTGAACGCAGGATTTAGACCTGTGCTATAATGCTTTCGCCCCAAAGGACTTGGATATTCTTTAAAATTCTTTGCCCTCAAGATTAACCGGAAACCCAAAACCGACTTTATGAAGCTCCCCCGGCAACCGGAGTCCCTGGCGCGGATGCTGGCCTATATGCTGGGGCACCACCCCGACGAGTTCGGCCTGGTGCTCTCGGAAGACGGCTCGATTCCCCTTAAGGAACTCCAGCAGGCCCTGATCCGTGAACCGGGCTGGGGGTTCGTCCGGCGCCAGCACCTGGACCAGGTAGCCGCCCTGATGCAGCCCCCCGCTTTTGCGGTGGAGGGGGAGCGTATCCGCTGTCTGCAGCCGGGGGCGCTGCCCCGGCGCCGCCCCGGGCTGCCACCCCCGCCTCTGCTTTACCTGGCCATTGCTCCCAAGGTGCACGAGCACGTCTGGCTGGAGGGCCTCAAGGCGGCCGCCGGGCGGGAGCTCCTGCTGGCCCGCACCCCCGCTGCCGCCCTGAAGTTGGGGAAGCGCCGCGCCCCCGCACCGGTTCTGGTCACCATCCAGGCCCAGACCGCGGCCCAGGCCGGGCAAACCTTTACCGGATACGGGGAGGAGCTCTTCCTGGTCCCAGGCCTGCCCCGGGAATTTCTGCAACTGCCGACGCCCCCGGCGCCGGAGAAAAAGCCGCCGCTCCCCCAGGCCGCGCCACCCCCGCCCACGCCGGGAACCTTTCGGTTCGGATTGCCGCCGGCCCCCGGCGAACCGGCCCAGCGCCCTGACCGAAAAGGCAAAAAAGGAGAGCCCACCTGGAAGGCGGGCGCCCGCGCCCTCAGAAAAAATCGGCGCCGCCAACCGTAAGCACCGCCGCTCCGTAGGGGCGGCCTGCCGGGTCGCCCCTGGTGATTAAAGTGAGCAGTAAGTATTGTAGGGTGGGCACTGCCCACCATTTCCTTAAAGTGGCACAGGCTTCCAGCCTGTGATTGGGTCGCCCCGGGGGGCGTTATTTAAAAGAAGAGCCTCTAGCAAAAGTCATATTCGATCGCGAAATCAACCTTATTGACTTATTCCCTCCCCCTTAGAGGGGGCGACACCGGGAGGGGGTGGTAAAAGTAGTCACGCATTATCCAATAGTTACCAACGGGTTACGCCCCCCTCCCCCTAACCTCCGCCCCCCGTGGGGAGGGGGAAAAGATGACTTAACCGGTTCAACCTGACTTTTCCAAGACCCACAGAAGTTTTCGGTTTTCCGTTTGCGGTTTTCGGATAAAATAGACCTGAGCGGTCCTGGCGACGACTGGGGCCACCCCGAAGGGAGTCTCCTTGTTACTATTAAAAATTATGGTGCTGGCCCTAATCCAGGGAGCCGCCGAACTGCTGCCGGTTTCCAGTTCAGCCCACGTCATCGTGGCCGAGAAACTGATGCGGCTCGATCCCACCACCCCGGAAATGACCCTGCTGCTGGTAATGCTGCACACCGGCACGATGGTAGCGGTGATTCTCTATTTTTGGGAGGCCTGGAAGGAGAACTATTTCTCTTCGGGCCGGGTATTCCGGAATATTGCCTGGCGGCTGGTGGTGGCCACCGCCCTGACCGGCGTCGTCGGCCTTTCCCTGAAGTTCCTGATCGAAAAATTCGCCCTCAAGTCCACTCCCCATGCCCAGATCGAACTCATTTTCGGGAACCTCTACCTGATCGGCATCTCCCTGGCGGCGGTGGGTCTCCTGATCATCTATGCCGGGGTCCGTTCCGGGCGGCGGGACCGCCCCCAACAACCGGGCCTGCAAGGCTCCTCGCTGATCGGGGTGATTCAGGGCGTCTGCCTGCCCTTTCGGGGCTTTTCCCGTTCCGGCGCCACCATTTCCCTGGGGCTGCTCCTGGGGATTGCCAAAGAAAAGGCCGAAGAGTTCAGCTTTGCCCTGGCCGTGGTTCTGACCCCGCCGGTCATTGGCCGGGAGGTCTGGAGGCTGTTGAAGGCCCAGACCGCGCCCTTGACGCACGCCGCGGTCCTGTCCCTCTTTCTTCCCAGTCTCCTGGGCATGGCGCTCAGTTGCCTCGCCGGGCTGCTGGCCCTGAGATGGCTGTCCCGCTGGCTGCAACAGGGCCGTTGGCACTACTTCGGGATTTATTGCCTGTTTGCCTCTGCCGTGGTCCTGGTGCTCAACAAGGTGGGGTTCTGATCCCGGAGGGCCGCCATGAAAAAGCCGGGCCCCCGGCCACCTGTAACCAAGAAAATCGAAAAAACCAAACCAGCCGAGACCGCGGGACCAGCCCCCAAAACCGTCCTTATCGTCCTGGGGGCCCGCCTCAACCCCCAGGGCCAGCCCGGCCGGGTGGCCCGGCTGCGCCTCCTCCATGCCCTGGAACTCTGGCGGCAACTTAACCCCGGTTGCCATCTCCTGATTACCGGCGGCCCCACCAGCGGCGCCATTTCGGAAGCCCGTTCCATGGCCGGGTGGTCCCTGGAATGGGTGGCGGCCAACTGGGGGCCCGGACTCCGGGAAGAGTTGGCTCCCTGCCTGATCCTGGAAGAGGCCAGCCGCAATACCGCGGCTTCGGCGGCCAACACCCTGCCCCTGGCTCTGGACCTGGAGGTGGAGGCGGTGGGCCTGGTGAGCGACCGCCTCCACATGAAGCGGGCCCACTATCTCTTCCGCCGCTGTTATCAGCGGCAGGGCATCATTATTCAGCCGCTGCCAGCCCCGGGGCTGCTCCATCATTACTGGCGGCAGCGCCGCTATCTCCGCCTGGCCAGGATGCTCCTCAGGGAGGGCGGCGCCTGGCTGAAGATCATGGGCGGTTTGGTTCCCAGATTGGGGCGCAGAAACCGCTAGTCAGCGGTCGGTTCAAGGTTCAAAGTTCAAAGTTAAAGGCGATCGCGCCACGGTGGGTGGTAGGAACGGTCTTGTAGGGGCGCACCCAGGTGTGCGCCCCTTCGAAATACGGCGCGGTAGGGGCGGGTTTGAAACCCGCCCCTGCAATATTCGGCGGGGAGTGCCCCGTTTGGCTCAAAACGCTTCACCCTGGCACCTCTCCTCACCCCGCTGGTAACCCTCAAGTCCGAATCCGGCGCTAAAAAATGCTTGACAGAGATACGGATTGAGTTTAATAAAGTCGGGAGCAAGAGAAAACCTTCACAAGTTAAACCCCACGGAATCGACCATGCTGGAGATCAAACGTCCTGTCAGCTCCCCTTTAAGCCCCGAGCAGGTTTCCGCCATCCAGGAAGCCCTATCCCAGCATAAGGCCGTCAAAGGCGGCTTGCTGCCGGCGCTGCACGCCGTGCAAGGGTTGTGCGGCAACTGGCTGCCCATGGAGGCCCTGCAGCTCGTCTCCGAGGGCATGGATATTCCCTATCCCTACCTCTACGGGGTCATGAGCTTCTATACCATGTTCTCACCTACCCCCAGGGGTAAATACCTGGTTCGCATGTGCGAATCACCGCCCTGCCATATCTGGGGAGCGGACGACCTCCTGGAAGGGCTCCAGGCCGAATTGGGGATTAAGGTGGGGGAAACGACCCAAGACGGTCTCTTCACCCTGGAAGCCACCGCCTGCCTGGGGGTCTGCGAGGTCTCGCCGGCCATGCAGATCAACGAGGTGGTCTTCGGCCGCCTCACCCCGGAGCGCCTGAAAGGCATCATTGCCGACTACCGGGCCGGCAAGACGGTGGACTACAAGACCCTCCCTCGCACCACCAACCCCCTGAGCGATTATCCGGTCAGCGGCGATGAGCTGGTGCTGCTGGCCAACGTGGACCGGATCGACCCCTTCAGCCTGGACGCCTACCAGGAACAGGGCGGCTACGAAGCCCTGAAAAAGGCCCTGGCCATGAGCCAGGAGGAGGTGGTCAACACCGTCAAAGACTCGGGGCTGCGGGGCCGGGGCGGCGCCGGTTTCCCCACCGGCCTCAAGTGGTCCTTCACCCTTCCCAATCCCAATTCTCCCAAGTACATCGTCTGCAACGCCGATGAAGGGGAACCGGGGACTATCAAGGACCGCTATATCATGGAGGGCGACCCCCACCGGGTCCTGGAGGGCATGGCCATCGCGGGCTTCGCGGTGGGAGCCAGCGGTGGTTATATCTACGTGCGCGGCGAATATTACCTCAGCATGTTCCGCCTCAATAAGGCCATTGCCGACGCCACCGCCGGGAACCTCCTGGGCGACAATATTCTGGGCAGCGGCTTCTCCTTCCACATCCAGGTGCAGACCGGCGGCGGCTCCTACGTGTGCGGCGAAGAAACCGCGCTCATCGAATCCATTGAAGGCGAACGGGGCAATCCCCGGGTGAAACCGCCCTTTCCAGGCGTCGTCGGCGTCTGGAACAAGCCCACCATCGTCAACAACGTCGAGTCACTGGCCTCCGTGCCGGCCATCATCAGGAACGGCTCCGAATGGTACAAGTCCAAAGGCACCGAAGACGCCAGGGGCACCAAGATCTTTCAGGTGGTGGGCCACGTCAATAAACCCGGCATCGTGGAAGCCAACCTGGGGATGACGGTGCGCCAATTGATCGACAAGTATGGCGGCGGGGTGCGGGAGGGCCATAAATACAAGGCTTGCCAGACCGGCGGCTCCTCTTTCGGGTTCTTCCTGGACGAGCAACTGGACACGCCCATGGAATACAAGGCCATGGCGATGGCCGAAGGGGCCCTGGGGTCCGGCACCATGTTGGTCATGGACGACACCACCTGCGTCGTAGACGTGGTGAGGTCGATCCTCTATTTCTTTCAGCACGAGTCTTGCGGCTTCTGCCTGCCTTGCCGCCGCGGCACCCGGGCGCTTTACGAACTGATCTCCAAGGTGGCCGAGGGCCGGGGCAGCCGGGCCGACCTGGACCGGATGATCAGCCTGAGCCAGATCATGGTCGATTCCTCCAACTGCGCCCTGGGCATGAGCCCGTATTTCTTTGTCAAGACCACCATCGAGCGCTTCGCCGACGAGTACCAGGCCCACCTGGACGGCAAATGCCCCCTGGGGGTCTGCAAGGCGAAAGAACACGCACATTAGTAGGGACGCGGTTTAACCGCCCCTACGCCAAAAGGCGAGACGTATGCTGCTCAACTATCTGCCGGTTTTGGTTTACATCCTCATCTGCATAGGGCTGATCGCGGTGATCGTGCTCTTGTCCGAACTGCTGGGGAAAAAGAAGCACTTCGCCTCCAAAGACATGCCCTATGAATGCGGCATGGACCCCATCGGTGACGCCCGCAGCCGCTACACGGTGCGCTTCTACGTCATCGCCATGTTCTTCATCGTCTTCGACATCGAGGCCATCTTTCTTTACCCCTGGGCAGTGATTTTCAAGTCCCTCGGGTGGTTCGGCTTCTGGGAGATGCTGGTCTTCATCGGCATCCTGGTGGTGGGCCTGGTGTACGTGTGGGGCAAGGGCGCCCTGGAATGGGAATGATCAAAAACGGTTTTCGGTTTTCAGTTTTCAGTTTTCGATAAATGAATAAGGCGACCAGCCTCAGTCAAACCCAAAGACGAAATACGGTTTTTTGGAGCCTTAAATGGGTATCGAAGAGCACCTCGGTTACAACGTCCTGACCACCACCCTGGAGAAGCTGGTGGACTGGGGCCGCAAGAACAGCCTGTGGCCCGCCACCTTCGGGCTGGCCTGCTGCGCCATCGAGATGATCTGCACCGCGGCCAACCGCTACGACATCGCCCGCTTCGGCATGGAGGCCTTCAGGGCCAGTCCCCGCCAGGCCGACCTGATTATCATCGCCGGCACGGTGTGTAAGAAGATGATGCCGGCTATCCAGCGGGTCTATGACCAGATGAGCGAGCCCAAGTGGGTGATCGCCATGGGGGCCTGCGCCACCTCCGGCGGCATCTTCGACTCCTACGCGGTGGTCCAGGGCATCGATCAATACCTGCCGGTGGACGTTTATGTACCCGGCTGTCCGCCCCGGCCCGAAGGTCTCCTGTACGGCATTCTGAAACTCCATGAAAAGATCATCAAAGATCCCTTCCTGACCGCTAAGTACCAGGAACGCCTGCAAGCCCGGCGCCAGGAGGCCGCATGAGCGCCGCCGTCAATCTGGTCCAGGAGCGGTTCCCCGATGAACTGCAGGAGGTGGTGGAGTTCCGGGGAGATACCACCCTCGTAGTCAGGCCGGAACCCCTGGTGGAGATCTGCCTGGCCCTGCGGGATGACCCGGAGACCTCCTTCCGGTATCTCTCCATGATCGCCGGCATGGACTACCTGCCCCAAAGCCCCCGCTTCGGGCTGGTTTATAACCTTTATTCCCATCAGAATCACAACCGCATCACTCTAAAGACCCTGCTGGCCGATGACGCCGCCCCGGTGGCGAACTCGGTGACAAGGGTGTGGTCCACGGCCAACTGGCACGAGCGGGAAGTTTACGACATGATGGGGATTCGCTTCCAGGGCCATCCGGATCTGCGGCGCCTCCTCATGCCCTCCGACTGGGTGGGACATCCGCAGCGCAAGGATTACCCCCTGAGAGGAATGTAGCGCCGCCGCCCCCGGCGGCGTCCTGGTCACGGCAAGCTGTGGCCCCATTATAGATGATGATTTTTGGCACCGGAAAACGGCTCCTCGAACCCCCTTTTGAAAAAGGGGGGCAGGGGGGATTTTAAAATCCCCCTAAATCCCCCTTTGTTAAAGGGGGACTTAAAGCGGGAACTCAATATGAATCAAGCTCAAACCATGCCGCGCACCGAAACCATGCAGCTCAACGTGGGGCCATCGCACCCCAGCACCCACGGGGTGCTGCGGGTCCTGGTGGAGCTGGACGGCGAGCTCATCATCAAGGCCGACCCGGATATCGGCTACCTGCATCGGGGCATAGAGAAGATGTGCGAGTACCGCACCTATCACAAGTGCATGCCCCTGATGAACCGGCTCGACTATCTGGCCGGGGAGGTCAACAATTTCGGTTTTTGCCTGGCGGTGGAAAAGCTCCTGGGAGTGGCAATCCCCAAGCGGGCCCAGTATATCCGGGTGATGCTGGCGGAATTGACCCGCATCGCCTCCCACCTCTTTTGGCTGGGGACCCACGGCCACGACCTGGGGGCCATGACCCCCCTGTTCTACGCCTTCCGGGAGCGCGAACAGATCATGGACCTCTGCGAGATGGTCTCCGGGGCCCGGATGTTTCCGCTCTATTGCCGTATCGGCGGCCTGGCCGCGGATCTGCCCGAGGGGTTCCTGCCGCTCGCCGCCAACTTCGCCCAGGCCTTCCCAAAACGCTGGCAGGATTACGACAACCTCCTCACCCAAAACGAGATCTGGAAAGAACGCACCATCGGGGTGGGGGTCATGTCCAGAGACGAGGTCCTGGATTGGGGCTGGTCCGGCCCCATGGCCCGGGGCTCCGGGGTCGATTGGGACCTGCGCCGGGACAATCCGTACTCCAGCTACGAGGAATTCGAATTTGAAGTACCTTTGGGGAAAAACGGCGACACCTACGACCGCTACCTGGTGCGGATGCGGGAGATGCTGCAGAGCGCCCGCATCATCCGGCAGGCGGTGGCCAAGATCGAGGAGACCCAGCCCGGGGACATCAAGTGTGCTGACCCGAGGGTGAGCCTGCCGCCCAAAGAGCGGGTCTATAACGAGATCGAGGCGCTAATCCACCACTTCCTCATTATCCAGGACGGCATCCGGCCGCCGGTGGGGGAAGTCTACCAATGCATCGAAGCCCCTAAGGGGGAGATGGGCTTTTACATCGTCAGCGACGGCAGCCCCAAGCCCTTCCGGGTCAAGGTCCGGGGGCCCAGCTTCATCAACCTGTCGGCCTGCGACAAACTGGCTAAGGGAAGGCTGCTGGCGGACCTGATCGCCTTGATCGGCACCATGGACATCGTCCTGGCGGACGTGGACCGGTAGGGGAGCCGCGGCTGGCTCGCCCCCGGCAAGGCAGGCCAGGCCTGCCCACGCATGCAGGCGGGTTTTGGCTGGCCCAGGAAAATATAATGTTTCGCCCAGGCAAGATCATCCTGATGAGTATGGCGCTGGTTCTCCTGCTGGCGGGTGGGGGGCCGGTTTTCGGCCTGGACACCAAGACTTTTACCGGCAAGATCATTGAGATCGCCCGAGGTACCGAGCTTAACGTCTTAAGACACGGCAATTTCTATATTTTGCATTTGCAGGAGTACCCCGAAACCAGCTTTCGCCTATCTCCCGAAGACGCGGTGAGATTCGGGGTGATCGACCCCACGGGGATCACGGGACTGCTGACTCCCAAAAAGAGCAAGGGCTTGGGCTGGAAGGTAAGGTTGACTTGCGAGGGTAAAGCTACCGGGGGAGCCGAATCCCCCACCTACCAGGTGCTCAACGTGGAGCGGCTGGAGAATTGAGGGGCCGAAGGTATTCAGGCTGGTCCTGCTTCTCTAAAAGGGTTGTAAAGTGAAGTTGCCGGTGGCATCCGGCGCAGACAACAGGAACTGGCGGAGCACCGGGTCAAATCATTGGCAAGATGGCCCGATAATTAAAGAACTGGCGGCGTTGCCCGCCAGGCCCGCTCGGGCTGAAGGCTGCCGGCTGGCAGTCCGCGGCCCCCACGCAGGTTTACACAGGATCGACTTATGGTGAATCTGACCATCGACGGCCGGGCGCTTCAGGCCAAAAAGGGCTCCACCATCCTGGAAGCGGCCCGGGAGCACGGGATCTTCATCCCCACCCTTTGTTACCATCAGGCCCTGCATCCCATCGGCTCCTGCCGCATCTGCGTGGTGGAGGTTAAACCCGGACCTCCCCGGCCCCTGCCGGCTTGCGCCACCTATGTCAACGAAGGCATGGAAGTCACCACCACCTCCCCCAAGCTGGAGGCCATCAGGAATGAGCTGCTGCAACTGGTCCTGATCAACCACGCCCTGGAGTGCCCCATCTGCGACAAGGGCGGCGAGTGCGAGCTCCAGAATCTGACCCACGCCCTGGGTATCGAGAAAGTGGACCTGGAGGCGGTGAAACTCCCTCCCCGCTTCGACTACGAGTCCAATTTCGTGGAGCGCCACCAGGACCGCTGCGTCACCTGCGGCCGCTGCGTGCGCATCTGCAAGGAGCGGGTGGGGGCCTGGTCCTGGAACTTCGTGCAGCGGGGTTACTTTACCCAGCTCTCCAGCGGCGAGCTGCCCCTGGATTGCGAATTCTGCGGCTCCTGCATCGACGTCTGTCCGGTGGGGGCCTTGATCAACAAGCAGTGGAAATACCGGGCCCGGGCCTGGGAGGTCGATAAGACCGAGGTGGCCTGCCCCTTCTGCGGCGGCGGCTGCAACTATCAAGTCCACACCAAAGACCAGCGCATCCTGAGGGTGCGCAACGAAGACAGCGTGCTCCTTTGCGGCCGGGGGCGCTTCGGCTGGCCGGTGGTGGAATCCCCGGACCGGCTCAAGACCCCGTTAATCAAGGAAAACGGCAGCTTCAGGCCTGCCTCCTGGGATGAGGCCCTGGAACTGGTGGCCGCCAAATTCAAGGAAGCGGTGGAGGCCGGCGGCCCTCAGGCCATCTACGGGGTGGGGTCGCCCCGGGCCACCAACGAGGCCAACTACCTCTTCCAGAAATTCTTTCGGGCCGGCCTGGGCACCAACTGCCTGGACTCGACGGCCCGGCTCACCTACGTGCGGGCCCTGAAGGGCATCGTTGCCGTCTTTGGGCTGCCCAAAGTTGCCGGGGTGGAGATCGCTCCGGGCCTGCCGGGGCCCTACCGGTCGCCTTTCAGCCTCACCCCCGAGGCCCAGGTGAGCGGCTTTCCTGCAGTGCTGGGCAAGTTGGCGGATCTGCCCAAGGCCGACCTGGTCCTGGTGCTGGGCGCCGACCTCACCCCGGAGCTGCCGCCCCTGGGCTGGAAGCTCCACGAAGCCATGGAGAAGGACGGCTTCCAACTGCTGGTGGCCAACAACCGCCGGACCAAGTTCGATCGCTACGCCACCCTGTCGTTGCGCTACAAGCCGGGGAGCGAACGGCTGCTCATCGCCGGGCTGATCAAGGCATTGCTCACTGCCAACCCCGACCTGGCCCCGGAAGTTTCGGCCGTCGGCCTGGACGAGCTCAAAGAGAGCCTCAAAAAGCTCACTCTGAAAGACGTGGCCGCCAAGACGGACGTGGAGGAAGGCCTCATCAAGGAGGCGGCGGCGAAGCTGGCCCGGGCCCAGGCCCCGGCCATCATCTTTGGCTCCGAACTCAGCGGCCAGGATAAGGGCCAGCAAAACGCCGTGGCCCTGGCCGATCTTTTTCTGTTGGTCGGCAAACCCGGCGTTCCCGGCAGCGCCCTCTATCCGGTGGCAGAGAAGAATAATACCCGGGGAGTATGCGAGGTCGGGGTCCTGCCGGACCGTCTGCCCGGATTCCTCCCCCTGGATGCCGACACCGCCGGAATTTTCTGGGGCCAGAATCCGCCGCTGAGCGAACCCGGCCCCACCCTGGAGGAACTTCTGGACCTCCTGGAGAAGGGGGAAGGGGGAGTGGCGCCCCAGGCCCTTTATCTTCTGGGAGGCGATCTGCTGCGGACCCTGCCGCATCGGAGCCGCGTTGCCAACCTCTTGAAAAAGATTCCCTTTATCGTGGTACAGGATGCCTTCCTCACCGATACCGCCCAACTGGCCCAGGTGGTGTTGCCCGTGGCCATCCATGCCGAACAGGAAGGCACTTTCATCAGCAGCACCGGTCAACTGGGGCTGCTGTCCCAGGCTTTGGGCGCCAACGGGGTGCGGCCCGACTGGCAGATCATCAGCCAGCTGGGAGTTAAGATGGGCTTTGCCATGAAATACGGCAGCCCCAAGGAGATCTTCCGGGAACTGGCCCAAAAGATGCCCCTCTGGGCCGGCCTGGCCCCCAGGCTCAGCACCCCCTGCCCGGATCTGAAGACGGACCTGAAGGGCAAGTTCGTCCCCTTCGAGACAGACGTCAGCCTGCCGGGGCGCCGGCCCTTCACTCTGGTGGTGGGAAAATCCCTGCAGCACTCCGGCTCCTATACCACGCATCACCCTTGCGGCACCCTGGCGGTTACTCCCGGGGCCCGGCTGCAGATCAACCCGGAAGACGCCGCCGGCCTGGGTCTGGCGGAGGGTGAAGCCGCCAAAGTTATCTCCTCCCAGGGTGAGGTGAAGGTGCCCGTCACTCTGGCCCGGGACCTGCCCGCTGGCCTGGTTTTGCTGCCGGACCATTTTGCCGAGCCGGCGGCCCATGATTTGACTCTGAACTCCAACCTGGTGCGTGTGACCATCCAAAAGGGTTGAGAAGATGAATCTGCCCCTGTTGATAATACTCAGCATCGTTAAAATCGGCGTGGTGATGTTGGTCCTGCTCACCGCGGTGGCCTACGCAGTCCTGATGGAGCGCAAGGTCCTGGGCTTCATCCAACTGCGCTATGGCCCCAACCGGGTGGGCCCCTGGGGACTGCTGCAGCCGGTGGCGGACCTGCTCAAGCTGTTGTTCAAGGAGGATTTTACCCCTCCCGGGGCCAACCGGATTCTGTTCATTATGGCCCCCATCTTGAGCGCCGGCACCGCCTTTTTGCCCTTTGCCGTCATCCCCTTCACCAATACCATTTTACCCCCGGAGATCTCGCTCTTCGGGCACAAGGTGAGCCTCACCGCGGCGGCCCTGAACCAGGGAGTGATCGCCGATGTCAACGTGGGGCTGCTCTATATCTTTGCCGTCTCTTCCCTGGCGGTATACGGCGCGGTGTTGGGCGGCTGGGCCTCCAACAATAAATACTCTCTGCTGGGCGCCCTGCGCCTCTGCGCCCAGATGGTCAGCTATGAAATAGCCCTGGGACTCTCGGTCATCGGGGTGCTGATGCTGTCCGGCAGCCTGAGCATGGTGAAGATCGTCGAAGCCCAGAGTTCCATGCCCTTCATCGTTTATCAACCCCTGGGATTTCTCCTCTTCCTGACTGCAGCCTTTGCCGAATGCGCCCGCACGCCCTTTGACCTGATTGAGTGCGAAAACGAGCTGGTGGCCGGGTTCCAGACGGAATACAGCTCCATGAAATGGGCCCTCTTTATGATGGGGGAATACACCCACATCATCGTCGCCTCGGCCCTGACTGTGACCTTGTTCCTGGGCGGTTGGCAGGGGCCGGTGCTGCCTCCGGTGATCTGGTTTATGTTGAAGACCTTTGTGGTAATCTTCTTCTTCATCTGGGTGCGGGGCACCTTCCCCCGCTTCCGTTTTGACCAGCTCATGCGCTTAGGCTGGAAGGTGCTCGTGCCCCTGGGTTTGGCGAACATCGTCTTCACCGGGGCCTTAATCTTATTTCTCAAAGGTTAACCCATGATTATGCCATTGCTCAAGGGATTGGCCACCACCCTGCGGATGGTGTTTACCAAGCCCATCACCCAACAGTATCCCGAAGAGAAGCGGCCGATGTACCCCCGCTGGCGGGGGCACCCGCAACTGACCGTCGATCCCGATGGCCGGCGCCGCTGCGTAGCCTGCACCCTCTGCATGGTGGTTTGCCCCTCCAATGCCATCCGGGGCATCGTCCCGGCCGAAGGCAGCGAGCACGAAAAGTACCCGGTGCAGTTCACCATCGACCTGCAGCGCTGCATCTTTTGCGGCCTCTGTCAGGAGGCCTGTCCCAAGGGGGCCATCAAGCTCAACAATGCCTATGAGCTGGCCCAATACGATAAGAACGCCCTGATTCTCAACATTGAGACGGCAACCCAGCCAGAATCCAACTTGCGGCTTAAGGATTGGCTATAAAGGAGGCCCGAGGGATGCAGATTCTGTTTTTCATCCTGGCCGCAGTGGCCCTGATCTCCGGCGGCCTGGTGGTCTTTCAGCGCCACCCCTTGAGAAGCGCCCTCTGGCTCATCGTCAACTTCTTTGCGGTAGCCGGCGTCTACCTGCTGGCCCATGCCGAGTTTATCGCCGCCATCCAGGTGATCGTTTACGCCGGGGCCATCATGGTGCTGTTCCTGTTCGTCATCATGCTTCTGAACCTGCGGCAGCCCGAGGCTGATTCGGTAATTCCCCATATCGGCCAGAAGCTGTTGGCCGCGGTCCTGGCCGGCTTCACCGCCCTGATCATGATTTACGCCTACCGCCACGTTAGTCTGCCGGGGGGCCCGGAAATCATCCCTGGCCTGGGGAACACCGAATCGATTGCCCGCAGCCTGTTTACCGATTACCTGCTGCCCTTCGAGGTCACCTCGGTCCTGCTCCTGGTGGCCATTGTCGGAGCGGTGGTCCTGGCTAAGAGTAAGTTGAAGTGAGAATCAGGGGAGAATGGACATGGTAGTGCCCTTGCATTATTACCTGGCCCTGAGCGTGGCCCTGTTCGCCCTGGGAGTGATCGGGGTGATCATTCGGCGCAACGCCATCGTCGTCTTCATGAGCATCGAGATGATGCTCAACGCCGTCAACGTGACCTTCATCGGGTTTGCCGACTATTTCAAGGCGGTGGACGGACAGATGTTTGTGTTTTTCGTCTTGACCGTGGCCGCCGCGGAAGTGGCGGTGGGCCTGGCCCTGATTGTCGCCATCTTCCGCAACCGGGGCTCCATTTATATCGACGACCTGAATATCCTCAGGTGGTGAGGCGACCCTCATGATGGATTATGTCTGGCTGATACCCCTGTTCCCCCTCATCGGCTTTTTGATCAACGGCCTGTTGGGCAAGAGATTGTCCAAGAATGTGGTGGGAACTATCGGCTCACTGGCCGTGGGCCTGAGCTTCGTGCTCACCGTGGCCATCTTCCTGGAATTTCTGCGACTGCCGGAAGGGTCCCGGGCGGTTGAAAAGACGATGTTCACCTGGATCTCCGCCGGCAGTTTCCAGGCCCAAGCGGCCTTCCTCATCGACCCCCTGTCCCTGGTGATGCTCCTGGTGGTCTCCGGGGTGAGCACCTTGATCCACATCTACTCCGTGGGTTACATGCACGATGACCCGGGGTTTTACCGCTACTTCTCCTATCTCAACCTCTTCGTCTTTAACATGCTCCTCCTGGTGAGCGCCAATAACTTCCTGCTGATGTTCGTGGGTTGGGAAGGAGTGGGGCTCTGCTCGTATCTCTTGATCGGCTTTTGGTATGAGCGCCGCTCGGCCAGCGACGCGGGCAAAAAGGCCTTCGTGGTCAACCGGATCGGCGATTTCGGCTTCCTGCTGGGCATCTTCATCATCTTCTGGACCTTCGGCACCCTCAATTTCCGGGAGGTCTTCGCGGCAGCCGCCCCCCATTTCGCGGTGGGCTCCGTGGTGATCACCGCCGCTACCCTCTGCCTGTTCGTGGGGGCCACCGGCAAGTCAGCCCAGATTCCTCTCTACGTCTGGCTGCCCGACGCCATGGAAGGCCCCACGCCGGTGTCCGCCCTGATCCACGCGGCCACCATGGTCACCGCGGGGGTCTATATGCTGGCCCGTTGCAGCGCCCTGTTCGTGCTGGCCCCGATCTCCATGACGGTGGTGGCGACGGTGGGCCTGCTGACCGCCTTTTTCGCGGCCACCATGGGCATGGCGCAATACGATATCAAACGGGTGCTCGCTTACTCCACCGTGAGCCAATTGGGCTATATGGTCATGGCCTGCGGCGTGGGGGCCTTTGTCTCCGGTATCTTCCATCTGATGACCCACGCCTTTTTCAAGGCCCTCCTCTTCCTGGGCTCCGGCTCGGTAATCCACGGCATGAAGGGCCAACAGGATATGCGCCACATGGGCGGCCTCAGGAAGTACATGCCCATCACCTATTGGACCTTCGTGGTGGCCACCCTGGCCATCTCCGGCATCTTCCCCTTCGCCGGCTTCTTCAGCAAGGATGAAATCCTCTTTAATACCCTGGTGGACGGCCACGTCCTCTATTGGGGCTTCGCCACCGTGGCGGCCTTAATCACCGCCTTTTACATGTTCCGGGCGGTCTTCATGACCTTCCACGGCGAGGAAAGGTTTGACCACCATAAGGTTCACCCCCATGAAGCCCCCTGGACTATGGCGGTGCCTCTGATAATCCTGGCGGTCCTGTCCGCGGTAGGCGGTTTTGTGGGTTTCCCCATCATCGAAGGGGCTGATAAGTTCAAAGAGTTCCTGGCCCCGTCCATCGCCGTCCTGCACCCCGAGGCCCACCACCCCATGTCCTTCGAAATCTTCATGATGGCCTTCAGCATGGCCGTCGCCGGCGTGGGCATCTTCATCGCTTATAAGTGCTATATCAAAAATCCGGGATTGCCGGATCGGGTGGTGGCGAAATTTCCGCTGGTTTACGAATACATCTATCACAAATATTTTGTGGATGAGTTTTATGACGCCGCGGTAGTGGAGCCGATCAAGGACGGCTCCGACTTCCTGTGGCATGGAGTGGATGAAACGGTGGTGGACGGCGCCGTGAACGGCAGCGCCAGCACCGTCGTCTGGCTCAGCGCCCATCTCCGCAAGCTGGAAACCGGCTTCGTACAAACCTATGCCCTGGCCATCCTCGTGGGGGTGGTAGTCATCGCGGGCTATCTCATCGGACGTTAACCTGAGGGTGGCTCAATGCATTTACCAATCCTCTCCATCCTGATCTTCCTCCCCCTGGCGGGGGTGGGGTTGCTGCTGTTTCTGGACCGCAAGAACCACCAGGTTCTCAAAGGCGCCGCCTTCGGAATATCCCTGTTGGAGTTGGCCTTCTCCCTGCCCCTGTGGTTCGGCTTCAACAACGGCACCGCCGCCATGCAGTTCGTGGAGCGCCACTCTTGGATTCCCAGTTACGGCGTCAGCTACCATCTCGGGGTGGATGGCTTCTCGCTGCTGCTCATCCTGCTTACCACCTTTCTGACCCCGCTCTGCGTTCTGGCCACCTGGACCGACATCCAGACCCACGTCAAGGAGTTCATGATTTGCCTGCTGGCCCTGATGAGCGGCATGATCGGGGTGTTCGCCTCCCTGGACCTTTTCCTCTTTTACATCTTCTGGGAAGTGATGCTGATCCCCATGTACCTGCTCATCGGTGTCTGGGGCAACCCGGCCCGGCGGGTCTATGCGGCCATCAAGTTCTTCCTGTTCACCATGTTCGGTTCGGTACTGATGCTGGTGGCCATTTTGGTCCTTTACTTCTACTGCGGCAAGACCACCGGCGTCTACAGCTTTGATCTGCTGAGGATGTACGGCCTGCCCATCCCCTTTCACATGCAGTATTGGATGTTCCTGGCCTTTGGCCTGGCCTTCGCCATCAAGGTGCCCATGTTCCCCTTCCACACCTGGTTGCCCGACGCCCACACGGAAGCGCCCACGGTGGGTTCCGTCATCCTGGCCGCGGTGCTCCTGAAGATGGGGACTTACGGTTTCCTGCGTTTCAATATGCCGTTGTTCCCCCAGGCGGCTCATTACTTTGTCCCCCTCTTTTCCATCCTGGCCATCATCGGCATCATTTACGGCGCCCTGGTGTCCATGATGCAAAAGGACCTGAAGCGCCTCATCGCCTTCTCCTCCGTGAGCCACCTGGGCTTTGTCATGCTGGGGCTGTTCACCTTCACCGTCGCGGGGCTGCAGGGCGGCCTCATCCAAATGATTAACCACGGCATCTCCACGGGCGCCCTGTTCTTGATCGTGGGCATGATCTACGAGCGGCGCCATACCCGGATGATTTCCGAGTTCGGGGGTCTGGCCACCCCCATGCCCATTTTCGCCACCATCTTCATGATCGTCACCCTATCCTCCATCGCCGTGCCCGGCACCAACGGCTTCGTTGGCGAATTTCTCATCCTCTTAGGCACCTTTAGGAGCAACATCCTTTATGGCGTCCTGGCCGCCACCGGCGTCATCTTTTCCGCCTGTTACATGCTCTGGATGTTCCAGCGGGTGGTCTGGGGGGAAGTTACCAACGTGAAGAACCGGGAGCTCACCGACCTCTCCTGTAGAGAGATCGCCATCTTTCTGCCGCTGCTGCTGTTCATCCTCTGGATCGGGGTCTATCCGAACACCTTCCTGAATAAGACCAAGGCCACCACCGACAATTTTGTGGCCATGATGGAAAAGGCCCAGCCCAGCCAGGTCGCTCAATCCCAGGTCCCCAAGGGGGAGGCGCTATGACCATCACCATCCCCGGTTTCCATCTGTGCAGCATCGGGCCGGAGCTCATCCTGACCCTCACCGCCATCTTCATCCTGCTGCTGGACGCCCTCTCCCCCAGGGGGAGCAAGGCCCACTTTCCCCAGCTCAGCCTCCTGGGCCTGGCTGCCGCGGCCGTGATGACCGTTTTCATGTGGGGCCTGCGGGGCACCGACTTCGCCCGCATGATTTACGTGGACAACTTTAGCCTCTTCTTCTATCTGATCTTCATCCTGGGCACCGCCCTGACCGTGATGATCAGCAGGCAGTACTTGGAGGACTACGGCAAAAACCTGGGCGAATACTATGCCCTGCTGCTCTTTGCCACCGTGGGTATGATGCTCATGGCCGCCAGCGCCCATCTCATCATGCTCTTTTTGGGCCTGGAGGTGATGTCCATCGCGGTGTACGTCCTGGCGGGCCTCTTCCGGGAGGATCCCCGCTCCAACGAAGCCTCCCTGAAATACCTGATCCTGGGCTCCTTCTCCAGCGCCTTTCTGCTCTTCGGCATGGCCTTCCTTTACGGCGCCGCCGGGGGCACCCTGTATCTGGACGAGCTGCCCAAGGCCCTGATGGGCCACACCTTCATGCAGCCCCTGACCCTGCTGGCCATGGCCCTGTTGCTGGTGGGCTTCGGCTTCAAGGTGGCCTCGGCGCCCTTCCACATGTGGACCCCGGACGTCTATGAAGGGGCCCCCACCTCGGTCACCGCCTTTATGGCGGTGGGGGTGAAGGCCGCGGCCTTCGCCGCCTTCGCCCGGGTCTTCTTCCTGGTCTTCCTGGCAATGAAGCCGGACTGGACTATGCTCCTCTGGGTCCTGGCGGTGGCCACCATGACGGTGGGCAACGTCACCGCCCTCGTCCAGACTAACATCAAGCGCATGCTGGCTTATTCCTCCATCGCCCACGCCGGCTACCTGCTGGTGGCCCTGGTGGCCGCCAGCCAATTGGGCGCGGTGAGCCTCCTTTACTACCTGCTGGCCTATACCTTGATGAACCTGGGGGCCTTCGGGGTGGTGATCCTGGTAGGGCGCAAAAAGGACAGCTACCTCAATATCTACGACTACTCCGGCCTGGGCTTCCAGCACCCGGCCCTGGCCGCGTCCATGGCCCTGTTCATGTTCGCCCTGGCGGGCATGCCTCCCACCGCCGGATTTGTGGGCAAATTCTACATCTTCTCCGCCGCGGTGCAGTCGGGCTACATCTGGCTGGCCATCATCGGGGTGATGAACTCCCTCGTATCGATGTATTACTACCTGAGAATCACAGTGCTCATGTACATGAAACCCGCCGAGGCCGACCTGGGTCCGGTGACTTTCTCACCCGGGGTCACCACGGTACTGGCCGCCACTGCCGCCGGCGTGCTGCTGATCGGCATCTTCCCGGGCCGCCTCTATGACCTGGCGGTAAACGCGGTGAAGATCTTTCCCGGCCTGTAACCGGCCCAGTCTCCCAATAAAAAAGCAGGGCCCGGGGCCCTGCTTTTTTTGGGTGGCAAGGATCGATAGCTCTTGCCTGGACTTGCTACGGCAGCTTGAATAATAACAGCATAAAGGCTAAATAGATTCTTGTTCCTTCCAACGTCGCTGCAGTGCATCCTCAAGCTTGCCGGCCAATGCTTGTTCTGAGATTCCTTGTAACTGGTTTACCAGTTCGGGACGAGATGCAGGAAATATGCCTGCTTCAAGCAGACGTGCACGCGCCAGATGGGTCAGCATGGTAATGAACATTTCATTGGCGGCATCGATATCACCCACCGCCGAAAGGTCAAGGAAGAGCTGCTCTGCCTTGCTAGCGCGAGCCCTAGCTTCATCTATTGAAGGAAACTTGAGGCGATTTACCCAACGCGACTTAAGTTTAGTCCAGTAATGATTTCGTTCATAGATAATACATCCTAACCTGATCGCCCATCCCAAAAGATCATGCCCTTCAGACAATAACTTAGAGATCGAGTTACGATCATATGTAAGAATATCAACATCCATGGGAGGTCTGTTAAACGTTGGCCTTTCGTCCGAATAAATTACTATAAAATCAATATCCCCTGTTTGAGAAACCGTTCGACTTGCCGATCCAACTAAGATGATAGCTTCAATATCGGGTTGTTTTGTCGAGGATTCAATAAATCCTTCAGACCATGTGCGAGCTTGTTCGCTCGGCCATCTCCGCACACATTCTAGATTCGGGCGATCTCCAGACCCTATTATCTTTTGAACCGATGCATTCATCTGCGATGAGTTATTTATCTGGCCTATATTTGCCAACGACTAATTCGACGGCTTCGACGTAAGTTTCAATTTTTCTTGCCAAATCTTCGGCATTAAATATTGGAGATGAGACATCCCCGTAGGAAGCTGCTTTCCTCGCGGCATTGAGTTCCCAAAGCAAATCATAAATATCTGGTAGACCTAGCTCCCTGGATAATCTCTCTGCGGCCTCAGCCTTTTCTCTATGAGTTGCTTTTACTTTCCACCCAAGGGAATTTGCCGCAGCCATTATAGCTGCTTCCAGGCATAAGAAACCATAAATTGATAAATCTGTCCAATCTGTGGGTTCATCCCAGGCGTCCTGGACTCGTCCCAAATGACTTCGGGCAAGAGCGAGGAAGTCCTTCGCAGCCTGCTGATCCATTAATTCCCCATCGTGACCGGCTTCCGGTTCAGATAACCATCGCAAAAATGTCTGATGGCGAAATAAGCATCTCAAGCTGCCTGGCGGCTCCGCTTCTTCAGGCGGTTGGCCTTCTTGCGCAGGATGTCGACCTGTTTGCGGGGGGCGCCCGCGCCAATGGCCTCCAGCTTCCGGGCCCGGAGCTGCTTGGCCTTTTCCTTCAAATCCCGCATGCTTAACGACTCCACGCCTTTCTTCTCTTCCTTGATGCCCTGCGCCTTCTTGATGGCGCTGAGCAGCTCTTCTTTGTTCATGCCATGGACACCGCTGATTTCGCCCTGTTCCAGGGCGTACTTGCGCAACTCCGTGGCGGTCATCTTATCCAGGGGCTTTTCTTTCTTCTCTTTGGCTTCCTTTGGGGCCATGTTTCTTCTCCCGGTTTTGGTTCAAGGTTCAAGGTTCAAAGTTCAAAGTTGAAACCTCTGCGAAGGTCCCCATTTTTGTCATTCTGAGGGCGCGCAGCGACCGAAGAATCTCATAGATTCTAAGGAATACGAGATCCTTCGCTTCGCTCAGGATGACAAATTCTCCTTTTGCAAAAGTCTCAAGTTCAAGGTTCAAGGTTCAAAGTTATTAAGATCAACGTCCCTTCTGGGGGAACGGAATAATCCCGCCCCCATGGGTATCCTTACGATTCCGGCGCTAAAGGGGTGCGCCCCACGACGTGGCGCCATATTCCCCCTAAATTTAACTGAAATCCCCGGTTTCCTCAACCCCAAAAGGTTACTGGAGAGAGCAGGGATGAGAGCGCCAAAACTCCTGAACAGGATCCTATCCGGTTTGGCCTAACCCCGATAAGCGGCGGCCACAGGCCGCCCTAGAAAATCCCATCTCCCTGGCCGCTCCTAGGGCGGGCTGTGCCCGCCGCCTTATCCTGCGCCCGGGTCTCTGCAAAAAACGAAAACCGCCTATTTTTCCTCTTTCTCCATTCTTTCCGCCATCTTGATGAAGGGCTTGATCAGGTCGATGGGGATGGGGAACAGGGTGGTGGAGTTTTTCTCGGCGGCGATCTCCCGCAGGGTCTGGAGATAGCGCAACTGCAGGGACATGGGCTCGGTGGCCAGCACCTTGGCGGCCTCGGCCATCTTGGCGGCCGCCTGGAATTCGCCCTCGGCGTTGATCACCTTGGCCCGCCGCTCCCGCTCCGCCTCCGCCTGCTTGGCGATGGACCGCTGCATTTCCACCGGCAGGTCGATGGAGCGCACCTCCACCAGGGTCACCTTGATGCCCCAGGGCTCGGTTTGCTTATCCAGAATCTCGGCCAACTGGGTGTTGACCTTCTCCCGTTCGGACAGCATGTCGTCCAACTCCATCTGTCCGCAGACGCTCCTCAAGGTGGTCTGGGCCAGCAACTGGGTGGCCGACCAATAATCCCGCACCTCGATGATGGCTTTCAGGGCGTCGATGACCCGGAAATAGACCACCGCGTTCACCTTCACCGAGACGTTGTCCCGGGTGATGACGTCCTGGGACGGGACCTCGTAGGTCGCCAATTGCAGGTTGACCTTGGTCAGCCGGTCCACCATAGGAATGAGGATGATGAGGCCCGGCCCCTTGGCCCATTGAAGGGCCCGGCCCAGGCGGAAGATCACCCCTCGTTCGTATTCGTTCAGGATCTTGATGGCGCTCATGAGAAACAGGAACGCGAATACAATAATCACTAAGCCAAAGGTTCCTATCATAGCCGTCTCCTTAAGATTTTGGCGTTACCCGGCGCACCCGGAGTTTCAAGCCCCGGACCGCCAGCACTTCAACGGATTCCCTGGGGGCGATGGGCTCGTCGCTCGCCGCCTCCCAGTTTTCGCCGTGGATGAAGACTCGTCCAACCGGGGCCAGCGGGGTCACGGCCACCCCCACCTCCCCCACCAGGCCCTCGGCCCCGCTAACGACGCGCCTCCTGTGGCTGCGGAAAACGATGCCCGCCACTACGATGAAAAAGAGTGACACAGTAAAGACCGTGGGGAGCAATACTCCCCAGGAGACTCCCATCCCGCCCCCACCCGGCTCCTTGAACAGCATAATGGCCCCCAATAATAGCGCCGCCACCCCCGCCAGGGAGAGCATCCCGTAACTGCTCACCTTGAACTCCAGAACGAAGAAGACGAAGGACAGCAGGATCAGGAGGACGCCGATGTAATTGACGGGCAAGACCTGAAAGGCGAACAAGGCCAGCAGCAGGCAGGTGGCGCCGACCACCCCGGGCAGGATCACCCCCGGGTGGGCCAGCTCAAAGTAGATGCCGGCCAGGCCGATCATCATCAGGACGAAGGCAATGTTGGGGTCGGCGACGTGCTCCAGGATGCGGTAGCGCAGGTTCTCGGGAATTTGCCGAAGCGGCGCCCCTGCGGTTTGCAGAACCTGCGGTTTGCCCTGCACCAGCACCCGCCGGCCGTTGATTTTGGTTAGCAGATCGTCCAGGTTGTCGGCCATCAGGTCCACGACCTTGAGTTTCAAGGCTTCGGAGGCCGAAATGGAGACGCTCCGGCGGATGGCCTTCTCCATCCAGTCAGGGTTGCGGCCGTGTTCCTCGGCCAGGGACCGCCCGTAGGCCACAAAATCGTTGAGCACCTTCGTTTCCATGGTCTTGTCCGTCTGGTCGCCTAGACCGATGGACACGGGGTGGGCCGCGCCGATATTGGTGCCCGGGGCCATGGCGGCCACCTGGGCCGCCTCGGTGATGAAGACCCCGGCGGAGGCGGCCCGGGCCCCGCTGGGAGCAACATACACGATCACCGGCACCCTGGCGTTGGAGATGCCCTGGACGATTTGCCGCATGGAGGTATCCAGCCCCCCTGGGGTGTCCAACTGCACCACCAGGGCCTGGGCCTGCTGCTTCTCCGCCTTGTCGATGCCTGCCAGGATGAATTCCGCCATTCCCGGGTTCACGGTGCCTACTGCGTCCAGGCAGTAAACGGGCGGCGGCGCGGCCCGGCCAACCGCGGCCGCGGCCAGCAGGGTGAGTATCATGAGTGCCAAAATCCCTGAGGAGCGTTTCATATTTATAGAGCCTTCAGCAGTCAGCTTTCAGCCTTCAGCTAAAAACTAGACCCGGTTAGTGGCAGTTGCGTCCGGCAAGGTTTTTGTAAATCTGCCGGGTAATCCAGGCTGCCAAATCTTCTTTGATTAACTTATGGATTTAGCTTGTTTTTTACCCTCTCCCCCAATGGGGGAGAGGGCAGGTGAGGGGGAAGTAATTAGTCCTTGAAGCCACCCCTCACCCCATCCCTCTCCCCTCACAGGGGAGAGGGGGTTTCGGCGCTTCCGGGCTACCCCCGTCTTCTCTGGCTTAAAGCTTGTGGCTGCATTTTCAATTTCCTTCGCCAGCCCTTATGCGAAATCTCTGCCGGACACTACTGGCTTGATGCTGCTTTCCCTCTGGCCATTTGCCTTTAGCTGACAGCTGACTGCTGATAGCTTCACTAATCTTGTTCCCCCAGATACTCCATCACCTGTTGCATGTCCTCCCAGGTCTTTTTGCGCTCCAGGGGGGACCTGAGGAGATAGGAGGGATGGAAGGTGGGCATAACCCGGATGTGGTCGTAGCGCCGCCACTGACCCCGCAGGCGGGTAATGGGTTCCTTGACGCCCAACAGGGCGTCGGTGGCCACCTTTCCCAAGGTGACGATCACCCGGGGCCGGATGGCCTTTATCTGCTTGCGCAGAAAGGGCAGGCAGGCCTCGATTTCGTCGGGCAGGGGGTCCCGATTCCCCGGGGGGCGGCTCTTGACCACGTTGGTGATGTACACCTCTTCTCGATTCAATTGCAGCTTGCTCAGCAGGTTGTTGAGGACTTGCCCGGCCGGGCCCACAAAAGGCCTTCCAGCCAGGTCTTCCTCCGCCCCGGGGGCCTCCCCGATGAACATCAGGCGGGCGCTGGGCGAACCCTCTCCGAAGACCAGGTTCTTGGCCCCGGCGTAGAGCTTACAGCGCCGGCAGCGCCCCATCTCCTGCCGGATTTCCTCCAGGGTTGGAACCTTCCCGGCAGCCGCCTCGCCCATGCCAGGCGGCGCCGCGGCCGGCTCCTGGGGAAGGCCTCGCCAGCCCAGGCGCCGCTGGTAACGGAGCCACTCCGACAGGTGTTCCGCCAGGGCCGCCAATTCCGCCGCCGGGTCCTCAGGCATCCGCCCCCCTTCCCTCTCCACCGCTCTCCGCCAGCAGCTTCGCCACCAGGTCCAGGAGGCGCTCCGCCACCTCTTCCTTGCTGAGCAAGGGCAGCCGCAGCGGCTCACCTTCACGGCGCAGGATGGTAACCTGGTTGGTGTCCACCGCGAAGCCGGAGTCGCTGCGGGTAACGTCGTTGGCGACGATGAGGTCCAGATTTTTCTCCTTGAGCTTTCTCAGGGCTTCGGCCTCCAGGTCGTGGCTCTCCGCCGCAAACCCCACCATCACCTGCCGGGTCTTGAGCCGGCCCGCCTCCCGCAGGATGTCCGGATTTTGCACCAGCTCCATCTGGGTGGCGCACTTTCCCCGTTTGAGCTTGAGCCCCTGGAGGGCCTGCGGCCGATAGTCGCCCACTGCCGCGGCCATCAGCAAGGCATCCGCCTCGAGAAACCTTTCTTGCACCGCGTCCAGCATCTCCCAGGCCGACCTGACCCAAACCCGTTCCACTCCGTAAGGCGCCGCCAGGGAGCTGGGACCGCTGATAAGGCAGACCTGGGCCCCCCGGCGCCAGGCCACTCTCGCCAGGGCATAACCCATCTTGCCGCTGGAGCGGTTGCTGAGGAAGCGCACCGGGTCCAGGTCTTCGTGGGTCGGCCCGGCAGTCACCAGCAGCCGCCGCGATCTCAAATCCTGGCGGCTCAACAAACGGGCGCCGGCCTCCACAATCTCCTCCGGCTCCGGCAGCCGGCCCAGGCCCACAGCGCCACAGGCCAATTCGCCGCTGGCGGGCTCCAGCACCTGCACGCCCCGGGCCCGCAGGCGGCCCAGATTCTCCTGGACCACCATTGATTCCCACATGGCGACATTCATGGCCGGACAGAGCAGCACCGGTTTGGTGGCCGCCAGCATGATGGTGGTCAGCAAATCGTCGCCGATCCCCGCGGCCAGCTTGCCGATGAGATTGGCCGTGGCCGGGGCCAGGATGATGGCGTCCACCTCCTGCCCCAGGGAGACGTGCTCCAAAGGCGCCACCGCCCCGGGCCCGAACATGGCCGCGGCCACCGGCTCGCCGGTCAGCGCCTGGAAGGTCAGGGGCGCCACGAATTCCCGGGCCGCCGCGGTCATCGCCACCTTGACCCGGGCCCCGGCCATGATCAGGCGCCGGGCCAGCTCGGCTGCCTTGTAAGCGGCAATGCCGCCGGAAACCCCGAGTAAGATGCGCTTGCCGGTGTAGATCATTAGCAGTTCCCAGTTACCAGTTCCCAGTTACCAGGTTTTTTCTGCTTACTGCTCACTGCTTACTGCTTACTGCTTACTGCTTAAAAGAACGGGTTATACTTCCGTTCGTGGCCCACGGTGGTGGCGGGGCCGTGGCCCGGGTACACCGTGTATCGGTCACCCAGGGTAAAGATCTTGGTGCGCACCGCCTGGATCAGGTCATCGAAGGAACCGCCGGGGAAGTCGGTGCGCCCGATGGAGCCGGCAAACAACAAGTCCCCCACGTACACGCTAGGCTCGCCTTCCAGGACCAGGCTGATGCCCCCCGGCGTATGCCCCGGGGTGTGCAGGACCTTCAGCTGGTAGGATCCGAAACTGATCAAGTCGCCCTCTTTCAGCAGCAGGTCCGCCTGGGACGAGCGCAGGCGGTTGCCTGTGAAGAGCATGGCCTCCTCCGAGGGATGATCCAGCATCTGGGCGTCCGCCTCGTGGATGGCGATTCTTGCCCCGGTGGCCTTCTTCAAAGTCTGGTTGGCGTCCACGTGGTCGAAATGGCCGTGGGTGTCGATAATATATTTAAGATCGAGTTCTGCGTTCTTCAAGGCCTCCAGGATGTCCTCTTCGTCGCCCCCCGGGTCGATGACCACCGCTTCTTTGGTCTTCTCATCACCCAGGATATAGCAGTTGACCTCCAGCAATCCCACCGTCAGGCCTTTTTGAATCATGGAGCCTCCCTTATCGAGTCAATAATGGCAGGTGCGCCCCCTAGGGGTTCAGAAAAAACTTCACTCCCTGGACGCCGAAATAGCCTCCGAAGGCCACCAGAAAGACGCCGCAACACGCCAGGAAACCGCGGTAGAGGCCGTCGGAGAGAAAACGCCGCCCCTGGGCCACCGCCCCCGCCACCAGGGTGTACCAGGCGAAGTCTGCCAGGATGTGCCCCAGGAAGAAGAGGGCCACCCCGGCCAATCCGTATTTTCTGGAGAAGACCACGTAGCCCAGGCCGATGGTGAGCCACCAGATGACCCAGTAAGGGTTGGCGGCGCTCATCAGCACCCCGGCCAGCACCGGGTTGGGGCCGGAGCCCTTGCCGGCCGGAAGCTCCAGGCTCCCCCGGCGGGAGGTCTTCAGGGTCATCAGACCCATCCAGCCCAACAGGACTGCCCCCAGCACGCCCACCATCCCCAGGATCGGGGGCTGGTTCAGCCAGGTTCCCAGACCCAGCAATAAGAGGAGGACCAGAGCCGCCTCCAGGAGGGCGTGGCCCACGATGATCAGGGGCCCGGCCCAGAAGCCGCGGCGGGCCGACTCGCCCACCGTCACCGTGAGCAGCGGCCCCGGCATCATGGCCCCGGACAGGGCCACGATAAAGGAAGTGGCGGCCACTCCCGCCAGCACCCAGGGATTCATGATTTTCCTTTTCTTCCCCTCAAAGCGCAAGTATAATCATGCTACCATAGCGGCGGCCTTAAACCAAGGTAAAATCAAGGGGATGGGGTAAGTTGGGACGTGCTTGCCGACGGGGCGCGTGCCATCGCCCGATTCCAGGGTTTGATGAGATCGATGATTCAACAAAATAAACTTATTGAAATATTTGAAGATAACGATCTTATTCAAAAAATACAAACTCGTCTTCCTTCCTTATTTCAATTAGCCGAAGAAGAATGTTCCCGAGCCGGCAAAATTGGCATGCAAGTAGGTTCAATTAGAGAAAATATAATCATTGCACTACTCATTTACAAATTCGGCCCAACAAATATTGACACAAATATTCCGATTACTAAAAAAGAGGTAGATGTTAAACTGTATGGACAACCAATTTCGATTAAAACAATAACGGGAAAATTCCTTACTGGTATTAAAATGATTTGGACAGTTGATCCCACGAGCGCGCTTGAATTTAAGCGGAACTACAAACCAGAATGTGATATGCTTTTGATACAGACAAACTGGAATGATATTGGCAAGTTATATTATATTCCATTAGATTCTCAAATTCGCTGTTTTAATGCATTAGGAAGACAAATTTATATTAAACTTCCAAAAGAAGGAACAAATCCTCGTGGAGTAGAGTTAAGCAAAGATGCTGTTATGGGTTTAGTCAATGATAGTGCGACCAAAACAATCGAAATCACTTGGAAAAAATCTCAGATTAAATTTGATGCCTACCAACGATGGATTGATCTATGGGAAAAGGATTGAACATTATGGCTACTAATAGGAGAAAATCTACAAAGACAAGCGCATTTGGAACTCCAGGAAGATTTGGTCACGACTCATCCGAGTTCTATAATAGCAAATTATATTCTAATGCTTCCCAAGAAAATATAACAGAATATAAAGAAAACCAGATACCTTCAGATGTTCTGGATATAATCCAATGTAAATCTTCTGAAAACATGAATGAGCTTCCTGATGATAGCGTCCATCTTATGGTTACATCTCCTCCCTACAATGTTGGCAAAGAATATGATGAGAATCTCACATTGGAGGAATATCTCAAGTTCCTGAACAAGGTTTGGAGTGAGACTTATCGAGTCTTAGTCCCCGGAGGTCGCGCTTGCGTTAACATCGCCAACTTGGGCCGTAAACCCTATATTCCCTTGCACGCATATATTATTCAAGGAATGGTAGAGATAGGTTTTCTAATGCGCGGGGAAATCATTTGGAATAAGGCGTCAAGCGCCTCCCCCTCCACCGCCTGGGGAAGCTGGCGCAATCCCGCCAACCCGACTCTTCGAGATATACATGAATATATTTTGATTTTTTCAAAAGGAACCTTCTCACGAAAAAATCCTCATAAACGAAATCCCACTATTTCCAAAGAGGAATTCCTGGAATTGACCCGGAGCGTGTGGACCTTCCCTGCCGTTTCCGCAAGGAAAATCGGGCATCCGGCGCCCTTTCCGGTGGAATTGCCTTACAGACTGATACAACTATACACCTTCGACGGTGAAGTAGTGCTGGATCCCTTCATGGGAAGCGGCCAGGCGGCCCTGGCCGCTATCCAGACAAACCGCCATTACGTCGGTTACGAAACCGATGAAAGTTATTCCAGGCTAGCTAATAAAAGAATCAATCAATTTCTATTAGAGCATAAGAATCAGGGGGTTTTAGACCTCGTAATCTCAACCTGACAGGGCAAATTCCAGGACCGCATGGGCATCCATCTGAGCAGGGCCGCGGGAAAACCCTCGTCTTTGACATCAGCGAGTTTTTCGATAAGCTTTAACAATGGATAAAATCATCATTGAAGGCGGGATTCCCCTGGAGGGGGAAGTGCGGATCAGCGGGGCCAAGAACGCCGCCCTGCCGGTCCTGGCCGCCACCCTGCTGGCCGCTGGGGAGCACCGGCTCTCCAACGTCCCGCCCCTGGCCGACATCCGCACCTGTAAAAAACTCCTGGGCAACCTGGGGGTGCAGTTCCGGGAAGAGGCCGCCGGTTCTTCCCTTCCCAAAATCCTCATCGCCGACACTCGAGAGCTAACAGGCTCCGAGGCCCCCTACGAGCTGGTGAAGACCATGCGGGCCGCGGTCCTGGTCTTGGGCCCCCTGGTGGCCCGGGCCCGTCAGGCCAGGGTCTCCCTGCCCGGCGGCTGCGCCATCGGGGCCCGGCCCATCAACCTCCATCTCAAGGGTCTGGAGGCCATGGGGGTAAAAATCAACCTGGCCCAAGGCTACGTGGAGGCTGACGCCCGGCGGCTTAAAGGGGCCGAGATCTACCTGGAAGGCGTCACGGTCACCGGCACCGAAAACCTGATGATGGCCGCCACCCTGGCCAAAGGCACCACGGTGATTAAAAACGCCGCCATGGAGCCGGAAGTGGGGGACCTGGCCCGTTTCCTGGTGGCCATGGGCGCTGAGATCGAAGGGATCGACAGCGAAATTCTCACTATTCACGGGGTGCGGGAGCTGAAACCCGCCAGCTATGCCATCATGAGCGACCGCATCGAAGCCGGCACCTACCTGGCCGCCGCCGCCATCACCCGGGGAAAGGTCACCCTGACCAACGCCCCGGTTCCCCACCTCACCGCGGTGCTGGGCAAGTTCACCGAGGCGGGAGTGCGCCTCAGCGCCGAACCGGGCCGCATCAGCGTGCACCCCGGCGGCGCCCTCACCGGGGTGGATATCCGCACGCTGCCCTATCCGGGGTTTCCCACCGACATGCAGGCGCAGTTCATGGCCTTGATGAGCGTGGCCGGGGGCGCCTCGCTGATCACCGAAACCATCTTCGAGAACCGCTTCATGCACGTCAGCGAACTGCGCCGCCTGGGCGCGGACATCAGCGTCTCCGGGAGCCACGCCATCGTCCGGGGCCGCCGTCAGCTCCAGGGCGCCCAGGTGATGGCCACCGACCTTAGGGCCAGCGCCTCCTTGGTGGTGGCCGGCCTGGCCGCCAGCGGGACCACCGAAATCTTGCGAGTCTATCACCTGGACCGGGGCTACGCCAGCCTGGTGGAGAAACTGGCGGCCCTGGGGGCGCGGATCAAAAGGGTGTCTGACTAAAGGCGGTTTTCTGTTTTCTGTTCTCTGGGAAAGGCAAAACCTAAGGCAGGCAAAACAGGGGCGTCTGATAAAAAAGGGGCATCCTCTATTCTTACTGGTTGCGGCAACACAACCAGGGATGGTGTACGCTTTCCTTCCTTCCTTCTCTCTAATCTAATTAGCTTCTCCATTTAATTTCTTCACCTGGTCAGCCAGCGCCCGTTTCGAAGGGTGAAAAAGGCAAAGGGCTTGATCCACCTCAGTAACAAAATGGCGTAGTAAGAATAGAGGACCCCGTAAATAAAGTCCATATCCCGTTCCTGTTGGATATAGTAGAAAGTCAGGAAGAAGGAGACGAGGCCCATCCCGGAGAGGAATTTTAGCAGGACCATTGGGTGATTCAAGACATTAAAAATTAGCAAGGGCAGGAAAAAGAAGAAAAAGGGAAACTCCAACTCCCTGATGAAAAAGTCCAGGATGGGCATGAGACGCTGTTTATTACGATACCTGGTGAACATGTAGGAGAGCTGTATTAACGACTCGCGGAAGTTGCTCCTATCCCAACGCAGCAACATGCGGCAGAGGCTCCGGTAGGTTTCCGGAACCAGGGTATGGACCACGGCGCTGCGTTGATAGACGGTGCGAAAGCCCTGCCGCAGCACAAAGTTGGTAAAGGCGCGGTCTTCTCCAATGGTGCAGTTAACTCCCAGGAATTTTTGCCGGCGCCATTTCTCCAAGATGGGGAAGATAGACTGCCGGCGGTAGGCGGAGAGGGCTCCTGGCGTGCAAAATACGAAGCCATACATGGACTGGGAGGCCCTGAGAAAATCGAAGGAAAGGATAAAGCGCACCCACAACATCCGGGTAATGAAATTAGCGGTTCGATTATACACCTTGACATTACCCGCCACTGCCCCCACCTCGGGGTCTTGCAGCAGAGGGGCTATGATCTGCTTTAATGTCCCGGGGTCGATGACGCTGTCAGAATCGAGGGTCACGAAATATTCTCCCCGCCCCTGGGTGAACCCGGCATAAAGAGCTTCCCGTTTCCCCAAATTTTTAGGGAAACGGATAGCTTTGATCAAGTGGGGCCAGGCTTTCTGAGACCGGTCGATATAATCCCAGGTATCATCTCGGGAGCCGTCGTCAATGCAAATTATCTCCAGACAGCCGGGAGGGTAATCAGAGGAGACTACTGACCGGATCGCTTTGCCCACCATGGCCCCTTCATTATAGGCGGGAATGATCACGGTCACACGGGGGAGGGGTCCGGATGGCACAGGATAGGGCCGGTACCGCCACCAGAGGACCGTGCGCACTGCCTGGAGGGCCAGGAAAGCCAGGGTGTAGGACGCCCCCAGGGCCACTAAGGGTGATGAATAGCTGTTAGGGCTAAAAAGGCGCAAATAACCGCTTAAAGACCCCACCTTGATGCAAATTACCGAAAATATCAACAGCATCAAAGGAACTAGGATTTTTAAGGCCTGATCCAGGGTCGCCAGGGTCGCCCGGGGGAGTCGGGCCTTTTTGCCATCGGTTAGATCGACCTCCATGATGGAGGACCTCCTAAAATTGTCAGTAGTCATACCACTGCAAAGGACTTGCCAGAGAAATTTTCTTCAATGATTACGACGGGTTGATGCTGAGGAAGATTTTGATTAGGGTAATTATCCCACAAATTTGTTAATAATAAATTTAAGTTTATCACAAAATTTGGATAACAGGAGGAATATTAAGAAAAATTACCTCAGATCTTGAAATCTAAATTATAAACCCCGCCCACTAACGAACCCGGCGCGAAGAGGGGGGTGACTGAAAGAGAATGATTCTTATCTGAACAGAAATTTCAGGCACTGCCGCGATCCGGGACCTTGTGCGGCTCCAACCTTTTCCTTGAGGGACGCAATGATTGCGACTCCAAGGATGGTACCTGCCAACTCTTCCCTTTCTGCCGCTAGACCTCGAAAATTATATCCCTCCACCTTGATTTTGAGAGGATCACACTTAATTTTAAAAAGAGCCTGGTTGGGCCCAACCTGGTCGAGTCAACCCCTGGCCAGGTACGATCTGAGGAGGTGAGGTACGGCTAAAGATATAGTGAAACGGGAACCTGCGAGGGGGCTTTCGCAACTGCGCCGGGAAATGGACCGGTTGTTTGAAGAATTCTTTGCTCCCCAGGCGTGGTGGGGGCGGCTTTGGGAATCGGAATGGGTTCCCGCGGTGGATGTCTCGGAAACTCCCGAACAGATCACGGTAAAAGCCGAACTGCCCGGTATCGACGCCAAAGAAATCGACATCTCTCTCGTCGGGGACATGCTCACCATCAAAGGGGAAAAGAAATCGGAACGGGAGGAAAAAAAGGAAAATTACCATCTGGTGGAGCGCAACTGCGGCGCCTTTTCCCGGTCCCTGGCCCTGCCGGCCGCGGTGAACGCGGAGAAGATCGAGGCCAAGTATGAGAAGGGGGTCTTAACCATCACCTGTCCCAAAAAAGAGCCGGTCAAGCCCAAGACGATTGAGATCAAGACCGCCTCTAAATAAGACTACGGAGAGGCAGGACCGCAATCCTACCCCTCTTCCGCGTCTAATCGCGACATTTCGGCCACTTACCTAGCCACCCTAGGATCGACGCCGGCTTGGCGTCTTTGAGGTTAACACGACAGGAGGGATTAGAGATGAAAGGCAATGAGAAGCTTATCGAAGACCTGAATAAACGCCTGGCCGAGGAATTGACCGCCATCAACCAGTATTTTGTCCATGCCGAGATGTGCGACAATTGGAAATACAGCCAGCTACACGGGGTAATCCGGAAGCGGTCCATCGCGGAGATGATCCACGCCGAGAAGCTCATCGAGCGCATCCTCTTCCTCGATGGGCGCCCCATCGTCAGCAACCTGAACAAGGTGTATATCGGCGACCAGGTCCCAAAGATGCACGCCAATGACCACGGCGCCGAAGAAATGGCCATCAAGGGCTACAACGAGACCATTCGCCTGGCAGTCGAGGTGGCGGACAACGGCACCAAGGAACTCCTGGAAGCGATCCTGAAGGAAGAAGAGGACCATATTGACTGGATCGAAGCCCAGCTCGACCAGATCAAGCAGGTCGGGGTGGAGAACTACCTGGAACAACAGATCTACTGAGGAGCCGATTTGGAAATTAAAGGGGAGCCTGTTCTCAGATGATAATGTCCTTTATCATTTGTTTAAGAATGTAGGTATAGCGTCCCCTTCCGGTGTATCCGAGGCAGCCGGCTCCTCTCGACGCCTGATAGGAGGTGAAAGCTATGACCCGAGAAATTCACCCCGACCTTCTTGAACGAATAAAGCGGCATGCGGTAGGTCGTTTGACACCAGCACAGGCGCAGCAGACCAATCTGTCCGTCAATAGGCATATCTTCGAGAAAGGCGAACAGGTTGGCCCGCCGACGCAGCGAATAACCGTGGATGAGCCGACTTTGGTGGTGTTCGCGGATGATGCACCGCTTGCCAACTGGGGGCACCCTTGCCGTTACTTGCTATATGATCCCGATAGCGGAGCGCTTCGTCGAGAGGTACAGGCGCGCCTTCCGAGCGGCAGGCTGGAGCCGTTCTACCAGCCAGTGCAGTTATTGAAGGGTCCGGTCGAGACTGAGTCTTTTTGGCCGCCCCAGCGAGTCCCGTGTCCGATCATTATCCCGGAAGGGAATCGGCATGCTCTCCTCTTCGCCGGTTTCACGATGGAGCGGCATCTGAACGATCTGGAGTTCTGTTATCGGACGTTGGTCAATGTCTATGCGATACCGCCCAAAAATATTATCGTCCTGAGCTTCGATGGAACGCTGACGGTCGTTAATGATGATTGGTTGGGAAACGCTGCGGCCCCGGCGGTGTGGCCGGGCGACGGCACGCCGTATCAGATCGTCATCAACGGCCAAGGCACTCTCCAAGGCCTGCAGACCGCGTTCGCACAATTGGCGGCGCAATTGGGCCCAAAGGATCTGCTGTTCATCCATACCAACAATCACGGCGATACTGATTCGACCGGCGCCTTTCTCGGCTACGCCAACGCCTTCCCAACGGGCGCCGACGTAGACTGGTCCAGCGAGTGGGTGAATCTTTACGTCAGCACCTTCGCGAACATGCTCAAGACGCTGCCGAGCTATCGCGCACTGATTGTTATGATGGAACAATGTGGATCGGGCGGATTTGGTCCCGACATTCTGGCAACAAGCACGGCCGGGGAGACCTCATTTGCGGCGGCATGCGTTTCCGGCGCTGAGAGCTGGAGCGCAAGTTACCTTAACGCGCCTTGGGACGCATTCGCATACCAATGGATCGCCGCGATGGCCGGCCAGTACCCAAATGGATCACCTTTAACGTCAAACCCCGACACGGATGGCTCGTTTGCTGTCGATACGACTGATGCGTTCAATTACGCGCAAGCCAACGATTCCGCTGCGGATACGCCAAATATGTCTGGAAGTTCCGCCAATGCCAATAAGCTTGTGTTGGCGGAAGAATACATCTTTTTCTGGTTTTGGTGCTGGATATTCTCATATTTTACTCAACCGTATTACGATTTGGTACTATCGGGCGTCTTGACACCGACAGATTTCTACGGCAAGCTGAATAGAGTGGTCCCGGCGTTACAAAAGGCGATTATCTCCGAGTCGGACAAAACGCTGCTCGATTTGCGCCGAAAACTCGCCCCGGAGATAAAGAACTCTCTGGAGGCCTTGTTTAAAGAATAAGGGCTAGGGCCGTCGGCTACGCATCGATGCGCTCTATCCCCTCAAGCGATCCCCTGTACCAATCATATTGACCAGGGGGACGGGAGGCCCAGCCTCGACATGGCTTCTCCGGGGTTTTGACCTTCGGGATCGGTTTCCGGCGCAGGGGATAATTCTCCTGGGAGAATTGTTGGGATCTTGAACCGAAAGATCGACAAAAAAACAGCGGTGTGTTAAACACCGCTGTTTTGTGATAATATAGCTGTTATTGCTAATCCCCCTTGGGGGCAACCTTTTCTTTCTTGCCCTGTTCGGCCTCCTCGGGCTCGGCTTCCTCTGCAACCGGGGCCGCCTCGACGCTGACCTCCTCCTTCCTGGGGGCGGCGGCAACGGCGATGACCTCATCCGGTTCGGCCAGAATTTTCACCTTATCTGAAAGGACGACATCGCGCACGCGTATGCCGTCGCCGATTTTGGCCAGGCCGGAAATGTCTATCACGATCCGCTGCGGCAGGTCCTGCGCCATGCACTCGACCTCCAGGGCGGTCAGGCCGGTATGGATCAGGGCGTTGAAGTTCTTGACCGCCGGGGCCGCGCCGCTCAACTCGATGTCGACCCTGGCGCGCATCTTCTCAGTGAGCGAGACGATCTGGAAGTCCACATGCAGCAGGCGGTTCTTGAGAATATCGCGCTGCTTCTCTCGCACCTGCGTCAGGTACTGCTTCCCGTCCAGGTCGAGCGTCAATAGACTGGACGAGGTCAGGTGGGACAGCGTCTGCGTCCCCTCATAGGCATCCAGCAAAATCGGCGTCGTCTCGATGTGGTGCCCGTAGAGCACGGCCGGGATTTTCCCTTGGCGGCGCAAGGCACCCACCTGTCTGCCGACCACGTCACGCCTGGTAGCTTTCAGAACAACTTTCTCCATCTTAATCATCACTCCTCGAGCGCCTCTCACCCAACAGACCCTGACAGGATCAACCGGGGTCGGGTTACCTTCGCTCTTCTCCAAGGTGGATATCAGATGCTATCATTCCTTCAAGTCCATCTGCAAATGGTAACCCAAAATCTTCATAATTTCTTCAAAATTATTTATTCTACGAACAGGTGATATTAGTCGCCGTTTAAAAAGGTCTAATAATAGTAATCATCCGGCTGCCTGAAATGCCTTCCCCGGGGCTGTTCGCCGGCGGCATCAAGATTCCCCGGCGCTCCTAATGGCGGGAGGCGCTTCGCTTTCCCGCCCTAAGCCCTTTGGTCTTTTGCCTTTTCTGGCTACTGACTACTGGCTACTGACTACTGACTACGGACTACTGACCCCTAACCTGCCGCCCCTCTTTCCCGCTTTTCCCAGCGGCCCATCAGGATGGCTCGGGTCTCGGCGGCATACTGATCGGAGAGTTCATTCTCCCAATGCTGTTTAAGGAAGAGTTCTTTTACCTGGTTCCGATAGTTCAGGGGATCAACCAGGAGATGCGTAATATGGGGCGCGATAGCTTCATAGAGCCTGGTCGGATTCATGGGCAGGATAGGGGCGACGAATACCCAGGTGGAGATGCCGGCCTCGTGCAACTTGCCCAAGGCGCTTAGCCGGGCGCCAATCGGGGGGGCATGAGGCTCCAGCACCTTCCGGACCGCGTCGTCGTCGGTGGGGATAGAAAACCCCACACTAACCCCAGGGGTTGCGGCAAGAAGGTCCAGGTCCCGGGTTACCAATGGCGACCTGGTGAGGATGTCGATCCCCCACCCTCGGTTCCTCAAGACTTCAAGGACTGCCCGGGTTAAACGGTATCGATTTTCCAGGGGCTGGTAGGGGTCGCAAACGCTGGAGAGCAGAGCCCTCCCCTGCCGTCTTTTCCGGTGCAGTTCGGAGTCCAAAACCTCGCCAATGTTGATTTTGGCCTCAACAAAGCTCCCCCACGGCGATTTTGGATGATGAGAGTATTTCCGCATGAAGACGGCATAGCAGTACCGGCACCCATGCTCGCAGCCCAAATAGGGGTTGATCACATAGTCCACGCCGGGAATCCTCGACCGGACCAGGGCGCTCTTGATCCTTCTCTCTAGGACGTCCATGACATCATGGGGAAAAGGGGAAAAAAAGGAGAATCTGCTGTTTCCTTAGCCCGGTTGCCTCGATTGGTGGCGCCCTCTTCTCTAGATAAGCCCTGATTTTTCAGGCGCTGCCAAATCCCCGGCGGGAAACCTGAGGGGAGATCGGGTTAATCATGCCTTGCCAAAAGGCCAGAAAACCAGGGCAACCTCAAATCCACCCCTTATCCTGCCAGCAAAGGCTGCAAATCTAATTGTTGGGCCCGCCGGATGGCAAGGAAGGTACTTGTGCTTCCACAAGCCTGGCCTGGTTATAAGCCCGGATGACCTCACGCTCGTAGGATGGGGTGCAGGTAGCATTATACACATGCAAGACTTTCCTGATATCCCCGTGATATTTCTTCATCAGCCTGGCTATGACCGCCGCCCCGCCCATGATATTTTCCTTGGGGTTGTGCGCGTCAACCCCATACACTCTGGCGGTGCCCCGATCCAATTGCATCAGGCCAAAACATCTTCCTCTTCCGGATGTCGCGTCCGGGTCAAATCTCGATTCGATGGCGCATACCGCCTGGATGAGATAGGGCGAAATTTGGTAGCGCTGGGCTGCTTCCTTCATGTAATTCCAGTACTCCAGCTTCAGGTACAGGTTCCCTATTCTGGGCGCGGTCTGGGGCCAAAAGGGTTCGGATTGCGCCCAGGCTGGGGTGGTTAGGCACATTAAGGATAGAGATATAAAGAGAGTTTTCATGGGTAGATTGCCTCCTGTGGAACTTGTTGGTGATTATCTTGGGTGAATCAGGCTTTCGAGTTGGAGAAAGAGATCCGGTAGCGTCCAGAACGGCGAGTCAGCAGGTTCTCCCGCTTAAAACTGAGGTTGGCGGTATTCTACAGAATAAGTTCCCGAAAGGCAAATAAATTCGACATTTATTAGTTATTCCAGATAGATGTTGGTGCCGATGGACATCGTCAGGCTCTTTGCAACCCAAGAGGCGGAGCCCGGAAAAAATTTTAGGCAGGGGACTTGCATTCACGAAAACAATTATTAACAAATAATAAATACTATATGAATTATTTGGGGCCGATCCCGGACCATCTTCAGGGATGCGCCTGTGAACAGCTTTCGCCGCAATGTCGAGGCAAAAAGAGTCAAAAGATGGATTAATCCTCTTCCTAACCGGAACTCTTTCCGGAGCGGATGAGTCCATCAAGGGGGGCGCGGTCCTTGACCGTCCCCTCTCGCTTAAATCCTAAAAATGATATCTTGCTTAATCCTCCCCATCCAGTGAAATTAACCTGGAAGGTGGGGAATAGTTAAGGAGGATGAGGATGTGATGTCAAAACCGGAAGAGATGTGGCAGTGCCAGGTTACCAACTGTGGCTATATTTATGACCCGGCCCGCGGGGATAAGAAGGGCAAGATCCCTCCGGGAACCCATTTTGAGGACCTCCCTGAAGACTGGAAGTGCCCATGCTGCGGGTCGACCAAGAAAATGTTCCGGCCCCTGGCAGGGCCCGGGTCCGTGGCCGAACAGCCGAGCCATTGCGACACCTGACCCCCACCAATCAAATTAGAAGGAGCAAAACATGACTGAGAAATTGCAGGTTTACAAATGTCGGATCTGTGGAAACATAGTGTCCATGCTACATTCTGGAGACGGGGCCCTGGTATGTTGCGGCGAGCCCATGAAACTCATGCTGGAAAACACGGTAGATGCTGCCAAGGAAAAGCATGTGCCGGTTGTCGAGAAGACCGCCGCGGGCTTTAAAATAAAGGTGGGGAGCGTCGCCCATCCCATGGAGCAGAGCCACTACATCGAATGGATCGAGGTTATTGCCGACGGCAAATCCTACCGCCAATTCCTGAATCCGGGAGAGGCGCCGGAGGCCACTTTTGCCATCGAGGCTAAGAACGTGGTGGCGCGGGAATACTGTAATCTGCACGGTCTGTGGAAGGCCTAACCATTGAAGCAATGGTGGCGCAATCGCGATTTTATCCTGGTCTCGGCGGTGATTAGCGGGCTGGTTGCGGGGCGCGGGGCAAGCTGGACCCAGCCGCTGGTCCTCCCGGCCCTGGCGGTGGTCATGACCCTCTCGACGATGGGGGTTAGAACAGAGGTGCTGCGGTCCCCCCGGGAGTTGTGGCGTCCGGCTCTGGCCGGCTTAGTCTTGAACTACCTGATGTTGGGCGGGATTCTCCTGGGGTTGAGCTTCCTGATGATTCGGGAACCCGCCATGAAAGACGGATTCGTCCTGCTGGTGGCGGTGCCGCCGGCTATCGCGGTCATCCCTTTTACCGGCTACTTGGGAGGCAATACCACTTTTTCTCTCCTGGCCACCGTGGCGTGCTATTTGGCGGCCCTGATCCTTACTCCGTTAATCGCCATGGGGTTCTTGGGCTCAGGCTTCTTTGAAACCCGGTCCCTCGCCATGGTGATCGTGGAGTTGATTGTGGCGCCGCTGCTCATCTCCCGGGTTTTGCTGCGGACCTCTATGGCCTCTCGCCTGGAACCCATCAAGGGGGCCATCACCAATTGGGGCTTTTTTGTCGTCATGTACACGATTATCGGGTTGAACCGGGAGTTAATTCTGGGGCAGCCCTTCACCCTGGCGCCGGTGGCTGTCATCGCAGTTTTCAGCACCTTCCTCCTGGGCGCGGCGATCGACAGGTTAGGGAGGTCAATGCGGATTGACCGGGCGACGCTGACCAGCCTGGTGCTTCTGGGAACCCTGAAGAATTATGGCATCGCCGGAGGCCTGGCTTTAGCCCTCTTCAGTAAAAAGACCGCCGTGCCGGCCACTGTCTCTAGTGTTTTCATGATTGTCTATATTATCTGGCTTAATTTCGAAAAGCGCTGGGCAACTCATCCTTCCATCAGTTCGTAAAAGGACTCGATGGAGGCGAAGTCCGGGTGGGATTCGGCCTCCTGCCGGGAGCTCGATTTGGCCTTGAAGAAAACGTGCCGGATGCCGGAAACCCGGGCCGCGGCCAGGGCCTCGGCATTGTCGTCCACCAACAGGGTGGAGCTGGGGTCAAATAGCAATCGCTCCTGCAGCACTTTCCAGAAGCGCACTTCCTCCTTGGGGGTTCCCAGGTCGAAGGAGGAGACCACTTCCTCAAAATAGGCGAGCAAGCCGGTCTGGTCCATCTTCAAGGCCAGGGTCTTGGTGTGGGCATTGGTCACCAGGGCCACCCTCTTCCCCGCTTTCCCCAGGAATTTCAAGAAATCTTCGGTGTCGGGGTGGACCTCGATGAGATGGCGGATGCCCTCTTTCAGCGCCGGAATATCGAGTTCCAGCTCCCGGGACCAAAAGTCGATGTCGGTCCAGTTGAGGGTGCCCTCCTCCCGCCGGTAGCGGGCGAAGACCAGTTGCCGGGCCTCCGGCAAGGGGAGCGCCTGGCGCCGGGCATATTCCTGAGGCACCAGGGTTTCCCAGAAGTAGTCGTCAAAGTGTTTATCCAGCAGGGTGCCGTCCATATCCAGGAGCACCCAGGTAATGGCCTGCCAGGGGAATGCCATGGGCTATCCTTCCAATCTCTTATTTTCCTTTTATTTATAGATGATTCCGGCGATTTTTCAAGGGCGGAGGCCCTTGACTTCGGGATAGGAGATACTTAAAAAAATTGGGCGAGTATAAATTTTTCAATAACGCGGAGGAGAAGGATTATGCCTATAATTTTTCGGGAACCGGGGCCAACCCAGGATTCCCTCCGAGAGCTGGAGCAACTGCAGCGCCGCATGGACCGGCTCTTTCAGGGCGGCTTCGGCGTGGAGCGCTCACCCTGGCAGGTGGGAGTCTACCCCCTGGTGAATCTCTCCGAAGACCATGATCATATCTATGTGCGGGCCGAGCTGCCCGGGGTCAAGGCGGAAGACCTGGAAATCACTATCCAGGACAATAGCCTGATCATCCGGGGTGAACGCAAGATCGCCTCCGAGGAAAAGCAGGTCAATTACCAGCGCCGGGAACGGGAATCGGGCTTTTTCCGGCGGGTGCTGGCCCTGCCTTCTCGAGTCCAACCGGATAAGGTGGAGGCTACCTGCAAGGACGGCATCCTGACCATCAAGTTGGCCAAACCCGAAGAAGTCAAACCCCGAAAGATCAAGGTAAAGGTTGCCTGAGGAGGATTCATGGCTGAAAAGGAATTGCAGGCAAAGGCCAAGGCAGAGGCTCCGGCCAAGGGAGAGCGGGTTCGCCCCGGACGGGTCTTCCTGCCGGCGGTGGATATCTTCGAGACCCCCGAGGCCCTGGTAATGGTGGCCGACATGCCCGGGGTGGCGGCTGATAAAGTGACCGTGGACTTGCGGGACAATCACCTGGTTATCTCCGGCGAAGTGGGCGCACCGCTCAGCCAGGGCGAAACCATGGTGGATCAGGAATACCTCACCGGGGACTTCATCCGGGAATTCACCTTGGGCAGTCTGATCGATCAGGCCAAGATCGAGGCCGTCATGAAGGATGGGGTGCTGCGTTTGACGCTGGCCAAGGCGGCGCGGGCCAAACCCCGGAAGATCGCAGTGAAGGCCGCCTGAACGAGGCGAAATATAACTCGCCAGCCCCGGGGAAGCGGCAGTCCGGACCGGCGTGGCAAGGAGAGTACCTTGAAGGCCATTCGCGTCCACTCATTTGGCGAGCCTGAGGTCATGCGCCTCGAAGAGGTGCCTGAGCCCCAGCCAGGCCCCGGCCAGGTCCTGGTCAAAGTCCAGGCGGCCGGGGTCAATCCGGTGGATACCTACATCCGGGCCGGAGCCTATGCCGCGGCCGCGGCGTTGCCTTACACCCCGGGCATGGATGCCGCCGGGGTGGTGGAAGCGGTGGGGGCGGGGGTCAAAGCGGTGGCCCCTGGCGACCGGGTTTACACCTCTGGTTCTGTGAGCGGCGCCTACGCCGAAAAAACCCTGTGCCTGGAATCCCAGGTCCACCCTTTGCCGCCCCAGGTCACCTTTGCCCAGGGGGCCGGGGTGAACGTGCCCTATGCCGCGGCCTACCGGGCCCTGTTACAACGGGCCAGGGCCGCGCCCGGGGAGGTGGTGCTGGTCCACGGGGCCAGCGGCGGCGTGGGGGTAGCGGCCACGCAACTGGCTCGGGCCGCGGGCCTGACCGTCATCGGCACTGCGGGCACCGACGAAGGGCGGCGCCTGGCCTCCGAGCAGGGGGCGCACTACGTGCTGGACCACCGGGCGGAGGGCTATCTTCAAGAAGTCATGCGGCTGACGGATAATCGGGGGGTGGATGTCATCCTGGAGATGCTGGCCAACGTCAATCTGGGCCGCGACCTGGAGGTCCTGGCTGCTGGTGGACGGGTGGTAGTCATCGGCAGCCGGGGTACGGTGGCCATTGACCCCCGCCTCACCATGGTCCGGGAGGCCAGCATCCTGGGGATGTCCTACATGGCCGCCACCGAAAAGGAGATCCAAAGCCTGCACGCGGCCCTGGGCGCCGGGCTGGCCAACGGCACCCTGCACCCGGTGGTGGGCCGGGAGCTGCCCCTGGCTGAGGCCGCCCGGGCGCATCACGACATCATGGAAACCAGGGCCTACGGGAAGATAGTCTTGATTCCCTGAGGTCGAACTGCAACCGCCTGAGCTGTCAAAACTCGGGCGCCCACGGCGGGAGGCGCGGCTCCGGGAAGCTGCGGCTCCCCTTTTTTTGGGGAGGAAAAGGGCCGGGCGCCTGCAAATGGGCCTGTTTCTCAAACATTAGAAGCTATTGCCAAACCTGTTTTCATGGTCATCCTGAACAGAATCTAAGGTCACTAAAAATACTAGGTTCTTCGATTTCTTGGCTTCAAAATGTCTAGGGCTGGCTGTGCCCACCGACTTTTGGCGGCCACAGGCCGCCCTATAAGGTTGGATTTGGTATATTACGTTCCCTTTTGAAAAGGGGGATTTGACGGGATTTCAAGAGGTTATGCTAAATCCCCCCTGCCCCCCTTTTCCCAAGGGAGGATTAAAGATCAGTCTTGCGGCCGGCATGGCGATATGAGCAGAAATGGTATATTATGCCCTGGCAAATCTCGTCATAGTAGTCCACCTGGCGTTTGTTATTTTCGCAGCTTTAGGAGGGTTCCTGGCGCTCAAGTGGAGGCGCCTGGCATGGCTTCAGGTACCGGCCTTCATGTGGGGGGCGCTCGTTGAACTCGCCGGTTGGGTGTGTCCGCTCACCCCTCTGGAGAATTGGCTGCGGGAGAGAGGCGGGGGGCTGGTTTACCGGACCGGCTTTATTGAGCATTATCTCCTCCCCCTCCTCTACCCTTATAACCTCACCCGCGGCATCCAGGTCTTCCTGGGCCTCCTGGTGCTGAGCGTTAATCTGGGCTTCTATGGGTGGCTCTTATGGCGAAGGCGCCAAAGCCGGGCCCAACTCGGAGATGAGAATCCTTAACGGGAACTTATTAAGACTATGGAAACTTCCCCTATTCAGGCCAGCAAGGCTTGGGTGAGAACCCTTCTGCTGCTGGGGGTTTTGGCGGCCTGGGGTGCATTCCCCGGCGTGGCGGCGGCCTATTTAAGCGTAGGTGAGCCGGCCCCGTTTTTTAGCGTGGAATCCGGAGATGAGGAAAATCTCACGCTGGATATGCTCAGAGGCAAAGTAATGATCCTCTTTTATGAAACCCGGGAGGTGGTAAGGAAGAACCGGGAGTTCAAGGATTATCTAAAGAACCTGTACAATGGCCTGCCGGAGGCTGTCAGGGAAAATGTCTTCAGATTAGTGGTGATCAATTGTTCCGAGGCGAACTTCGCGACCAGGCCCATCTGGAGAATTAAGTTAAGGGAAGCCTCCGAGAGACAGGGGATGACCATTTACGGAGATTGGACCGGCGACATGCTTAGAGATTACCAAATGCAGGACCATGAAAGTAATTTCCTGGTTATCGACAGGAACGGCATCATAAGATATGCGGCCACCGGCTTAATAGGAAAAGACCAGTTTGGAAAACTTAAGGAGATGCTGCTAAACCTGGCTAATAATAAGTGATAAACCGCCGGCAATGCTGCCGCTTCCGAGGGGAGAGAGAATTGATAGCATCATTAAATTCATCTCGGATACCATCGTGTGTTGGTAGAACACGGCGATCGATTCTTTGTGCAATGTGCATGATTTTGGAGCAATAATTTTAATGGGGGGTACAATATTAATATTAATTTTGGTTTTCATATTGCTTTATTTACATATATATAAATAATAGATCCAGAGAATAGGGTCCAGGACCTTTGGGCCACATCATAACGGAGGTGAGCAAATGACCGCACCTGATACCTTCATCCACCCATTTTTATCGGACATTCAGGGTTTGCAAAAAAACTGGGGCTGGCTGCTGGCACTGGGGATCATCTCAATTGTCCTGGGCATCCTGGCTCTGGGTTCGTCGGTCTTTTTTACCATAGCCTCCATGATCTTTTTTGGGTGGATCTTGCTGATCATGGGGATCTTGGAGCTGGTCTATTCATTCTGGCAGCGGCATTGGGGCGGTTTTTTCCTGCATCTTTTAAACGGCATTCTTGCCAGCGTAGTGGGGGTGATAATGATCGGCAACCCGGCGGCCAGCGCCCTCTTTCTGACGCTCATGCTGGCCATGTTCTTCATGGTGGCGGGCTTGTTCCGGATCATCACCTCTCTGGCCATGCGCTTTCCAAGTTGGGGATGGCGACTTTTTAACGGCATCATCAGCCTGTTGCTGGGCATATTACTCTGGGTGCAATGGCCCTGGTCGGGACTGTGGGCGATCGGGATGTTTATCGGGGTCGACCTCATCTTCAGCGGTTGGGGCAGCGTGATGCTGGCCCTGGCGGCGCGCGACCTGCCGCCCCGGACTGCTTGAGGAGCGGTCGTGGTATTTATCCAGGTAATTTTGACCGCGGGATAGGAGTTCTGATCCCCGGTGCCAGGCAGACTAGAGATGATCGTAGGTTTGGCCCTGGTGGTTCAGGTAGGCGACGGCCCGCTTGATGCCCGCCAGGGTGAGGTCTTCCATGGGGAAGATCTTGCCGATCTGCCGGACTGTCAGACTCTCGTGGGGCCAGTATTCCTTCCTGATGGGGTTGAGCCAGACGCTTACCGGATATAAGGCCCGCAGCTCTTCGAGCCACTCCTGGCCGGCCTTGCGGGCGCTGGTATGGATATCGATGGAGCCGCTGGCGGCCATCAGTTCGGACGGCGCCATGTTGGCGTCGCCGATGAGCACCAGCCTGGTGCTCTTGGCTTCACCCAGGAACCTATCCCATGGCACCGGCTGCCGCCGCTTAAGATCTTTGTATACTGTGCCGTAGACGCAATTATGGAAGTAATAGAACCGGATATCCTTGAAAAGATCCCCCAGCTTATTGAAGATCATCCTTACCAGGGGGACATAGGCGTCCATGGAATAGCCGCCATTGTCGAGTAAGACGATCAACTTCAGGCGGTTGCGCAACTCCCGTTCGAAGACCAGCTCAATTTCGCCCCCGTTTTTGGCGGTCCGGGCGATGGTGGCGTCGATATCCAGTTCGGTTTCCGGCCCGGTTGGCCTCAGACAGCGGAGACAGGCGAGGGCCTGCCGCAGGTTTTCGTTGGAGAGGGTCGATCTTTCACTGTAATCGAGGTAGCGCCGGGAATCGATGACCTTCTGAGCCGAACGATGCAGGCTCCTGCCGTAAACCCGGATGCCGCCGGCATTGAGGCCACTATGGCCATAGGGGGACCGGCCCCGGGTGCCCACCCAGGTGCTGCCGCCATGGTGCTGCGCCTGTTGGGCCAGAACGGTCTCCCAGAACCTGGCCAGCAGCTCTTCATTGCCGAAGGCGCGGACCTCTTCCGGGGAGATGCGGCCGGCGTCGATCTGCTCTTGGAGCCATTCCCGGAAAGGTTTGCCCGACAGCGCCTCTTCCCAGTCCCTCATCTTCTGCCAGAGGCCGGATTTGAGGAAGTAGGAGGAGAACACCTGCTCAAAAATATCGTAGTGCTCGACCCGCTTCACAAAGATGAGCCGGGCCAGCAGGAAGAGCTGGTCAAGATTCGAGGCGATGCCGCGCTGAAGCGCCCGGTAGAACTCCAGGATATACTGGACGCTTACCGGGACCCCGGCCTCCCGCAATTCATAAACGAAGCCAACCATGGTCACTTTAGCCGCGGGCTTTGATCAAGTTTGCTAAAACCGCCCCGGTTTGGTAATCCCTTTGAATTTCAACAGGTCTTCGGTGCGTTTGAGCAGGGTGCCGATGTGGGCCAGGTTCCGGTCCGCGCCGGGGGCCTTCACGCCGGCGGCCTGCAGGGAGCCTAACCAGTCCAGGAGTTCCGCCGTGGCCGGCGGCTTCTCGAAACCTTGCTCCCGCAAATGGTAGAAGTTGGTCAGAGAGTCCTCCAGAAATGGCTCCGGCAGGTTGGGGTGATGAAGATTGACGATATTGATCATCTCCTCGCGGCCCGGAAACGGAATGTAGTGGCAGAAACAACGGCGCAGAAAGGGGTCCGACAGCTCCCGCTTGGCGTTGCTGGTGATAATGATGATGGGCCGCAGGGCCGCGGTCACCTTGTGATTGATCTCCCGGATCACAAAAGACCCGTCCTCCAGGACGTCCAGGAGGTTGTCCTGGGTGTCCGAATCGGTCTTGTCAATTTCATCCAGCAGGAGGACGCGCCGGTCTTCGGCCAGGAAGGCCCGGCCGATAGGGCCAAAACGGAGATAATCCCAAATGTTGTTGACGTCCCGTCCGGTATCGCCGCTGCCGAACCGGGAGTCGTTCAGCCTAAGCACCGTGTCATAGACGTAGCAGAGCTCTTCGCCCTTGAAGGTGGACTTGCAGCGGGCCTCTTCCATGTTCAGGCCGAGGGCCCGGGCGATTTCAAAGGCCAGTTGGGTCTTGCCGGTGCCAGCCTCCCCGGTGAGCAGCAGCGGCTTTTCCATGGCAATGGCGATATTGACGATTTCCCGCAGTTCGGGCGAGAGATAATAGCGGTCGGTTCCGGCAAACTGCATCCTGGCAACTCCCTTCCCAATCGAGTTAGGCAGGCGGGCCCGGATAAGGGGGGCCCCTGACTTCAGTCTGAGATTTTATCAAATTCGCCTGCCGGCAGCAACCAGCCGCATTGAGGCAGCGAACAAAAAGGCTGGCACACAGTTTCTGATCTCAGAGGACACTTACGCTTTAGTAAAGAATCGTGTTCGGGTGGGCCGATGCACCCGTCTCACCCTCCCAGGTAAAAGTGGAAAATACAGCCTCTATGAGGTCATCGGATTACTTAACTTGAAGACCTGAATCAAGAAAAGAGAAGCCCAGCCATGTGCTATAACTTAAAACTTATCAAGAATCTGAAAACTTCCTATATCAAGATCATATCTGGAATTTTCCTCACTCAACCGATAAGCCTCGATCCTGGCAAGATAGCGAAGCCCGCGTTTAGGCGCATCTTGATCTGTGAGGGTCAGAGAGGAAGATTCCCTTGTGTATCCGACTCTACACTGTTTGACTATCCGAAAATCCCTACTCTGACAAATTCCTTGGCGGCACCCCAAGCCTTCTCGAGGAGGTCTAAAGTGCCGAGCCGGACCTCCGTTCGAAGACCGTAAATTTTGTTAAATTCCTCAACCCCTGATGCCAGCTCTTGTTCCGATGCCACAGGAGTTGGCAAAAGTAAACTTCTTTTATAATTTGCCATCAGCCGTTTCATAAATGCGACGCCATATTGTTCAGCAAAATGGCCTTTGTATAAGAGAGTTTCCCAGTGTCGGATGAAGCCTGAGTTGATAAACATGGTTCCGGCGACTTTACATTGTTCTTCATAGTAGTTCTCACGTCCCCCTATTATGAGGCCGACGCAATCATCTACCGGGTGATCCCCATCCATCGGGAGGAAGAGCGGAACTTCAGAACAGGGCAATAATTCGTGATGGTCTTTTAAGGCATTGCCGCACAAACCATAACCGAGCAAGATAGCATCCACGTATGGCTCCATCTCCTTTGCCGCCTGAACTACTCCATTCCGCAGATTCTGGATCACACTATGCAGTCCCACCTTCATTACTTGAACGATTACTTCCAGTCCACCCAAAGAGGTTGGGGTGTAATCCCCAATGGTGACTAGCGATTTTGGTTTGATCTTGGCCGTCCGGGTTATGGTCTCACTCATTTCCTGAGAAAACTGGTTCTCCAGAATATTAATCACCGAGATTTCCGGGTCATTCGCAAGGAGATGGGCGAATTCCAGCTCCAGAGCTTGACAAGTAATGATACCCAAAACAGCCATCTTGTTACCTCCCGCCAGTTCACCCCTGTATTTCAATTGTAGAGGATGTGGCTTCATGGTTGTTGCAAAGGGATCACCCGGCTAACTGATAACATAAACCGGGGGGGGGAAAAGGCCTCCGGGGAAATAGAGCTGGAAGTCGATATCCTCGTTCTCTTGCCCCGGAGGTCTAAAGACTGCATATTGAAAGGCCAGGCAAAGCAAGCCTAGGTCGTTCAGACTATCTGTTTGCCTGCTTCCGGACCCACGGATTGATCGTAGACTGCCTCCACCGTAATCTTCACCACGTAAGTGGCCGGCGGCAGTTTCATCGGGGCCTTTTTCAGTTCCGCTGCCATCTGATCGAACAACTCGCCGGCGGTGAGTAATTCGGCAGTGCCTTTGATCTGATAACCCCGGTGACTCTTTTCGTCAATGACGGTCACAGCCACCTTGGGATTTTTCAAAAGGTTTTCCCGGGTCTTCCGAGAAAAAAGGTCGGCGAAGACAACATGCTCGTCATCTATGACCCGGACAGTCCCTTTCGGGGTGGCATTCGGCGTGCCATCTGGAGAAGCCGTTGCTACCCAGCCCATCTTGCCTTTCATGAACTCCTGCACTTCTTTCGGTACCTTTACCATGTGTCTTTCCCTCCATTAGGTTTTTGGCATAATCCAGGTTCATATCTATCTCCGGACCGAAAAGGGCTGGACACATCGCACTTCTTTATGGGGATTGCGTCTCGCCACCTCTTCGGCCCGGCTGCCGGTTGCCACGTAAACGGGTTCAGGTCGCTCTTTGAGGGGTTTCACTAGCTGCCGGTAATAGGTCTTTTTATCGGCTAGATATTCACCTTTGACGTCTTCCCCTGCCGGGCAGACCCCCATGCAGTACCCACAGCGGTCGATGCGGAACATGAGGGATTGCCACAAGGCGGCCGTTTCCCGGTCCTGGAAGCGGGCCCGATAGGCTCCCATATCGGCAGACGAGATGACGGCGTCGATCCAATCCTGAAAACCCATCATGTTATAACGATAACTGTGAGTGCTGCAGGCCCTGAAGTCAAAGGTTCCATCTTGGCTGATGGCGCCTACCGGGCAGACGTCCGCGCACAGGCCACACTTGATGCAAGGGTTGTCTGCCAGGGGCTCATCATATTGATCGACTTCGGCATTGATCAATATAGAGTTTAATTGGAGATAGTTCCCATGTTTGGGGTGCATGACCAGGCGATTGACTCCCATGTGCCCCAGACCCGCAGCTACGCTTATAGTTTTGTGGCTTACATCCCAGATCTTCCCTGGCCAACGGCTCATATCCATGGGAAAGGCCTTCGGCAACACCACCCCCCGGATACCCCGCTCGTTCAGGCGCCGCAAAATGTCCCGGCAGATTCTGGAGAACTCATCACCGACACAATGGGATTCATCGTTGGCCGGGTAGCGCGCCGGACTTTGCAGGTTTTCCCGGTTCAGCACCCGGATCAGGGCAATGATACTCCGGGTAGCCGGATATACCCGGAGGATGCCTTCCTGTTCACCTGCCAGGTCTTCCTGGGCGATATCCACCAAGCCGGCATCATCGGCGCCGGCGTCCAGGCAAAGTTGCCTTAACTGGTCCCGGGAGAACAATAGACGCTTATTCCCCGCGGCTAATGAGACTTTGCTGCATATTGGCTTTGCTTCCTGCGGATTCATATGAACCTCCTCCTTTAAGGGATTGACCCTTTCCGGAATTACCGGATTGCCTCCATACTGGTTAACCCTTCCGGCGCTTTTCCAGGAACGCCTCCAAACCCTGGATGACCTCCGGGCTCGAGCAGCAAATAGCGTAGCACTTGGCCTCCAAATCCAAGCCCTGTTCCAGGGTCAGGTACCCTGCCTGCCGGACGCAGTCTAGAATGCTGCTAACAGCCAATCGGGGCTTGGCGGCCAACCGTCTCGCAACCTCTCTAACCCGTTCCATTAGGTTCGAGGCTGGGACCACCTCGTTGATTATCCCCAGCCGTAAGGCCTCAGCGGCATCGAACATCTCCCCCAGCAAAAGGATCTCCAGGGCCTTTTTCCGGCCCACCAGCAAAGGCAACTGCTGGGTGGCTCCCGCCAGGGGATTGAAGCCCAGATTGACCTCCGGTTGGGCGAATCTGGCCCCTTCTGCCGCAACTGCGAGGGTGCAGGCGTACAAGACCTCCATCCCTCCCCCCAGGCAATAGCCATTGACCGCGGCAATGACCGGTTTGCCGAGGTTCAGAAAGGGCTCTAGGAGTGCGGCTCGGTAGGTCACGGGTCTCGATGAGGAAGAACTGGTTTTAACTCTAGCGAGCATCTCTTTTACGTCTGCCCCGCCGATGAACGCCTTCTCCCCGGCTCCGGTCAGGATAACCACCCGCACCTTAGGGTCGTCTCCGGCCTGCTTTAGTGCACTGGCTAGCTCCCCGATAGTGGCCCCGTTAAGTGAGTTTAAGACTTGAGGGCGATTTATGGTAATGGTGGCGACCCCTGCCGCAGTTTCATAGAGCAGATTTTCATATTCCATGGCAGTCTCCTTTGTGCATATACACATATCTAGTCAAAAAAAATTAGACCTTACGAGTCAAGGTAATAGTTTCCCCCAAGTCGCAGAGCAGGTTTTCCAGGCGCTCCCTCCCCAACCCCTCCAGAAGGTGAGCCTGGGCCTGGGCCCATAAGGATGCCGCCTGCTCCAGGACCTCATATCCAGGTGGTGCCAGCGAAACTTCCCGTTCTCGCCGGTCCTCTCCCGATTCAATCGTGATAAATCCTCTTTTTTCCAACACGACCAGATTGCGGGTAAGGGTGGTCCGATCCATAACCGTGATCTTCGCCAGTCGGGTCAAGGTTACCGGGCCGTTTATTCTGGTGGCCATCAGCAAAGCAAACTGAGTTGACCGGAGGCCGGCGGGCCGTAAAAACCTATCATAAAGATGGGTGATGGCCCTGGCGGCTTTCCTGATATTGAAGCAAACACAGGAGCGCCCCATCTCCAGACATCTCGTTTGATCCAGGGAATTTGACGGCTTCATGGTCATCGAGATCGGTTTCCTAATAAGAGTATATACACATATTTCTGGCTGTCAACCCTTTTTTAATTTTCTTGAGGACGCCGACCCTAATCCGGCACGATGCAGGAATGCAAGATTCTCTTTGCGACCCTGAATACCAAATCGACCTTCGACCGTTATTTCTCAGCTATTCTAAAGCGCCCCGCTACCCCAAAGACCCCTCCCAAGGTCTGAGCCATTTAAAAAACCGCCAAGATGAAAACCTGTCTGCTACGCGCCGGCCGTGGCGTGTTGATTCCAGGACATCAGCATTTCCTCAAACCTGGCGCCATGACGGAGATTTATCAAAATCTGGAAACTTCCCATATCCAAACCATATCCGCAAATTTCCCCACCTCATCTATAAGTATCTATTGTGGCAAGTTAGTCACTATTTTTTCATAACTCTTTTACCCTCACTTGGGTCGAAGTATATTAGCCTCCGGTTTTCCTCCGAGTCACCATTACCGCGGGGAATTGGTTTAGAACGATGAATAGCCTTTTTCAAAGGATCCAACCTGATACTTGTTGGCTCTGGGTAGCCGTGTTGTCGATACCATTCCGCTCCCTTCAGGAAGTCAAAATACCGTTGGTATAATGCCTCTGCCTTCCTTTTGCCTGTTTCTTCAGAGTTGACCGGAATAGTCTTATTTAACCCAGGTAATTTGGGGGCTACAAAGTACCCTCGCTCTGGATAGTAGGCAACGGTAAATAGAGTAACATGCCCAACCTTGCCATTTAGCGTCCCAGCTTTGTTTTTACTCCATGCAAGTTGCCGCATAACTCCCCTCCCGAGATCTTCCTCTCCATTAGCGGAAACGAGGGAGGCCAAGGCCGAAGCCTCGGCCGCGATCCAAGTAACGACGATAGGGTCGTAGCCGTAGAAGCACGAGAGATCGTCAGTCTCGGCCGGCTTTAAACAAGGGCATCCTTTGCCGATCAGGGCAATAACCTGATTCACCTTACTCCGCAGGGATCTAAAAGGTAATAGGAGAAAGCCTCATAAATTTCCTGGGTAATCCGAATTTTTAGGGGGGAAATGGATTGGCCGGAGGTGATTATTTAGCAAATTAAAATAGGTATCCAAATTATCAATAATTACAAACTCTCTGGAAAAAAACCAGCGTTTCCCTCCGGAAAAATATGTTTTATGGAGCCCTCTCAACAAATCTAACCCCGACAAGTTTCCTCTTTTGTACCCGAATTGTCTCGTGGAAGGCATGATACCACAATCTCTTCGACAAGAACTATTGTAAAATTTCAACCGGGCAGAAGCTTTTTACTCCAAAAAAGCCTATGACCAGGCCTGGAAGGATGTAAGAAAGGCGCAAAGCCTGGGCTATAAAGTCGACCCGGGGGTTCCCGAACCCCTACGCAAGGCTTCGGGGAGGGAAAAATGAAATTAATTTTGCCAAAGTCATCTGAGACTGCATCGCGAAGTCACGGAAGTTGCTGAAGCAGGCCTCCGTACGGCTGGATCAGTTAACCGGACAGCATCGCTATCTGCTATATCTCCTCACTTGGGCATCCGGGTTTTGGCGTGTTGATATGCCCATCACATGTGGATCGCGTACCGCACTTATTCTCCCCGGCTCCAATATTTTGATAGCATGCTCCAGATACAAATTTAGTAGTATGGCTGCGAATCGGGTAGTGGCCTGGTTCTCGCTGGTCAGGGCCTGTTGGAGCAGGCGCCCAGGTTCTATACATCAGAGCATTAAATAAATGGCATTTAAAAGGTAGCCGCAGGCTTTAGCCTGCGCAGGCTAAAGCCTGCGGCTACCACAACAGGCCAGGGCCTGCGGCTGTCCGGTCCCGGGTTGGTTCAGGTTGGTTTGCGGCCGCGGTTTGCGGTGGCCGTCTTCCGGGGCAGCAGATTGAGGAGCAGGTTCAGGCCCGCCACCAGGAAGGCCGCGGCAAAGGCACAGTGGTAGGGCACCAGTCCCGGGTAGGCTTCCCGCCCCAGGCCGGAGGGGCGATGCAGCTCCAGCCAGGCAAAGACCGCCACCATCAGGGTGATCCCGGTCAAGGCTCCCAGGTTCTTTAACACCGCATTGGTGCTGGCCGCCAGACCCACCAGGGACGGCCGCAAGCCCAGGAGAATCTCGTTGAGATTCGGGGCCTGGAACAGGCCCAGGCCTATCCCCAGGATGGCGAACCTAACCGCCAGGCCCAGGGCGGTGTCGCCGGGTCCGGTGAACACCAGGGAGGCCAGGCCGCCCACCACCAGCAGGCAGCCGCTCCTCAGGACCGGCAGATTTCCCCAGCGGTCTGCCAGGTAACCCCCCACCCCGGCCACTGCAGCGTTGGTCAGGGCTAAAACGCCCAAGAGCAGGCCCGCTTGACCGGGGGAGTAGTGGTAAACCTGCTCCAGGAAGAATGGCAGCAGAAAAAAGGTCCCCATTACCGCGGCGAAGGTCAGAACCACCGCCAGCGACCCGGCCACGAAGGGCCAACTTCCCCACAACTCGCCGTGGAGCAGGGGGAAGGGCTGGCGGCGTTCCAGGAAGATCAGAATCAAAAACAACCCGAGCCCCAGGACCAGGAGCCCCTCCGTGAGAGGGTCACCCCAACCCGTTTCCCGCAGCCGGGTCAGGGCCAGGATAAGGGATCCCAAGGCCAGGGGTAAGACCAGAGAGCCCCAGAGATCCAAGGCCCGCCAGTTCCAGGCCATCTGGGAGCGGAGCCTTCCCAGGGAGATCCCGCCCACCAGCAAGGCCAGGGCGCAGATGGGGATATTGAGGAAAAAGATATAGGGCCAGCCCAGGTAGGAGGTGATGAGTCCGCCCACCGGGGCGCCCACGCTGATACCCGCGGCAAAGGCGGTGGAAAAGAGACCCAAAGGCAGCCCCCGCTCACCTTCGCCAAAGGTCGCCGCGATGAGCTTGGGGGCCAGGCCCAGCATCAGGGCGGCCCCCAGCGCCTGGCAGCAGCGGGCCGCCACCAGGCGGGGAAGGTCGGGGGACAGGCCGCAGAGAGCCGACGACCCGGTGAAAATCAGCAACCCCAAAAGAAACAGGCGCCCCGGAGCCAACAGGTCGCCCAAACGGCCGCTGATGAGGAGCAGGGAGACCTGGACTAGTAGATAGGCCACCATGACCCAGGAGATTTGCGAAAGCGAGCTGCCGAAGCTCCGGGCTATCTGAGGCAGGGCAATGTTGACGATGCTGGTGTCCAGGGTGGCCATGAAGGCCCCCAGGCAGGCGGTAGCAAGGATCAAACCCCGCCGGGGAGGCGGGTCAGCGGGGTGGGCCGCCGTTGACGGCTTGCCAGATCGCCGGTTTATAGGTCACCACCCTGAAAAACCAGGTGCAGATAGATTGGCATAACCCCGATAATTGGCGGCCACAGGCCGCCCCAGCAAACTGGTTATAAGGATATAGGCGCGTCTTAGCCGCCTTTAATGGTGCGTGAGACGCACCCTACGGGGCGGCAGCCATTGGCTGCCAGGGTGGTGAGCGCAACACCCGGATGCTCAAATTTGCCTTTTTTTTTTACTTTTTACTTTTTACTTTTTACTTTTGCCTTCCTCAATATCCCGCTTGGGCCTCTTCCCGCTCAAAGGCGCCGAAGGTGGTGTATTTGGCCCGGAAGTTGAGCTTGATCTTGCCGGTGGGGCCGTTCCGCTGCTTGCCGATAATAACCTCCGCGGTGCCCTGGTCCGGGGAGTCTTCCCGGTAGACTTCGTCCCGGTAGATGAAGATGACCACGTCGGCATCCTGCTCGATGGCCCCGGATTCACGCAAGTCCGCCAGTTGCGGCCGCTTGTTGGGCCGTTCCTCCACCTTCCGGTTAAGCTGGGAGAGCACGATGACCGGCACCTTCAGCTCCTTAGCCAGGGCCTTCAACGACCGGGAAATCTCTGAGATCTCCTGCTCCCGGCTGTGCACGTCGGCCCGGCCGCGCATGAGCTGCAGGTAGTCGATGATCAGCATATTTAGTTTGCCGTCCGCCTTGAGGCGGCGGGACTTGGCCCGGATGTCGAGAACGGTGGCCGCCGGGGTGTCGTCGATGTAGATGGGGCAATCGAGGAGATTACCCGCGGCGGTCTGCAGGTTGGCCCATTCCATGGTGCTCAGGAAGGCCCGGCGCAGGTTGGAGGCGTCCACCTCTCCGACGCTGGAGAGCAGCCGCCGCACCAACTGCTCCCTGGACATCTCCAGGGAGAAGAAGGCCACATGCTTCTGAGGCTTGTAGGCGGCGTTGTAGGCGATGTTCAGGGCCAGGGCGGTCTTGCCCATGCTGGGGCGGGCGGCGATGATAATCAGGTCGCTGTCCTGGAAGCCCGCGGTGAGGTGGTCCAGGTCTTTGAAGCCACTTTCCACCCCGGTGATCCGGCTAATATCCCGGTGCCAGATGGCCTCCAGATTGGAGATCTCCTTTTCCACCAGGGCCGACAAGGGCTGGAAGCCCAGGCGCACCTTGGACTCGGCCACCTCAAAGATCTTCTGCTCGGCGGCGTCCAGGAACTCGGCGACATCCTCCACCGGGCCGAAACAGGCGCCGGCGATCTCCTGGGTGGTGTCCAGCAAGCGGCGCAGCACCGCCTTGTCGTGCACCAGGCCGGCATAATAGTCGGCGTTGGTGGCGAATCCCACCTGCTCGCTCAGACCCGCCAGGAAGACCGGCCCCCCCACTCCTTCCAACTGTCCCCGTTCAGCCAGGAGAGCGCTGACGGTCACCAGGTCCACCGGATCACCCCGGCCATAGAGATCCAGCATGGCCTGAAAGATTCTGCCGTGGGCCTCCCGGTAAAAGTCGCCGGCCGCGATCAGATCGGCCACCCGGTCCAGCACCTCCGGACGCACCAGGATGGCCCCCAGGACCGATTGCTCCGCCTCGGCATTGGCTGGAGGGGTAAAGCCGCCGGGGTGGGCGGCTGCCGCCGGGGCCGCGGCCATTCGTGGGGCGTTGCGCCGTAGGCTTCCAGGCATGGTGGCTCTCCCTGGGTGGAAGAAGGTCTATATTGATAACTATTTGAATTATAAAGATTATTGATTATATCGAAAACCCGAGGGGATTGCAAATGGGGGTTGGGCGCTCCATGGAGGCGGGGAAGGAATGAAAGTTAAAGATCTAGAACCAAGTTAACGTTTTTATAGAAGATTAGGTGGTCTTCCCCGAAGGGGTAGCTGGATTTTTCTCCTAATGGCTCCAAATCCTGCCTCCATTCCGATGAAAAGCAGCCAATTTTTGCATCAGGGCGCACAGGCGAGACGCCTGTGCCACCAGGGCGAATTTAATTGTAGCCGCAAGCTTAGCTGGCGCCGGCTAAAGGCTGCGGCCACCTGGAAAAGGCAATCTAGTTAAGGCGTTGATTAAAAAGCTATTCTGCCTCGGCCACCACGGCCACGGTGATTTCGGTCTTGACTTCCGGGGCCAGGCGGACGGGGACCTGGTAGCTGCCCAGCTTTTTAATAGGCTCCGGCAGGTCCAATTGCCTGCGGTCGATATTGAAGCCTCGGGCCTCCAGGGCCGTGATGATCATGGCCGCGGTCACCGACCCGTAAAGGCGCTCTCCCTCTCCCACCCGCTGGGCAATGGTGACGCTCACCCCTTCCAGTTGGGCGAGATTGGCCAAAGCGGATTCCTGCTCCTTGGCCCGGAGTTCGGCATAGCGGGCTTTAACCTGTTCCACCTGGGCCAGGTTGCCCCGGGTAGCTTCCAGGGCCAGACCCTGGGGAATCAGATAATTTCTGGCATAGCCCCGGGCCACCTCCACCACGGAGCCCAGTTCCCCCAAGGCGACAACGTCTTTCGTCAGAATGACTTTCAACTCTCGATACCTCCTCCGGCATCCCCGGGTTGCCGGTGCAAGCGGCGAAAATCGAACCAGAGGTCCAGCACTCCCAGGATGATAATCAAAAAAAAGAGCGGGTTTAAAAACAGCAGCCCGTAGCCGACGATCCGCAGGACCAAGGGCAGCCTCAGACGGTGAAACCAGCCGGCCATCACCCCCAAACCCTGGCAGAAATAGAGGACCGACGTGATCAGCAACAGGTTGAGGCTAAGTGTTCGCAGCGCCGCCACCGGAACCAACAGCAAAAAGCCGGCGCCCAGGGCCACGAAGATGAGCCATTCGGGCAGAGCCCAATAATAAAGGGGCGGCGCCGGCTTCTGGCCGCCCCACATCCTGGCCAATTGCCGGGCCAGCACCACGTTGAGCCAGGCCACCAGGCCGGTATTGGTGACCACCAGGGCCGGCAGCAGCCGTTTAAGCAGAGCTTCCAGCTCACCCGGGGAAATCCCCCCCGTTAGCGCCCCCCCGGAGGCGGCACCGCCTCCCCCCAGCACCTCATGCACCGACTTCATGATATCCGCGCCCCGCTGGGCCAGCAGATCCTGGGGGCTCACCCCCTGATATGCGGCCTGTCCCAGCAATAATAGCAGGGCCAGGCAGCTCAGGATCAGCACCGTGAGCAGGATGGCCCCGGGGGCGGACAAGCCCCGGTGTTGCAGGGCGCTCAACAAGAAGCCCATGAGCAGCAGGCTCAAGAAGCTGAGATTCGTCCAGAGGGTTGCCAATCCGGGATTCAAGGCCAGGACCGCGACGGCGCCGGCCAGGACCAGCAGCAAGGCTTCCCGGTCTCCCAGGCGCCAGCCCGCCAGCAGCACCGGCAAGGGAGCCAGGATGCCCGCCAGCAGGTAGCCCATGGGGTGCAGGTGCGCCCCGATTAAGAGCAGCAGCAGGAAGCTTAAACAGGCGAACCAAATGGAGAGGCGGCCTCCGGGTAACAAGGCTCTGCTCCAGCCATCATGCTGGCGGCGCTATGGGAACGTACGGAATCAGGGCCAGCAGCCGGGCTTGCTTGATGGCCCTGGTGAGCCGGCGCTGGTGGCGGGCGCAATTTCCCGAAATCCGCCGGGGAATGATCTTGCCCCTCTCCGTGACAAATTGCCTCATGGTGTTGAAATCTTTATAGTCGATGGGCAGGTTGGCGTCCACGCAAAAGCGGCAAACCTTGCGCCTGACATAAAACTGTTTCCGTTTGCGGCGAGGCATTACCGGCATGGCTTAGTCCTCCTGTCCCTGGGGGGCGGCTTCGGCTTCCACCTCGGAAACGGGCGCTGCCACGGCCTCAACTTCAGCTGCGATCTCAGGGGCCCGCTCCTCGGGTTCAGTCTCCGGGGCCGGGGCCGCCGCCACCGCCTTGACTGCGGCGGCGATTTCCTCCTGCAGGGCCTCCAGGTTCACTTTTTCGGATTTCTTGGCGGTGTGAGAGCGGATGAGGCGGTCGTCGATGCGGTAGTTACGCTCCAGTTCCTTGACGGTGGCCGGCGTGCCGGCGTAGTCCACCACAACGTAGTGACCCCTGGTAACTCCCTGGATCCGGTAGGACAGCTTCCTGCGGCCCCATTCCTCCAGGCGCACCAGGGTGCCTCCCTGGGTGGAGATGATCCGGCTGAACTTGTCGATGGTACCCTTAATCTCTTCGTCCGGGAGGTCGCCGTTCACCACCCAGACCGACTCATAGCGGCGCATTCTTCCTCCTTATGGCCTAGTGGCCCTGGCGCCTTCGGCCCAGGGCAAGGAGAGTAAAAGAGTAAAAAATGAAATTTAACAAAAGGATGAACTATTGTCAACCGGCAGGAAACGCTAAAATCACTTAACCAACGCACCTCCGGGGCGCGCCCCGGGAACCGGCGGGATCAGGCGGCCGGTGTTGGTTCTCACCAGCCGCCCTCTAATTTGGCTTTCCCAGGATCTTACTGAACGGTGAAATAGGCATCCTGCTGGTCGCTGCCGTAGCTGGTGATCACCCGGCTGGTGACGGTATACTGTCCAGCGGCCGCATTCTTGGGCAGGACATAGTTCACGGAATCGGTGAAAGTGCCATTGTTATTGCTGACCGTATTCTGGTACGGCTGACCCAGCATCTGGCCGCCGAAGTGGATTTCCCGCACCAAGGTGACCGAGGTTGGCGTATTGTCAGGGGTCAGGATGGTGTAATTCTCCTGCAGGTTAACCTGCCCTCCAGGCGCTATTACCGCAGGGTCGACGGATACCCGGTCGACTTTCACCAGGTTGCCCTGAGACGGGTTGTAATTTTGGTTCTGGGCCGCGGCCTGACTGGAGAGCATCTCGCTATTACGGTGTTCGGCATAGAGATAGCCTCCCACTCCTCCCACGAGAGCGCCGGTGGCAGCGCCCACCCAGGCGCCGGTCCCGGGATTGCCGGTGGCCGCACCGATGATAGAGCCTAAGGCCGCCCCGGTGGCCGCGCCTCCCAGGACGCCTGCGCCGGCGGACTGTTCCGGCGAATAGAACCCGGTTTCATTCATGCAACCCGCCAACGCCAGGGGAAAAACGATTATCATTACCAAGGCCAGGACTCTCCGGAACATCTCAACTTCCTCCTTCTACATTACCGGTGGAACCGGTTCAGATTCCCTTTTATATACTACACAACTGGATATTATAAGTCTTGTTTTCCGGCGTGCAAGGTTGCCAGCCAAGACCAAAGGCGGGGGTCCCGAGGGCCGGACCCAGTGTTCGCGTCAATGTCCCCTCACTGCTCACTGCTCACTGCTCACTGCCAACTTTTCCCGGTCGCCCAGTATCTGGTCCAGGATGCCGTTGACAAAAGCCCCTGAGTCCTCGGTCCCATAGCGCTTGGCCAGCTCGATGGCTTCGTTGATCACCACTTTGGGGGGAACTTTGCGCTCGTAGAGGAGTTCATAGGCTGCCAGGCGCAGGAGGTTGCGGTCCACCGCGGCCATGCGCTCCAGACGCCAGTGTTCGGAAAAGCGGCGGATGATGGCGTCCAATTCTCCCCGATGGGAGGCCACCCCTGCCGTCAATACCCGCAGATAGGCTGGCACGCCGGGGCCTTCCGGATGAAAATGGCGCCAGAAAAGCTCTAAATCCTCCGGGCTGCCGCTCCGGGCGTATTCATCGTGATAGAGAAAGTGCAGGGCCCATTCCCGGCAGCGGCTGCGGGAATAAGCCGGCAAAAAATCAGGCCCCCAAGGCCTTCAGAAGATTGGCCATCTCGATGGCGGCTGCCGCCGCGGCGAACCCTTTGTTCCCCGCCTTGCTGCCGGCCCGCTCGATGGCCTGCTCCAGGTTGTCGGTGGTGAGAATGCCAAAGGAGATGGGCACCCCGCTATCCAGGGCCACCTGGGCGATCCCCTTGCTAACTTCCCCGGCCACGTAATCGAAGTGGGGAGTGGAGCCCCGGATCACCGCGGCCAGGCAAACCACTGCGTCGTGGGCCTTGGCGGCAGCCAGACGTTTGGCCGTCAGCGGGATTTCCCAGGCCCCCGGTACCCGCACCACCAATAAATCGGCTTCCGCCACCCCCTGGCGCTGCAGGCAATCCAGGGCCCCTTCCAGCAGGCGCTCGGTAATAAAGGAATTGAAGCGGCTGACCACCAGGGCAAATTTCAGCCCGGCGCCAATGAGCTTGCCTTCTACCGTACGCATCCTTCCCCCTTCCGAGTTCCTCAGTTTGAGTTTTTGGTGTTCTTCTGGGCCGCGAGCCCCGGATCAGAGAAGGGCAGCGTCTGCTGCCAGCCAATCTTGAAACCTGGCCCTAATTTTCCACCAGTTTCAACAGGTGGCCCATCTTCTGGCACTTGGTCTTGAGATAGTTGCGATTCATCCGGTTGGGAGGAATCTCCAGCGGCACCCGCTCCACCATCTTGAGGCCGTAGCCCTCCAGGCCGATGATCTTCTTGGGATTGTTAGTCATCAGGCGCATCTGTCGGACTCCCAGGTCCCGCAAGATCTGGGCCCCGATGCCGTAATCCCGCAGGTCCGCCTTAAAACCCAGGGCTTCGTTGGCTTCCACCGTATCGGCGCCCTGGTCCTGCAGTTCGTAAGCCCGCAGCTTGTTGACCAGGCCGATGCCCCTGCCCTCCTGGTGCATGTACAGGATGACGCCTTTGCCTTCGCACTCCACCATTTGCATGGCGGCTTCCAGTTGGTCGCCACAGTCGCAGCGCAGGGAATGGAAGACGTCGCCGGTAACGCATTCGGAATGGACCCGCACCAGCACCGGCTGGTCCGGGGCGATCTCCCCCTTCACCAGGGCCACATGCTGGTTGTCATCCACGTCGTTGTCATAGGCAATGGCAGTGAATTCCCCAAAATAGGTTGGCAGCTTGACGCTGGCCCGGCGGTGTATAAAGGATTCGTGCCTCAGCCGGTATTCCACCAGGTCGGCAATGGTGGCGATCTTCAGACGATGCTCCTGGGCAAACTTCTCCAGATCCGGCATCCGGGCCATGGTGCCGTCATCTTTCATAACCTCGCAGATCACCGCGGCGCCCTTCAGCCCCGAGAGACGGGTCAGGTCCACGGAGCCCTCGGTCTGGCCCGTGCGCACCAGGACCCCACCCCTCCGGGCCCGGATGGGAAAAACATGCCCGGGGCTCACCAGGTCTTCGGGACGGGCGTGGTCCGCCACCGCAGTGAGGACGGTGGTGGCCCGATCCGCCGCCGAGATGCCCGTGGTCACCCCGCGCCGGGCTTCGATGGAGACGCAGAAGGCCGTCTTGAAGCCCGACTGGTTGTCCCGCACCATTTGGGGCAATTTCAGGCGCTCCACCAGGTCAGCCTCCAGGGCCAGGCAAACGAGCCCCCGTCCGAAGCGGACCATGAAATTGATGGCCTCCGGAGTCACCAGCTCCGCGGCCATGGTGAGGTCGCCCTCGTTTTCCCGGTCTTCGTCATCCACCAGGATGATCATCTTGCCCTGGCGGAGGTCTTGCATGACTTCTTCAATAGGTGTTAACGCCATTCCGTTTGGTTCCTGTTTTCTGTTTTCTGTTTCCTGTTTCCTGTTTCCTGTTATTGCCGGCGCCGGTATTTGAGCCGGCGATCCTTTTGCCACTTGCTCACTGCTCATTGCTTACTGCTCACTGAAAGGAACAGATATGCCAAACTATGTCCCCGAAATTAATGGTGGGCAGTGCCCACCCTACTGACCACTGGCCACTGATCACTCATCTTTAACTGCTCACTGCTTACTGCTCACTGCTCACTGTATTAAAGAAATCCGTGGCGGGCCAGCACCTCCAGGGTGACTCCCTGGCCGGTCCCGGAGTCCTTCCCCAATAGCCGGGCCACGTATTTTCCTATAAGGTCCGCCTCCAGGTTTACCCGGTCTCCCACCCGCAAAGCCGCCAGGGTGGTGTTCCGGGCGGTGAAGGGGATGATGTTGACGCTGAAGGCGGCTCCCTTGATCGAGTTCACGGTCAGGGAAACCCCGTCCACCGCAATGGAGCCCTTCTCGATGACCAGGGCGCCCAGAGGCCCGGGTAGCTCAACCTGTAACTGAAGGTGAGCCGGGCCGGTCCTGAGCTGCCCCACCACGCCGGCGGCGTCGACGTGGCCGGTGACCAGGTGTCCCCCCAGGCGGTCGCCAAGTCGCAAGGATCTTTCTAAGTTTACCCGGTCACCCACCTTTTTCAAGGGGAAAGTGGTGCGGGCCAGGGTCTCGGGCGAGACCTCGAAGCTGGCCGCCGGCGGCGCGATGGCCACCACCGTCAGGCAGGCTCCAGCCACCGCCACCGACTCTCCCAGGCTCAGTTCCACCGCCGGGAACGGGGTCTTGACCGTCACCTTCATTCCTTCCGCCAGGGGCGTGAGCCCGACGATCTCCCCCACCCCTTCTACTAATCCGGTAAACATGAAGCAATATCCCGATTGGTGATTTCCTTTAAGATTTTACCATTTTTTGGCGGCCGGGGAAACCTGGCCCAAGGAGGCCCCGCCGGGACGCTTAAGCCACCGTCACCTCGGGGCTGAGGAAGACGTCCTGGATGGCATTGAAGAGCTCCACCCCTTCCTTCATGGGACGCTGGAAGGTCTTGCGCCCGGAGATCAGCCCCATGCCCCCGGCCCGCTTATTGATCACCGCGGTGCGCACCGCCTCGGCCAGGTCGTTCTTCCCGGAGCCGCCGCCGGAATTGATGAGCCCGGCCCGGCCCATGAAGCAGTTGGCGACCTGATAGCGGCACATATCGATGGGGTGGGTCCCCGCCAGCTTGTTGTAGACCAGCTCATTGGTCTTTCCGAATTTGGGCAGGGCCTTGTAGCCGCCGTTGATCGTTGGCAATTTCTGCTTGATGATGTCCGCCTCGATGGTCACTCCCAGATAGTTGGCCTGGCCGGTAAGGTCGGCGGAGGTGTGCATGTCCCCCTGCTCCGTCTTGAAGGCGGGATTGCGCAGGTAACACCAGAGGATGCAAGCCATCCCCAGTTCGTGGGCCAATTTGAAGGCCTCGCTGATCTCCTGGATCTGGCGCCGGGACTCGACGGAGCCGAAATAGATGGTGGCCCCCACCGCCGCCGCACCCATATCAAAGGCCTGTTCCACGCTGGCGAACAGGGTCTGGTCATAGAAATTGGGATAGCTGAGCATCTCGTTGTGATTTAGCTTGACGATGAAGGGAATCTTGTGGGCGTATTTCCGAGCCACCGCGCCCAAGATCCCCAGGGTGGAGGCCACCGCGTTGCACCCCCCCTCTATCGCCAGCTTGACGATATTTTCAGGATCGAAATAGATGGGATTGGGGGCAAAGGAGGCCGCGGCGGAATGTTCCACGCCCTGGTCCACCGGCAGGATGGAGAGATAGCCGCGGCCGGCCAGGCGGCCATGGCCGAAGAAGGCCGCCAGGGAGGCCAGCACCCTGGGCGAGCGGTCACTCCCTACCAGGACCCGGTCGATGAAGTCCGGCCCCGGCAGGTGCAGGCTCTCTTTGGGAATTCCCTGACATTTATGGTTCAAAAGCTCATCAGCCTCGGGGCCCAGCAAAGATTGAATCTTTTTAATCATGGCCATCTTCACCTCCTGAAAGGCAGTTTTCTGTTTTCGGTTTTCTAAAGGCAGTCTTCCTATTCACGATAAGGGTTTCGATTTCTTCGATTTTTGCGGGGAAACCGGCAAAATGCCGCAATGATTCCAAGAATCTCCTTATAATTAAGATAAGATCACACTATGGATAGGCAATGGCAAATATTTTTTCTTTTTTTTCCCCTCGGCCATCAACTCCAAGGCCACCCGGGCCGCCCCTTGCGAGGCGTCGAGGCCCTCCAGGCTCTTAACGATCCGGGCCAGGCCCGGCCCCAGCGCCGCCAGCCGCCGCCGACCCTCAATCCAGCCCAGCGCCTCCCTGGCCAGGCGCTCTGGGGTAAAGTCTTCCTGGATCAGCTCCGGGAAGAGCCGTTCCCCGGCCAGAAGGTTGGCCATGCCCACGTGCGGCACCCTCACCAGCCATCGGGCCACCCGGAAAGTCAGGGGCGACACCCGATATACTATCACCATGGGCGTCCCCGCCAGGGCCGCCTCCAGGGTGGCGGTGCCCGAAGCGACCAGCGCCAGGTGGGCCGCAGCCAGGACCTGAAAGGATTGGCCTTGAATGATCTTGAGAATCAGGCCTACCTGGCCTTGGGCCTGCAAGCCGTTTTCAAAATCCCCCACCAGCCTTTGCACCAACTCCCACGGAGCGGTGGAAGCGACCGGCAGGAGGAATTGGCTCGCGGGGACGGCGCGCCGGATCAGGGCCGCGGCCTCGAGCATCCCGGGCAGGTGCCCTTCGATTTCGCCAGTGCGGCTGCCCGGGAGCAGGGCGACGGTGAGACGTCCCGGGTCCAGGCCGGCGCCGGCCAGCCAGGAACCCCGGGCCTCAGGCCGCGCCAGGGTCTCCAGCAGCGGGTGCCCCACATAGGTCACCGGCACCCCTCGCTCCCGGTAAAAATCGGCCTCAAAAGGGAAGATCACCGCCAGGCGGTCCACCAGGCGAGCCAGAGTGCGCACCCGATAGCTGCGCCAGGCCCACACCTGGGGGCTGATGTAATACATCACCGGGACCTGGTAATACCTGGCCAGCCGGGCCACCCAGAAGTTGAAATCCGGAAAATCGACTAATATGGCCAGGGCAGGCTTGCTGTTCTTCAAGGCCCGGCCCACGTCCCGCAAGGCCCGCAGCACCGACCCCAGGCGGCCCGCCACCTCCGAGAGGCCCACCACCGCCAGCTCCGAGGCGGGGCAGAGGAGGCGCACCCCCTGGGCGGCCAAGGCCTCCCCCCCGATGCCGAAGAACTCCGCCTGGGGCAATCGCTCCTTGATGGCCGCCACCAACCGGGCCGCATGCTCGTCCCCGGAAGCCTCCCCGGCAACCACCAGGATTCCCCCAGGTTTTTTATCAGTCTTGGCCATTTCCTTGATGAGAAATCTTAGTGGCGCCCACCCTGTTCGTTTTTTCCTTTTTTTTTCTCTTTTTACTTTTTACTTTTTAATTTTTACTTTTTACTTTTTACTTTTTTTCTAGCCTTTGGCTATCTTCATGGCGGCATTAATCTTCAAGGCCAGGTCCAGGGCGGCCCGGCCGGCCTCGCCGCTGATGGGCGGCTCCTGCTTACTCAAAACCGCCTTCACAAAGGCGCTGATCTCTTTGAGCAGGACGTCTTCCTGGGGAAAGCGGCGGTTTTCCAGGGCCACCCCGGGAATGGGGCCCGAGGCGCTCTCCTTCTTGAAGGCCACGGTCAGTTCCCGTTCCTCAAAATCTACGGCCAGGTAGGCGTCCGTTTGGAAGAGGCGGAACTTGCGCATGCTCTTGAAGGACATACGGGAGGCGGTGAGGTTGGCGATGCAGCCGTCGCCGAACTCCAGGCGGGCGTTGGCCAGATCGATGCGGTCAGTGAGCACCGAGATCCCCGCGGCCCTGATCTCCTGCACGGGAGCCCGGACCAGGGAGAGGACATGGTCCAGGTCATGGATCATCAGGTCCAGGACCACGTCCACATCGGTGCCCCGCTCCTTGAAAAACGCCAGCCGGTGGCTTTCGATGAAGCGGGGTCCGTGCACCCGGCTTTTGAGTTCCTCCATGGCGGAATTGAAGCGCTCCAGGTGCCCCACCATGAGGATGCGGCCGCGCTCCCGGGCCAGGCGCACCAGGGAGTCGGCCTCAGCCACCGTGACGCTGATGGGCTTTTCCACCAGTACCTGGCAGCCGGCCTCCAGCGCCTCCCGCACCACCTCAAAATGGAGGGAGGTGGGCACCGCGATGCTCACCGCGCTAACCTGCGGCAGCAGCTCCCGGTAATCCCCAAAGGCTTCGGCGCCCAGGGCCCCGGCCACCTCCTGGGCCCGGGCCTCGTTGAGGTCGGCCACCCCCACCAGTTCCGCATCCTGGAGATGGGCGTATTTCTCGGCGTGGAAGCGGCCCAGATAGCCGACGCCGATAACCCCGACTCTTAAGGGTGTCACCATGATGAACGGATTCCTCCAGAGGAGATAACGTGTTGGCAGGTTGCATGAACCCGCGCCTCAGTGGTGTCCGGCAGCAAGATCGCCCAGAGAAGATGGGTATTCGTAGGGGCGGACCCCCTGTGTCCGCCCTGTGGGGGCGGGTTTAAAACCCGCCCCTACCTACTGCCCCCATTTTCGCAAGGAGCGCACACATGGGTGCGCCCCTACAAGGCCATTCATACCCTCTCACTCTATGGCCGCTAATAGATATCGCCGGCCAGGCTCATCATACCGGAAAAGGAGGCCCAGAGGCAATGAAATCCGGGAGGAAACCGTTTGACAAGCGCTCCTTTAAACGATAAAAATTTCCAGATGCTCTCAGGGAGGACGGATGGATGGTGGAAAAGGCTAAATATATCTGGCTGGACGGCAAATTCATTCCCTGGGCTGAGGCCCAGGTGCACATCATGACCCATGCCTTGCATTACGGTCTGGGAGTCTTCGAGGGCGTCCGGGCTTACCACTGCCAGGACGGCCGCACCGCCATTTTTCGCCTGAAGGAGCATATCCGCCGGCTGTTCGACTCTGCCCACGTTATGCAGATCGACATCCCCTATAGCCGTTCCGAGATCGAGGAGGTCTGCTGCGACCTGCTGGGGCGGAACAGCCAGGAATCCGCCTACCTGCGCCCCCTGGTGTTCGTGGGCGAGGGGGTCATGGGTCTCCATCCCCAGGATAACCCCATCCGGGTGGCCATCATCAGTTGGGTTTGGGGCGCCTATCTGGGAGAGGAAGGCCTGAAGAAGGGTATCCGGGCCAAAATCTCCTCGTTCACCCGGCACCACGTCAACGTCATGATGACCAAGTCCAAGACCACGGCCAACTATGTCAACTCCATCCTGGCCAAGCGGGAAGCCACCTTCCTGGGTTTTGACGAGGCCCTGATGTTGGATACCGACGGCTATGTGGCCGAGGCCTCCGGGGAGAACATCTTCATCGTCTCGGACGGGGTGCTGCGCACGCCGCCGCTCACCTCGGTGCTGCCAGGGATCACCCGCTCCAGTATCCTCACCCTGGCCCAGGACCTGGGCGTGCAGGTTCGGGAAGACCTCTTTTCCCGGGATGAACTCTACCTGGCCGATGAGGCCTTCCTCACCGGCACCGCCGCCGAAGTCACCCCCATCCGGGAAGTGGACGGCCGGGTCATCGGCCCCGGGAAACCTGGCCCCATCACCCTGAAACTGCAGACCGCCTTCTTTGACGTGGTCCTGGGCCGGGACCCGCGCTATCAGCACTGGCTCACCTATATTTAAGGCAGTTTCCGGTTTCCAGTTTTCGGTTTTCGGTAAAAAGAAAAAAGGGCTGGGGAGACACCTGCACTCTCCCGAGCCCTGTTCGTTATTCCAGTTAATCTTTTACCGAAAACCGGAAACCGCCGGCCTGATTATTCGCCGACGCAGGTCTTCAGATATTCGAGCATGATATCGGTTTCGGTAATCAGGCCCACCAGGCGGTCCTGGTCCACCACCGGCAGGCAGCCGATCTTCTTGTCCACCATCATCTTGACGGCCTTGCAGAGATCCAGTTCCGGAGAGATGGTGACAATCTTCCGCACCATGATGTCCTTGATGCACACGCATTTCATCATTTCGCGAGGGGTCTGTCCGCCGCAACCCAGGGCCTGGGCCAGGGAACTGCGAAACAGGTCCCGCTCCGAAACGATCCCCACCAGCCTGGCGCCGTCCACCACCGGCAGGTGCCGGATCCTCCCCAAGCGCATGATGTCGTTGGCCAGAGTCAGTTCGTCGTTGACATCCAGGGTGGCCACTTCCTTGACCATCACATCTTTGACCTTCATTCGCCGTCTCCTGGGAGTGGATTAGTGTGATTGCTTAAGATGATGGGTGACGCCGCACCCAGCACCCCTGGATCAGGCCCCGCCTCACATCGATGCCAGCCACTCCTGGCCCCGGGCGCTCAGGTCCCCCAGAATCTTCAAGGCCCGCCGGGCCTCATCCGGACTGAGAAAACCCATGCCGCAAGCGGGGGTGAGAATGGCCCGGGACAGAATCTCCCTGGGGGTGGACTTAAGCTCCTCGGCCAGTCGGGCCACCTGATCGGTGAACCGCAGCCACAGGCCCTCGGCGGTTTCCTGGCGGAAATCCTCGCCGGTGGGCACCAAGCCCCAGGCCAGCCAGCCTCCCCGCTCAAAAAATTTCACCAGCGACGGCCCATACAGTTGCAGGCTTTCGAAGTAACCATAGGAATCGAAGCTGAGAATATCGATGGGGGCCGAAAGCAGCAGACCCCAGTCAGTGTTGCCGCAGCAATGGAGGCCCACGCCGAGAGGTCCGTCCACGGCCTGGCGCAGTTCTTCGATGGTCTGGCCCAGGATCTCCAGGACTTCCTCCCGGGAGATGGGTAGATATGCGGACCCGAAACCGGTGAGATAGGGCTCGTCCAAAAAGATGACCGGGGCCTTCCCCAATTCCCGGAACCGGCTGGCCTGCCAGGCGGCCTTGCGGGCCAGGCCCAGGCAGACCGCCTGGGTCAGTTCCCGGTCGAACAGGATGGGCTTGCCCTCCTGGTCCTTGACCATCCCGGCAAAGGTCACCGGTCCCGCCAGTTGACCTTTCAGGGCCTGACAGGGATGTCCAGCGGCGGCGGCCCGGAGCAGGGCAAAGAAGCCGCGGGCCTCCTGCTCCTCCATGGCAAATGGAGTTAGCTCACCGGCCAGAACCGCCTCATAAAATTCCGCCAGGGCCTGGTCCCGGGGAAGATCCGGGTTCACCTGCACGGTGCGGGCCACCCCGTCGATCTTCAAGGCGGCCAGGCCCCGGGCGGCCTGGGCAGTCATCTCCTCCCCAAACCCCAGGCGCACCATTTGAGGCCAATAGGGCATCCGGGGCATGGTCTCCAGAATCAGGGCCACCGTTTCCTCCGGATCGGTAAAAGGCACCGATCCGATGCCGGTGGCGGCCATGGGAGTCAAGGGCAACTCTGCCTTCGCCACTCCGTTTTCCTCACCTTAGGGTTGGAAACCTTTTTCAGGGATTTCCAAGGTATCAAAAACCTATGATTTTTACCCGGACTTGTCAATAGAAGCAATAGATAACTCCTCATCTCCGGGGGCTGGCGGGGTCCATGCCCTTTCCAAAAATATCGAAAAATTCCCTGCCGGGGACGCGACTTAGTAAAAAAATATCAGTTATCTTAACCTCAACCCCCCCAAACCCTCATTTTCGCTTGCATATGAGAAAATCTTATGGCAATATTCATTTCGGAAGTCTGGTTGGGGGGAAACATGACTTCGCCTGCTGCTCCAATCGAGGCCGCCGGCTTTAAAGGCAGCCATAAACTACTGACCGGGCTGGTCGTCATCCTGGGGGGGATGATCCTGGTCATGGTCTTCTTCAGTCACCGGAGCCTCTACCAGATCTACCGCTCTCACCAGGAACAGTTGCGTCTGGATCAGGAGAACGCCCGCCTGGCCGAGGAGAACGCCCGCCTGGCCCGCACCATCGACCGCTTGCAAAACGACCCGGTAATGATCCAGGACCTCATTCGCCACGAGTTGAATTTCGTTAAGAAAAACGAGATAATCTTTCAGTTGCCCCCGGGCCTTGGTCAGCACTCCGCATCGCCTTCGCCGCCCCTGGGCGGCCCTCTGGCTGAGTCCCCGGCCGAGGCCGGAGCCCCGCCGGAAGCCGGCAAGCACTCCTGGCCCTGGAATTGGCTGCAGTGGTCTCCCAAACCCAGCCCCAGGAATAGCCGCTGAACCGAGGCGGGTTGGCCGTTTAACTCCCCGCGGCTGCGGTTTGCCCCGGTAGAGCCGGATAGTCTGAGGCCGGCCCCCAATCTCGTAGAGCTTGGAATTTAACGACACGGAAGGAAAAAGGTGGCCCATGTACTCCACGGCCGAGTTTAAAAAAGGCTTGAAGATAGAGTTGGACCGCATTCCCTACGTCATGGTCGACTTCCAGCACGTCAAACCCGGCAAAGGCGGCGCCTTTGTGCGCACCAAGCTGAAAAACCTCCTAAGCGGGCGGGTGATTGATCAGACCTTCCGCTCGGGGGAACGGGTCAAGAAGCCGGACCTCGTAGAACGGGAGATGCAGTATCTCTACCGGGAGGGAGACCGCTACTGCATGATGGACAACGACAGCTACGAGCAGATCATGCTCACCGAGGCGCAGGTGGGTGAGGGGCGCCTCTATCTCATCGAAAATCTGGACCTCAAGGTCCTCTTCTTCAATAAAGAGCCGGTGGGTGTGGAGTTGCCCAACTTTGTGGAGCTTCTGGTGGCTCAGACCGAACCCGGAGTCAAAGGCGACACCGCCGCTGGAGGGACCAAGCCCGCGGTCCTGGAGTCCGGCGCCGCCGTCCAGGTGCCCTTGTTCATCAATGAAGGGGACCGGGTCAAGGTTGACAGCCGCACCGGCGGCTATATTGAAAGGGTAAAGTGAGGACGGGGCCTAAGACAGCTTCACCAGGATCAAGTAGCGCCGTACCCCGAAATTCATGGCCTGTTCCATACAAGCCATGTAGATGTCCACTTTCTTGTGCATCCGAGAGGCCATGCGGTCTTTGAACTCATAGACCCCCAGCCCGGTCAGTAAGAGCCGGTCGCCGAACCCCAGGTTCAGTGCCTCTTCCACATCCCGGCTGACCGCCAGGAAGCCTTCCCGCACCCGCTCGCCCGAGGCGGTGATCCCCTTGGAGGAGCCGGGGCAATAAGCCGACGGATAACAGTAAGCGGTTGCTGTGACAATGGTCATGGTGACGCACATGGTAGGTCGGGGGGCGCAAATTATGCCGACCCCCAGGAGGCCTACGATCGCCATCGTTTTCATTTTCCCTCCCTTTAGAGGCAGTTCAGGATTGCATCTGATGGCTGGGGAACATTTGGATTAGGAACCGACAGAAAAAATTTGGGGCCGCGGCCCCAGGATTTGCTGCAAGTGATTTTGTCGCCTTCGGCCTTGGGTCGCTACGGAAACAGCCCGGCTCTTAACGGCCACCCGGTCTCAGGTTCCCATCCCCATCAATCCATTGGTGAAGTTCACTTGGCGCACGACCAAAAAAAGGACTGCTATGACTCGATTGTTCCATATATCACAATATTTTTAAAGCTGTCAAGAAAATAATCAAATTTTTACATATCTTAGTGTAATTACGCATTAATTAGCTGCGAAAACCTATTGTTGTCTCGGTTTTCAGGGATTTCCGATCTCATTTGGGCTGATTTTCTGCGAAAATGGGGGAAATACCTATTATTTGGCCTATTTTGGGGCTTGAGGTGGATTTTTTTTCAGGGTGGGAACACTGATTTTTACAATTTGTTGATATTCAAGAATATTGTAAATAATTTCTTTATCTTAGACGCCTTAAAAATAATTTGCCTATTCCCATTACCCGAGACCCGCCCCCTTGAGCACCTTGGCGCTTTCCGGTCCGGGTAATACGCGTGGGGACGAAACCGCGCCGGAAACTCAGCGGAACTTAAACTCCCCCCGCCCCAAGAGATCGTGAAGGTGGACGATCCCCAGGACCCGGCGGTCCTGGTCCACCACTGGCAGCGCCGTGATGGCGTGGTCCTCCATCAATTCCAGGGCCTGGGAGGCCAGGGCCTCGGGACCGATGGTCCGGGGCTGCGGGGTCATCACCTCCGTCACCCCCCGGCCCTGGAGATTCCCCCACTTTTTCAAAGCCCGGCGCAGATCGCCGTCGGTGATGATCCCCTGTAAGATGCCCCGGCGGTCCACCACCAGGGTAACCCCCAGCCTTTTGGCATCCATCTCGCCGATGGCCTGGCCCAGGGTATGGGATAGCAGCGTGCGGGGCACCGGCTTCCCGGAGAGCATTACCTCGGAGATGGCGAGCGACAGGTGCTCTCCCAGGCGGCCCCCGGGATGGAAGCGGCGGAAGTCGGCGGCCTGAAACCCTCGACTGGTGAGAAGGCCCACTGCCAGGGCGTCACCCATGGCCAGCATGGCGGTGGTGCTGGCGGTGGGAGCCAGTCCCAGGGGGCAGGCCTCCCGGGGCACCCCGGTGTCGATGGCCACATGGCTGAGTCGGCCCAGGGTGGACTTGGGCCGCCCGGTCATGACGATGAGGGGTGCGCCCAGGCGCTCCAGGCTGGGAATGAGAATAGTGAGCTCCCGGGTTTCACCGCTGTAGGAAAGAGCCAGAACCACGTCGGCAGCAGACACCATGCCCAGGTCGCCGTGCATGGCCTCCACCGGGTGCAGGAAAAGGGCGGGGGTCCCGGTGGAGTTGAAGGTGGCCACTATCTTCCGGGCCACTATCCCGGACTTGCCCACCCCGGTGACAATGACCCTGCCCTTGGCCCGGTATAGCAAATCCACCGCCTTGACGAAGCTATCGTCCAGTTTTTGGATCAGGGCGGTAAGGCCCTCGGCCTCGATGGTCAGAACTTCCCGGGCCAGGTCCAGGAGCTTGGTGGACACTTAAATTCCTTGGTTTCCGGTTTTCGGTTTTCGGTTTTCGGGAAAAATCGCCAGCCCCGCAAACATTAGTCTCACTCCACGCTCACCATGGCTGGCAAGGCCATCCCGCCGATGAGCCAATGGTGCGCCGTGCGCAGCTAGCTATCTACCACCGGCGTTAGAGTCCGTCCCAGCATGATGCGATCTTTGCCCTGGCCCTTGCTGGAAAACATGGCCCGGTCCGCTATGGCGAGCAATTCCTCCCGGTCCCGGGCATCTCCGGGCAGGGTGGCGATACCGTAGCTGGCGGTGACCCGGACATCCAGTCCTTCATCATTCAGGAAGCTGGTGTGGTTGAGCTCCTGCCGGAGACGCTGGGTCATCCCCAGGGCCTGGGATTGGGAACGATGCGGCAGCAGAAGGACGAATTCGTCGCCGCCGTAGCGCACCAGGCTGTCATCAGGCCCCAGCAGCGAATGGAGCGTACGGGCGACCTCTCCTAAAACCTTGCTGCCCCGGAGATGCCCGTGGGCGTCCACCACCGCTTTGAAATTGTCCAAATCCAGAAAGACCACGGAAAATTCCCCGCCCTGCTCGATTATCCGGGGAATGAGCCGGTCCATGCTGAAAAAGAGATAGCGGCTGTTATAAAAGCCGGTGACCTCATCAATGAAGGTGCGGGCCTGGAGTCTCTGGAGATTGCGTATGTTGTCCACCGCAATGGCCACGTAATCCACCAGGATATGCAAATGGGGTAGAGACTGCTCCCGGAAGAGATTCTCATTCTGCACGTTGATCACTTCAAAGACCCCGATAACCTCACCCCGCACCACCAGGGGCAGGGCAATGATGGAGCGGGTTTCGAAGCCGGTGAGGGCGTCCACCAGGGCGGAAAACCGGGGATCCTGGTTCACGTCTGGAATGAAGATGGGTTGCCCCGTTTGGGCAACGGTCCCGGCGATCCCTTCTCCCGGCGCCAGGCGAATGCCTTTGACTTGCTCCTGGGCCAATCCCACCGTCACCGCAAAGGAGAGCTCCCGGGTTTGGGGGTCCAATAATAACAACGACCAGTTGGCGGCCGGGTTCAGGGCCTGGATGCGCTCCAGGACCGCGGTGAGCAGGGTTTCCATGTCCCCGGCGCTCACCAGGACCTTGGAGAACTCAATGTCGGCCAGCAGACGTTCCACCGACCCGGTTCCCGACGGCTGATAGGACGGCTCTTCTTTCTTTTCCAAAGACCCTGGCTCCGAAAAGATTCTATGGTTAACCGGCCGCCATTGCAAGGAGTTTGTCGGCCCCAGCCCCGAAGTCGTTGACTCCGGGGCTGGGAATGATTAACTTAGCGCTCACCAATTTTCGCTGAGAAAGGAGGCTGCTGATGCCCAAGTTGCTGATCGCGCTGGATAGTTCCAAAGGGGCCTGGCGCGCCGTAGAATATGTGGCCGAGACCTTCGGCAAAACCCCGGGGGTGCAGGTCACCTTGCTTCACATCCTGTCGGGCCTGCCGCCGGCCTTCTGGGATGACGGCCACATCCTGGAGGAGAAGGAACGGGAAATCCGGCAGCGCCTGGTGGCCGCCTGGCAGCAGGTCCAGGAAAAGCAGTGGCGGGACCTGGTCCGCAAGGCCAGCCAGCATCTCGAGGCCGCTGGTCTGGCTCCCAAGGCGATGCACCACCAGTTCAAACCCAAGTACTTCGACGTGGCGGATGATATCCTCGACGAAGCCAAAGAGGGTGCTTACGACACCGTGGTCATAGGCCGCCGCGGGATGGGAAAGGGCAAATCGCTGCTCTTGGGCAGCGTCACCCGGAAGGTGGTGGATAGTGCCCAGGACTGCGCCGTTAACGTGGTGGGGTAAATGCCTCACACCTGAGGAAAGGGCGGGGTGAACCCCGCCCTGAGCCATCTTTCCAGCGAAAGCCGCATTACGGCCCCGTTAGCACTGCTCCGGCCCCAAAACGCCCGGCCGCTTAAAGCTTAAACTCAATTTCAATAAAATTATCATTGATGATGCGGGCCAGGTCAAAGCCACGGGAAACTTCCTCTTTGCTGATCCGGATGCCTTTGTCCGCCAATTCCTTGACGGTCAATTCCGTGGCGTGGCCCGCAAACAAACGCCGCAAGACGTTGTGCATGGTGGCCGAAGAGACATTGCCCCGGGATGGCACCCCCCGCGGCACATCATTGTGGATTCTCTGAAAGAAGAAATCGACATGATAGTCTTCCGCCAGGCTTTGGAAGCGCACCACCTGCTCCCCTTCGCTCCCTTCGTTCAAAAGCTCCTGGGGCACATAATGCTGCAGCACCTGTTGGGTGCGGTTCTGCTGGGCGAGATAGAGGATGGAAACCACGTCGTAGTGGTCCAGCGGCCGTTGCTCGTATTGCTCGATCCGGCTGGTCCCGAACTTGCGGATGCGGTACTCGGGGGCGTTGGGGTAGCGATTCACCACCATATCTACTCCGATGGTGCCCACTGAACAGGAAAGGTTAAACTGGCTCTCGTCTTCAATGGGCACTCCGTAGCTCTTCAGCTTTTCAATGATGAGGCCGTGGCGATGGCAGCAAATGAGGCGGCGAATCAGGGCTTGCATCAAGTTGGGGGAGGCCTGGTACTTGGGAGACAAGGCCAGGGAAGCGAGCATCTCCACGGTCATCTCCACATAGTAGCATGGGGTGCTCAGCATCAGGTTGATCTTCCCGGTCGGCGCCCCTTCGGACCCATAGCGCCGCCAGATCTCCTTCCAGTCGTATTCCTTCAGGAGACCCAGGACCTTAACCATGTCATAGGAATCGAGCTCCCGCCCTTCCACCTCCGCCACCCGGCATTTGCCGCTCATGATGGACCCTCCCCAGAATTTTCCTTTTAATACTAATATAAAGATAAAACAAGGCCGCCGCAACCCGTCGCTAATTTATGGCGCAGGGGCGCCCGATTTAAGGGGCGGCTGATAACCCGGGCACTAACGGCTCCTTGCTTTTTGCCCGCCAATGATTATGTTTCTCTCAGCCAAGATCACCTTTGGGCCGGAGACGGCCCAAATCATTTCCAGCCTGGGCGCTTAATCCCGGGGCGTCCCCGGGAGAATGTCCGGAGGTCCCAAGGGCGGAGCGGCCTTGGTAAAGGGAGGCACGGATGGCATTGGAAATCTGCTGGTTGGACGATTTGGCTAAGGGCCAGGAAACCGCACGCAAGGTCAATAAGCCCATTTACCTCGATTTTTTTAACCCCCAGTGACTCGGCTGCAAACAGATGGGTGCGGTCACGTACCCTAACGAGAGAGTGGCCAAGTTTATTTCCTTGAACTTTGTCCCGGTAAAGATCGAAACGACCAACACCGACTTAATGAAGAGGTATTCGGTGAGTTGGACTCCCACCGTGCTGGTGCTGGACGCAGAAGGGCGGGAGCACTACCGGGGCGTGGGGTTTTTCTCCCCGGAAGACCTGATCCCCACCTTGATGACGGCCAAAGGCAGATGGGCCCTGGATACTGACCAATATGCCGAGGCCCGCGCCCTCTTCGAGGAGGTCATCTCCTGTCACCCCGATAGGGACACAACCGCGGAGGCCCTGTTTTTCCTGGGGGTGTCCAAATTTAAGATGAGCCACGACCCCAAACTTTTGCGGGAAACCTACGACGAGCTCACCGCTAAATTTCCCACCAGCAGCTGGACCAAACAGGCGGTCCATTACCGCTTGATCAGCAATTAGCCGGACGACTTGCGGGGGTTTTCTATTTTTGGCAACGGGCGTCCGCCCCACCCATAGGGTTCCGGGGGCGGGTCCGGCCACGGGCGGGGTGAGGCCCCGCCCTATGTATCCCCCGGGACCAGCCGCGGCAGGAACTAGAGGCTCCCATGGAAGTGAAAATCGGCGGGGCGCGCCTGGAATTGCTGGAGGGGGATATCACCCGGCAGGATACCGAGGCCATTGTCAACGCCGCCAATTCCTCGCTGTTGGTTGGCGGCGGGGTTGATGGAGCCATTCACCGGGCCGGCGGTCCCGTTATCCTGGAAGAGTGCCGCCGCTTGGGGGGCTGCCCCACGGGTGAGGCCTGCCTCACCCATGCCGGCAACCTCAAGGCCCGCTACGTCATCCATACGGTGGGTCCGGTCTATAAGGGCGGAGGGGCTCGGGAGGCCGAGTTACTTGCTTCCTGCTACCGGGAGAGCCTGAAGTTGGCCTCCGGCCAGGGCATAATTTCCGTCGCCTTCCCTGCCATTGCCACCGGCGCCTATGGCTATCCCCCGGCCGCGGCCGCCCGCATCGCCCTGCAAACGGTGCTGGCTTATCTGGACCAACATCCGGAGATCAAGCTGGTCCGCTTCGTCCTGTTTAGCCACCCCGCCTATGAAGTTTACGAAAAGACCTTGAGGGAATTATTGCAGAGCCCAACGGATTCCGGGAGGCGCTGAGCAATCACGGCTGCCCCCCTGACCAAAAGGCAGAAAGACGAAATAGGCCCCAGCCGTCCATGGGTGGGGCCTAAATAAAGTTCAAAATTTAGCGGACTAACGGGCTTCGTCGGTTTCCGGCCGGCCTTCCAGCTCGCCGATATAATTCTCCAGGAATTCCTCAATGAGATAGACCCGCCCCAGCTTATGGTCCATGCGGGGAAAAACCTCCAACGGGGCCCGGTCGCCTTTCTTGGCGTAGCAGCAGAGGGCCGGGATGGTTTTGCCGAAGTATTCCTTATAATCCGAACCCCGCACCTCGCCGAAGATGGGGCGATACTCGGAGGCCGGGCCACTGGATGCCTTATGGTATTGCCGGAAGGGATCGGGATTGTCGGCCAGGTCAATGGCCGTGGATTCTACCCCTTTGGACTCAATGCTCTTCAGCAGGTTGAGCACATTGGTGTTGTCGCACTTATATTTTTCGACCGGTGTGTGTTTCGTGCTGTAGTAAAATTCAATGTAACCGAGTCTCGGCATCGGTAGGCTCCTCCCCTATTCGGCTTATTTATTTGTGCGCTTTTTCACTTTCCCTCAGCCATAGATACCATCCATCTGCCAAATATGTCAAGGCTTTTTCCGGACCAAAACGGACCCCCACCAAAAAAAAGGACCGATACGAGAGCAGTTATGTTAGAAAAAACTAAACCCCCAGGGACCGGGACAATCAGGAGGACCCCTTGAACCAAAATTTCCAGAAATGGCGGCACTTGCCGGCGCAACTCCGCCTGCCCCCGGGCCGCGCCCTGCCCGCAGTCATCCAGGAGGCCGATACGGGCGCGGTGCTGATGCTGGTGGAATTGAACACGGAGGCCCTGGAACAGGTGGCCGCCACCGGCCGTCTCCATTATTACCACCCTCGGAAGCGCAAGGTGGTGGCCAAGGGGGAGGCCTCGGGGCACTTCCAGGAGGTGTTGGAGATTCGCCTCAACTGTCAGGGCGACCAACTGCTCCTCCGGGTGCGCCCCGCCGGAGGCGCCTGCGAGCTGGGCTACCAGTCCTGCTTCCACCGCCGCCTGGGCCAGCAAGGTTGGGAAATCGCCGACCCCAAAGTCTTCAACCCGGAGGAGGTCTACCCGGAGATCGCCTTCTCGCATTGAAATGAGTGACCATTGATCAGTAATCAGTAATCAGCTGGCCAGGGTGCTCTGGTCACTGGTCACTATCTTTTTTGACTGGGGATGAGAAGGGTCAAGAAATCCGTATTCAGTGATCAGTAATCAGGTGCCCAAGGCGTTCTGGTCACTGATCACTGACCACTGATCACTATCTTTTTACCTAAATCTTCACCAGGCCCGCGGCCATTTTGGCGGCCATGACGGTGTTCTTCATGAGCATGGTGATGGTCATGGGGCCGACCCCGCCCGGCACCGGAGTGATGTAGGCGGCCTTCTGGGAGACCGAATCGAAGTCCACGTCGCCGGCCAGAATGGCCTTGCCGGTCTTTTCGCTGACGCCGACGCGATTGACGCCCACGTCGATGACGCAGGCCCCTTCCTTAACCCAGTCTCCCTGGACATACCTGGGCACCCCGGCGGCCACGATGAGAATATCGGCCCGGCGGCAGTGCTCAATAATCTTCTCCTTGGGGGTGCCGGTGTGGACGCAGGTCACGGTGGCGTTGGCCCCGGCGCGCTTCTGGATCATAATGGCCACCATGGGTTTACCCACGATATTGGAGCGGCCCAGCACCACCACTTCCTTGCCCTTGGGGTCGCCGTAGGCGCGGTTGATAAGCTCCTGGCAGCCCGCCGGGGTGCAGGGCAGAAAGGCATAGGTGCCGATAAGGATCCGGCCCACGTTCACCGGATGGAAGGCGTCCACGTCCTTGTTGGGATCGATGGCGTAGAGCACCTTGTTGGAATCGATGTGTTTGGGCAGGGGCAATTGGATCAGGATGCCGTGAATGTTGGGGTCCTTGTTGTATTTCTCGATCAGGGCCAGGAGGACCGCCTCGGTAATGTCGGCCGCCTGATTGTCCTGAATGGAATGAAAGCCCAATTCATGGGAGGTCTTCTGCTTGGCGGTGACATAGCTGACGGAGGCGGGATTTTCCCCCACCAGGATGGTGACCAGGCCCGGGGTGACGTGGTGTTTGGCCTTCAGTTCCTCCACTTCCTTCTTTAATTCCTCGCGGATCTGAGCGGCCACCTCCGCTCCTTTGATCAATTTAGCAGCCATTATGGCCTCCTTCTTGTGATTTTTTTCATTAGTATCATCTATTTTTCCCCAGCGTCAACGGAAAAATTCACCGGTATCTTGATCCGCCGGTGGATCTGAGACCCAAGAAACACGCGGGCTGGTCGGCCAGAGAGGCGCTTTCCTTTTTTCCAGATTTGGATATAATAAATTAATTGATAATTCAGGAGCTTCGGCAGTGTCTTTGATCGTCCAAAAATATGGCGGCACTTCGGTGGCCAACCTGGATCGTATCGGCAACGTAGCCAACCGGGTGATCAAGGCCTGGCGGGACGGCAACAAAATGGTGGTGGTGTTGAGTGCCATGGCTGGCGAAACCGACCGCCTCAACAAGTTGGGCCAGGAGCTGGCGGAAGACCCCGACCCCCGGGAACTGGACGTCCTGTTGGCCACCGGCGAGCAGGTTACCGTCTCTCTGTTCAGCATTTTCCTGCACTCCCAAGGAGTGCCGGCCACCTCGCTCTTAAGCCACCAGGCCCGCATTTATACCGACCGGGCTTACGGCCGGGCTCGTATCCTGGGGATCGACACGGCCCGCATCAGAGAAGAGTTGAAGAAGAACCGGGTGGTAACCGTGGCCGGTTTCCAGGGGGTGGATGAAGTGGGCAACATCACCACCCTGGGAAGGGGCGGCTCTGACACCACCGCGGTGGCCATGGCCGCGGCCCTGAAAGCCGACTGTTGCGAAATTTACACGGATGTGGACGGGGTTTACACCGCCGATCCCCGCATCTGCCCCAAGGCCCGGAAGCTGGACCGGATCACTTATGACGAAATGCTGGAGATGGCTTCCCTGGGCGCCAAGGTCCTGGAGATCCGCTCCGTCGGTTTTGCCAGGCGGTACAGCGTACCCCTGGTGGTGCGCAGCAGCTTCACCGAGGCGCCGGGCACTATGGTGACCGTGGAGGATGAAGAAATGGAAATGGTGCCGGTATCCGGCGTGGCTTTGAGTAGAAACGACGCCCGGGTCACCATCACCCGGGTCCCCGACCGCCCCGGCATTGCGGTGCGCCTCTTCCGGCCGGTAGCCGACGCCAACATCGTGGTGGATATGATCATCCAGAACACCAGCATCGAGGGCTTCACTGATCTGACCTTCACCGTGCCTGAAGGCGACTTGAAGAAGACCATGGAGCTGATCCGGCCGGTGGCCACTGAGGTCGGCGCCCAGCAGGTGGTGGGCAACAAAAATATCGCCAAGATCTCCATCGTGGGCGTGGGCATGAAGAACAACGCCGGGGTGGCGGCCCGGATGTTCGAGGCCCTGTCCGGGGAAAACATCAATATCCTGATGATCAGCACCTCGGAAATTAAAATTTCCTGCGTCATCGAGGACAAGTACGGCGAACTGGCGGTGCGGGTCCTCCACGACGCCTTCGATCTGGGGCAGCCGCCGCCGGAACGTTAGAGTTGAAGGTTCAAGGTTCAAAGTTCAAAGTTTGTTTCTTTGGAACATAGACCCAACCTTTAACCTTGAACCTTTGAGTTGAGACCTGTGCAAAAGTCGCCTTTTTTGTCATTCTGAGGGAGCAAAGCGACCGAGAATCTCATAAACACTGACAAAGTTGGTTTTCGCAGAGGTCTCAACTTTGAACCTTGAACTTTGAACCTTGAACCGCCTTTTAGAGGACCTGCCATGCGCCAGGTAAAGATCTACGACACCACCCTGAGGGACGGCACCCAGGCGGAATACTTCTCCCTGTCCCTGGCCGACAAGATCCGCATCGCCAGAAAACTGGCGCAGTTCGGGGTCCATTATATCGAGGGCGGCTGGCCGGGCTCCAACCCTAAGGATCGCGATTTTTTTGAGGAAATTCGCCAATACGGCGAAATGAACGGCAGCCGCATCGCCGCCTTTGGCAGCACCCATCACAAGGACCGGCCTCCGGAGTCGGACCCGGTCTTCCAGGAACTGCTGCTTAGCCGGGCCCAGGTGGTCACCATCTTCGGGAAATCCTCCCTCTTCCAGGCAAAGGAGATCCTGCAGACCACCCCGGAGCGCAACCTGGAACTCATCCGCCATTCCCTGGGTTATATCAAGCCCCGGGTGGCGGAGCTCTTTTATGACGCCGAGCACTTTTTCGACGGCTTCAAGGAGGACCCGGAGTACGCCCTGGGAACCCTGGCCGCTGCAGTGGCCGGCGGCGCCCAGTGCCTGGTGCTGTGCGACACCAACGGCGGCACCCTGACCTCCGAATTGGCGGGCATCATCAAGGCGGTACAAAAGGCGTTCCGCCGGGTTCCCCTGGGCATCCACGCCCATAACGACTCGGAGCTGGCGGTGGCCAACACCCTGGCCGGGGTCGAACTGGGCTGCCAGCAGGTGCAGGGAACCATCAACGGCTTCGGGGAACGCTGCGGCAATGCCAATCTCTGCTCCATCATCCCGGCCTTGCAGCTGAAGATGGGGATCGATTGCTTAAGCGAGGCGAACCTGAAGCGCTTGACGGAGGTCTCCCGCTTCGTTTACGAGATAGCCAATGTCCATCCCAATCGTTACCAGCCTTACGTGGGCATCAGCGCCTTTGCCCACAAGGGCGGGGTGCACGCCGCCGCGGTGAAACGCAACCCCCGGGCCTACGAGCACCTGTCGCCCGAGCAGGTCGGCAACGTGCGGCAATTTCCGGTATCTGACCTCTCCGGCAAGAGCAGCGTCTTCCTCAAGGCCAAGGAGTTGGGATTGGACCCCGGGGCCCATGACCGGGACGTGCAACTCGCCCTGGAGAAGATCCGGGATATGGACCTGAAACTGCCGCCCAAGGGCGCCGAAGTCCTGCAAACCATCCTGGAGCGGGTCAAGGACCTGGAAGCCGAAGGCTACCAGTTCGAAAGCGCCGAGGCCTCACTGGAGATGCTGCTCCGGGCCGCCCTGGGCCAATATCGGGAATACTTTCGCCTCCTGACCTACCGGGTGGTGGATCAGAAGGTGGGTGAAGAGGAGCAGCCGCTGCCGGAAGCCACCCTCCGGGTGCGGGTCGGCCCCCATGAGGTCCACACCGCGGCCATGGGCAACGGCCCGGTGAACGCCCTGTTCAAGGCCCTGCTCAAGGCCTTGGTTCGCTTCTACCCCAGGCTGGCCGAAATGCGCCTGGAGGATTTCAAGGTGCGGGTCCTTCCGGGCACCGGCAGCACCGACGCCAAGGTGCGGGTCCTCATCGAGTCCCGGGACGCCCACGACCGCTGGGGCACCGTTGGGGTTTCTTATGACATCATCGAAGCCTCCTGGGCCGCCCTGGTGGATGGCATCAATTACAAGCTCTTCAAAGACGATGCCCAGGCCCGCTAACCGCCTAATTGCCCTGATCCTATGAAAAAGCTCCCCTGCTTCAGCCGCTCGCAACTGGGAGTCATCTTGCTGCTGGGGGCGGGCCTTTTACTATTATGGGCCTGGCGGGCCAATTTCGGATTGGGTCCCTCGCCTTCCCCGCCCCCGGGATCAGATGCCAACGCGGTGTTTGTGGAAGTGCGCGGCCCGGTGGCTGCGCCCGGGGTCTATTCCTTCGACCACCTGCCAACTCTAACGGAGGTCTGGCGTCAGGCCGGCGGCCCAGGGGTGGCCCCGCCCGCCTCTGATTCCAACCAGCCTGACCAGACAGGCAAGATCACCTCGGGCAGCCTAATTACCATCACCCCGGACCGGCATTACCAACTGGGGCGCATGGCCGGCGCCCAACTCCTCACCCTGGGCCTGCCCCTGGAGCTGAACACCGCCAGTGCCGGCGATCTAGCGGCTATCCCCGGAGTCGGCCCGGCGCTGGCCCAGGCCATCGTCAGCTATCGCACCACCTACGGCCCCTTCAGGACGATTGACGACCTGCTGCAAGTTTCTGGCGTCGGCCCGAAAAAACTGGAGAACCTCAAACCTCATCTGGTCATCCCAGAAAGCTCGGATAGTGTGGCGGCGCGCCACTGAAAAAAATGCTGATCTTGGGGATAGAAACTTCCTGCGATGAGACCGCGGCCGCAGTGGTGGCGGACGGCCGGCGCGTCCTCTCCTCGGTGGTGGCCACCCAGTTCGAGTTGCACGCCGCCTACGGCGGGGTGGTGCCGGAGCTGGCGGCCCGGCGGCACCTGGAGAACATCCTGCCGGTGATCCAGGCGGCCCTGGACCAGGCCGGAGTGACGCTTAAAGACCTGGACGGCCTGGCCGTGACCCAGGGGCCCGGGCTCATCGGCGCCCTGGTGATCGGTATGGCCGTGGCCAAGACCCTGGCCTTCCGGCACCGCTTGCCCCTGGCCGGGGTCCACCACCTCCGGGCCCATATCCTGGCGGCCTTTCTGAACGGGAAGCCGCCCTCCTTCCCCCTGGTGGCCCTGGTGGTCTCCGGCGGCCACACCAACCTCTACCGGGTGGACGGCTTTCTGGAAATGCAACTCCTGGGCCGGAGCCGGGATGACGCCGCCGGGGAGGCCTTTGACAAAGTGGCCAGGCTGCTGCGTCTGGGCTATCCCGGCGGCCCGCTGATCGAAAAATTGGCGGCGGCGGGCCGCGCCACCACCTTCCCCCTGCCCCGGCCCCGCATCCTGGAGGAGCCTCTGACCTTCAGCTTCAGCGGCCTAAAGACCGCGGTGGCCCTCACCCTCAAAAGACACCCGGAGATTCTTGCCGATCCCCAGGCCCGGGCCGACCTGGCCGCCGGCTTCCAGGAGGCGGTGGTGGAGGCCCTGGTGAGCCGGGCCTGGCTGGCGCTGGCCGAAAATTCCCGGACCGGCGGCGGCCGCCTCCTGGTCTGTGGCGGCGTGGCGGCCAATGGCCGCCTGCGCCGCGTTCTAGAGGAGCGGGCCGCCGCCAGCGGCGCCGGGCTGTTCCTGCCGCCCCTCCGCCTGTGCGGGGACAATGCCGCCATGGTGGCGGCCCTGGGTTACCATCAGTTGGCGGCCGGGGCCCGCCTCGACCTGGAGGCGGACGTCTTTTCCCGGGGTTAGGGCCGTCAGCCGATTATCAGGTTTGGTAGCCGCAGGCTTCAGCCTGCGTTTTTTTTTCAATGTCTATTGGGAATGGTGGCGCTGGCGCGCGGTCTTCTCCGAGGCTGACCGGGGTTCCTGTTTGCGGTTTTGCTTTAGCTGACTGCTGATGGTATTTTGTCCCACGGAAACGTTCCATAAATGCTTTGCCTTTTTCCCTCCCCCTTGAGGGGGCGACACCGGGTGGGGGTGGTAACTTATCCTTCATTTACCATATGTTGCCACCCTCCCCCCAACCCCCTCCCCTCTCAGGGAGGGGGGGTATCTCAAATCTTTTGTTAAGATAATGGTGGGACATAACAATAGCTGATAGCTATTTTTGTTGATTATGGGTCTGGCTGCTCTTCTTTATTTCCACGCCGAGGGCCGCGGCCAGGGCCGCGGTGCAGCCGTCCGCCGCGGCCGTGACGATCTGCCTGGCGTACTTTTGCCTGAGATCCCCAATGACGTAGATTCCCGAGATGTTAGTTTCACACTTCTCATCGGTCATCACGTAGCCGTCGTGATCCATGCGGATGCCCTCGGGCACCAACTGGTTATTGGGAAGGAAGCCGATAAAGATGAAGACGCCGTCCACCGGCAGCTCACTGGCAACCCCGGTCTGCTTGTTCTGCAAGATGACGCCCCGCACCCCCTGGTCATCGGCCAGAACTTCCGTGACGATGGTGTTCCAGAGGATTTCGATATGGGGCTCCCCCATGACCCGCTGCTGCAGGATGCGGCTGCCGCGCAAGGCGTCCCGGCGATGGACCAGGTACACGTGTTGGGTTATCTTGGCCAGGTAAACGGCTTCCTCCAGGGCGGTATCGCCGCCGCCCACCACCACCACATTCTTGCCCCGGAAGAAAAAGCCGTCGCAAGTGGCGCAATATGAGACCCCATGCCCGTAGTATTCCGATTCCCCCGGGATCTTCAGCGTGCGGGCCCTGCCGCCGGTGGCCAGGATCACCGCGTGGCAATTGAGCAGGTCGCCATTGACCAGCCGCACAGTATGGAACTCCAGCCCCGGTTCCACCTCCGCCACTTCCTGCTGCCTGATCTCCAGGCCGTAGCTCTGGGCATGCTGCAAAAACTTCTGGGACAGGTCGAAGCCGCTGATCTGGTCAAAACCGGGGTAATTCTCCACCGATTCGGTAAGGTTAATCTGGCCGCCGGGAAGCCCCTTTTCGATGAGAACCGTCTTTAGAGCCGCCCGCATGGCATAGATCCCGGCGCTGAGACCCCCGGGGCCTCCTCCCACGATAATCAGATCGTAGATGTCGCACTGGCTCATGGTCAAACCTCGTGAAGAAGACAATTTATATTAATTATCTTCTTAACCAGGCTCATTTCAAGGTAAAACCGCAAGGTAAGCACTTTTAGACATATCTTCCTTTAGTTATAATAAATTGTTTATTTGAGGGAGGAGTGGGGGCGGATCGGTTATCGCCCGGAGGAGCGGTATGGAGCATTCACTGGAAGAGCCACCGGCCCTGTTGACTGATCTCTACCAGTTGACCATGGCGGCCTGCTATTTCGACCAGGGCATGGCGGAAGATGCCACTTTCAGCCTGTTCATCCGCAAGTATCCCCCCGGCCGCGGCTACCTGGTAGCCGCCGGCCTGGCCGAGGCCCTCCACTACCTAAAAACCCTGAGGTTTACCAAAGAAGACCTAGCATATCTGGCGAGCACCGGCCTCTTTAAGACCTCATTTCTCGATTACCTGGGGCAGGTTCGCTTCACCGGCGAGGTTTACGCCCTTCCCGAGGGGAGTCTCTTTTTCAAAGACGAGCCTATCCTGGAGGTGACCGCCCCCATCCTGGAGGCGCAGTTGGTGGAGACCTTTATCATTAATGCCATCAGCCTGCAGACCCTGATTGCCACCAAGGCATCCCGGTCCTTGTATGCCGCGCAGGGACGGCCCCTCATCGATTTTTCCCTGCGGCGCACCCAGGGGACGGAAACCGGCCTGAGGGTAGCCCGGGCCTCTTATCTGGCCGGGTTTGCCGGGAGCAGCAACGTGCTGGCGGGAAAAATCTACGGCCTTCCCATCTCCGGCACCATGGCCCACTCTTACGTCAGCACCTTTCCCCGGGAGATCGAGGCCTTCCGGGTCTTCTCCCGGCTCTTTCCGAAGGCCACCACCCTGCTCATCGACACCTACGACAACCTGGCCGGCGCCAGGAATGGACTCCAGGTGGCCAAAGAGATGGAAGCCCGGGGCGAGCGCCTGCAATCCGTCCGCCTGGACAGCGGCGACCTGGCCGCCAGCAGCCGGGATGTGCGCCGCCTCCTGGACGACGGCGGCGCCCCTGAGGTCCGCATCCTGGCCAGCGGCGGCTTCGACGAATACAAGATCGCCCAGGTGCTGGCCGCGGGCGCCCCGATCGACAGTTTCGCAGTGGGCACCAAGATGGGGGTATCCGCCGACGCCCCCTACTTCGACATCGCCTATAAACTGGTTAGATATGATGGCCGGCCGGTAATGAAACTCTCTGCCGGCAAGGCTACTTTGGTGGACAAAAAGCAGGTTTACCGCCATTATGACGGCCGGGGCCAGATGTGCCGGGATGTCATAGCGCTGCGGCAGGAAGAGGTGACCGGCGTGGCCCCCTTGCTGCGCCCGGTGATGGACCGGGGCCGGATCATCGAGCCTGAGCCGTCCCTGAACGACAGCCGGGAATATTTTCTGAGCCAGTTTGCCTTGCTGCCCGAGTCTTATAAAGCCCTGCGGGACCCGCCCCTTTATCCGGTGGCGCTGAGCCCCGGCCTCCGGGAACTACAGTCACGGGTGGAGTGGCAACTGCTACATGGCGAATTAGGAGAAAGTTGACGCCGCATGGGAATTACCGAATCTCTCTGTTACGTTAACACTCTGTTCATCAGCCAGTGCAGCTACCCGGGCATCTTCGTGCTGATGGCCCTGGGGAGCATGATCGCTCCGGTTCCCAACGAGCTGGTGATGCCCTTTGCCGGCTTCTTAATCTTCAGTGGCCAATTGGATTTGCTGGCGGTGATGGCGACCAGCACCCTGGGGTCCATTTGCGGCTCGCTGTTATCCTACGGCATGGGAACGCTGGGGGAGCCGGTGGTTCTCCGCTACGGCCGCTACCTGTTGCTCAATCCGCACCACCTCGATCTGACCAACGGGTTTTTCCGGCGCCATGGCGGCAAGACGATTTTCCTGTCACGCTTCCTGCCGGTGGTGCGCCACTTAATTTCCATCCCGGCGGGGCTGGCCCGTATGTCCTTGGCGCCTTTTATCCTGTACACGGCGCTGGGGGCCGCTTTGTACAACGGCTTCCTGATCTACCTGGGGGTGCGCCTCAAGGAAAACTGGCTCCTCATCCAACAATATACCCACATCCTCGATTATCTGGTGCTGGCCGGAATCCTGGGGCTGGTTGCCTATTTCCTGTGGAAAATTAAAGCATCCGGACCGCCGCCGGAAACCGGCTGACCTCTCCCCACTCGCATGAATACTAATCATCAGCGCCCCGGTTCCATCCTGGCCCTAGATATTGGGGGCGGCACCCAGGACCTGTTTATCTGGGAGCCGGGCCAGGCGGTGGAGAACGCGGTGAAGCTGGTGCTGCCGGCCCCCACCCAAATCCTGGCCCGCCGCATCGCCAAGCTAAGCGATGAGGGACGGCCCATCTTTTTGCGAGGCCGGCTGATGGGCGGCGGCGCCATCAACCAGGCGGTGCGGCGCCATCTGGCCCGGGGGCTGCCGGTCTCCGCCACCCCCCAGGCCGCTCTCACCCTGAGCGACCGCCTGGAGCAAGTGGCCTCCTGGGGAGTGGCTCTCACCGAAACCCCGCCCCCGGAGGCCACACCCCTCACCCTGGGCGATGTGGACCCGGAAGGTTGGGGCCGGCTGCTGGCGGCCTTTGAGGTCCCTTTCCCCCGCCACTTTGCGGTGGCGGTGCAGGACCACGGTTTTTATCCCCAGGGGAGCAATCGCCGTTTCCGCTTCCGCTATTGGGAAGAGATGCTCTCCCGGGGCGCAGTATTGGGCGACCTGGCCAGCCGCCAGCCTCCCGCCTTCTTCACCCGGATGCAGGCCGTGGCCGAAACCCTGCCAGGGGTGCTGCTCATGGACACCTGTACTGCCGGACTGCGGGGAGCGCTGCTGGACCCCCAGGCCCGGCAACACCTGGGCTCCGGCCTGACGGTGGTCAACCTGGGCAATGCCCACACCTTTGCCGCCCTGGTCCGGGAAGACCGCCTCTGGGGCATCTACGAGCACCACACCGGTCTGTTGGATCAGGGCAAACTGTTCGCCCAGTTGGGCCGCTTTCAGTCCGGAGAGCTAACCAACGACGAGGTCTTCGCCGACCAGGGGCACGGCTGCGCCTATGCACCCGGTTATCCGCCCGCGGCTCCCTTTACCTTTACCATCGTCACCGGCCCCCGGCGGCGCCTGGCCCGGGGCTGGCCCGGGGTCTTCGCGGCTCCCCTGGGAGATATGATGCTCACCGGCTGCTTTGGCCTGGTGGCCGCCTTTCTGGAAATGGAGCGGCTTCCCGTTTCCCTGGGGGAATAACCGGCCTAACACTATGCTCCCGGAGATGAAAAAATTTCATCATTAAGTTGACCTTAACGCCGCCATGGTCTTTAATGTCTGGAAGTCCAACGTCCCTAGCGACCGGATCAAATATCGGGTGCGCCATAAGTCCTGAGAGGAGCTGAGGCGATGGAGATCAAGTTTTGGGGGACCCGGGGCTCAATTCCTGCCCCCGGGGCTGATACCCTGCAGTTCGGGGGCAACACCACCTGTGTGGAAGTCTTGCTCAATAGCGGCAGACGCCTCGTCATCGACGGCGGCACCGGCCTGCGCCTTCTGGGGAGACATTTGCTGGAGGTCGGCGCTCCCGTCAAAATCCACTTGCTCCTCACTCATGGCCATTGGGACCACCTTCTGGGCATCCCCTTCTTTCTTCCCATTTACCAGGAAACCACCGAGATCCTGGTGGACGGTTGGCCGCCGGCCTTTCAGGCCATGACCCGGGTCTTCGACAGCAACCTGGGGGACGGCTTTTTCCCGGTGGCCTTCGAAAACCTTAAGGCCCGCATCGACTTTCTCAACCGCCTGGCGCATGGGACCCTGGAAGTGGACGGGGTCCGCGTTGACGCCATTCACACCAACCATCCCCAGGGGGGCTTCGGTTTCCGCTTCCGGGAGGGAGACCATTCCATGGTCTTCATCACCGACAACGAACTGGGGACCGACGGGAGCCGGAGGCTTCCGGAATTTGCAGAATTCGCCCGGGACTGCGACCTGCTGATCCACGACGCCCAATTCCTGCCTGCCGATCTGCCGGAGCACCAGGGCTGGGGCCACTCCACCTACGCGGAGGCAGTGAATCTGGCCCAAATGGCGGGGGCCCGCAGCCTGATCCTGACCCACCACGATCCCAGCCGCACCGACGCCGGGGTGGAACAGATCATCACCAAGGCCCGCAAACTGGCATCCGTTGGTACCGACCTTCACTATATCGACGCTGCCCGGGAAGGGGCCATATTCCGCCTGCCTTGAAGACGCGTTTCCAGATTTTGAATTTCGGTAAGAGGGCCTTTAGTGGCAAAGACTTCCAGCCTGGGTCCGAACATCTGGGGCGGGCTGTGCCCCCGACTTTTGGCGGCCACAGGCCGCATTTTTTCAAGAATTTCGGTTTTCGGTAGGAGCCTCTGGTGGCCGTTGGCAAGCAGATGAGGATTCCTGGTGGCACAGGCGTCTAACCTGTGCGGTGCTGGCTCAAGCTATTAGCCTACCGCTGCCAGCTTTGAGCTATAACCCCGGTAATTCTCCCTCTATTTCCTTTTGGGTAGGTTTTTGGTAAACTTAGTCCAACCAATTGCCAATATTAGGATTTTGGCGCCCTTGGTGATGCTTTATACCTGCTTTGACATCTCGATTTTCCAGGATCGGACCCGGGTGTTCAATGGATAATGCCAGCAGTCAGCGCTCGGACCGCAACCTGGTCCTCATCGGTTACCGGGCCACCGGGAAGACCTCGGTGGGCGCCAGGCTGGCGCGGGTCCTAAAGCGTCCCTTCGTGGACCTCGACCGGGTGCTGGTTGGAGAAGCCGGCCAATCGGTGGCCGAAATCGTGGCCCGGGGCGGTTGGGAGGAATTCCGGCGCCGGGAGAAGGAGCTGGTGGCCCGCTACCACCGGCGCCGGGGCCAGGTGCTGGCAACCGGCGGCGGCGTGATTCTGGATCCGGAAAACGTGGGGAAATTAAAAGAAAATGGGGTCCTAATCTGGCTTAAGGCCGATCCTAAGACCATCCGGGAGCGCCTGGCGCAGGACCAGGCACAGGTGTCGAATCGTCCCAGTCTCACCCCGGATGACTATCTGACTGAGGTGGAACGAGTGCTCGCGGAACGGCAATCTCTCTACCGGAAGGCCGCGGACCTAGAAATCGACACCGCCGGCCTCGGCATCTCCCAGGTCACCGATCTGATCCTGGCGGCCACCCGGCCTCTCGGAGTCGCAGCCCATGGCGGGTAACACCTTTGGCCAGGCATTTCGGGTCACCACCTGGGGCGAGTCCCACGGGCCGGCCCTGGGCGCGGTCATTGACGGCTGCCCCCCCCGGCTGCCTTTGAGCACCGGAGATATCCAACTGGAGATGGAGAGGCGCCGTCCGGGGGTCCAGGACCACGCGACACCGCGGCAAGAGCCCGATCAAGTGGAAATCCTCTCCGGCGTCTTTGAGGGCCGCACCACCGGCACCCCCATCAGCCTCATCGTTTACAACCGGGACGTCAAGAGCCAGGACTACGACGCCCTGCGGGAGGTCTTCCGCCCCGGCCACGGCGACTTCACCTTTCAAGCCAAATACGGCATCCGGGACCACCGGGGCGGGGGCCGGGCCTCAGCCCGGGAAACCGTAGCCCGGGTGGCCGCGGGAGCGGTGGCCCAGAAGGTTCTGGATCGGGACCAGATCCGGGTGCTGGCCTATACCCTGGAACTGGGCGGCATCCGGGCCGAAAGGATAGACGAGGCCGGCATCTGGGATAACCCCTTCTTTTGCCCGGACCCGGAGGTGGTGCCGGCCATGGCCGCCCGGGTGCAGGAAGTCAAGGCCCGGGGAGACTCCCTGGGCGGCCTGGTGCAGGTGCGGGTCCAGGGTTGCCCCCCTGGCCTGGGCGAGCCGGTCTTTGACAAGCTGGACGCCATCCTGGCCCAGGCGGTGATGTCCGTGGGTGCGGTGAAAGGGGTGGAGATCGGCGCCGGTTTCGAGGCGGCCCGCCTGCTGGGTTCGGAACACAACGATCCCCTGATCCCCGGAGGCTTCGCCTCCAACCGCGCCGGCGGCATCCTGGCGGGTATCAGCACCGGTGACGACCTGGTGGTCACCGCCGCGGTCAAACCCATTTCCTCCATCGCCCGGAAGCAGCAGACCGTTGACCTGGAGGGCCGGCCCCGCACCATCTCCGTGGGCGGCCGCCACGACATCAGCGCTATTCCCCGCATCGTCCCGGTGATCCTGGCCATGGTGCGCCTTACCCTGGCGGATTTCCTGCTGCGCCAGAGGGCCATCTCATGACCGTAAAGATCGGCCTAATCGGGGGCCGCGGCCAGATGGGCCGCTGGTTCCAGCACTTCTTCGCCTCCCAGGGCCTGGAAGTGCTGGTGGCGGACCTGGATACGGAGCAGACTTCCCAGGAAGTGGCCAGTCTCTCCGACGTGGTGATGCTGGCCGTGCCCATTCCCGAGGTGGCCAAGACCGCCCATGCCCTGGCCCCTCATCTCCAGCCCCAGGCCGCCTTGATGGACCTGACTTCGGTTAAACAGGCCCCTATGGACGCCATGATGGCCCACTTCCCGGGGGAAGTGGTGGGAACCCACCCCCTTTTCGGTCCCCTCGCCACAGACATCGCCGGCCAAACCGTGGTCCTCTGCCCTGGCCGGGGGGAGCGCTGGTTCAACTGGCTGAGCGATCTCCTTACCAACGCCGGGGCCCGGGTGAAGATCACCACCGCCAAGGAGCACGACCGCCTCATGTCCGTGGTCCAGGGCCTGGCCCATTTCAGCCTCATCGCTCTGGAGATGGCTATCCGGGAACTGGGGATGGCTCCCCAGGACCTCGAGGATTTCGCCACCCCCACGTTTTCTACCATGCACCACCTGGCCCAGCGCCTCTTCACCCAGGACGCCAAGCTCTATGCCTGCATCCAACTGCAGAACCCCGCCAACCGGGCGGCCCTGCGGGCCCTGGAAGACGCGGTGGCCGATATCCTCTATTTTATCCAGCGCCAAAACGCCGACGGCCTGGTTAAACTCATCGAGAGCGTGGGTAAGGAAAGGCAAAAGTAAAAAGTAAAAAGGCAAAACAAAAAACAAAACTAAAAAAGCTAAGCAAACGCAAAACTAAAAAGGTAAACAAAAGAAGATGGCATCCCTGACCGATCTTTTCTTTTTTCCTTTTTACTTTTTACTTTTTACTTTTTTCATAGGTGAGCCATGCTCGACCTGAAATTTGTCCGGGGCCATCTTCCGGAAGTGGAACAAGCCATGAAAAACCGGGGGCTGGAGGTCTCCCTGGCTGACTTTCTCCACCATGAAGGCGAACGCCGCCGTCTGCTGACTCGGGAAGAGGAACTGCGGCGCCAGCGCAATAGCCTGTCTCAGGAAATCGGGGTCCTCATCAAGAAGGGAGCAGAGGAGGAGGCCAAGGTCCTTAGAGCCAGGGTGGCGGCGATCAATGAGGATATCCGTGACCTGGAGGCCGGGGCGGAGCAACACGACGTCTGGGTGCGGGATTTTCTCCTGACCTTGCCCAACCTGCCGCACGCCTCTGTGCCCCTGGGCGCCTCAAGCGATGACAACCCGGTGGTCAAGACCTGGGGCAAGCCCCCCGCCTTCGCTTTCCCCGCCCGGCCCCATTGGGAGATCGGGGAAGCCCTGGGAATTCTCGATTTCGAGCGGGCCGCCAAGATCACCGGCGCTCGCTTCGCCCTGCTCTGGGGCGCCGGCGCGGCGATGGAGCGGGCCCTCATCAACTTTATGCTGGACCTGCACACCCGCCGGCACGGGTATCTGGAGGCGCTGCCCCCCTTTATGACTAACTCGGCCTCCATGTTGGCAACCGGCCAACTCCCCAAGTTCCGGGATGACCTCTTCAAACTGGAGGGCTGGGACTATTTTCTGGTACCCACCGCCGAGGTGCCGGTGACCAACATTCACCGGGACGAAATCCTCCCGGCCGAAAACCTGCCGCTGCGTTATACCGCCTATACTCCCTGCTTCCGCTCCGAGGCGGGATCCCATGGCAAGGACGTCCGGGGCCTGATCCGCCAGCACCAGTTTGACAAGGTGGAGTTGGTGAAATTCACCACTCCCGAAACTTCCTACGAGGAGTTGGAGGGCCTGCGCAGGGATGCGGAGGCGGTCCTCGAGGAACTGGGGCTCCCTTACCGGGTGGTGGAATTGTGCACCGGGGACCTGGGCTTCTCCGCGGCCAAGACCTACGACCTCGAGGTCTGGCTGCCGGGCCAGGGGCTCTACCGGGAGATCTCCTCCTGCAGCAACTTTGAGGACTACCAGGCCCGGCGCGCCGCCATCCGCCTGCGCCGCCCCGGGGCCAAAGGTACCGAGCTGGTTCACACCCTGAATGGCTCCGGTCTGGCCGTGGGCCGCACCCTGGTGGCCATCCTCGAAAACTATCAGCAGCAGGACGGCAGCGTCCTTATTCCCGAAAAGCTGCGGCCTTACCTAAACGGGATGGAAAAAATCGGCAAGCAGTGTAAGCAGTAAGCAGTAAGCAGTGAGCAGTGAGCAGTAAGCAGTGAGCAGTGAGCAGTAAGCAGTGAGCAGTGAGCAGTAAGCAGTAAGCAGAAAAAAACAAACCTGCGGGGGTTGGCCGTGTCGGGTTGCCGGCCCCATGCCGCCCTATTAAGGGGGAATTAAAATTTCATTTGTTTGCTATTATTTTAAGTAGGTGAACATAGCCCCCAGGCTGAATGGCAAGCCCACTTGTAAACGGATGAGCCAATTCCAAGATGACAAACAGAATGGACGCTATCAAGATAGCCAGCAAGGTGGTCATTGTGGTATGCCACCAGAAGCTTTCGGCACCAAAAAAAATTGCCAAAGCCAGCGTAATTATGGCCCCAAAGACTAACATATGTCGCATTATGCCTATCAGTTTGGGCTCAAAGGCCGATCCCAGCCGTTCAGCGCGCAATTGAGCGATGTTATTCATGTCCTTGACAATCTCAGAAAAGAGGGTCTGCTCCTGAAAGTTTTCGGGCTTTAATCTAATAGTATTTGCCCAGAGCAGGTCAATAGCCTGTGCGGTGGTTTGGCTCCTTTCCATCTTTGCCATTTTCGGGAATTCATCCTCAGTTACGGCATGAATGTAAGCCAGGAGGTCTTGTGCCACCTTTCCGGCTTGTTCCTGGTCGGGGTACACACTGAGATTGGGATACATGGCCAGTGCCGTGGTCGCCTCTTTGGCGGCATTTTCTGAAGCAGCGTTGTACTGCTCCCAAGCGATGACAGTGATAAATGCCAACAAAACTGCATAGATAGTCCCAACGGTGGTAAAAATAAAGCCGGCGATGTCGTTATGGCTTCTCCTGGTCTGATAGTTGGTGAAATGGTGGGTGGCGAAGGCAATTACCAAACTGGATCCGACGAAAAAAGTAAAGATAAGAAGATAGGCAAGTAATGGGTTGAGGGTTGCTAGATTGCTATAAAACCACATCTTTTTCTCCTATCCAAATCACCCTGTGGGAGCCAGGATAGCACAAGTTTCCCTCAAATTATATCCTTTTCCCAGATTTTCTACATACCACCCCTTGGTTAGCAGACTACCACCGGCCATGCAAGAAACCCTGGCCCCCACTTTGATCTTAAGACTGATTCATTTCTTGATCGGTGCTTAGGAGATATCAGAAAATATTATGAACCTGAGAAAGAATATTTAAAAAGCAATTCCTGGGCCATAGAGGAAGATTATTAATTAAATTTATTAATGATGGGCAGTGCCCACCCTACTGGCCTTGGATAATGGCAGATAATCTGGACTTTTTGTCAATAAGCGGATTACGACTATGCTAAAAATGATTAAGAAATAGTTCAATGTATCAATTCTGTGCCTTTTTGGGCGTTTAAAATACTTAAGATTTTTTGAGCGTTGGGGTCATTAGCGTCAAATTTGAGAGCATTTTGACAATTTATAATGGCCTCATCAAAATTTCCTTGTTTCGCGAAAGCTAATCCTAAATTGGAATAAGCCTCTGAGTAATCAGGTTTTATTTGGATGGCTTTATTGAACATAGGAATGGCTTCATCTATTTTCCCCTGTTGCACCAGGGCTATCGCCAGGTTGTCATAGGCCTCGGCATAATCTGGCTTAAGGCGCAGAGCCTCGGCATACTGGGCCATAGCCTGATCTAACTTGCCCTCTTTCCTCAAGGCCGTCCCCAGGTTGTTATGGGCCTCGGCATAATCTGGCTTAAGGCGCAGAGCCTCGGCATACTGGGCCTCAGCCTGATCCAACTTGCCCTGTTTCCTCAAGGCCACCCCCAGGTTGTTATGGGCCACGGCATAATCGGGCTTAAGGCGCAGGGCCTCGGCATAGTGGGCGATGGCCTGGTCCAGCTTGCCCTGGGCTGCCAGGGCAATTCCCAGGTTGTAATGGGTCAAAGCATAATCGGGATCAAGGCGCAAGGCCTCTTCATACTGGGTGAAAGCCTGGTCCGTATTTCCCTGGGCAGCCAGGGCGTTCCCCAAATCGTTCAGGATTATGGGGTCTCCCCCGGTCACCTTCAGGCTATGCTCGAACAGCGAAATGGGATCGCGCCAATAACCGACCTGCACCCAGGTACAGATCATCAAGGCCGTCAGGACCATCCCGCCACCCACGGGCAAAAGCAGCCTGGGGGTGCGCCATCGCTCCGCAAGCTCAGCCATCCCATAGGCTACCATAATAAACAGCCCGATAAGCGGCACATAAGTGAAGCGATCCGCCCGCGCCTGCTCTCCCACTTGCACCAGGCCAATGACCGGAACCAGGGTGACTAAATACCAGAGCCATCCCACCAGAAGATAACGATGACCCAAGGTCTTTCTGATTATTAACAGGGAGATCAAAGATAGGGTGAGGCCGGCCCCGAGCCACTGCCAGAGAGGGAAGGCCTCCCTGGAATAGGGGTAAAAAACGGCCAGGCCGGATGGATAGATCATTTTAACTAGATAAATGACGTAGGCCACCAGGACGTTGGGGAGACGGCCGGAAAAGGGAATATAGGCCAGTGGTGCTAACGCCCCCTCTTCTTTTTGCGCATAGATAGTAACCACGCTGAAGATCGCCGCCAGGGCAAGGAGAGGGATTTTCTCCCAAATTAAACGCCCCAGGGGAACACCGGGCTCGGACTTTTGGGACCCAGACTTTTGGGACCTAGACTTTTTAGACCTCGACTTTTTGGCTGGTGCAGGAGATTTCTGCGGCCAGCGGCCTAAAGGCCAGTAGTCCAATAGCAGAAGCACCAGGGGCAGGGTCACCAGCATGGGCTTGGCCATCAGCCCCAGGCTGAAGCAGACCAGGATTAAGCCGTACCTCCTAAACCCCTGAGACTCCGCGTACCAAAGGTAGGCCCACATGGTGAGCAGCCAGAAGAAGGTGCTCAGGACGTCCTTACGTTCCGTCGCCCAGGCCACCGACTCCACGTGCAGCGGGTGCAGGGCAAAGAGGGCGGCCACCAGGAAGCTGGGGCCCAGGGCCCGGGTGGTCCGGCGGAGCCAGAAAAACAAGAGCAGGGTGTTGGCGAGGTGCAGGAGCAGGTTGGTTAGAAAAAAGCCCCCGGGGTTCAGCCCGAAAAGTTGGCTATCCACCATGAAAGAGAGCCAGGTCAGGGGAATCCAGAAGCCGGCATGCCGGGTGGTGAAAGCCCAGACCAACCCCGCCAGGGTGAGGCCCCCCTGGACCGGTGGATTATCCGTGACGTAAAGAGGGTCGTCCAAATTGATGAAATGGTGGTATCTCAGCCCTCCATAGACAGTTAGGGTTGCCAGGACCAGGAAGAGGCAGGCGATTATGGTCCAGCGACGTGAGGGCATGCGGGCTCTTTAGAAGGGAGGTAATTTAATTAATGCAAAGAGATAATTGCTCCCGGGACCACCTCGTCCCAGGCAAACCGACTTTCCGTTCTTTTTCCGAATAAGGGCCCCCTTCTAGCAATAGGGCTAGCGCCTTTCAAAAGTCTTCATTGTTTCACCACCGAAGGAGGGATGCCAGGAACGCCCAGGTTATCGGAGCCATGCCTGCCGGTGGCAGCGTTCACCCTGCGCTAACGACTTTTGCCATCACAGGCAGGGAGCCGGCGCCAGGTCGCCCCTGCGTTTTATCCTGCTTACTGCTTACTGCTTACTGCTCACTGCTTACCGCTTACTGCTTACTGCTCACTGCTTACTGCTTACTACCTCGTCGCCCGCACCCGGTCGTTGGCATTGAAGGGGCCGCCATTCAGCGCGGTGGCCTCCGCCCCGGTAGTCCCCAGCAGGTCCGTCACCTTCACCTCCCCCTGGGGCACGTCGGAGGTGTAGCCCAGGACGGCGCCGGTGGTGGGGTTAACCACCTCTTTGCCCGGGACCACCACCTTCAGGACGTCTCCCACCTTGAGGCCGGTGTTCTGCCCCATGTTGAGATAAACCTTGCCGTCTTTGACAAAATCGACCCGGCCAAACCAGTTGATGTTCATAACATCGCCGCCCACCCGCATGGTGTTGTCCTTGGCGAACTTTTCCGCCGCCTCGGCGTTTACGGCGCCGGTAACGGAGCTGGCTACGGATTCCTGCTTGACCCCGGTAAACGTGTCGTAAACCTGCAGGGCCATGGCCGCCGGCTCGCCCTGCTGCGGCGGTACGATGCCGGTCAGCACTATGCCCTGAACCCCCAGGATGTCACCCAGGGCCTTGATGTTGGGCGCCTGGCTCACCTTCCCAATGAGCGCCGCCTTGCCCAGGGCCTCCTTGACCGCGCTGGCGTCCGCCACGCGGATGTCCTTGCTCCGTCCCAGGGATGCCCCCAGCGTCGTTGCCAGGGTGCGGTTGACGCCGTCATAACTGGAAGGCGTATCCAGGTCCGGGATAACCGCCACGGAGCGCCCCGGATACGGGCCCTTGGCTACTCCCGCCTGGGACATATAGCCGCTCACCCCCTGTTCCCGGAGAATGCGGTCCACCTCGGCCTTCACCAGTTCCTGCATCTGATCGGGGGGAATGGCCTTGCCCGCCGTGGCCTGCGCTTGCTTATTGACAGACTTGGCCAGGGATTCGACCAGGTATTCCTGCATGGTGTGGAATTCCCTGCCCTTCTCCACGTAGACATATTCCGGCTGATTCGGGTAGGTAAGCCAGTAGGGGTTCCTGCTGCGGACATAAGGCTTGCCGTCGATCATCACGGTCTCTTGCTGGGACTCGGGGGGGACGCTCTCACTCTTAACCTCCTCCGCTTTTTCTTCACTGGGATATCCCGCCCAATCCTTCATCTTGTTCCAGGTGGTGCTGCAGCCCACAAAGACGGGGGCCGAAAAAGCCAGAAACAGGAGCGCCGCCAGCAGACCGCCAATTGACTTCCTAGACATTGGAAATTCACTCCTATGAAGTTTTCTGTTTTCTGTTTTCTGTTTTCTGTAACCTGCGTCCGAGGCGTCGTCGTCTAGATTCCATATTTTCTGTTTTCTATTAGTCCTTTCGTTTATTTAATTTAAACATCTGGCAAGGGCCTTGACCATTTTCCTGATGACATCGAGATCGTTTATCAGAGGGATTAGCTCATCATCACCAAGATAATTGATCTCTTTGGAGATAATTAATTGTGTCTCGATTTCGGCCAGGGAACCCAACGCAAAGGACAGAAATTGCCTGAACTCCTTGAAGGAATTCCTCCCCTGCCCTTCGGCAATGTTGGAAGGAATCGAGATTGCAGAACGCCTCAATTGGGCGGTCATTCCATATTGTTCTGAAATTGGAAACCTATTGGTTATCAGATAGATATTCTTGACAAATTTAATAGACAGATTCCAAACATCCAGATCCCGAAAAGACCTGGATTTCTTAGCCTCGGGTTTCCCCTTGATTTCCGCCAAGCTATTCAGATTTCCTACAGAAAACCGAAAACGGAAAACAGAAACCAGTCAACAAAAAAGCCCACAGGGATATTACCCTGTGGGCTTTTGGAAGTCAACTAGCTTTTGGGTTAGAAGTAGAAATACCCGACGAACTCTACCCGGTGCTCGTCCCCCTGCTTAGCCGGAGATCCATATCCCGCTGTTGGAAGCTGGGCAATTGCGCCAGACGAGTTGTAATAGGCGTTGGTCAGGTAGTCGGTGTGGACGTAGGAGTACTGCACACCGAACTTGAGGGCCGCGATGGGCCGCCACCACAAGGTGGCGTCCACCTCTTGCTGGTCCTTCGTCTGAGCGTAGGGAGAGTTGTAAAAATACTCCCACCCTGTATCGGTCTCATACTTGGTGAAGCCGTAGGCGGCGTTGGCGTACCACTGGTTGGTGAAGTAGTACTGCAGTTCGCCGTAGGCGCCATACTGCCTCAGAGCTTCCTGGTCAACGACATTTTGCTTAGCTATGCCTACATAGTTAAGCTTGAAGACATTGGTCTCGTCGCCGTAAAGCCCGAAGGCATAGAGGTCTTGGCCGATAAACGGCACCACGATTAAGTGCATGGTCCCGGCCAGGTTGTCGGTGTGGGTCGGGATGATCGGGATGAACAGAGAGCCCTGGATCTCCCAGGGTTGGAGATAGGTGTTGGCATAGCCGAAGAAAGCGCCGGCACCTTGATAGTTCGTCAAAAATGGTGCAGCTCCGCCAGGTGTAACCGAGGTATTAGTAACAAACCTCGAGACATTGCGCTGCCAGGCCCCGGTAACTTCCGCGGTGAAGCCCATGGGATGGCCGTAATAGGCGGCCTTGCCCCACAAGTCCGCCTGGTACTTGATTTGCCCTTCGAGCTGGGGCGATTCCGCGGCGTTGCCGCTGTTGTAAGCCGCATTATAAGGAGTCGTGCTCGTCCCTAAAATCGCGGTGGGATCAGCGACCATACCGGCCAAAGCCAAGCGTCCGCCTCCAACATCGAACCCCTGGGTGAACCGGATCTGGGGGATTCGGTACCCGGAGGGGTCGCCGACGGCCAGGAAGGGGCCGTCTTCAGCAACTTCCGGGGTCCAATCGGATAACAAGCTCCAGTACTGGCCGAACAGCAGTTCGGTATCCCCGGGCCAGTTCAACCGGAACATGGCGTGCCGCAAACGCGGTGAATAGGCGTTGCTGTTGCTGCTGACGTTTTCACTGGAGCTTTCCTCGAAGTCCATTTCGAGGAAGCCGGTGAGCTTGGCTCCCAGGACGTCGGGCCCCTTGATGGTGAAGTTGAACCGGGACCCCATGGCCGTCATGCGGAAGTTGCCATGGTGGCCGCTGGGGTCGTTGTTGCGCGGGACGGGGCTATTCATATAAGCGCCGTTCGTGGTGGTATCCCAGTAGGAATCCAACTTGATATAGCCGCCCAGGCTGAATTGGGTTTCCGCAAACGCAGCCGCGGGCACCAGCAGGGCCAAAACTACTGCGAAGATCAAGATTTTTTTCATCATTCCCCCCTTGTGATTTGGAAAGTAGGTTACCAGTTTCTCCTTTCCGTAAATGGCTAAGTAGCTCTTTTAACTAACTTTATCCCACCTCCTTTCTCTCTCTCGGTTTTATCCAGCGCCATATTAGACTGGCCTACAATTTTTGTCAATAAGAATTTGCAAAAAAATTGCACTCCCCTCAAGAGATGGTTACGGTTTCCCCTTTGCGGTAGGGGGTCCCAGAAAAAAAATAGGGCGGCCTAGGGCCGCCTAAAATCTGCGGGGCCAGCCCGCCCTATAAGCTGTTTCCTGTTTTCTGTTTCCTGTTTCCTGTGAAGCCAAAGGCAAAATCGGAGGAAAAGGCCCCTCCCAGAGAGAATAAACAAAACCAGTCTTCTATAAGCTTTTTCCTCGTTCCCAAGCTCCTGCTTGGGAACGCCAATTTTTCCCCAAGCTCTGCTTGGGGACATTTACTTGGTATCACCCACAACTTGCTGATACTCCGGGATAGCTCTTGCCAAGCAGGAGCTTGGCAAGCAAGGTGGGTTCCCGAGCAGGAGCTTGGGAACCAGGATGGAAAAAATGCGCCTCAACCTTAGAGGCGGTTTTCTGTTTTCTGTTTCTGTGAAGTCCAAGGCAAGGTCGGAGACAAAGGCCCCTCTGACAGAGACAGGTGCGCTGTGCCGACCCTACATGGCTTCAAAAGACAGTTTTCGGTTTTCGGTGAAGTGAAAGGCAAAATCTAAGACCAAGGCCCGCCCTGGCAGAGACAACAGAAAACGGAAAACGGAAAACAGTCTTTTAATGGAAAAGCGCAAACCAGAAACTGGCGACCGTATTATAAGGATCCCAGGTGAAGGCCAAAATCCCGGCCAGGATCATGTTGCCCTCCACCAGGGACTCCAGCATCAGGCCGGCCTCCATGAGGCCGCAGCGGTAGAGGGTGAGATAGCCCAGGGCGTAAAGGCCCGAGAGACTGAGGAGGTAGCCCAGGGAGGGAATGATCCCGGCCCTGGCGGCCAGCAGCAGCATGGCCGCAAAGGCCAGACTGCAGCCGGACAGCAGGTTCAGGGTGCGCTCCCGGCCCAGGGCGATGGCCATGGTCTCTTTGCCCACCACCCGGTCGCCCTCCATGGCCATGATATCGAAGAGGCCGGTGCGGATGAAGATCATCCCCGCCACGTAAAAGAAGGCGATGGCGGTAGCCCCGGAGGCCATCGGTTTGGTGCCGGAGCAGACCACCGGAATCAGGGCCGCCAGGACCCCCCAGGCCACCGCGGTGAACACCGCCCTGGAGCCGGGAATCTCCTTGAGGGTGGTGATCAGGGTGACCCGGGCCAGCGAGTCCGGGATGATCTTGAAATTGTAAAGGAGGCCGATGCCGCTCATGACGACGATGAAGACAAAGGGCAGCCAGCCCAGATAAGCGCCCAGGGCCAGGGCCAGGCCGGCGGCGATGGCCCCGGTGGTCACGAGAAAAGTCCGGTGGCGCCCGTAAAACATAGTCTGCACCGGGTCGTTGAGCTTGGAGGCCTTGTCGGTGAAGTGGTGCAGCAGGTGCATGGCATAAACATAGAAAAAGGCCACGAAGAAATATTTGAACTGGGGTTCCACCTGCTGCAGCAGCGATGACACGTAGCTGAGGCAGCCGGCGCCGATAGCCACGTAAAGGTTGGACTTGAGGCAGAAGCGCCAGGCCCGGAAGAGGTAGTTGGTCCAGGAGCCGGCGCGGAAAGCCCAGGCGTGCTTCAGGGTGCTGACCACATTGCCGATAAGCCAGTGGGGGGTGGAGGCCCCGGCGGTCACCCCCACCGTATGGTAGCGGCTCATTTCCTCCAGGTCCAGTTCCTGCTCGGTCTCCACGTGGTAGGTGGGGATGCCGGTGGCCCGGGAGATCTCCACCAGGCGCTGGGTATTGCCGCTGTTGCGCCCCCCCACCACCACCAGGGCCTCGGCGTGGCTGGCCAGTTCCTGAACCTCCGCCTGGCGGAAGGCGGTGGCGTCGCAGATGGTGTTGAAGATGCGGGCCTCGGGGAAGCGGGCCTGGATTTCCCCCACCCGCTCCTCGAAAAAGGCCTCGCTCTGGGTGGTCTGGGCAACCACGATGGGGGCGCCCAACTCGGGTAAGGCGGCCACCTCCCCGCGGCTCGCCACCACGTGGCCCAGACCTCCGGTGTAACCCAGCAGGCCCTCTACCTCCGGGTGGTCGGCGTCGCCGACAATGATGGTAGCGTGGCCCCTGGCGGCCCAGCGCTGGATAATGGCCTGGACCTTGGCCACCCGGGGGCAGGTGGCGTCAATGATGCGGGAGGCGCCGCTCTCCAACTGGCCCCGCTCCCGGGGAGGGATGCCGTGGGCCCGGATCACCACCAGCCCTGCCGGCACCGCTTCGCCGGGCTTGAGCACCGTGATCCCCCGCTCCCGCAGCAGTTCCAGCACCTGGGGATTGTGGATCAGGGGACCATAGGTATAGATCTGGGTCGGGGTTTCGTTGATGGCCTTGAGCACCATCTCCAGGGCCCGTTTGACGCCGATGCAAAAGCCGGCAGTGCGGGCCAGCACCACTTTCATCTAGCTAACCTTTCTTAGGAATGAGGGCCTCGATCCGCTGAGGATATCAGAATTACCTCTGAGCCTCGCTTCTTTGGAGGCATCCCCGCCAGGGGCTGGCCCGGGGCCTCTCCGGCCAGGAGCCGCTCCTTCAGGACTTCCTCCATGCGGGCGGCCACGATTTCCCGGCCCGGGCCTATAAGGTGGATGCCATCCGGCTGATAAAGAGGCTTGTCCCGGTTGCACAGAATATTTCGAAAATCGATAAAATAGGGCTTGCCCTGCAGCTGGGCCTCAAGGGCCTGATAGCACACCATAAAATTATCGCGCAAGGCCAACTTTTTTTCCAGAACCACGTCTTCGTGGGCCCGGACGCTGGCGGCCACCGGCTTGGTTTCCGCCCACCAACAGGGCTGATAGACCAGCACGAATTTGGCGCCGAAGGCGGCGGCCACCTTGTCGAGGTAATCGTACCGCTGGGCGCAACTGTCCGCAAATTGCGCCAGCTTCGGGGACCCGGGGTGGATGGCAATGACGCCCTGCCTCATTTTGTCATAAATTTCATGGGTGAAGGAGGACCACATGGCCGCATTCAGGGGCTTCAGCAACCCGAAAAAGCTGCGGTGGTAGTCCTCGATCATGCCCCGCACCCGCTCGTAACCCTGGTGGCCGTAAGGGGTGCGGTCCTGGGCGAAATAAGCGGAGTCGTTGCCGCCGTCGTAAAAGACGATCAGGTTCGGGAGAGGACGGTTTTCGATGAGGAGCTTCTGCAGGTACTTGGTCTCCATCAGCGAATTGAAACCGTCTTGCCCAAAGTTATCCAGGGTGGCGGGATGGGCCGGCTCATCCCGGTTCCAATCCCGGGCCAGGTAGCTGGGGATGGTGCGGCCGTCGAAGTCGGTGGCGCCCCGCATAGTAGAGCCGCCGAACATCCAAAAGGTCAAGGCCCCCGGCCCCGGCGCCGCCGGGTTGTTCAGGGTGGGCCGCACCTTCTCCAGGAACAGGGCGTAGGGGTCGTAGCTGACCACATCACCATCCCGGAGTTGCCCGTAAATCCAGTAGTTGCTCAAGGAGACGGCCAGGAAGCTGGCGACCTCCACCAGAATGACGCCGATGATAAGCCACTTGCAGAGTCGCAACACTCCCGAGAAGATTCGTTTCATTTACGGTCCTCTATCTTTTGATCAGCATGCTCAACCTTTAATATTATACTACTGGAAAATGGAAACTGGCCGGTTTAAGATTTTTTTGCCGCCATTTTTTTCCCGGCGGCGGCGCCGCCCTCTCCTCTCAGCGTTTCCATTTCTCGTTCCCAAGCTCCTGCTTGGGAACGCCAATTTCTCCCCAAGCTCTGCTTGGGAACATTTACCTGGAAGACGCACAACCTAAGATACTTCAGGATATCTTATGCCAAGCATGAGCTTGGCAAACAAGGTGGGTTCCCAAGCAAGATGGGAACCAGGATTTAAGGGATGGCAAAACCTCAATGAGCGCAGGCTAAAGCCTGCGGCTACCGGTCTCCCCAAGAATATCACTTCCTCCATTTGGTTCAGGATGACAATGAGATCAGGCTTTGCCATAGCTTCTAGATTCTTCGCTCCGCTCAGAATGACATTTTTGGGGATTCAAGGCTCCAGGTTTTGGTCCTCCGACCTGCGGCGCTGGCAAGATAATAATAATAATCTTCGGTTTTCGGTTTTCGGTTTTCGGTTTTCGGGTAATATAATGAAAAATCGAGGGTTGGCACCCCTATCCGGCCCGCTGGCCCGGGGTACTCAGGCAACAGGCCCGAGAATTCGATTAGAGGGGGCGGGGCAATTCCCGTGGGAAACTTCTTGCTGCTGCTGGGGGGCACCATCGCCCTGCGGCCCTACGTCTTTATCTTCCTGGGAGTGTACCTGCTGCTGGCCACGCTTCAGGGGGGGGCCGGCCGGGCCGCGGCCTTCCTGATCCTGGGATATCTCATCTCCTGGGCCGCCGAGCTCTGCTCCATCCATTTCGGCCTCCCCTTCGGTGAATATCTATACATCCCGGCCACCCTGGACCGGGAACTCTGGGTAGCCGGGGTCCCTCTCATGGACTCCCTGTCTTACGTATTTATCGCCTATGCCAGCTACTGTCTGGCCTTGCTGGCCCTGGGCCGGGGGCGCTGGCAGGGATGGGGCTTCCACCTTGAGGATGAGGCCGCCTGGCTGCTTTCCCGGCGCACCCTGATATTGGGAGCGGCCCTCATGGTCAGCCTGGACCTCGTCATCGATCCGGCGGGTCTGCGGGGCTACCGCTGGTTTCTGGGCCAGATGTACGGCTACCCGGAAGGGGGCGTCTATTTTGGCGTCCCCTTGAGCAACTTTGCCGGCTGGTTCCTGGTGGCCCTGATTCTCATCCGGGCGCTGCAGTACCTGGCCAGCGCCCCGGCCCCGCTCCCGGCCCGCGTCTGGGATTGGGGACGCCGGACCTTCCCCTGCCAGTCCCTGCTGGGACCCGCCCTCTATTTGGGAATCCTGGGATTTAACCTGGGGGTGACCTTTCTCATCGGCGAGACCTGTCTGGGTTGGGTGGGGGTCTTTATCTACCTGCCGTTTTTAACCTGGCTGGTCCTCAAGCACCTGCCCGGCTCCGGCCAACTCGGGTAGCAGGACCTGGAGTGCCTGGGCCAGCCGCTCCCCGGCCAGCCGGCTGCGGCGCCAGAGGTGGAGCAGGTCTGCCAGGCGGCGGGGGTCCTCCGCCAGCCAGCCCAGGGCGTCCCTCCACCCGGGGGCCTCGGGGTCAAGTTGGGCCCGCGCCAGAAACTCGGGGATCTCCTCAGCAGCGGCATCGGTAATCGCCCGGAGCCCCAGGAAAGGAAGACCCTCGGCCCGGGCCACTGCGGCCACCGCGGCGGTCTCCAGGTCCAGCACCGGCCGGCTCAGCCGGGCCATGGCTTCCCCCAGGCCCCTCTTCGGGATAATCCGGGGCGTGGTGATGATACTGCCGGCAAAGGATGCCGGCCCCGCCGCAGCCAGGACCCGGAGCAGCTCCGGCAGGGGCCGGGGCGGCGCTGGCGCCGCCACCGGCGAAAGCAGCCGGGTCAGCGGGTCGTAACTGGCGAAATACTCTCCCAGGACCAGGTCTCCGGGGCTCAGCTCCGGGGTGACCGCGCCGCCGAACCCCAGGGAGAGCAGCAGGCGGGGCCGAAGATGACTAACCAGGCGGGAGGCCGTCTGGCCGGCCGCCTCGGCGCCCAGGCCCGTGAGGGCCAGCAGCCCCCACCCCGTTCCCACCGCCAATTCCCAGGCCGGGCCTGGCACCCCGGCCCGGCGGCGCCGACGCCGGCTGCGGCGTAAAAAAGGCCGCACTTCCCAAGGAAGCGCGGCCAATAACAGCATCCGGCAAGGCCCGGCGGCGCCCAGACCCGGCGAGCCCTCCGGCATCAGGACTTGGCCAATGGCAGGTGGTCTGCCGGCGGCGTCAACTCAGTCTGGGAGGACACGGTGGCCACCTGCTTGTGCCGCCGCCAGCGGCGCCCCTGCACCAGCAGGCTGCCGTTCTTATGCAGCACGGTGTGGTCATCCAGGATGATCAAACCGTGGCGCTCGGAAATATTGGTGTAATACTCGTACCGCAAGTGCCGCTGGTTGAGGCGGTATTTGAAAAACAGGAAAAATATCATATAGATGACCACGATTAGGCCCAGCCCCGCCAGCGTGTAACTGATGAAGAGAAAGGTGTTATAGCCGAGGGAACTCAGCCACGCCATGATGTAATTCATGTTGTACAGGGCCAGCACGGTCACCAGCAGCAGGAAGAGGATGGCCAGATAGGGCAGGCGCTTGAGATGGAAGATTACCGCTCCCATCTGGGAGCCGGACGCCTCCCCTGCGAGGGTCTCTCCTTCCGGCTCCCCCAGAAAGCGGTTGAAGCCGGTAACGATGACCCCCATGAGAAAGGTGACTACAATGGGGAAGGCGAAGGCCACGAAGACGTACTCCCGCCAGGGAAAAGCGGTCTGCATCCGGTGGTATTTATCATCCGAAGCCCATAGCACCACCACGATAAAAATGACGATCTCCAGGATACCGATGAGCTTAAGGTAATCGAAGAAGAGCTTTTTACGGTCTGCCTTGTTGAAATAACTGGCAATCAAGGACATGCTCACACCCGCCTCAGGCCTTTCGAAGTACTCATTAGATAACCATTAAACCTCTCAGGGTCAATCCCTTTCAAAGTTGGACCTGTCCCGGTTCCCATCTTCAGAGGCCCGGGGCCCAGGGCGGGCCGACAGCGTCAGGGGCTTAAGAGACGATTCCAAGAGGCAGCCGCGAGCCTGGCTTCCCCCCAAAAAAAGAGGAACGGCGGGGCGCCCCGGCCGTTCCTGCTTGCCACTATATTATAACTTCCCGGCGCACCCCGGGGCTGCCGCTTCCCTCCTGTTCTGCTCGGGGGAAGCGCCCGGCTCAGCCATGGGGCAAGGTCACCACGAAGTTGGAACCATCCTGCCTCGGTTCGTAAAAAAGGTCGCCGCCGTGCCGGGAGACGATGTCCCGGCTGAGATAGAGGCCCATTCCCATGCCTGAGCCATCGCCTGCGGCCCGCCGCATCTTTTTGGCGAAATTGGAAAAGAGCATGGAACGGTACTCCTCGGGCACCGGGTTGCCGGTGTTGGAAACATTGAGGCGGCAATTAGTCCCCTGCTCTTGCCAATCGATGGCGATGGTGCAGCCGGCGCCTCCGTGTCTGATGGCGTTATTGATCAGATTCCGGAAGACGCTCTTGAGCCACAACGTGCTGCCCTTCACCGGGATGACGGCGGCGGGAAACCGTTCCAGACGATTGTCCAGGGTAATCCGGTTGTTGCGGAGTTCCGACCCCAGTTCCTCCAGGACCGGAGCCACCACGTCATGGCGCAGGTCCAACAGTTCCTTATCCATCTCCTGGCCGGCGGCCCAGGAGACGGCCTTGGCCATGAACTCTCCGGTGAAGCCGATCAATCTATCCATGTTGTCGGAAACTTCCTGCAGCTTCTCCAGGGGGGCACCATTCACCTCCCCGAAGGCGCCCCGGACCAGGAGCCTCATAGAAGCGGAGGTGGACACCATAGAGCCCCGCAGGTCGTGAAGGATCATCATCAGGCGATCCAGGGCCGGCCCGTTGACTGCGGTCGCGGTTGGCGCCGCCAGGTTGGCGGCCGGAACCAAATCGATGATGTCCAGGCTTTCGAAACAGCGGCTGACTCGCCGCCACAGCTCGGTGGGGCTGACCGGCATCAGGAGATAATCGTCCACCTCAATCTGATAGGCTTCCCGCGGGAAGGTCACCTCATGGTTGCTGCTGACCACCATGACCTTAACCTTCGGGTTCAACCGCTTGGCCCGCTTCAAAACCTCGATGCCGTCTAGCTCTTCCGTGTTAAGCTTGCCGATCACCAGGTCATAATTCTTTTTTACCAGGGCTTCCAGGGCCGTCTCGGGGCTGGCCGCCACCCTGACTTTGTATCCTTTGTATTCCAGGACCCAGGCGATTGTCCGAAACAGGTGTGATCCGTCGCCCATTAACAGAATTTCGTGGCTGGCCATCCTCTGATCTCCTTTACTTCGCGGGTTCAGCTTCAGAAGGTGAGGGTGAATAGGAATAGGAATAGGACCGATGCTGGATACGCCCTTATCAAACCTTCTTTCGGAGAAACGGTCAATCGGCATATGTGCCTATTTTCATATGGGCAAAAATGCCTACATCAAGAGCGCGGGCCGAGCTGTTGATTTAGAGAATACCGAGAGATGGGGACGAAATAAACTGGCAGAAATACCTAAATGGGGATGGGCAAAAGTACCTATTCAGGGGCGGTGGCGACTCTTCGGGTTCGCCAAGCGCTCCCCCGGCTTGCTGCTGGCCTTATCGTTTCTTTAGGGAAAGGTGGAGGGTGCGGCCGGCGGCGCCGCCCAGGGCCTGGTCAATGGCAGGGTCTGGTTCCGGGTCAGGCGGCGGTGGTGGTGTAACCTTTCTGAATGGCGTATTTCACCAGGTCGGCGGTCTTCTTGACGTTCAACTTCCTCATGATATTGGCCCGGTGGTGTTGTACCGTGCGGCTGCTGATGAACAGCAATTCGCCCACTTCCTTGCTCGATTTGCCTTCGGCGATGAGCTTGATGATCTCCCGCTCCCGGGTGGTGAGATGCTGGCCCGCACTGGCCGACTGCTCCCTGGCGGGCCGGGATTTTTCCATGAACAGGTCCGCCATCTGGGGGGCCAGCAGCGGCGAGATATAGGTGCCCCCTTTCTTGAGGGTGTCGATGGCGGAGATCAGCTCACTGTCGGCATCCTCCTTGAGCAGATAGCCCTCCGCCCCGGCCGCAAAGGCGTGATAGAGATATTCCCGGTCTTTGTGCATGGTCAGGATCAAGACCTTGACTTCCGGATCGATGATCTTGATCTCCCGGGTCGCCTCCAGGCCGCGCAGATTGGGCATGGAGATGTCCAGGATAACCAGTTGGGGAGAGGTCGTCTTCAAGATCTCAATCAACTCGAAACCGTCGTTGGCTTCCCCCACCACTTCCACATCGCTGATGCTCTGTATGATTCTCCGTATTCCCCTCCGGAACATCACGTGATCATCAGCCAGCAGTATGGTGAAAGGGGCTGCCATGACGTTTATCCCTCATCCTGCGCCGTGGAGAGACAGTTGCGGTACAAATGGCGATACCTTTTATACCGGATTTTTCTTTAAAATGCCAGTGATTTTCGGCAACTTTTTTAACCCACCTTTGAAAAAGGGGGGCAGGGAGGATTTAACATAACATCTTGAAATCCCCCTAAATCCCAGTGGTGTCCGGCGGAGATTTTGCATAAGGACTGGCGAATGAAAAATGAAAAATGGACCGCAAACCTAAGCCAGAGAAGACCGGGCAGCCCGGAAGCGCTAAAACTCCCTCTCCCCTGTGAGGGGAGAGGGTTGGGGTGAGGGGTGGCTTGAAGGACGGATCACTTCCCCCTCACCCTGCCCTCTCCCCCATTGGGGGAGAGGGTAAAAAGTAAGATAACTCCATAA
>JBAVAG010000018.1:0-6964 GCA_049585595.1 Desulfobaccales bacterium
CAATATTCTGAGATTGTGCCCCAGCCTTGGCATCCGCGGTTGAAAAATGGGTTTTTGAACCTTCCACCCGGGTTCGATCCCGGAGAAGTTCCTCCTTTTGTAGCCCAATCGCTTGCTGAATGAAAAATAGCACAACTTTCCCTCAAGATATATCTTTTTTCCAGATTTTGAACAGCAGCATAATCCGGGCTAGATTCTTCGCGGCTGGTTGCTGAGTCTCATTCCGTAAAAATCGAGGTCTTGTCCTAGACCTTTTCCCCTTCGTCCGTCCCCGGGCAGGCGCAACAATCGGGGCGGGCCTCTTCGCTCGCCAAGGCGGCCCCCGGGCCGCAGGGGCCGCACTGCAGCCCCAAGTGGTAATCCCCGCCTTCGATGCAAATGGCCTTGCCGTTTACCAGGGCTTCGGCCACGGCCCGGTGGGCCCGGGCCAGCATCCGGGTCACCGTCGGCCGGGAAACCTGCATCTTCCGAGCCACTTCCTCCTGGGTCATCTCCAGGAAATCGGCCAGGCGCAGGGCTTCCAGTTCGTCCACGGTAATCACCATCTGTTCCAAGGACCTGAGAGGAATCCCCCGGGGCTTGAAGTAGGTCACCCCCGGCTCGGTCTCCACCCAGCGGCACTTTTTGGGCCTGGACATGTGAGTTCAGCTCCCGAATGATATTCTATTTTTAGAGCAATCCGGTCCACTGTCAAGGACAAAGCGAAAAATGGCCGCCGGGCCGCCGGGTAGTGTCCTAATTTGCCTCTCGCATAAGCTCAGAAATTGACCAAAGGTGATCGGTGACACCTGCGGCCATGGCCGGCGTGACGCGCAGAGAGCTATGAATCCGCACAAAATTATAATGGGCGAAATGCAGGGCCACGGCTGCCTTAAGATTGTCCAGCTTCTTGCTAAAGGCATTGGTTAGCCTGGTGAAGCGCCGCATCTGCATCCGCATGGTCAGGTTTTGCCTTTCCACATATGAGGTTGAAATCTTGGATAACCTGGGATTGCCAACCATCGGCTTACGCTCCGCACTTACAACGTGCGGAGGCGAATACCTACCAGCGCCCGTCGGCTCCGCTTCGTATGATTTTACCAACTGCCCATAATCCACATCTGCGCCAAAAGCCGCTTCGACTGCTTCCACATAAAGGGTAAGTGAATCGCTGGTTAATTGCACCCGACTATCAAGCCGGTTAGATAAATCCTTTATGAAAGCCTGGGTATTCCCGGCCGTCCTTTTCCCCACTAAATATGATGGAATCAATTTGCTGTCGGCATCCAGAGCCACAAAGACCCATTGATCGCCAAGTTCTTCAAGATCGTCGTCTTCCTTAAGGTGGCCTTGCTTCTTGCCGACATAGCACCAGATTTCGTCAACCTGGACGGTCTGGCAACCCAGGCCGCGCATATAGGAGTCCATCAGGTTAGCGCAGCCCTGCCCCACCCGGCAGCCCAGGCGCATGATGGTATCGCGGTGAATCCCGGTCATGCGCTCGACTGACCGGATTGACGCACCCTCCACCAGGGCCGCTATCGCCGCTTCCTGCTTTTCTCGACTTAGAATGTTCATCTTGCAGATTCCTATTGACTCGAAGGTAAATACTTGCTATTTTGAATGAAAGTGGAGCGCCGGGGAATCGAACCCCGCCCGGAATGGTTGTAAGGGCCTCCTGGGAACCAATCGCGCCCCATGGAGAATCGCCACGGCTCCATAGCCTTGCATCGCGCCAACGACTCAGAGGCTATGGAGCCTTCCTTTTGCGGTTCCTGCCAGGGCGATTCATCGCTGACAGGAACCAAGTCTCTTCTCATGTTCATCACCCCCTGCATTGGATTAATCCCCCGACTTCATTTGGAGTAGCTTATTGATCGCATCAAGCCAATCTTGTTGGGCCTCTTTGGACCAATCTGGATTGAATTTGGGCATTAACTCAGTTATGAACTTCATCGGGGAATCGTCTGTCGGCTCTGCGGCTTTTGGAGGAGACGCCGGTTCTTTCGCTGGCTGTTTATCGGCTGGAGCTTTGGGCTGCGCCTGGCGTTTTGGCTTTGCTGAACCCGCAGACGGCCCTGGAACCTTTTTGATATGTGGGGATAATCCTATCTCCGCAGCTTTGGCCGCGGTTAGGAAAAAATACATGCATTTTCGAAGGGTTTCACCTGTTGCGCCGGTCTTTTCAAACCGTTCCCGGAATTGACTTGCGGTTGCCCGATCAAGTTGGATACCATCTTTGAACAAGAAGCTATAGCCCGATTCAAGAACCCGCTTTAGAGCCTCTTGTTTTTCGGGTCCCTCAGAGTGGACAAGGTTTTCTAGTTTCTCTGTCGGGGTCCCGGTATCCGTAATCAAGTCCAGATATTCTAAAGCCTGCATAATCTGCCTTTGAAGGCCCCCTGAGGTTGATCCCATTAGGCTCCGGTCAATTCGTTGAGGTATCCCGCGCTTCAAACTGTCCAAAAAATTTGAAAAGGTCCGGTAAGGCACATATGGCGGGATCAATTTCTTAGTGGCAGTTTTGGTGGCCATGCCCATTCCCTCCTATTGATTCCAAGTATAGGATTTATCTGATACCATGTCAATACCTAAAATACCTAAAATGCACTTTTTTCGTGATTTTTTTTTGAGGTTGAAAAAAGTCCGATTAAAATTAAGCCATCTGAACCGAGAGGTGGCTATATGCAAGGTGATCTGGTAATCGTCAGGGCTTTTAGGGGCGTGCCTTTGATTCGGCGCGTATGGGAAGAAGTAGAATATGGGGTTTACATCACAGATGATACCTGTTTTGAACGCCTTTTAGCAGGGGAGACAACCTGCTGGCCTGTGGGGTTCCCGCGCGAGGATGTCTTCCATTTTGACCCTGCGCTTGCGAAGGAAATGGACGCCTTATACCAAACGGGGAAATGGGATTGGACGAAACTCGTTCCAGTTTAAGTATCTTGTTAAAATCACCATGGGGGACCTGCCGTGGATGAAGACTTAAAACGGGTCGTGGAGCGCCTGCACCATTGCCAAGCGTCTTTCCTGGAAGACATAGCCATGGTGGAGATGTTCGGGGAAGAAACTGTCTGGGGCGGAGTGGTATCTGTTTTTGAAATCAAGGACCACCCCAAGGCCACCAAATGCTACGCCTGGTCATCCCCGATAGAGGGAAGCACCAAACGACGCTATTATGCTGTTCTCCATATCCCGCCCGTAGATTCTCCCGAAAAAGCCGTCAGAGCCTCCATTGTTCACGATCATAAAGATAGCTCAAGGGGCTGCCGATGAAACAAGAAAAAAACAAGTATTGTTCGTTTGGAAACCTCCACAATGAGAGTGATGTGGAACAGAATTTTCTAATCCGTCTTCTTGACGATTTGGAATTTACTGAGGATTACCGCAAAACAAAAGCTTCCATTAAAACAGAGAGAATTGGCAAAGGGAAAAATCAGCGTGATTATCGCCCTGATTATATTTGCTTTTTAGATAAGGCCCATACCAAGCCAGTTTTGATAATCGATGCAAAATCCCCCCAAGTCGATGCAGAAGAAGGGGTATTAGATGCCCAATTATACACCTCCATTATGCGCAGAGGACTGAAAGGCAATAAGCCAGATCAATTTTGCATTGGAAGTAATGGACGAATAACCATTATTCGTCACTTCGAGAGCAATGATGATGTCCTCAGTTTATCTTTTGGAGAATTTCAAGAATCTGATAAGAGATTTCAACAACTAATTAACACGATAAGTAGGAGTGCCTTAAGGTCATCCTTTAACCGAGTCCCAGAATCAGACAAATGGCTTCCAAATAAGCCCGAGGTTGAAGAAATAAAAGCAGTATTCCAGAAATGCCATAAGTTAATTTGGAAAAGAGAATCATTGATGCCAACAAAAGCATTTTATGAGTTTACCAAGTTAATTTTTCTAAAACTTAATGAAGATCGTCGTCTCCATGCAATTATTGATTCGGGTAGGCAAATTCTACTTAAAGACCTTCGGTTCTATAAAGGCTGGATAGAGAAAAATGATGATGTGTCTCCCAATCCAATCAATTCCATTTTGTTCCGCAGGCTGGTTGAAGAACTAGAAGATTTAATAAAGAAGAACAAAAAGAAGCCAATTTTTGATCCTAATGAACAAATAGACCTCAAGCCGTCCACAATAAGGGGTGTCGTAGAGATGCTCCAAGATTATGATCTATTTGGAATAGATGAAGATTTGAATGGACGCATGTTTGAAGTGTTTCTTGCAGCAGCCGTGCGCGGGAAAAATTTAGGTGCTTACTTCACCCCGAGGGCCATCGTGAAGTTAATGGTACATATGGCGGATTTGACTATTATAAAGGTGGGGAACAGATTTTCTATCGACTCTATCTTAGATGGATGCTGTGGTAGTGGTGGGTTCCTTATTGATGCTATGGCAACAATGTTTGATGAAATCAAATCAAATCCACGTTTAATGTCGGATGCCGATGAAATCAGAGAGGAATTGGTAACTAAGCAATTAGTTGGTATTGATAGTAATGCAGAGATTACGAGAATTGCGAGAATTAATATGTACTTGCACGGGGATGGTGGTAGCCGTATTTATCGGGCTGATACGCTGGATAAAGACCTGCTTATAGAAAAGGGGGAGTTAAAGACATCACAAGAAGAGACGGCAGAACTTAAGGCCCTTCTTGTTAATAATGCGATGCGGTTTGATGTTGTCCTTACAAACCCCCCCTTTGCCACGGCCATTACCTCAAAAGATGAACATGAACGGCGCATACTTGAACAGTATTTAGGCGATGCTTCTAATAGGGGTGTAAGCTGTGTGCCTGGGAAGTCCACTCTCAAAGGTGTAGTCAAGTCTAATGTTTTGTTTTTAGCGCGCTACCATGATCTCTTAAAACCTGGCGGGAGGTTATTGATCGTATTAGATAATTCAATTCTAAATAGCCACAATTTTGAGGATTATCGTGATTGGTTGCGAAGAAACTTTATTTTACGGGCAATAATTGCTCTTCCTAAATATTCTTTTATTCAAGCCGGTGCAGGCGGGGTAACTTCTATTGTTTTCCTTGAAAAGAGAAGAACCGCTGTCCAGAAGCAACCGCCGATTTTCGCCAGAAACGTTGAGTTCACAGGAATAAGTAAATCAGGCAAGGAAATAGTAGAGACTGACCTTCCTGATGTATTGAAAGAATGGAAGATTTTTACCGAAACTGGTAAACTTTTTTTGAAAGGAACCAAACCGCTAAAACCTTACCAGAATGATACTTTATTTCTAATTGACTCGAATAAAATTAAGGATAGATTAGATGTTGCTTTTCATACACCATCATATTGGCAACTTCTAGAACAGATTCATAAAATGGGAGATGCTAAAACTCATAATATAAAAAAGATAACCGATTTTGAATTGGCTGATTCGGTTGATATTAACGACGCAGGCGATCAAAGATTCTACTATGTAGACATTGGCACTCTTGATTTAGAGCGTTGCCAAATACGCATAAATGAGTGCGAAGAAGGTGCTTTAAGCGAACTCCCTGATCGTGCTAGGGTTCTCATACACGAAAATGATGTGATCTTCCCTCTTTCTTTTGACTCTTTGGGCAAGGTTGCCGTTGTTCCAAAAGAACTAGATGAACAACTATCTTCTACTGGTTTTATGACAATCCGATGCAGAAATGAGGATGATGCGATCTTGCTGTGGGCCATTTTGCGGTCTGAGGTTATGCAAAAACAATTTCGGCATGTGGCAAGTGGCTACACGCAAAGGGGTATAAGCCGTGAACATCTTGAGAAATATATATTGTTCCCCATGCCCCGGAAGAAAAAAGCTCTTGTCAAAGCGATAAAAGGATTTCTCGGAACCGCAGCAGACGCGAGAAAGAGAGAACTTAAATCCTACCGCTCAATCGACTCCCTTTTCCCAAATTAGGACACTACCGGCCGCCGGGGCGTATTGACGAAGCCCGGAAAGGGGCTTATGCTAAAAAGATTCAGCGCCCGCAAAGGAGCCCGGCTTGAGCCGCAAATACCAGGAAGAGGTGGAGGAATGCGCCCGGTTCGTGGCTTCCCGGCTTGAGGAAACCCCAACCTGGGGCTTTATCCTGGGGACCGGCCAAAGCCTCCTGCCGCAGAAGATTGTGGGCGGGGGCTCTTTGCCCTACTCAGAACTGCCCCACTTCCCCCGGGCCACCAGCCCCAGCCACCGGGGCACCCTTTACTGGGGGCGGCTTACCGGAAAGCCGGTGCTTGTAGCCCATGGCCGGGTCCATGCCTACGAAGGCTATTCCCTGGCCCAGGCCACCTTCCCGGTGCGGCTGCTGGCGGCTCTGGGCCTCAAAACCCTGGTCCTCACCAATGCCGCGGGAGGGCTCAATCCCCTTTTTGCGGCCGGGGAATTGATGCTCATCTGCGACCACCTCAACCTTCTCTGGGATAACCCGCTCGCCGGAGAAAATATTGATGCCTGGGGGCCGCGTTTTCCAGATATGAGCCGGGTATATGATCCGGCCCTCCGGAACCTGGCGGCAGAGGTGGCCCGGCGCCGCGGCCTGATTTTGCGCCAAGGGGTTTATGCGGCGCTCAAAGGACCCAGCCTGGAAACCCCGGCGGAGACCCGGGCCTTAAGAATCCTTGGCGCCGACGCGGTGGGCATGTCCACCGTGCCGGAGGCCATCGTGGCGGTGCACGCCGGGCTCCGGGTCCTGGGGGTTTCAGTCCTCAGCAACCTGAACCTCCCGGACGCCATGGCCCCCATCGCCATTGAGGAGATCGTCGCCACCGTGGCCGGGGCCGAGCCCCACCTGGTGGAATTGCTGCTGGGAGTGCTCGAGGAGGCGGATTGAGAAAACCTAAGTTCTAAAGGTTTTAAAGTCCCCCTTTGGAAAAGGGGGATTTAGGGGGATTTCAGGAGGTTATTTAAATCCCCCCTGCCCCCCTTAATCAAAGGAGGGGGGAAACCGTAGTTTGAAATGTCATAGCAGTTATGAAGCATCACCC
>JBAVAG010000019.1:0-7077 GCA_049585595.1 Desulfobaccales bacterium
TGGCAAATTCGATCTGCTGGGGATGGCAGGGAACCGGCAGGTTATCCAGGGTCCAGTCGTAAAGAGGCCGGTGGTCTTCGAACTCCAGGGTGCAGATGGAATGGGTGATGCCCTCCAGGGCGTCGGAGATGGGGTGGGCATAATCGTACATGGGGTAGAGGCACCACTTATCCCCGGTGCGGTGATGCTCGGCGTGGAGAATGCGGTACAAGACCGGATCCCGCATATTGATGTTGGGGGAGGCCATGTCGATCTTGGCCCGCAGGGTTCGGGTCCCATCAGGGAATTCGCCGTTCCGCATGCGTTGCAACAGGCCGAGGTTCTCAGCCAGGCTGCGGTTCCGGTAGGGGCTCTCCCGGCCCGGTTCCGTGAGGGTGCCGCGGTAGTCCCGGACCTCGTCCGCGGTCAAATCGCAGACAAAGGCCTTGCCTTCCCGGACCAGGTGCAGCGCATATTCATACATCTGCTCGAAATAGTCCGAGGCGTAAAACAGGCGCGCCCCCCAGTCGAAGCCCAGCCAGCGCACGTCAGCCATGATGGATTCGACGTACTCCACCTCTTCCTTGGTGGGATTGGTGTCGTCGAACCTGAGGTTGCAAAGCCCGTTGAACTGCTGGGCAATGCCGAAGTTGAGGCAGATGGACTTGGCATGGCCGATGTGCAAATAGCCGTTGGGTTCCGGGGGAAAACGGGTGCAGACCCGGCCTTCATTCTTGCCGGCGCTCAGGTCGGCGGCCACCAGGTCGCGTATAAAGTCGGAAGGAGCCGCCTCAATCTCGCTCATCTGGACCTCTACAGAAAATTCCCAAAGGTGGTTAATTTAGCCACCCGGGTAATTAATCAACTAAGCCATCCCCGGCCAAAGACCATCGCCGCCCGGGAGCCGGCCCGGCCCCCCGGACGCGCCAATTTTGGCCCCGGCCACCATTGATCGTCTTGGGGTTTAAGATATATAATTATATACTAGAAATGGGCGCGATACCCAATAGCAGGCGGTGACTATTTGGGAATGGAAAATGTAGCGGCAGCACCGCACTCCCGCCGCACAAAAGGACCACTTTGACAGAACCAGAACCTTACGGCGGCTTCGAACAAGGTCCCATTCGCCCTCCCAGCGAAGCCGGCAGCCTCTTGCTGCGGGTGACCCGCAACTGCCCCTGGAACCGCTGCCGGTTCTGCTCGACCTACAAAGACACCCAATTCTCCCGGCGCCCGCTGGACCATGTGATCCGGGATATTGAGGCGGTCTCCCAGGCGGCCCGGAGCCTCTCAGGCCAGGGTGGCCAGGCCCCGGGAGACCCGCGGGCCCGGCAGGCTGCGGCCCACTGGCGGCGCCACGGCCAGCAGTCGGTATTCCTCCAGGACGCCGACAGTCTGGTGATCGGCCCCTCGGACCTGGCCGCCATCCTTTCTCATTTGCGGGAGCGGTTCCCCGGGGTGCGGCGGGTGACCTCCTATGCGCGCTCCAGCACGGTGGCCCGGCTGAGCCTCGGGGATCTCCAGAGCATCCGGGAGGCGGGTCTGAACCGCCTGCACGTCGGGCTGGAATCGGGCGCCAACGAGGTCCTGCGACTGGTGCACAAGGGCACCACCCAGGCCCAGCAGGTTATGGCGGGCCGCCTGGTGAAACAGGCGGGCCTCGAGCTCTCGGAATATTACCTGCCGGGGCTGGGCGGGCGGGCCCTCTGGCGGGTCCACGCCCAGGAAACGGCCGCCGCCTTGAACGAAATCAACCCGGACTTCATCCGCCTGCGCACCCTGTCCATTCTTTACGGCAGCCCGCTTTACCAGGATTATCAGGAGGGGCGCTTCCAAAGGCCGACCGACCTGGAAATGGCCCGGGAAGTGCAACTCTTCCTGGAATCCTTGCGGGGAATTACCAGCGTGGTGGTAAGCGACCACTTCCGCAATCTGCTGCCGGAGGTGGAGGGGACGCTGCCCCGGGACCAGGGGCGCATGCTGGCGGCGGTGGAGAAGTTCCTTTCCCTGAATCAGGATGAACAGATGATCTACCAGGTAGGAAGGCGCACCGGAATCTTCCAGGGCCTGGAGGATCTAGGGGACCCCGGCCGCCGCCGCCTGGCCGAAGAGACCATCTGGAAAAACCGGATTACCCCGGAAAATGTGGATGATCTGATGGCGGAGCTGATGCGCCGCTTTGAATGATTTTCTAAAAACTGCAATTCCCGGTAGTGTCCGGCAAGGTTTTTGCTGTGAGGCAAGCAGTGGAGATGTGAGAAATGTCGAGGCAAGTTTGTTTTATGGGCACCCGCTTTGGTATGAAGGAATGCAATTTTAAGAAATTCTGCGTGCGAGAGGCAACCTTTCTAATTTCGCTGGCTGCCATTGTCTGTTTTTTTTCCCTCCCCTTAATAGCTAACGCCCAAGCTATAAAAACCACAGTTGCGGACATCCTTGCGAATCCTGACAAATATGATGGGAAGATGGTACAGGTTGAAGGATGGGTATCATCACCTCAATTCAATGCTTCCAAGGTAGGCCCCTACACCACGTTTAACCTGGGCGATAACTCAGGCAAAGTCTTGTCTGTCGTCAGCCTTGGAATCTTGTCAATAAAAGAGGGTGATTTTGTGAGTGTTACGCTGAGATATAATAAATCAGATAAATTACTATGGATATATTCACTAGAAGGTCCCGGTAATAGTTAGAGTCAATATTATGAAAGAAACCGGGGATAAAGAAGAGGAGGGGAATCTTTATAACGCCATGGACCCTTATTGCGTGAGGGGGCGTATGGACTGTCTTGTAGGGGCGCACCCAGGTGTGCGCCCTCCACGAATTGGCGGGCAGGGCCCACCCCACAATTTCCCCTCCCCCTCACCTTCACCCTTCCGCGCTCGCCCTTAACTTTGAACCTTGAACCTTGAAGTCTCTAATTAAGACGATTGGCTTTCGGTTTTTGAGGGATGAGATATTTGGAGTATATCTGGAATTATTGAGGGATTTGAAATAAGTTGCGAATATTGTAAGATATCCGCTATTCTAACTCATATCTTTACATAGCAAAATACCAGCTCCAAAATAGAAATAGGGTTAAGAGCAGAGTCGATGTAGCATGTTCCGTAACAGGTTCATCCCCTGTCACCGTTTTTTTCCCATTATTATCGGATGGCGCTATTTCGGGTTATTAGGCTGGAAATCAGATCTGGACTGATCTTCTCTGGCCTCTAAAAACGGCGAAGAGAGATTTCGGGGAAGTTTTGTGATATCATGCTACTCACGAGTGGGGTACATTCGCAAAGACAGCGAAAGCAAGGGATGGTTCGATGCACGTCTTTATGGTGTACGTCCGGGATGGAAATTTTTGCCAACTACTCCCCGAGGAGCTGAACAGATCCCGGTCTGACGATGGCCGCATCAGAGTGATGGCCTTTCCTCCCCTGGGAATCCAGACCCTAGCTCCGGTGCTGCGCCAACATGGACACCAGGTCCGGCTATTCGACACCTGTCACCCGCAGATGCAGGCGGAGCACCTCACCCAGGCTGTAGCGGAGGAGCGCCCCGACGTCGTTGCCCTCTCCTGCCTCTCGACCACCACCTACCCGGCGCTCAAAAACCTGGCCAGACGGCTTAAATCCGCCGCTCCGAAAATCCCCCTCATCGCCGGCGGCGCCTTCGCCACCATGAATGCCGACCGCATCCTCAAGGACTGCCCTGACCTGGACTGCGTGGCGGTGGGAGAGGGCGAAGAACTCCTGCCGGACTACCTGGACAATTTCGACGACCCAGCCACCGTGGCCGGTCTGGTCTGGCGTGATGCCGGTGAGATTGTTAGCAATGTCCCACGTCCACTCTTGCGGGACCTGAACCTGTTCCCTTACCCCGACCGTACCAGCCTGCCCATCGACTACATCGAATCCTTACCCCTGGATGCCCCCGCGGTCCTCTCCTTGGATAAATTCTGCACTATGCAAACCTCCCGGGGCTGCCCCTATTCCTGCATCTACTGCGATATCCCGTCTCTGTCGCAAGGCAAATGGCGCTACCGATCCGCGGAACATGTCTTGGGAGAAATGCAGCAACTGGACGATATGGGCTATCGTTCCATTTACCTGACCGATGATCATTTTCTCCTTAACCGGAAACGTATCGGCGAAATTTGTGGGGGTATCATGGCTCGCCAGCTCAAGTTCCACTGGGGCTGCGAAGGGCGGGTGGATGCGGTGGCGGTGGATCAACTGCCGCTGATGAAAAAGGCCAACTGTAATTTCCTGGCCTTTGGGGTGGAGGCGGGCACGCAAAGGGTACTTGACCGGCTGCATAAGAAGCAGACCCTGAAGCAGGTGGAGCACGCGGTCAGTGAAGCGAAGCGCCATGGCATCGCCAGGGTGCACGGCTTTTTTGTCATCAGCTCTCCCGGCGAAAGCGAGAAGGATATCCTGGCCAGCTTCCGTTTTGCCGCCCGCCTGAAGCTGGACACCTTTGGTTTCAATAGATTATGTGCCTACCGGGGCACCCCCTTATGGCAAGAGTACATCAACCGAGGGATCATTGACGACGAGCGCGATTGGCACAAATGGTTCAAGTGCTCGGACATCGACCCCACCGCCCTGCCCAGCGCTACGGTAAACCGGGTCCGCATGAAAGGCTATGCCTTGCTTTTTGCCCATCGCATTTTCAAGCGTCCCATTCGCACCTACAAGCTCCTGCGATTGTTCAGCCGGCATATGAAGAAATCCGATCTTCTCAAATTGCTCTGGAGCCCTTTTCAACGACGGATTTTGAGCCGGAGCCCCGAGCTCCCGGCCTTGATGATTGACTTAGGACTCAAAGAGCCCCACCGGGCGCCGTCTCTCTGATCTGCTAGTCCTCTCGCACCTGGGCGGCCCTTTAGGTGGCGGATTGTGGTATTGTGGAAAGGCCTTGGGAGCCGCCCCCCAGTGTTACTATCTGCTATTGATACGCTATTGAAACCATCCAAAATATATTCCGATAGCCCAATCATATATCTTATTCATCTTATTTCTAAAACCAGATTAAATCCTCCTTAGCAGTTTCCGCAACTGCGGCCAGGGGCGGGTGTTGAGGACATCGGCGGCTTCCAGCCAGCCGCGCCGGGCCTGGCCGATCCCCAAACGCATGAAGTTGAGGTCCGCGATGCTGTGGGCGTCGGTGGAGATGGCCACTTTGACCCCCAGGTCCTTGGCCAGCTTGCAGTTAATGTCCACCAGGTCCAGGCGGTCCGGCTGGGCGTCCAGCTCCATGAAACAGCCCCGTTCCCGGGCGGCCCGCATGACCCGTTCCATGTCCACCTCATAAGGCTCCCGCCGCTGGATCAGCCGGCCGCTGGGATGGGCCAGGATGTTAAAATAGGGGTTGTCCATGGCCCGGATAATCCTCTCGGTCATCTCTTCCCGGGAGAGGTTGAAGTTGTAGTGCACCGCGCACACGGTCAGGTCCAGCCTCTTGAGAATTTCGTCCTCCAGGTCCAGGGAGCCGTCTTCCAGGATATCCATTTCGATGGCCTTCAAAATGGTAATGCCCTGCAATTGGGCGTTGAGGCGGTCGATCTGGTCCATCTCGGCGGCTAGATTTCTGGCGTCATATCCGTGAACCATGCTCACCCGTTTGGAGTGGTTGGTTATGGCCAGGTACTGGTAACCCCGCTCCTGGGCGGCCCGGGCCATCTCCTCCAGGGTGTTGCGGCCGTCGGTGGCCCTGGTGTGGGTGTGCAGGTCGCCCTTAATATCCGCCAGGGTGATGAGCCGGGGGAGGCGGCCCTGTTGGGCGGCCTCGATTTCCCCCCGGTCTTCCCGCAGCTCCGGCTCGATGTAAGGGAGGTCCACCGCGGCGTAAACCTCCGCCTCAGTCTGGCCGGCGATGGGCGCCTCTCCCCGGAAGACCCCGTATTCATTGACCTTGAGGCCGCGCTGCACCCCCAGGTGGCGGACGGCGATGTTATGGGCCTTGGAGCCGGTAAAGTAATGGAGGGCGGCGCCGTAACTCTCGCCGGGCACCACCCGCAGGTCCACCTGTAAGTCGTTGCGCAGCACCACCATCGATTTGGTGTCCCCCCGGGCCAGCACCTTGCTGACGTCCTCATAGGCGACGAAGGTGTCCATCACCTGCTCCGCCTCCCGGCAGGTGACCAACAGGTCCAGGTCGCCCACGGTCTCCCGGCGCCGCCGGTAGCTGCCGGCAACTATGGCCTCCGCCACCCCCGGCACCGCCTTAAGATGTGCCACCAGGGACTCGGCCACGGGCTCCACCAACACCAGCTTGTAGCGCTTCTCGGCGGCGCTGAGGTGACCCAGGCCCTCCAGGATCATCTGTTCGATCTTGGGGCCGAAGCCTTTGATCTCCTTGATCTTGCCGCTTTGGGCCGCTTCCTTCAGATCTGCGGTGCTGGTGATCCCCAGTTTTTGGTGCAGCAGTTGGACCCGCTTGGGCCCCAGCCCTCCCAGGTTCAGCAAGAGCGCCAGGGCTGGGGGGGTCCGGGCCTCCAGTTCCCGGCGCAGGCCCAGGTCCCCGCTGGTAATAATTTCCCGGATCTTGCCCGCCAGGTCCTGACCAACCCCGGGAAGCTGGGTCAGATCATCGCCCCGGGCCAATAGGTCCGCCAGGCTCTGGGACGTGCTGCTCACCACCCGGGCCGCGTTGCGATAGGCCCGCACCCGGAAGGGATTGGCGCCCTCGATCTCCAGCAAATCCGCCACCTTCTCGAAGATTGCGGCGATATCTTGGTTATGGATAGGCATGGGCGTTAGGCGAGCAGGCGCCGCCGGCAGCGCTTCCTTCAGCCCCGCGGCTTCTACGGCGATCCCGCAATTATCTTGACAAAAGATTTAAGATACCCCCCTCCCTTGGGGGACCCTTGGGGGGAGGGGGTTGGGGGGAGGGTGGCAAAATATGGTGGTAAATGAAAAATAAATTACCACCCCCACCCGGTGTCGCCCTCTCAGGGGCGAGGGAAAAAGGTGAAGCTTTCAGGCAACATTCAGTAGGACTCAATACCAGGCCTGATCTCTCTCAGGGCGCTCCCATGGCGGCGCCGCCTCAACAGGTCAGACATTCTTTGGTGAGCCGCAGGGCCTCCCGGATCATCTGATTGGTGTA
>JBAVAG010000020.1:0-7112 GCA_049585595.1 Desulfobaccales bacterium
GCCTAAGGATTGCCCAAAGGGGCAGGGTCAATCATGACCCTGCCTTTTTTGTGGCCTGGTGAACTCTTGGGCCATGCAGATATGAAAATGACCAGGCGCTAAAGCGGGATGCGAGAAATTGGGGCGAAAAACGCGAGAAACGGAGAAAAAAAATGGCGGCGAAAACCCAACAGCCATTGGATTTTTGAGGCTGATGGTGCGAGGCATCTGCAATAAGGCGGCAGCGAGAGCCATGGTAAAGCGGCGAAGGAAGGGGGAGGCAATAACCATTGCCTCCCTTTTTAAGTCCTTCACGGCCATCTGGTTGGGATTGGCTTAGCGATGAAGGAAGTTCTACAAAAGAGATTGATAAAAACATCATAATGGTAGGAGAAAGTGCTGTTAAGGAAGCTATTAAAATGATCAAATTAGATAATTATGATAACGATACTAATGATATTATTAAATGTTATTACAAGATCATAGATAAATTACAATAATATTAAAAACAAAGATAAATCTAAAGCAAATTATTTTCCCGCGGGCTCACGCCAAAGCGCCAACCACGGAAGCATGAAAATGGTTCCATTTTTGTCCCCTCTCCCCCGATGGGGGAGAGGGCTAGGGTGAGGGGGAAGCAGTCGCCCATAGGTCTGCTCCCTGCTTACTGCTCACTGCTCACTGCTCACTAAACTTCCCTCTGTAGTCTGCCCCAGTCGGTCCGGGCGGCCAACTCCTCGACCTGGCGCTCCAGGCGGGCGATGAGGGGAGGCAAGCTCCCCGGATCGATGGCCGAGATGGCCACCCCGTCGTGTATTCGGCATTGGAGCGTGGCCAGATTGCGGTCCGCCAGGTCGGCCTTGTTAAAGACCGTCAGGAGCGGCTTCTCCTGCAGGTGTAGTGAAGCCAGGATGTCTGCCACCACGGCCATCTGCTCCACGAACCGGGGATTGCTCAGGTCCACCACGTGGATGAGGAGGTCGGCCTCCGCCAATTCCTCCAGGGTGGCCTTAAAGGCTTCCAGCAGGTTCTTGGGCAGGTTTTTGATGAAACCCACGGTGTCGGTGATAATCACCTCCCGCTCCCGGGGAAAGCGCAGGCGGCGGCTGGTGGGGTCCAGGGTGGCGAAGAAGCGGTCCTCGGAGAGCACTCCGGCCCTGGTCAAGGAATTGAACAGGGTCGATTTGCCGGCGTTGGTGTAGCCGATGATGGAAAGAACCGGCAGGCCCTGGCGCCGCCGGGGCTGGCGCCGCTCCCGGCGTGCCGCCCTCACGCCGGCCAGTTCGCTGCGCAGCCGGTGCAGGCGGTCCCGGAGGCGGCGGCGGTCCATCTCCAGCTTGCTCTCCCCCGGTCCCCGGCCGCCGATGCCCCCCATCAGGCGGGAGAGGGCGTCTCCTTTACCCACCAGGCGGGGCAGCAGGTAGTTCACCTGGGCCATCTCCACCTGGAGCTTGCCTTCCCGGCTGCGGGCTCGCTGGGCGAAGAGGTCCAGAATCAGTTGGGTGCGGTCCAGGACCTTGAGTTCGGTGAAGTCCGTGATGGAACGCACCTGGGACGGACTGAGCTCGGAATCGAACACCAGCAGGTCCGCACCCTGTTGCAAGCCCTGGATGACCAGTTCCGAAAGACGGCCCTTGCCCATGAGAAAGCGGGGATCGAAGCGCGGCCGGCGCTGGATGAGGGTGGCCGCCACCTCCAGGCCGGCGGACCTGGCCAGCTCTGAGAGTTCTTCCATGGAGTCTTCCGCCGCCGCCCGGTTTTTGCCGGTGACCCCGATCAGGATGGCCCGTTCCCGCCCCCTCCCCTTCTCTCCAGCCGTCTCCACCTGTGCCAGTTCTTCTTCCAGGGATGCGACCAGGGCGGCAAAATCGAGGTTCAAGGCCCCGGGGTGGGAGGCCTCGATAATCGCCCAGTTATGCCCGTCCAGGGGCCGGGGCAGCAGGTGGGCCACCTGCATAGCACCCGCCTGCCCGTCGGCGCCAATGGTAACCGCGGCCACCGCGTCCAGGCGCAGCAAGGCCAGGTCCATCAAGTCGTCCCGGGTCAGGGTGCTTGAGTCCAGGTGGGTATGGATCAGGCGGAGGCCCTTGAGGCGGCCCCTGGCGCCGCGCTCCCGGGGCAGAGGGGGAATAACCAGGCCCTTGGCGTCCCCCACCAGGACGTGGCTCACCGCGCCCTGGCGATCCAGGAGCACCCCTACCTGCCGGTGTAGGGACCGGGAGATTTCTGCCAGTTGCCTGGCCAGTTCCGGGGTGAGGAGCGCGGCCAGGGGCACCTTGCGGCGGTAGAGCCGTTCCAATTGGCGATACTGGTGGGATTTTAATCCGGTCAGGTTGCCAAACGGGCGATGTATACGAACCTCCGGGTTTCGAGTTGTAGGGGCGACAGTGGCACAGGCTTCCAGCCTGTGGTTGGGTCGCCCGGTTTCGAGTTTCGAAAAAAACCGCTTCGGACCGGGAACAAAACTAAATTTGCTGGAGACAGCCAGTTAATTTATATTTTAACCTTTTTCCCTGAAAAGATGAACTGTACCCTGGAGGCCGCAAACTTAGAACCCGAAGCTGGGCGACCCAGCGGGTCGCCCCTACAACCCGAAACTCGAAACTCGAAAGGCCCCCCGCTGGCCTTGCAAGCCGGTCCATATGTGGATATAATTTAATTGATCGTGAATATGTGCCGTTAACTCTAAATAATTAAAATTTATTGGTTCAGACCCTCAAAGATATGGAAAAGATCCCGGATCCCAAGGAACTCGAAAAGGAGCTGAGCGACTACCTTTCCAAGAAATATGGCAGCCGCATCCAGGTCCTGGCCCCCCAGCTCATCACCAAATCCCAGGCGGACGGGGAAGACAAGGACAAAGGGGACTCGATCGGCAAGATCGATTTTGACCTGAAGCCCGAAGAGATGGAAGCCTACCTGGACGGCTACGTCATCAAACAGGATCTCGCCAAGAGCATCCTGGCCACCAAGATCTGCACTCACTTCAATCGCATCCGCCATTCCCTGGAACAGGGCCGGGAACCGGAACCGGCGGTGGGCTCCATCAAGAATAACATCATCCTCGCCGGCCCCACCGGGGTGGGCAAGACCTATCTGGTGAAGCTCATTGCTAAAAAGATCGGGGTTCCCTTCATCAAAGGAGATGCCACCAAATTCTCGGAGACCGGCTACGTGGGCGGTGACGTGGAAGACCTGGTGCGAGACCTGGTGTATGCCGCCGGCGACGACCTGAAACTGGCCCAATACGGCATCATTTATATCGACGAAATCGACAAGATCGCCTCCGCGGCGCACACCTGGGGGGGGCCGGATGTCTCCCGCACCGGGGTCCAGAGGGCGCTTCTGAAGCCCATGGAAGAGACCGAGGTGGATCTGAAGGTGGCCCACGACCCGGTGTCCCAGATCCAGGCTATCGAACACTACCGCCGCACCGGCAAGAAGGAGAAGCGCACCCTCAATACCCGCCACATCCTCTTCATTGTGAGCGGCGCCTTCAACGGCCTGGATAAGATTGTCAAGGAGCGCCTCAGTAAGAAAAAGATCGGCTTCCATGGCAAGATTACCACCCGGGAGGAAGAGCGGGGCTTCCTGAAGCAGGTCACCGCCGAAGATTTGATCCAATACGGGTTCGAGTCGGAGTTCGTTGGCCGTCTGCCGGTGGTGGCGGTGCTGGAGCAACTCAGTGCCGATGACCTCTACGAAATCCTGCGCAACCCCAATAACCCCATCCTCACCAGCAAGAAACGGGATTTTTGGGCTTACGGAATTGACATCAGGTTCGAGGACGAAGCCCTGCGGCTGCTGGCGGACCGGGCGGCCCTGGAAAAGACCGGGGCCCGGGGTTTGGTGAGCGTCATCGAGCGGGTCCTCCTCCAGTTCGAAAAGCGGCTGCCCTCCACCGACATCAAAGAACTGCTGGTCACCCCGGAGTTGGTGCGGGAACCCCAGGTAGAGCTGGAAAGGCTTATAGCCGATCCGGGTGACCCGGAGATCCGCAAGCGCTTTAAGGAGGCGGCCGGGGTCGAACGGGAGCTCCTTAAGAAATTTATCTGGCGTCAGGAAGAGGATTTACGGGGGAGCTACCGGCTGCCCCTCAGCGACCAGCGGGTGGAGCTGCTCGTTACGCATTACCATCAGTGGGACTGCGACCTGAAGACCTGCTTTAAGGAGATGAGCCGGCTCCATGACCAGGTGAGGGTCTTCGAGGACCGATTCTTTGACGAGCACGCCATCCAGCTCCATTTCGATGAAGAGGCGGTGGATGAAATCCTGCGCCGGGCCTTGGAGGGCGGCACTTCCGCCCTCGCCGTCTGCGAGCGTCTCTCCGACGAATTGTCCTACGCCCTGAAACTGGTTCGGGACCGCACCTCCCGGGACCACTTCATCCTGCCGCGGGAAGCCCTGGACGATCTCGACTCCTATCTCAATCGCCTGATCCGGGATCAGTACCAGGCGCCCCGCTTTCGGGAATAACCTTAGGATATGGTAGGAGTTTCCAAACTCTATTGCGGCGCCGTGGAAGCCGGCGACCTTTTGCGCTATCAGGGCCGCCGGGCCCAGGAGCTGCCGTCCCATCTTTTGCAGTTCTCGGCGGATAAAAAGCCGGTGGTGGTCTGGAACGTCACCCGGCGCTGCAACCTCAAATGCCTCCACTGTTACGCCCGGGCCACCGCAGGCCCGGCCCCGGATGAGCTGAGCCATCAGAAAGCGCTCAACCTGCTCCAGGACCTGAAGGACTTCGGGGCGCCGGTGGTCCTGTTTTCCGGGGGCGAGCCCCTGATGCGGCCGGACCTCCTGGAGCTGGTGGCGCGGGCCGTAGCCCACGGCATGCGGGCGGTGATTTCCACCAACGGCACCCTGATCACCCGGGACCTGGCGATGCGCCTGAAGGACCTGGGCCTCTCCTACGTGGGCATCAGTCTCGATGGCACCGCGGCGGTCCATGACCGCTTTCGGGGCCAGGCCGGCTCCTTTGCGGCGGCCATGGCCGGGGTGCGCCACTGCCAGGAGCAGGGCCTCAAGGTGGGGCTGCGTTTCACCGTCAGCCGCCTCAATTACCGCGAAGTGCCGGCCATTTTCGACCTGGTGGAGGAATACCGGCTTCCCCGCATCTGCTTCTACCACCTGGTCTATGCCGGCCGGGGCAGCAAGCTGGTGGACGAGGCCTTGAGCCACTCCCAGACCCGGGAGCTGTTGGACCTGATCTGCGCCCGCACCCGCCGCCTGTTTGACTTAGGCGGCGCCCCGGAGGTGCTCACGGTGGATAACCATGCCGACGGCCCCTATATCTACCTGAAGCTGCTTAAAGAAGACCCGCAGCGGGCCGCGGAGGTCCTGGAATTGCTCAAAATGAACGAAGGGAATAATTCCGGCCGGGGGATCGGCTGCGTCAGTTGGGACGGGGAGGTGCACGCCGACCAGTTCTGGCGCCACCATAGCTTCGGCAACGTGCGTAAGCGCCCCTTCAGCGAGATCTGGACCGACCTGACGGACCCTCTCCTGGCCCGGCTCAAGGACAAAAAGCGCTATGTGGGCGGGCGCTGCGCCCGCTGCCGCTGGCTGGACGTCTGCGCCGGCAACTTCCGGGTCCGGGCCGAGGCCCTGAGCGGCGACCTCTGGGCCCCTGACCCCGCCTGTTACCTGACGGATGAGGAGATCGGGGTGGATTGAATTTTTTGGCGGGCCGCCCATCCTCCAAAAAAATCATAGGGCGGCCTGTGGCCGCCGATTTTTTGGGGCCAGGACTCAGGTTCGGCAACGTCACCGGCTCGAAGCAGTTCATTATTTATTATTATTTATTCTTTTTTCCTATCTTATTCAGACGGCTTATAATTGCATCAATAATTTGATTTGCCAATTCTTCTTCAAGGTCTTCGTAAATTTGATCAAATATTTCAATGACGATATTCTTTTCTTTTCTGGATAAACTTGTCGTAAGCTTGTCCGCTTTAAAATATGATTTAAACTCTAATAAGTTAGCTGCCGAATCAATTTTCAATATTAAGTCAGTTATTGACTGCTCTTTTTCATCTATCAATTTATTATCTTTCAGATTTAGAATATCAGCTTCTATAGATGATGCTAATTCTATTGCAATATCAATATCTTCTTTGGCCTTAATAAGCTCTTTTTTTGATTTAAACCCATTATTTATAGCCTTACCCACACCATCTAAAATAGTCTCTATTGTAATAGACTTTTTATTTATTGGTTCATTACGTTTAGCAGATTCTTCTCTTATCTCCTTAACAATCAGTGAAAAATATTCTCCCATGGAATTCTTGAATGCATCAAAATTATTAGAGGTTTCGAAGCCGTCTCGGCGAGCATTAGGAATCAACCCTTTGTCATATACAAATACTTCACCTACGACCCAAGAATAAAATCGTTCGTTGGATTTTTTTAAAAAGATTTTACTGAAAGTTTCGTCTCCAATCTGTATATTTCCTTTTCTGACTCGCATTCCTTTAAGCAGATCATCCGCAACGGCACCTAACATATGACAATCTGCATACCATCCGAAAAAAGAATTTTTCCCATTCTCAGTGATATGTTCAAATAAATTTAAATTTTTAATATAATCATCTTTATCTTTGTAGACCTTGAACCGGGTTTTATACGGTTTTAGGACCTGTTTGCCGTTAAAATAGACATCATATCCATCATATTCCATATTGTATTTTTTAAATAAGTCATATATCAACGAAGCAAAAACAAACTTCGTAGAATGATATTTTATCGGAGCAATTGTGCTTAAGTAATCATAAACATCTTTTTCATTTAGCAATGATATTTCATTAACATTTTCAATGCTAACCCTGAAATAATGTTTCTCACGTTTTTCTTTGCCATAATTTATGGTTGTAACCTCTTTGATAAGTTCTGTAGCCGTCATGTCTCGATATTGTAAGGGTGATAAATATCTTTTTAATTTATTACAATCAAAAGAGATTTCCGTATATTGGTCTTCGTTCAACGCGGATGTCGAGAATATTAACTTTTGGCAATAAGCTAACCCCCCAAGTCGACCAATGCCCCTAAATCCACGCTGTTCACTATAATCTTTATCAGATTTTCCAATGTCACATAACTTAGAGGCTACTTTTTCTCTTTTGATACCAATTCCATTG
>JBAVAG010000021.1:0-10151 GCA_049585595.1 Desulfobaccales bacterium
CGCCGGGCCCGGGGCGCCGGGCGCGGGCGCAGGCGCAGGCGCAGGCACAGGCCCGGCTGACCCGGCCGGCGGGCCGGTATTCATCGTCTTTAAATAGCTCGGGTCGATTTGCGAGAACCAGCCGGGTAGTTCGTGTACTAACTTCCAGGGGCCGCTGGGACTGCTCCCCTGGAAGATAAAGTGGTCCCAATAAAAGTAATAACTGGTCCCGTGGCGGAAGACATCGGTGGGGATGTTGGGAGCCCAATCGACTCCGGGGGCGTTGGGCACCGGGGTCCATTGGGGCTGGACCTGGGGCGGGATTGGGTTGATGCGGATGTCCGTAGCCGCCTGGGCCGCCCCGGCAAAGGCCAGCACCAGGGCGGCGGCCGCCAGGAGCCTGTTAGGTCCAGCCATCGGCACACCCTCCTTAAGGATTGGGGGGAGGTCCCGGCGGTAGGAAAGCTCTCGTGCCCATAACCGCCTAGGGGAATAGTAATACCTCTTGTTGGCGAGGGAAAGGGGAGAAAATAGAAAACAGAAAACAGGAAACAATTGCTCAGGAGTACTGGCGCGCCCGTAAATCATGAAAATGTAGCCCGCCGCCCCCGGCGGCGCGGGAACCGGTTGCCAGCGGTGGGTATTACATCTACTCCAGAACTTTCAGCGCAGAAAACAGAAAACCGAAAACAGGAAACCGCCTTCAGTCTTCCGGGATATTGCGTTGTCTGCCCACTGCCAGGTCGTGCAGAGGAATGAGGATGTCCGCCATCTCCCGGACCCGCCGGGCGCTCTCATAGGCGTCGATCACATTGAGATGCACCCCCGAGGCCACCACCGGACCATTGGCGGGAAAGTTCTGCTCGTTGCAGCAAAATCCGGTGATCACCGCGCTTCCCCGGCGGGTGTTCACCACCACCGATTGTCCGCCCACGGTGTGTCCCGGAGTGAGGAGCACCTGGATACCCTCGACGATCTCGGCATCCCCATCCACTTGCACGACATTCAGGTCATCCAGCAGGTCCGGGAAGTAGCGGGGGTCGATGGGGTAGGGATTTTGAAAGAAGTCGAATTCCTTTTTCTGCACGTAAATCCTGGCGTTGGTGCATTTGTTGTCATTTTCGCAGTGGTCGTTGTGCAGGTGGGTGTGGATGATGATGTCGATATCCCCGGGCTTGAGGCCGTAGCTGTCCAGGGCCTCCTCGAACTCCTGGATCTTCAGGCCGGATTCCTGCTCCACCGCCGGCGGCACCACGAACTGCTCCAGGCCGGTATCCACCAGGATTTTTTCGGGACCGCCCTCCAGATAAAAGACGTAGCTGGGATTCCAGATCCTTTTGCCATAGCCCCTCATATAGGTCATGAAGCCCTGGTCGGTTTCGTTGGCCCCCACCACCAGGGGATGGATGACATATTGGCGCATGCTCTTCTCCTCTCGGTTGGTCATCGGCGAAAATGATCTATATTATACGCCTGGACAGCAAAAAAATAAGGCTGAACGGCAGACGGGAACCATAACCAGGGAGGGAAGGGGATGGAGTACCCGCTGCTTCGCTTAAGGGGCCAACCCGGAAAAATTCCGGGGGCGCGGCATGAGACCGCGCCCTTCCATCCGGAGGTTTAGAGCCGCGGCTGGCCCGGCCTCATTTCAAATGGCCGGCAATGACCCGCCGGGCCATGTTGATGGGGATGGCGAAACTGATGCCCTGGGCCCCCTGGGCCATCATGGTATTGATGCCGACCACCCGGCCGTCGATGTCCAGTAAGGGGCCGCCACTGTTGCCGGGGTTGATGGAGGCGTCCGTCTGGATGAAGTCGCTGTACTGGCCGGTGCCCAGACCCCGGCGGCCGGTGGCGCTGATAATACCCACGGTCATGGTGTGCTCCAGCCCGTAGGGGCTGCCGATGGCGATGGCCCACTGGCCCACCTCAATTTTGTCCGAGTCCCCCAGGGTCGCGGGCTTCAAGCCCTGGGCCTGCACCTGGACCAGGGCCACGTCAAACTTCTTGTCATAGCCCACCAACCGGCCCCGAAGTTCGCGGCCATCATAGAGCTTCACCAGAATCTCCTGGGACCCGGCCACCACGTGGCTGTTGGTCAGGATATAGCCCCTGGCGTCGATGATAATCCCGGAGCCCTGCCCCACCTCGCGGACGGTGCGGCCAGGGCCATAATCCTGGAACATCCCTTCGTAGGGGGTCCCCCGCCAGAAATCCTGGGGGGGGCCGTAGCCTTCGGTATGGATCATTTTGACGGCCTTCATGCTAACCACCGAAGGCATCACCAGGTGGGCCACCCGGATAAAGTCGGATTGAAGCCCTGTGGCGGAGGCGGCTGCCGCCGGGCCGGGTCCTGGCGGGCATATCCCCACGGCCATGGCCAGTCCCAGACAGAGCAGGATCAAGGAGCAACGCTTGCGCATGGAAGACTCCGAATAGTGAACGAATTTCCAATAACCCGTCAACAATATCATTGTAACTCCAGCGCCCGGGAGCGTCAAGTTCAGGGCCTGGCTGGACCGGGCGGGCTCTCTGCGCCGGCAGTTTCCTGGCTTTTCTTGTGTTCTCCATAGGGAATAGTGGTCAGAACTAACGAGGCTTTTTGAGGAGATTGGCAACGACTGGATTACTTATTATTGTGTCCCACAGAGACGTTCCATATATGTTTTGCCTCTTTCCCTCCCCCTTGAGGGGGCGACACCGGGTGGGGTGGTAATTTATCTTTTATTTAGCATATGTTGCCACCCTCCCCCCAACCCCTCCCCTCTCAGGGAGGGGGGGGTATCTCGAATCTTTTGTTAAGATAATTGTGGGACATAACACTAGATGATGAAGCCTTCGGCTAATCATCCCGGCTCAGATTTATCCTCACCCGCGCCGCCGCTTGCCGGTGTCTGGCAACCCCGGGGTCGAACCAGAAGAGGTTGCGGCCCCGGGTGCTGTGGACGTCGGAAAGGAGCAGCCAGCGGCCCTTTCTCAGGTGGGCGGCCCGGTAGCCATAGTCCCTAAGGAAGGCCTGGATGGCCGCCCTGGAAGCGCCGGCGGCCAGCAGGTTCTTCTCTTCCATTTCCACCAGCAACAGGGGCCGGAAGTCGGCGAGGATGGCGGCGGCGCCCTGCAAGGCCGCCAGTTCAGCCCCTTCCACGTCCAGCTTGATGCAGTCCGGCGGCCGCAAACCCTTCTTTTCTAAAAAGCCGTCCAGGGCGACAGTGGCGCAGGTCTCGCCCCCCGCCCCCCCGGCGGCGCCCGTATAAAGGCTGGCGCTGCTGTCGGCGATTTCCGGGTGGCTGTAGAGCACCGCCTCACCGTCGGAAGCGGCCACCGCCACGTTAAATATCCTGATTTTTCCGTCAGGATTCAGAGAGGCGTTTTCCTGAAGACGGGCCAGGGCCGCCGACCCCGGCTCGAAGGCCGCCACCTCCCCGCGATTCCCCACTGCGGCGGCCGCCACCAGGGAGAAATAGCCGATGTTGGCGCCCACATCCCAGAAGACCTCACCCGGCCTAAGGACCCGGGCCACCAGGGCCGCTTCGTAGCGTTCGTGGTAGTGGCCGAAAAAATAGATCTTCCGCTGTTCGGCGTCCCCAAGGTCCAGGCGCATGCGGAAACCCGGATCCAGGGCCGCGGTGACCAGTCGCTCGGGCGGCATCAGGCTTTGATGGAGATGGTCGTATATAAAGACCTTGCCATCCCGCAGGGGGAATTTGCTCAGGTACCAGCGGCAGAGGGCCCGGCCCCAGGATTTGAGTTTATTATCAGGCCTTTCCGGCATGAAGTTGGACTCCCAACCTAGCGGTGATTATAATTCTCTTGACGGAAAAACCAGGGTTCGAAAGGAGTAGGCGGTATAGCCCATAATAGCACTCCCTTTGGACAAATTTCACCGATTCCATATTTTTGAACCATTATAGCAATTATGAGGCATGACACCAGGGCGCCGGGGCCGGCCAGTTTCCTGGCCGCCGGCCGCTCCTGGGGAAGACCCGGGCCGGTGACTCCGGCTCCAGGCCCTCTACGGAAAGATCGAGATACCTGAGGAGGCTGAACACTTGCAGATACCCGAGAAGATGCTGGCCATGGTATTGGAGGCGCCGGGGCAACCGCTTCGGTCTCAAGAAGTCCCGGTTCCCCGGCCCGGCCCGGAGCACGTGCTCATCCGGGTGCGGGCCTGCGGGGTCTGCCGCACCGATTTGCACATCGTGGACGGGGAATTGACCGAGCCCAAACTGCCCCTGATCCTCGGTCATGAGATTGCCGGGACGGTGGCCGCTGTGGGGCCGGGGGTGGAAAAGTTCCGGATCGGCGACCGCATCGGGGTGCCGTGGCTGGGCTACACCTGCGGGGTCTGCCGCTACTGCCGCCAGGGGCGGGAGAACCTCTGCGACCATCCCGGCTTCACCGGCTACACCCTGGACGGGGGCTATGCCCAATACACCGTGGCGCACCAGCGCTACGGCTTCCACCTGCCTCCGGATTACTCCGAGGCCGAGGCCGCCCCCCTGTTGTGCGCCGGCCTCATCGGCTACCGCTCCTACCGCCTGGGCGGAGAGGGGGTGGAGCGTCTGGGGATCTACGGATTCGGGGCCGCGGCCCACATCACCGTCCAGGTGGCGGTGCACCAGGGCAAGCAGGTTTACGGCTTCACCCGGCCGGGGGATGCCCGGACCCAGGAGTTTGCCCGGAGCCTGGGGGCCGTCTGGGCCGGCGACTCCGATAAACTGCCGCCGGCGGAGTTGGATGCCGCCATCATCTTTGCCCCGGTGGGCTCCCTGATCCCCGCGGCCCTGCGGGCCACCGCCCGGGGCGGCACCGTGGTCTGCGGCGGCATCCACATGAGCGAGATTCCCGCCTTTCCCTATGAGATCCTCTGGGGTGAACGGGTGCTCCGCTCCGTGGCCAACCTCACCCGCCGGGATGGCGAGGAATTCCTGGCCCTGGCCCCCCGGGTGCCGGTGAAGACCGAGGTGCAAACTTTTCGCCTGGGGGAGGCCAACGAGGCCCTGGATCATTTGCGCCGGGGCCTGATCCAGGGCGCCGCCGTGCTCTTGGTGGATTGATAGAGAAAAAAGTTGGGGGCTAAAAGGCGGAGATTTTCCAGGGCGGCCTGTGGCCGCCGGATCGGCACCGGTCTAAGAGTCGCCTGGCCTCATTTTGACCGTTCCCCGTTATCAGCCCCGCAGTTTCCGGGTGATCTCGGCCACCCGCCGGCCCAAGGCCTGGGCGATGACCAGGTCTTCCGGCACGGGGGCCAGCTCGTTGCCCGGCCCGGCCACGGTGCTGGCGCCGTAAGGGCTGCCTCCCCGCCCCGCGGTATGCAGCATCCCCGGGGTCGAATAGGGGACCCCCACAATGATGAAGCCCAAGTGGAGCAGGGGGACGATCATGGTCAGGCAGGTGGTCTCCTGGCCTCCGTGGGTGGTGCCCGTGGAGGTGAACACCCCGGCCGGCTTGCCCTCCAGTGCCCCCTCCAGCCATAGTGGCGCGGTGCCATCGATCAGCCGCTTCATCTGGGCCGTCATGTTGCCATAACGGGTCGGCGAGCCGAAGATGACGCCATCCGCCTCTTTCAGGTCGTCTAGGGTGCAGATGGGGATATCCTGCTGCCTTTTCCACACCGCCAGGGAGTGTTCGTGCTTGATCAGGTCCCGTTCCACATCTTCAAATTCCTGGACCCGGCGCCAAACCGCCTCCACCCCAGGCACCGACTTGACTCCCTCCAGCACGGACTGGGCCAGTTGCAGCACGTGGCCGTACATAGAGTAATGAACCACCAGGACTTTCATAGAAATTTCCCCTTGTTTATTTTTCACTTTTCATTAAAGATAGATTCCCTGAGCGCCGTGTCAAGCGAACCCAACTGCCGGCCGAGGCGGCTTGCGTAGGGAGGACCCACTGTGTCTCCCGGTTTTCCGTTTTCCGTAAAAGGCAAAGTCCAAATCAAAATCGAAACCCTATTCTTCTGGTTCCCAAGCTCCCGCTTGGGAACCCATTTTTGCGCCAGGCTCCGCCTGGCTAATGATTATTGATAGAAAATTGTCATCGAAATTCAAGACCTTGCCCAAGCAGAGCTTGGGCAGGAATTCCCTTCCCAAGCAGGAGCTTGGTAACGAGAAAAAAAGCCCCCTTAGCAGATACGGAAAACGTAAAACGGAAAACCGGGCGACCCATTCACAGGCTGGAAGCCTGTGCCACTGTCGCCCCTACTCCCAGCCCCTTGCCTTCTAACAGTTCGGCCTTATTTTCTAATAAAAAAGGTAATGCGAGCGAAAAGCGCCATGGACGACCTTAGCAAACAGTTCCCCAACTTGCCCGAAAGGATCAACGGCCTGGGAGATTTGGCCTACAACCTCTGGTGGAGTTGGAATCCCGCCGCCCTGATGCTTTTCAAGAGGCTTAATCGCCTGGCCTGGAAGGAGAGCAACCATAACCCGGTGCAGCTCCTCAAATGCCTGCCCCCGGACGTGCTGGCGGCCGCGGCCGGTTCCCCGGAATATCTGGGACACTATGACGAGGTGCTGGCTGAATTCCAGCGGCGGACCCAAAACCAGGTTTGCTGGTTTACGGAAAATGTCACCGCGGCGGAATGCAATCCCATCGCCTATTTCTCTTTGGAATACGGGCTGCACCGGTCTCTGCCGTTTTATGCCGGGGGGTTGGGGTTTCTGGCCGGGGACCACCTCAAAGAGTGCAGCGACCTGGGGATACCCATGGTGGCGGTGGGATTTATGTATCCGGAGGGTTACCTCCGGCAAAGAATCAATGCCGGCGGCTGGCAGGAATCCGTGGCTGAAAACCTGGATCGGGACACGGCGCCCATTACCCGGGTTCTCGATGAAAAAGGGGCCCAGCTCCTGGTGCAGGTGCCCTTCACCGACCCCCCCATCCACGTGGCGGTGTGGCAAGTAATGGTGGGGCGCATCCCTCTCTACCTGATGGATACCGATCTGGAGGTCAATGACCCGGCGCACCGGCGCATCTCCAACCATCTCTATATCAGCGATTTGGAACAGCGCCTCCTCCAGGAGATCGTCCTGGGGATCGGCGGCTGCGCCATGCTGGCCAGATTGGGGATCAAGCACTCGGTGCTCCACCTGAATGAGGGCCATCCGGCCTTCGCCCTGCTGGAAAGGCTCCGGGAACGGCTGGAGAGCGACTTGAGTTTTGAAGAGGCGCGGCGGCAGGTGCAGGCCACCACGGTTTTCACCACGCACACTCCGGTGCCCGCGGGCCACGATGTCTTTCCCTTCGAGCTGGTGGACCGATACATTTGCCAGTGCTACCCTATGTTCACCCTGAGCCGGCAGGACTTCTTCGCCCTGGGGACCTCACCCACCGATCCCCCCAAGGCCGGCTTCAACATGACCGCCTTTGCTCTGCGGCTGTCCGACCATCGCAACGCCGTGAGCCGGAAGCACGGGGAGGTTGCCCGGCGGATGTGGCAGCCCCTCTGGCCCCAACTGCCGGTGGAGCAGGTCCCCATTGACCATATTACCAACGGGGTGCACGTCCCCACCTGGATCTCGCGCAAGATGGAGCTTGGGATCAGCCAAGGCCTGAAGGACCCGCAATGGCTGGCGCGCCATGAGGACCCGGCGGTCTGGCAGGCGGTGGATGACATTCCCGCGGCGGAATTCTGGGGCATGCACCTGCGCCGGAAGGTCAAGCTGTTTAATTATATCCGGGAGCGGACCAGGCGCCGCTGGGTGGAAAATCGAGTGGGCCTGGGCAACGTGGTCGTGGGCGGGGCATTGCTCGACCCGGCGGTCTTGACCATCGGCTTTGCCAGGCGGTTTGCCACCTACAAGCGGGCTGACCTGATCTTCACCGATCTGGAGCGTTTGAAAAGGCTCCTCAATGATCCCCGGCGGCCCCTGCAATTCATCTTCGGCGGCAAGGCCCACCCTGCCGACGATCCAGGAAAGCTCCTGCTGCAGAAAATCTTGACCCTGGCCCAGGACCGGGAACTGGGGGGCCGCATCGCCTTCGTTGAGGATTATGGCGCCCAACAGGCCTATTATCTGGTCCAGGGGGTGGACGTCTGGCTCAACAACCCCCGCCCGCCCCTGGAGGCCTGCGGCACCAGCGGCATGAAGGCCGCCCTCAATGGGGTGTTGCACTTGAGCATCCTGGACGGCTGGTGGCCGGAAGGCTTTAACGGCAAGAACGGCTGGGCCTTCGGCGGAGAGCCCGCGGCCGACGCCATCGACGCCGCAGCCCTCTACGCTCTCCTGGAGAAGGAGGTAGCCCCCCTCTACTATCAAATAGATGAAGAGGGCATCCCTCTGGACTGGGTGCAAATGATGAAGGAGTCGATGAAGAGCATCGGACCCGCTTTCAGCGCCCGGCGCATGGTGAAGGAATACACCACGAAATTCTACGATCCAGCCCTCACCGCCGCGGGCAAATGAGGAGTGGGAAAAGATCCTCGGGGTGGGCCGGGCTTTCACAGGCGAGACGCCCGTGCTACCAAAAGGAAAGGGCGACCCAACGGGCCGCCCTTTTCGCTAACCTAAAGATATTTCGTGGGAGTCGCCTCCCAACATTAAAATTGGGTTGGGGCGAGGTAGGTGATTGATCACAGGATAGAAGCTTCCATCCCTGACCCCTAACCCCAGACCCCTGCTTTTAGTACATTCCTTCCATACCGCCCATGCCGCCGCCGGGCATGGGGGGCATCGGGCTTTCCTTCCTGGGTTTTTCGGCCACCATGGCCTCGGTGGTGATGAGCAGCGAGGCCACCGAAGCGGCGTTCTGGAGGGCAAAGCGGGTCACCTTGGTGGGATCGATGACCCCGGCGGCCAGCAGGTCCTCGTAGACGCCGGTCTCGGCGTTGAAGCCCATGTTGCCTTTCTCGGCCTTGACGTGCTCGGCCACCACGGAGCCCTCGAAACCGGCGTTATTGGCGATCTGGCGGATCGGCTCCTCCAGGGCCCTTTTGATGATATTGACACCCATATTCTCGTCGTGATTTTTCAGTTTCAGGCCATCCAGGGCCGGGGCGCATCGCAGCAGAGCGACGCCGCCGCCGGGGACGATGCCCTCATCCGAGGCGGCGCGGGTGGCGTTCAGGGCGTCTTCCACCCGGGCCTTCTTCTCTTTCATTTCAATCTCGGTGGCCGCGCCGACCCGGATCACCGCGACGCCGCCCACCAGCTTGGCCAGGCGCTCCTGGAGCTTTTCCCGGTCGTAGTCGGAGGTGGTCTCGTCGATCTGGGCCCGGATCTGCTTCACCCGGCCTTCGATGGCGGCCCGGTCGCCGCCGCCGTCGATGATGGTGGTATTATCCCGGTCGATATTGATGCGCTTGGCGCTGCCCAGTTCTTTCAGGGTGACGTTCTCCAGCTTCCAGCCCATCTCTTCCGAGATCATCTGGCCGCCGGTAAGGATGGCGATGTCTTCCAGCATGGCCTTGCGTCGGTCTCCGAAGCCCGGGGCCTTCGTCGCCGCCACCTGCAAGGTGCCCCGCAGTTTGTTGACCACCAGGGTGGCCAGGGCTTCGCCTTCCACGTCCTCGGCGACGATCAAGAGGGGCTTGCCCATTTTGGCGATCTGCTCCAGCAGGGGGAGCAGGTCCTTCATGGCGCTCACCTTTTTTTCATTGATGAGGATGACGGCCTCGTCCAGGCTGGCTTCCATCTTTTCGGGGTTGGTGACGAAGTAAGGGGAGATATAACCCCGGTCAAACTGCATGCCTTCCACCACGTCCAGGGTGGTCTCCATGCCCTTAGCTTCTTCGACGGTGATGACGCCTTCCTTACCCACCTTGGCCATGGCCTCGGCGATGATGTTGCCGATGGAAGCGTCGTTGTTGGCGCTGATGGTGCCTACCTGGGCGATCTCTTTCTCGCCCCGGCAGGGTTTGGAGATCTTGTGCAGTTCCTCCACTACCTTGGCCACCGCCAGGTCGATGCCCCGTTTGATGGCCATGGGGTTGGTGCCGGCCGCCACCAGGCGAGAGCCTTCCCGGTAGATGGACTGGGCCAGGATGGTGGCGGTGGTGGTGCCGTCGCCGGCCACATCCGAGGTTTTGGAGGCCACTTCCTTAACCATCTGGGCCCCCATGTTCTCGAACTTATCTTCCAATTCAATCTCTTTGGCCACGGTAACCCCGTCCTTGGTGATCGCCGGGGCGCCGAAGGATTTTTCCAGGATCACGTTGCGGCCTTTGGGAC
>JBAVAG010000022.1:0-8440 GCA_049585595.1 Desulfobaccales bacterium
ACTATGAGAACAGCCTGCGCCAGCATCAAGTGGCCGTGCTGTTTTATAATCAGCAGGTTACCAGTCCTCTCACCAAGCGGATGCAAGACATCGCCAAGGCGGCCGGCATACCCATTGTTGGCGTCGATGAGTTTGTGCCGCCCCATACGGGGTACGTAAAATGGCAAGTCGAGACCTTGCAGGCCTTGAATAAAGCTCTGGAGAGCGCCCATTGACTCCCAGTCCTGTCATCGTTGGCGCCGATCTCGCCTGTGAGCTCGGCGGTCAACTCATCTTTTCCCAATTGCACCTGCACATTCCCCGCGGTAGTTTCGTAGGGATATTCGGCCCCAACGGGGCTGGCAAGACCTCTCTCTTTCGCGTCTTGTTGGGATTGATCCCCCTTAAGGAGGGCACCTTGCAGATTCTGGACCGCGACCTGCAGGCGGCGCGCACGCAGATCGGTTACGTGAGCCAGATGGAGCCCAAAGAGGCTGAGGGTCGATTGAGTGTGGCCGCCTTTGTCGGTGCCGCCTGGCACGGAGAACGCTGGGGTTTCAGTTGGCGCCCTCAGGCCCTGAACCAGGTTGTGCGCTCGGCCCTGGAACTGATTAACGTCGCCCCCCTGGCGTCTCAGCCCTTGCAATCCTTGTCCGGCGGACAGCGGCAACGGGCCCGCATTGCCCAAGCCCTGGTCAATCCCGCCCAGATACTCCTTTTAGACGAGCCCCTCAACAATCTCGACCCCCAGTCGCAGCAGCAACTCCTGCATTCGGCTAAGGCCCTGACGCAGGAAAAAGGCCTGACCGTTCTCATGACCGGCCATGACATCAACCCCTTGCTCCCCTATATGGATTATGTATTGTATATGGCAAACGGCAAAGGCCGTATGGGCACGATCAACGACCTCGTGACCACGCCCCTGCTCACTGAGATCTACGGCATGCCCGTCACCGTAAGCGAACAAAATGGCATGCTCTGCATCCGCGTGGGCAATGGTTTTAGTCCCGAAACCATCTGCCACTGCCGCGAGCCCGGAACCCAACCATGATCATGGGGCAGGAATATGCCTTTATGCGCCATGCGCTGGCTGCAGGGACAGCCATTGGCGCTGTTTCCGCGGCAGTCGGCTATTTTGTCACCTTGCGGCGTCAGGCCTTTGCGGCCCATGCCTTGTCCCACGTCGGTTTTGCTGGCGCCGCCGGGGCCATCCTCTTGGGCCTGAATCCTTATGTGGGCCTTTTCGCCATTACTTTTCTGGCAGCCCTGGGTCTCGTCTGGTCGGGTCAGCGCTTGAGTGAGAGGGATGTGAGCGTAGGCATGATCCTCATGTTTGCCCTGGGTCTGGGCGTACTTTTTTTGAATCTTTACACCGCCAATGCCACGGCCGCCATGAGCATTCTCTTTGGCAGCATTGTGGCCGTGACCATTGGTCAGGCCTGGCTCTCGGTGGGTGTTGCTATCGCGGTCATGGTGCTGCTGGCGGCTATCGTCCGGCCGCTCCTGTACATGAGTCTCAATGAGGAGGCCGCCGCTGGGCGTGGGGTGCCCATAAAACTGCTGAATGCCATTTTCCTCGGTTTACTGGCCGTTACGGTAGCTATCGCCGTACCCGTCATTGGCGCCTTGCTGATTTTTGCCCTCCTGGTCGGCCCTCCTGCTGCGGCCCAATTGCTCAGCAAAAATGTCCTCACAGGGATCCTGTTAGCGGCAGGATTGGGCGTTGGCGAAACCTGGGCGGGTATCGGTTGCAGCTATTACTTCGGCTATCCAGCCAGTACCTGGATCGCCTCCCTCAGCTTTTTTGTGTACGTTGGGGCAACGTTCGTCGGCCCCTGGCGGGAACGCTGGGACGATGGGAGCAGGTCGCCAAAGAAAGCGGCGTAACCTTGGGGGGAACGCTCTATGCCGATCCCTTATCCCAGCCGCATGGGCCGGCGTCAACCTACCTGGCGATGATGAAGAATAACGTCACCCTGATTACCGCGGCCATGCGGAAAGGCATTTGAGATAATTGCCCTCCGGGGTGGATTCTTGTCAGACGCGTCTTAAATTTAGGGGAACTTGCAAGAATTCACCCAAAGGAGGGCCCAGATGAGATCCAGATTGGTAGCAGCGGCAATGGCTCTGACAGCACTGCTGATCTGGGGTTGCGGTGAATCCAAGGCGCCGGCGGCTAAGGCGACCCTGGTCAACGCCCAGGGACAAACCGTCGGCGAGGCCAACTTTACCCAAACTCCCACCGGCGTCCTGATCGATCTTACCCTGGAAAATATGCCCCCCGGGATCCATGCGATTCATATCCACGAAAAAGGGATCTGTAACCCCCCGGACTTCATGAGCGCCGGGGGCCACTTCAACCCGTTCGGAAAGCAGCATGGCTTGAAAAATCCGCTGGGGCCACACGCCGGGGATCTTCCCAACATCGAGGTGTGTCAGAACGGCCGCGCCACTATGCAGATATTGGCGCCCCTGGTCACCCTGAAGGAAGGGGAGAAGAATTCTCTTTTTCAGGCGGGCGGCACCTCATTGGTGATCCACGAGCATCCCGATGATCAGATCTCTCAGCCCGTGGGCGGCGCCGGAGCCCGCATCGCCTGCGGCCCGATCACCGGGCGGTAGCAGCCCCGGATCCGAGGGTCTCCATGCAGACCCAGCGTCAAATGATCAAAGAATTGTTGCTGGAGGGGGAATTCTCCACCCTGGAGCTCTCCCAGCGCCTCTCCTTGCCGGAGAAGGAGGTGCTGGACCACCTGGCCCACATCGCCCTGGCCCCGGGGCCCGGTTGCCGGTTCCGTACCAAACCGGCGGTCTGCAAGAACTGCGGCTTTGCCTTCAAGAAACGCGAGCGCCTCAGTACCCCCTCCCGCTGCCCTCTTTGCCACCGGGAATCTATCCGCCGGCCGCGCTTCGCTCTGGTGCGCCAATAAGGCAGGGGTCAGGGGTTAGGGGACTGGGGATAAGGGATTGGGGGTAGTCCCGCGGAAACGTTGCATAAACTCCCTCCAACCCCCTCCCCTCTCAGGGAGGGGGGGTTATCTCAAATCATTTGGTAAGATAATTGTGAGAGATAACACTAGGGGCTGGATTAGAATTCTTTACCACTAACCCCCAACCCCTAATCCCTAACCCCCGCCCTAAATCATTCCACCGTGACGCTCTTGGCCAGATTGCGGGGTTGGTCCACGTCGGTGCCCCGCAGGTCGGCAATGTGATAGGCCAGCAGTTGCAGGGGGGTCACCAGGACGATGGGGGAGAGGTCCAGGGGTGTCTGGGGCACCGGAATCACGCTCTCCACCCGCTCTTGGACCTGGTAATTGTCGCTCTCCGTGAGAGCGATGATGCGCCCGCCCCGGGCCGTCACCTCTTCGATGTTTCCCCTGACCTTTTCCAGCACCGGACTCCGGGTGGCCAGGACCACCACCGGCATCTCCCGGTCGATAAGGGCGATGGGGCCGTGTTTCATCTCCCCGGCGGCGTAACCTTCGGCGTGGATATAGGAGATTTCCTTGAGTTTCAAGGCCCCCTCCAGGGCGATGGGATAATGGAGCCCCCGCCCCAGGTAGAGGAAGTTGCGGGCCTCCATATAGCGCCGGGCGGTCTCCCGGATCTGTTGATCCAGGTCCAGGACCTCCTTGACCCAGGTGGGCAACTTCAGCAATTCCTGGAGGCGCCGCCGCACCTGGTCTCGGGTAATCGTTCCGACGCGGCTGGCCAGAAACAGGGCGATGAGGTAGAGGGCCACCAACTGGGTGGTGAAGGCCTTGGTGGAGGCCACCCCGATCTCGGGGCCGGCGTGGGTGTATAAGACCGCGTCGGCCTCCCGGGCGATGCTGGAACCCACCGCGTTGACAATGGCCAGGGTTTTGGCCCCCAGCTCCTTTCCAGCCAGGAGTCCGGCCCGGGTGTCGGCGGTCTCCCCGGATTGGGAGATGGGAATCAACAGGGTCTGGGAATCGACCAGGGGCTGGCGGTAACGGAATTCGGACCCCAGGTCCACCTCCACCGGCAGGCGGCTCAGGCTCTCGATCAGAATCTTACCCACCATGGCTGCATGGTAGGAGGTACCGCAGGCTACCAGAAAGATCTTGCGCAGCTTCTGGATATCTTTATGGGAGAAGGCGATCTCATCTAAGATCACCTCTCCCAGGTCAGGGTCGATCCGGCCCCTGAAGGTGTCGATCAAGGCATTAGGCTGCTCGAAGATCTCCTTTTTCATGAAGTGTTTGTAGCCCGTCTTCTCCGCCATGGCCGGGCTCCAGGAGATTTGGTGCACCTGGCGGCTAACCGGCTGCCCGTCCCGCCCCAGCACGGCAAAGTCGCCCTCTTTGAGTACCACCAGATCGTGGTCTTCCAGAAAGATCACCCGCCTGGTGTACGGCAGGACGGCGGGGATATCGGAGGCCAGGAAATATTCCTCCTCCCCCAACCCCAGGATCAAAGGGCTCTCCTTGCGGGCCGCCACCAGCATCCGGGGCTCATTGGAGTTGACCATGACCAGGGCGTAGGATCCCCGGATGGCTTCCAGGGAGCGGCGCACCGCCTCGAGGTATTCCGCCCCCTGGCGCAAATTCTTGGCGATGAGGTGCGAGACGATCTCCGTGTCCGTTTCCGATGAGAAGTGGTGGCCTTCCTTGATCAGATCTTCCTTGAGATCCAGATAGTTCTCTATGATGCCGTTGTGAACCACTGCGATGGAATCGACCAGGTGGGGATGGGCATTGGCCTCAGAGGGGCGGCCATGGGTGGCCCAGCGGGTATGGCCGATGCCCACCTGGCCCGGCAGGGGATGCCGGCTTAGCAATTTTTCCAGTTCCGCCAGTTTACCCAGGCTGCGGCGAATTTCTACAGAGTGATCGCTGATCACCGCCATCCCGGCGGAGTCGTAGCCTCGATACTCCAGGCGCTTGAGGCCGTCCAGGATGATAGGCATGGCCTCCCGGGGCCCCAGATAACCGATGATACCGCACATAATTATCTCCCTTGAAGCAGGCGCTGGTCAGTAGCGAGTTGCCGTTAAATCTGGTTGCTTAATGGATGACCACGAACCCGGCCGCTAAGTCGCGGCAATTACCCGTTCCCAGCCCAGCTTGAATTTTAAACAATAAACTGGCTACTGACTACTGGCTACTGGCCACTAATCCCTAATCCTTCTTTTTCTTGCCGCCGGGGCGACGCTCCAGGTTCACCTGCCGAGCCCGGGAGATGGCCAGTTTGCCCGGCGGCACGTCTTGGGTGATAGTGGAGCCGGCCCCGACGTAGGCCCCGGCGCCCACGCTCACCGGCGCCACCAGGGCGGTGTTGCTGCCGATGAAGACCCCCTCCCCGATGGTGGTGGGGTGCTTTTTAACCCCATCATAGTTGCAGGTGATGGTGCCGGCGCCCACGTTGGTCCCAGGGCCGATGTCGGCGTCCCCCAGGTAGGTGAGGTGCCCGGCCTTGACCCCTTCCCGGAGCACCGATTTCTTCACCTCCACGAAATTGCCGACGTGCACCCTTTGCCGCAGGTCGGCGCCGGGCCGCAGATGGGCAAAGGGTCCGGTGTCCGCGCCGGTCCCGATGTGGCTCTTGGTAATGACGCAGCCCATTTTAATGTGGACGTTATTTTCCAGGACGGAGTCGACAATCTGCACCACCGGCCCAATGACGCAGTTTTCGCCAATGACGGTGGCCCCCTGGAGATAGACGTTGGGGTGGATGACCGTGTCCCGGCCGATGCTGACCCCGGCCTCGATATAGGCGGACTCGGGATCGATGAGGGTGACTCCCTGGTCCAGGTGCCTGGCGTTGATGCTGCGCTTCACCGTCTGGGTGGCCGCGGCCAGCTCGGCCTGGCTGTTGATGCCCAAAAGGCTTTCCTGGTCCGGGTCCACCAGGGCCGCAACGACCCGGTCCTGCCCCCGGGCGATCTGGACCAGGTCGGTGAGATAGATTTCGCCGGTCACCGGGCTGGGCTGCAGGCGTTGCAGAGCCGCTCTTAAGAAGGCGGCGTCAAAAAAATAGGCGCCGGTGTTAATTTCCCGGATCGCCAGGATCTCCGGGTGCTCCCGGGCGTCCTTGGCCTGCACCACCGCCGTGACCCGGCCCCCCTGATCCCGCACCACGCGGCCGTAATGGACCCCGTCGTCCAGTTCGATGGTCTGCATGGTGACCGCCGCCCCGGTTTCCTGATGCAACCGGTGCAGCGCCAGGATGCTCTCCCCGGCAATCAGCGGGGCATCGCCGCAAAGCACCAGGACCGTCCGGGCCGCTGCCGGCAAAATTGCGGCCAGGGCCACCTGCACCGCATGGCCGGTGCCATTCTGGGGGTCCTGGACCACAAAGCGCACCCCGGAATCTGGTAGGGCCTCCTGCACCTCTGCCGCCCCGTAGCCCACCACCATCACAACGTCTTCCATGCCGACGGCCTTCAGGGTATCCAGCAGGTAGGCGATCATGGGGCGGCCCAGGATTTCATGGAGCACCTTGGGCCGGGCCGACTTCATGCGGGTGCCCTGCCCCGCGGCCAGGACGATGGCGGTGATCTTATCTCTCAGCTTCTCCATCTTTTACCTTAATTTTATGCACCCATTATGCCAAAAATTGCTTCCAAAGAAGCTCGAAATTAATCATAAATCTCTATATTTTCGACTAGTCTATTCCTCATCAGGTATTATTATAAATTCACCAAGTTCGGTATATTCTTCTTTCAACATATTCTTTGCTAAGTTATTTTGCAACTTATCGATATTTGTCAGTAATTTTTTTATTTTGTCATCAACTCTATCTGAGAAAGTATTAGGACAATATTGAACAAAATCTTCTAAATGACTTGCCAATAGACCCAATGTAGTGTTAAATTCGGATTGTATTGCTGTTTTTCTCTCACTATCATTACCAGTTACCAACCCGGATGGAAATGGCCAATCACGAATATGTACAAATGTGCATGCCATATTATAATCTTCATATTCATGCTTCATTCCACATCGTTTAAATGCCCCTTTTGGCTTGAACCCATGCCATGACAACCCTTTGTTTACTTTAAGTTCCATTTCTGTTATTTCTGATTCTTCAAAATATTTAAAACCTTCATTAATTCTTTGTTCTAATTTTTCATTCATTTTTGCAATGGCAACAGAGGTTACAATCTTTCCGTATTTCTCTTTACTTTCCCGATAATCTTCCATATATAATTCATATCTTCTTTTTTCGTTTAGAAGATGATATAATTTAATTTTCCTTTTATTTCGTGCCCTCCTTCCTACTTTAATAAACAGTTTTGTATCTACTATATTCTCAAGAAAGGCTCTTTGAAGCATTTTTGCTTCTGCGTAGCATTCATATATTAACAGTAATACTATTGAGTTAAATATCCTTTTCGTTCTAAAAAGATATAATAATATATAATGTCTATCATCTGGCAAGAAACTCGTGTTTTTAATCAAAAATGGGTGAAGTTCTACTAAACATTTGTGCACAATATCAGTTAATTTATTATAAATAGATTGCAACTCACTCCAATCTGGGTCACCCTCATAAATATCTAATAAATCATTAATGCTTGGAATTTCGTATTCCATTTCTTATCCGTCATAAGCCAAATTATATAAATTCACCCCATCACCGCATAATCCACCGCCCGAGGATTATCCATGCGCTTAGACGCATCCAGAATTTCCATGCCCACGACATTTCCATCCCTGTCATAGTCGATTATCACCCCAGGCTTGTCCTCGTCGCTTTCCTCAATGGGGGAATTGCTGAAGAGAATGCGCAGCACATCGACTCCTGGATCATAGAATATCTTCATGATTCCCTCGATCACCTCCCAGCGTTTACTCCTCAGGCTGATAAGCGCGCAACCGGCCCCTTTGGACAATCCAAAGCTTCCCTTCTATGCTCTCCTGTGTCAACCCACCGATGAGCGTCCTTATTGTATATAGGAGGTCATCATGGGAAGGCCTTTGCGGCAAGCGTAACACCGCTATTCCATGATACTGGGTTGGTTTAAAAAGGACAGGGTTGCCAAAATCCAGGTCCATGGTCACCAGGACTCGGTTTTCATCTTGGCAAATCTTTATCAAATCACGGTCGGTAGCACCACAAAGACCTTGTTCCGGCACCGTAGCAACATCATGGCCAGCCTGGAAAAGAAGTTCAGCCCCGCGTCGGCCCAAATTTTCATCTAGTTTTAGCCTCACGCGTTAACCTCTGAAGGAAACGTCAACATAGCGTTCACGAGCCATCTCGGCGCCATAGGCAATACAGGCAAAGATATCTGCTTCCTCCAGGTCTGGATATTCTTGAAGAATTTCGTTAATCGGCATCCCGCTGGCCAGGAAATCCAAGATCAATGAAACCCAAATGCGGTGTCCTCGGATACAGGGCTTGCCGAAACAGATATTTGGGTCAATGCTGATTCGAGACAGTAACTCTTCTCTATTCATGCGAATTCCCCTTCGTTAAGAAGGTGCACCTG
>JBAVAG010000023.1:0-69569 GCA_049585595.1 Desulfobaccales bacterium
GAAGAGATCAAAGAATCGAATCGGCGCGAGGCCGACCATATCGGCAAAAAACTAAAAGCGGTTCATTGTGACATAATGCCTTTAACCAACTGGGATGCAGAATTGTTCGAGTTCACTCCCGAAGAAATTGAAATATTGGCCAGAATGGAACATGAGCGTTGGTCAAATGAACGTAGAAATGAGGGCTGGACTTACGGGCCAAGAGACAAAGAGCGATTGAAAAACCCCAATCTGGTAGAGTGGGATAAATTAACCGACGCGGCTAAGAACTATAACCTTAATACGAGTCGCAACCTCCCTGTCTTTTTAGCCGGAGCAGGTTTTCAAATCTTTCGGGTCCAGCCAGAACAGCAAAAGGTTCCTAAGGAAAGCGTAAATAATTCAGGACCGAGGAGGTAGCTAGCGTGGCGTCGTTCCCGTGCGGTGCTGGCCCGGGGGTTCATAGTCCGCAAATCGATGAAGCGCCTGTTTTCCAAGGAAGAGGTACGCCCTCTAGCAAAGGTGAAATGGGGAATTGATAAATAACAATATCTCGATGAAGCTCAATTATTGGCGGAAAGGCCTTTGGCATTGAGAACCTAAAACTGCCTTATCCAGGCCATATCTGGAATTTTGCCAGCCCAAGCGATAACTTCTCAGGGTGGCAAGTTACCTTTGGCTGGCTTATCTGGGAGCAAAATGATGTTGGAGAAAAAACAGGTGGCAACCGCCCCGCCCCCGCCAGAAAAAACTCCTTGACAATTCAGATTAGCTATGGGATTTTTGCGCTTATCTTTTAGACCCTTAGCAGACCAGCACTTTATTTTCCAATCGAAAAGGGGACATTCAATATGCAGAGAACGACACTCGTCCTCCTGCTGATCGTCCTTGCCAGCGCCGGTTGCTCTCACCTGATGCCCCCCGGAAAAATCCCCCCGGACCGGGAAAATTATATGGAGGCCGTCTCCAAATCCTGGAAGGAACAGCTCCTCACTAATCTGGTTATGGAGCGGTACGGTGAGACCTTGACCACCTTGGAAATGACCTCCGTAACTACCAGTTATGAGCTGGATAATAACATAAACGCCAATTACCCCATAGCCTGGCACCCCCTCCATGCGACGAACCCGTCAGCTAGTTGGGTGGACAGCTTTCGCAATGTGCTCACAGTCGGCGCCTATGCTACTTACTCGAACAAGCCCTCGATTACCTATGCCCCCATGAGGGGAGATACGTTAGAAAAAAACTTGCTCGAGCCTCTACCCATTCCCAAAATTTTAAAAAGTCTCCAGACCAACTGGCCTCCGAGGTACATCTTTCCCGCCTGCGTCAAATACGTCAATGAACTGCGGAACCCGGAGAAGAAGTTTTTTGAGTTTGCTCGCCTATTTCATGAGCTCACGCAGCAAGGCGTCATCCGGATCAGCGTCGAGGAACCGGTGGAACCGAAGGTAACGAAGGTGCCGCAAGATTATTCCATTACTCTGAATGTTACAAGACAGGGGAAGGGGAAGAATGAGCCGGTAGTGACCCGGCCCGTACAGGGGGGGACGGAAAGCCAGGTGAGTTCGACTGAGGTGGGGACGGACAAGAACAAAGAGGAGAAGAAGGTTGCCGGTTTCTTAGTAGTGGATAATTATCGCGCCAACGAAATAGGTGCGAAAGCTAGGGTAGAAATAGATGCCTTAAAGAAACTACTGTGGCCCAACGCCTCGCCTCAGGGCATCCAAAATGCGAATGGGAGATATGAAGTATATAAAATCATCGATGGCAACCAATATCCCCTGCAACCAGACCCAAAGTGCGACAAAATTTTCCTGCAATCCCGCTCAGTTTTGGGAGTACTCCTCGTGCTCTCTGATTTGATCCAGGTGCCGCAGGAGGACCTAAATACTAAGGCAAAACTAGTAACGCCCGATGAAAAAGAACAGTTGATTGACTTAAAAATTAATTGTAGTAACGAACCCCCACGGGAGGCCTTTGTAAGTATAAAGTACCAGGGCCATTGGTTCTATATCGATGACAACGATTATAAGTCTAAAGTTGTTTTTTCCTGCACACAAGGAATCTTATCCATGTCCGAGACTACCCCATCGCAAACGCCAGTACTCACTTTGCCGGTGGAATAAGTAAACGCCGCGGGTCCTTACACCTTGGTATTAACTAGAATTATGTAAGGATGAAGGAGAAATGTCGTGGCTGAAAAGGAAGCAGCATCTCAAAGTGGCCAAATGCGAACCCCAAGGGTTGCGCCTTTCGTTTAACGATTTTCCTTACATTTCGCCCGCACTTTGGCCTACACGGACTTCCCCTAAAAACCCTCAAATTAAGCAACCATGCGGGTGGGCCACGTGGTCCAAGTAGCCCCTACTATTCTTGGCCCAGCGTAACCAAGGCAAAGGTATGGGTTATAAAACTCATTTTTATCCCCCAACCAGAAAATGAGTCTATAATGGCTTCAAGAGAGGAATAAGGAGGAACGTCCATGTCCTCTATGAGTCGCCTTGCCTGGGTTTTCCTGGGGGTATGGCTCCTGTGCCTGGCTCCTGCCTTGGCCCAGGAGAAGCCGCCGGAGCCGCCCTGGACCGGCAAATTCGCCGACGGCCGGGTGATGACCAGGACCGACCTGGACCAAATTCTCAAGGACCATAAACTGTGGTTCGAAAGTGATAAAAAGGAAGGGAAGAAGGCCGACCTGAGCGGGTCCGACTTACGCTGGGCCAACATGGGAGGAGTCTTCCTATTGAGGGCCATCCTGATCAAAGCACAACTGAACTTCGCGAACCTGAACGGGGCCGACCTGCGCGATGCCATCCTGACTAAAGCCGAATTGATAGATTCTAACCTAAGCAAGGCCTCCCTAAGCGGGGCAGACCTGACCGGGACCAAACTGAGCGGAGCCAACCTGATCGGGGCCGACTTGAGCGCGGCCCAACTGTTTGAGGCCGACCTGAGCGGTGCCGACCTGTTGGGGGCCGACCTTGAGTATGCCAGCATGATAGGGGCCAACCTCAGCGGCAAGACCAACCTGACCTTGGCCAACCTGACCGCAGTCCACCTGAACGGGGCCAATCTGAAAGGCGCCGTCCTGATGCGGACCAACCTAAGCGGCGAGGCCGACCTGACCAAGGCCGACCTGAGCGGGGCCTATCTGAGCGCGGCTAACCTGAACGGGGCCCACCTAGGTGGGGCCAACCTGAGCAGCGCCTACCTGGGGATGGCCGACCTTACCAGGGCCGACCTGAGCGGGGCCGACCTGAGCGGGGCTGAATTTATGCCCAAAGCAGGCTCACTGCCAGCGGCAAGTGGACTTCTTGGAATAAAAGGGCTTGACTCCTTGAAATTTATTGGAACATATTCTTATGCCCTGACGGAATTACGGGAAATCTTCAAAAAGGCCGGGATGCGGTACGAAGAGCGGCAAGTAAATTATTCCCTGAACCGCAACCGCCGGGTCAATGCGTTGCAGGAAATTAGAGAGAAGGCAAAAGAGGGAAAGATAGGGTTGATTAGAAAAGAGCTTGCCCAGCTCGATATTTTATTCCAATCGGTATTCTTCGAGTGGACCTGCGATTATGGTATGACCCCGAGTAAGCCGCTAATCATCATGTTTATTGGGCTTTTTGGCTTCACCGTCCCCTATTTCCTGGCCTTGAGGAGCCGGAACCCCGAGACCGGCATCTGGCTGCTATTGCCGTCAGATCGTGTCCTGGACCAGAAGCTGAAAGATCATCCTATCAAGCTGACCTTCAGCCTTCCTTCCCCCCCCTTCCCGAAAAAGAAAGGATATAGATTCAGGGGAAGATTTTGGCGGTGCTGGCGGGTCCTCCGCCTGGCCTTCTACTTTAGCCTCCTCTCTGCATTTAATATCGGCTGGCGGGAGCTCAATGTGGGCACCTGGATTTCCCGCCTCCAGATGCGGGAGTATAATCTTCGGGCCACCGGATGGGTTCGCATGGTCTCCGGCTTCCAGTCCCTCTTGAGTGTCTATATGCTCGCTCTATGGGTTTACACCTATTTCGGCCACCCTTTTGAGTGGTGAAGCGGGTATCCATGAGATGCCCCCAATATTAGAAAAACAACCAAGCAGAAGTCCCGGCTGGCAGAGGCTCAAGGCGCGGTCTGAGAGTGCCACATGAGCGCCAGCCCCGCTAGAATTGCGAGAAAAGCGGCCACGTCCCCTCAGCGCAGCCACGTCTGATAGAGTCCCAGAGCACCTCCGGGGTCTCTCCCGGCGCGGCGCCGCATGAATTTGTGAGCCAACCAGAGGACGAACCCCACGAGCGTTAGCGTCGGCCCGGCGGCAGGATTAAACCAATCGCTCATGGCAAACTCTTTCTTTTAGGCGCCCAATCGAGATCAGCGCTGGCAATTATCATTTTGATCTAGATCGATAAATTTGCAATAATGATTACGTTGAAATTTAGGTTTTACTTTATTAAGTAAAAGCATAGTTACAAATGAGACAAGTTCAAGAAGCTATTGCAAACCCGTTTCCACTGTCATCCTGAACGGAGTGAAGGATCTCAAGTCATTAAAAATACGAGATTCTTCGCTTCGCTCAGAATGACATTTTTGGGCAAATCGAGGTTTTGCCATAATTTAAAGGATATGTTGAGGGGAGAATGAGCCATGGCAAACATACTTAAAAACAAGCCTGCATCTTGGAGAACCTGTTTAGCATGCGAGTTTTGGGCCGGCCCGCGCCAACTTTCAAAGTTCGGAAACGCGGTCGAATACGCAAGCGACCTGGACCAGAGCGTCTGTTTAGAACGCGGCTGGCAAAGGTCCCGGAAGAATGCCGCGAGCACGTGCCGCAAATGGAGGCAGTGGGGTGTCTTGAACTGAATAAGGTCCCTCCGGCCTTGCCCTATGCTTATCAGGCATATTAGGCCCCGAAGAAACCCAAGATAATATTTTTAAACTCGTCGCCGGTGAACTTTGAGAGTTCCCTTTACCCGGGACGACTCAGGCGTTCCGGATTACCAGGTGGTGCTCCGGGGGCGGGAAATGCGCCTCGCCGAAGGTTTCGCGGATGGCGCGATTCGTGTCGAAGTAAACCTGCCAGTAATGGTCGTTATGGACAAAGGGGCGGACGGCCAGGACCGGCCCGGCCAGATTGAACTCCAAGATTTCCACAACCGGGGCCGGATCGGTCAGGACATTGGGGATTTGGGGCAGGCGCTCCTTGATAAGGGTTATGGCCTGGGCATGGTCTATCACATGATTCAATTGAGCCGTGAGGTCCACCCGGCGGTAGGGATTGGCAGTGAAATTCTGAATATTACCGGAAAAGATCTTGTTGTTCCCTACGAAGGTGCGGATATTGTCCAGGGTGTCAATGGTCGTGACAAACAGGCCGACTCCATGGACCGTGCCTAGAACCTCGCCCGCCTGGATAAAGTCTCCGGCTTTAAAAGGCTTCAAAAAGACCAGGAAGGCGCCGGCCGCCAGGTTCGTCAGCATCCCGCCCCACATGGCTCCCACGGCCAGACCGACCCCGGCCAGGAGACCGGCGATGGTGGTGGTCTGGACCCCGAAATAGCCAAAGATGGCGACTATCAGGATGACCTTTAACAAAATATTAACGGCTGAATCGATGTACTTGATGAGGGTCGTATCGACGTCTTTGGCGGTCAGCGCCCGCGTCATCAGGCTGATGGCGAACCGGATCGCCAGGGAACCGAAAATCCAGACGGCGAGGGCCCCCAGCACCGTGAGACCGATGGCTACTCCATGCGTCACGAGAGCTTGCAACAGTGCGTTATATTCCATGACTAACTCCTTCCATCCCGAATTTATTTATAGAAGTCCCGGCAAGCGCCTATCAGTCACCGCCAGCGCCGCCAGCCTTCCTCTATTGCCGTGCGGCAGTTCTGCTTTTTTGGGGAATTATCTATTTGCATTCCTCAATTATCTAGTTGACTCCCGATTCCATCACGGCCGTAGGGGCGGCGTCTTGGTAGCACAGCCTCTGGCAATCGTGGGTTTTTGAGCACAGGCCTCTGGCAATCGTGGGTTTGCCCTGGGCGGGGAAACCCCGCCCCCACAAAAGATAATCCTTTTTTTTTGATATGTGGAAAAATCGATAAAATTGTAGTATTAATTTGCCGAATGTTGATTTTTGTCAAGGGAATTATGGATAGTAATAACCCGCATCAGGAGGTTAAATGAAATCGAAGATTCTTCTTTCAGAAATGGCTCTGGCAGCTTCCATGTTACTCCTCTTGGCGGGTGGCTGCGCCTCGTCATCATCAGGAGAACCGCCGATGACCAGCCAAATGAGGGGCGCGGTGGGAACGGCCAATGAAATGTCGCCGGTGGCACCCGCTGAAGCCAGAAATGTGCGCAAAGTCGGCAATCAGTGGCTGTGCGAGGTGAACGGCCAGACTATGGTCTATAATGATGCCAGCGGCAATTGGGAGCCCAAGCCCTAAGGCAGAAGAAAATCTGCAATTACCGGGGGATAGGATGTGATTTTGGCAAGAAATTCCCTACAAATTGGAAACAAAAAAGGCAGAGCCGTGCCGGCCCCTGCCTCGGTTTGTTGCTATGAGGTAATCCCTGATTAACTTAGCCTTAACTTCCTCCAGCCCACCAGACCCACCAGGCCGTCCTTGTCTTAGTATTTCTTCCTCCGCCAGCCCAGCATCCCCAGGCCCAGGATTCCGGTGCCGAACAATAGCGCCGTGGGCGGCAGGGGGACAGCAGGAATAGTTGGAACGGTCACATATCCCCCCGAGACAATCGAGGAGTTCTCGGCATCTCCTCCAAAGACCCAGCCATCAACCACCGAATGGTTAATCGTGAACATACCGTCGGGGTCCAGAAATACTCCGGTTGTGGTAGCGCCATTGGTGTTTATCGTCATGGTGCCGCCTTCGTAGTAGTTGATCAGGACGTGGTCGGGGGTGATCCCGCCGGAAAGGGCGATACTGCCGTTGAGTCCATTGGTGGCGTCGCTGCTGGAGACATTCAAGACCACATATTGGGAGCTGGTGCCGGTGATCGTAAAGGTCCCATTGGGGAAGCTGATAGAGGTCACAGTGAAAACCCTGTTGCCGCTGCTATCCAGCACACCGCTGTTGGCATTGATCGCCCCCCCGCTGCTAATGGTAGTTGCGGTTCCGGACTCTGCGCCTAACGTAGAGGAGAGCGAGTTGAGGGCGGTGATGTCTGACGCGACATTGGGCACACTGTAATTTACCGTACCTTCAACGTCGGCCCCGGTCCCCCCCTTCTGCGTAGTAAACGGCGCAGAGAAGTTGAGGTTGCCAGTGATGACGCTGGAGGAGCCGCCGGAGAAATTGGTATCTCCTGTCCCACCAATCCCGACATCGCCGGTGAGGGTCCCGGAGTTAAATGAGAATACTGCCCCGCTCGACCCATCAAACAGCACGGCGTAATCCGCCGAATCGCCGGGCAGAAACTCGTCGGCCATGGCCGGAGACAGACTGAACAGCACTGCCGCCAGCAGTAAGGCAGCAACCATAAAAAAGCGATTTTTGGTTCCGAGCATCTTCATGCTTTTTACCCCCTTGGATTTTATTTTTCTTTAAGATGTGTTTGAGGGGCTGCTTTCTAACGGAAAAAATCCGCCCCATTCCGGAAAGTTTGCCGTCCAACTATTTCGGCTGGGGCCGGCGAAGCAATCCCGCCCCCCCCCGAAAAAAACGGGAATTCTTTACAGCCAACCAGCCAACCCGGCTGTCTTGGCTCTAAAGAGACCCGTCACTTTCCGCCCCCGCCTCGCGATGGGTTTGCCTTTTCCGCTACTATTTAATTACGGTCTTCAAACCTGTCAAACTTTAGGGAATTTTTTTTGAAATATTTATTGCTCATCTAAGAGATCTGCCACTTTTTCGGTCCTCTACAAATACCATGTTGTTTAAATTTATCAAGTTTTGTTTGAGGACAAGTTTAAGTTTTTATTTTTTGAAAAATAAAATAATATGGTAATAAATTAAAAAGCCGGATTGCCTTCCCAGGCAACCCAGCTATCTCTCAGAATTTGAGACCTGTGGCTTTCCGTCCCCAGCTCACGCTGGGTTTGGCTTTTCTGTTGAAGCAACTTTAATCATTGCGTCTGGAATCTGTCAAGTCCGAATTTGAGAAATTTTTTAAAAAAATGTGTTCATTATAAAAGATTTGCCACAGGCTTGGCGAGATAAGCGGCGAGGGTTGTGAAGGACCGGTTCGGAGTTTAAGGTGCAGGTCAAGGCCACCCGCATAATGCAGGTTTTTGGCGCGTAAGACCCGCCCTGAGGCACCTAAAAAATGGCGGAGAGAGAGGGATTCGAACCCTCGGTGGAGGTTTCCCCCCACACTCGCTTAGCAGGCGAGCACCTTCGGCCACTCGGTCATCTCTCCGGACGTGAAAAGACTGTTTTCTGTTTGCTGTTTTTTGTTTTTGTTTTTAGATTTTGCTAACCCAGGTCAAGATTAAATAAGATGGCGATTTATTATTTGCTATTCTTAATAGAGCGAAAAGTGAAATTAAATTCCCCCGTAATCAGTTACCCTCGCCGGTAGGGGCGGCGTCTCGCCGCCCGGGCGGGGAAACCCCGCCCCTACAACTACAGGGGTAGATGATGATTGCTGCCTTTAATCTTTAAATATTTTCTTTGAATTTACCGAAAACCGAAAACAGAAAACAAAAAACTGCACTCATTCCTGGCGGAGGGAGAGAGATTCGAACTCCCGGACCCCTAAAGGTCTGCGGTTTTCAAGACCGCCGCCTTAAGCCGCTCGGCCATCCCTCCTGCCCCAGATTTTTACCATCCGCTCCGGGGGATGTCAACTTGGCCGTTCCGGAGGGACTCGGCTACGGGCGACCCAGCGGGTCGCCCCTACACATCCCGGGGAATTCACAAGGCAGTGTAGGGGCGGGTTTTAAACCCGCCCCTACTGGGCGGACACTTGGGTCCGCCCCTACGCAACCCATGCGTAGCCACCGCTCACCCGGTGTCGTCCTTTCGCCGTCAGGTGGGGAGGGCCTCTGTGCCCGCCACCCAGGGCAGGCAGGGACCCCTGCCCAACCGAAACCCCGCCTCTACGGGGGCGGGAAAGGGGATTTAGTTACATTGATATAATATTTTGGTATCCCTGAAATTACCATAGCCTAGAGTTTTACTGGCAATGGTGAAATCTTCCCGTGCAATTTTGTTGCCGGACCCCGCTGCTCCCCTACTCCTCTATTTGGGACGGTTATCCACCACCCGCTGGGCCTTGCCTTCGCTGCGAGGCAGGCTGTGGGGCTCCACCAGTTCCACCCGGGGAGTCACCAGGAGCTCGCTCCTCAGGGCCTCAGTGATGCGTTTCTTCAGGCTGCCCAAGTACTTGAGGTCTTCCTGGAAAAAATTGGCCTGCACTTCCACCTTGACGTGCAGCAGGTCGCTAAAATCCTCCCGGGTCACCTCCACCACGTAGTGGCTGCCCACTTCCGGCATGGCCATCAGCACCCGGTCGATCTGCAGGGGAAAGATATTGACCCCTTTGACGATGAGCATGTCGTCGGTGCGGCCCTGGATGCGGGAAAGACGCCTGCAGGCCCGGCCGCAGGGGCAGGGGTCCTCTTCATAGGAAGCCAGGTCCCGGGTGCGGTAACGCAGCAGAGGCATACCCTCGCGGCTGAGGTTGGTGAATACCAGCTCCCCCGTCTCCCCGGGCCCCAGGGGCTTAAGTGTCTGGGGGTCCACCACTTCCAGCAGGAAGGCGTCCTCCCAGAGGTGCATGCCGTTCTGTTCCGGGCATTCGAAGGCCACCCCCGGGCCGTTCATCTCCGAGAGGCCATAGGAGTTATAGGCCTTGAGGCCATAGGCCGTCTCGATGCGCTGCCGCATATGCTCCGAATGGGGTTCGGCCCCGATGAAGGCGATCCTCAGGGGAAGATCCCGAGGGTCCAGACCGTGCTCGGCGAAACTTTTCAAAAGATAGAGGGCGAAGCTGGGGATGATATGGATGACGGTGGCCCCGAACTGCTGCAGGAGTTGGATCTGGCGGGCGCTGTTTCCGGCGCCGGCCGGAATGGTGAGGGCCCCCAGCCGCTCGCCGCCGTAGTGGAACCCCAAGCCCCCGGTGAAGAGGCCGTAGCCCATCATATTCTGGAAGACGTCTCCCGGCCGCACCCCGGTCATATACATGGAGCGGGCCACCAGATCGGCCCAGGTCTCGATATCCCGGCGGGTGTAATAGATCACGGTGGCCTGGCCGGTGGTGCCCGAAGAGGCGTGCAGCCTGATGATTTCCTTTTGGGGGACGCTTAGCAGGTCCCGGCCCCGGGCCCGCAGGTCCTCCTTCTCGGTGAAGGGAATCCGGCGAATATCGTTAAGGCTCTTGATCGATTCGGCGCTCACCCCGGCCTGGGCCAAGCGTTCCCCATAGAAGGGGCTCTTGACCGCCCGGCTGACCGTCTGCCGCAGTCGCTGGAGCTGCAGTTCCTGCAAAGCGGGGCGCTTGAGGGTCTCAATGGTCCGGTCCCAATACACTGGCTTCTCTCCATCGTCGGGTTGCCGCTGCGCTGGGGCGGGCAGCGCCCACCCTTCCCATTCTGCTTGGTAAGAGTTGGCGCCCTTCATGTTTTATGCGCAGGGAGTCTTTCTGTCAAGACGGTCCTGCCTCCGATTCCGCCTTGCCAACGCCCGGGAAACTTCCTATCATAATCGGAAAAGAGGGCAGCCGTGGCACAGCAAGACATCCCCCAGGAAGCCGTGGACCGGGTGCGAGAGCTCCGAGAGCAGATCAATTACCACAATTACCGCTACTATGTCCTGGATGATCCGGTAATCTCCGACGCCGAATTCGACCGCCTGCTCCGGGAGCTATCCGCACTGGAGGAGCGCTATCCCCGGTTGCTGACCCCGGATTCCCCCAGCCAGCGGGTGGGGGCCGCGCCCCTTAATAAGTTCGAGACGGTGCGCCACCGGCTGCCGATGATCTCCCTGGAAAATGCCTTCAGTGAGGGCGAAGTGCGGGAGTTCGAGGAGCGTCTGCATCGCTTTCTGCGCAGTGAGGAGCCCATCCAATACGTCATGGAGCCCAAGGTGGACGGCTGCGCCATTGAACTGGTCTATGAAGAGGGGCGCTTCCACGTGGGCTCTACCCGGGGCGATGGAGTACGGGGGGAAAACGTCACCCAGAATCTGAAGACCATCCATACCATCCCCTTGCAAATGCTCACCCGGGAAGAGCCGGCCCCGGAGCTGCTGGAGGTCCGGGGGGAAGTTTACATGGATTTGGAGGAGTTCCAAAAGCTCAACGAGCAGCGTCTGTCCCAGGGCGAGCCGGCTTTTGCCAACCCCCGCAACGCCGCGGCGGGGTCTCTCCGCCAACTGGACCCCGGCATCACCGCCTCCCGCCCCCTGAAGATCTTCTGTTATGGCATCGGCGAGGTGCGGGGCCGCAGTTTCGCCTCCCACTGGGAAGTGCTGCAGACCTTGAAAACCTGGGGGTTCCGGGTCTCGGACCTAATCGAGCGGGGTGAGGGGATCGAAGCCGCCATCGCCTACCACCGCCGGCTGGAGCAGAAACGCCACAGCTTGCCTTTCGAAATCGACGGCATGGTGATCAAGGTGGACTCCCTGGCCCTGCAGGAGAGGTTGGGCGCCAAGGCGCGCAGCCCCCGCTGGGCCCTGGCCTACAAATTTGCGGCCACCCAGGCCACCACCAAGGTGAAGGCCATCGAGTTCAATGTCGGGCGCACCGGCGCGGTCACCCCCATGGCAGTGATGGAGCCCGTGGAGGTAGGCGGGGTCACCGTCAGCAGGGCCACCCTGCACAACGAAGACGAAATGGCTAAGAAGGACGTGCGGGTGGGGGATACCGTCCTGATCCAACGAGCCGGGGACGTCATTCCCGAGGTGGTCAAAGTCATCAAGGAAGAGCGTCCTGCCGGCGCCGAGTTTACTGGAATGCCGGAACGCTGCCCGGCCTGCGGAACCCGTCTGGTGCGGCCCCCGGGCGAAAAGGTGACCCGTTGCCCCAACCCCGATTGCTTCGGGGCCCGGACCCGGGCCATCATGCATTTTGCCTCCAAAGGGGCCATGGATATCGACGGCCTGGGGGAAAAGATTATTCTGCAGTTGGTTAACGCCGGGCTGGTGAAGGACGTCAGCGATTTGTATCAACTAACCGAAGGCGATCTGATTCCCCTGCAGCACTTTGGCGACAAATCAGCCCAGAACCTCATCAGCGCCATTCAGGCTAGCAAAAATCGCCCCCTCTGGCGGCTGATCAACGCTCTGGGGATCAGGCTGGTGGGGGAAACTCAGGCTCAAATCCTTGCTAACAATTTCAAAAAACTTGAAGACTTAATGAAAGCTAGTTACGAACAACTTGAAGAAGTGGAAAAAATAGGACCTAACAAGGCCGCCAGCATCCGGGAATATTTCGACAACCCCCGCAACCGGGAGCTCATCGGCAAGCTCCGGAAGGCCGGAGTGAAGGAGCAGCCGCCGGAATCGCGGACGACCGGCCCCCTGGCGGGCAAGACCTTCGTCTTTACCGGGGGTCTGGCCCATATCTCCCGGGAGGAGGCCAAGTCCCAGGTGACCGCCCGGGGCGGCAAGGTGAGTTCCTCGGTGTCGGCCAAGACCGACTACGTGGTGGTGGGGGCTGATCCGGGCAGCAAGTACGCCAAAGCGCAAGAGCTGGGGGTGGCCCGGCTAAATGAGTCAGAGTTTCTAGAACTGATCGGCAGGAGATCGTGATGGCGGATAAGGCGCGGCTCCATGTCCTGATAGAGGGCCGGGTCCAGGGGGTCTACTTCCGGGCCGCCACCCGGGACGAGGCCAGGGCCCTGGGTCTGGCGGGCTGGGTCAGGAACCTGGCGGATGGCCGGGTGGAGGCCCTCTTCGAGGGCGAGCGGCCAGCGCTGGAGAAGATGCTGGCCTGGTGCCGCCAGGGCCCGCAATATGCTTATGTGGTTCGCCTGGAGGAGGAGTGGCAGCCCCACCTGGGGGACCTGGCGGATTTTCTCATGGTTTATTAAAGAGGTAAACGCAGACACAGGCGAGGGGCCTAGGCTACCATGTAGCCCAGATTCAGTTCACAGAGGCCAGAGGCCTAGGCTACCAGGCAGCCCAGGCCTCCCGTGAGCACGAAATCGGCATTAGCGGTGGAGGGAATATGCCGGAACAAGAAAAGGCGCCTGCCCCGGAGCATATCCTGGTTCCCTGCGGCCGGGCCTTTTTTGTCTATTATGTGGCTATGGTCATCTTCCTGTTGGGACCTCGGCTCAACCCCAATGTCCGCATTTTCGGGAATTTTCATTTTTCCCCGGCGGTGGGCACGCTCCTGGGACTGGCCCTCGCCGCCCTGGTGGTCTATCTGAAGTTGGGCCGGGAATACCGCATCAGCCAGCAGGGACTGGCAACGCAATGGCGCTGGCGGTCGCCCCGGCAACAGGAAATCACCTGGGAGGACCTGGGAGACATCCGGCTGCGCCGGGGGCTCACCCAATCGCTGCTGCGGGTGGGCAATCTCGTCATCGAGGACAAAACCGGCGGGCCGGAGCTGTTCTGGTACGGGCTGGCAAACCCCAAGGAAGTTCAGGAGGAAATCGAAAGGAGACGCCAGAGGCGCCAAATCAGTTAGAATATCTCCGCTAGGGCGCTTGCCCTTGACCTTGCCTTTGTTCTTCACTGATCATGTAGGGTGGGCACTGCCCACCAATTCCTTTAAAAAATGCCCACTTACCTGAGATCAAAAACACCGGGCGGCACCTTTTTCTTTACGGTGGTCACCTTTCAAAGAAGGAGATTATTTGACAATCCGAAAAATCCGGAAATATTAAATAACATCATCACCGAAGTCATGAACGAATATCCATTCACCCTGGACGCCTGGGTTTTATTGCCCGACCATCTGCATTGTCTCTGGACCCTGCCGGCGAATGAGATGGATTATTCCAAACGCTGGGGGTTGATCAAGGCAAGATTCACCAAGGCAATAGTTCCAAAGGCCGGCAAGTCCGCCCTTCTCACCGGCTCTAGAATCCGCCACGGGGAGAGCACTATCTGGCAACGGCGCTTCTGGGACCACCAGATTCGCGATGAACGGGATTTGCGGATACATCTAGACTATATTCATTACAACCCGGTGAAGCATGGATTGGTGAATGCGCCGGCGAAGTGGCCCCATTCCAGCTTCCGGGAATTTGTCCGCCGTAATCTTTATCCAGTTAATTGGGGTGAAAATATCAATCTCAACTTTGATTCGGATTTTGGCGAATAAATTATTAAGGAATTGGTGGGCAGTGCCCACCCTACATAAGTCTATCTGGCAGGTTTGGAGGGGGCGCTGTCTTAACAATTTCCTCACAGGAAACAGGAAACTAATAACAGAAAACCGCCTTAACTCAAAGGACCCGGCATCTCCGGGCCTAGTTGGGGCGGCTCTTCCCGGTCCGGCGCCTGGGCGGCCCGGCGCCGCTTATTTCTGGCCCGGAAGGCGTGGCCCACCCAGCCCAGCACCAGCCCCACCACTACGCTGGCGTAAGCCAGGAAATAAGTGGGCGCCTGCCCCAGGGTGAATCCGAAGAGTTTCAGATCCTGGGTCGAACCGCGGTTCTCCAGGGCGAAGTCCACCACGACCGCGAGCAGGATGACGAACAGGACAGCTTTGAGTTTATTCATGCGGGCCTCTCTTCGCTCTGTTCTTTCAGGTGGCGCCTAACCACCGCTTTAAGATCTTCCAGGTCCGAGGATTTTACCAGATAATCATCCGAGGCCCAGGTGGCGAAATCCTGGCGGTATTCGCCGTAGGCGGTGCTGAGCACCACCGGCAGGTCCGGCCGCTTCTCCTTGATTTGCCTGAGGGCTTCGATGCCGTCCATCTCCGGCATCTTGATATCCAGGATCACCAGGTCCAGGGGGATCTTGTCCACCACTTCCAGGGCTTCCCTCCCATTGCTGGCCATGTAGACCTCATAGCCTTCCTCTTTCAGTTCTTCGCTGTATAGGAGGCGAATGCTCATTTCATCGTCAGCCACCAGGATCTTTTTCATCGCCGTCCTCCACTGGATGTCATCGAGTCGCCCTCCGAAACCCCCTCCTGAGCAGCCTCCTTCACCAGACAATATTTGGCCACCGGAAGGGTCAGGATGAAGGTCACCCCTTTGCCCATTTCGTTATTGACCTCTATCTGGCCGTAGTGCCGGGAAACGATGCGCTGGGCGATGGCCAGCCCCAGGCCGGTGCCGTAGTCTTTGGTGGAGAAAAACGGGTTGAAGATATTGTGGAGCACCTCCAGGGGAATGCCGCCGCCGGTGTCGCTGATGGCCACCGCTTCGTAGAGGCCGTCGGCGCGTTCCAACTGATGGGTGCGGATGGTCAGGGTGCCGCCGTGGGGCATGGCCTGGACGGCGTTCTGCAGGAGATTATAAAAGACCGTTTTTAACTGCCGGTCATCGCAATGAAGCCGGGGCATGGGGGCGAATTCCTTGACCACATTGATCTTGCCCGCGTCCAGGTCCCGCTGCACCAGGACCAAGGTGTCTTCGATAAGCTTGGAAAGTTCGTAATCCCCGTAGTAGGAGAGGCTTTCTTCCCCGGTGAAATCGAGTATCTCCCGCAAGAGCTTCTCCAGGCGGCTCACTTCCTCCTGGATGACCTCCACGTAGCCCCGCAGGGGGGAGTCGGGTTCCACCAGCTTGCCGATGCGCCGGGCGAAGCCGCCGATGGACACCAGGGGATTGCGAATTTCGTGAGCCATGCCGGAGGCCAGGCTGCTCAAGGCCGCCATCCGGTCCGATTCCAGCATCCTTTCCCGGATGAGGAGCAACTCCCGATTGTTGGCTTCGATGGTGGAATAGAGGTGGGCGTTTTCCAGGACCAGGGCCACCTCGTTGGAAAACATCTGCAACACGTGCAGGGGCTCCGCCTCCAGGGGGTGCCCGGAATCCTGGTTGTCCACCGCGATCACCCCGGTGGCCCGGTCTTTCACCACCAGAGGGACGGCGAAGAATTCTCCCGGTCCATATTTACCCGACAGGGAAGCGGGCAAGCCGGGGGCCTTGCCGCGGTAATGGAAGGGCTGTTTCCGGAGCACCGCCAGGGCCAGGGGACCCTGGTCGGGCCGCAGGGGGATCTCCCAATCATCCACCGCAACGGGTGCAGGCGGCGGCGCCAGCAGCGCCCGGAAACCCGGGGACGCCCCATCGACCCGGCGGGCCCCTTTGATCCCTTTCAGGGTCTGGGTCTCTTCATCCACCATGAAGACGATGGCCCGGGCAAAGCCCAACCCCTGCTCCAGGGTCAGCCCCTGGAGGATGATCTCCAGCAGCCGGTCCTGCTGCACGGTGGAGAGCAAGACCTGGGAGATTTCCTGCAGGGTGGTAAGGTTCCGCACCATGCGCTCGTTTTTCTCGGCCAGGCTCTCCACCTGCTGGTAAGTGAGGGCGTTTTCGATGGCGTTGACCACCAGCCCGGCCATAGTATAGAGAAGCTGGCGGTTTTCCGGATCGAAGGAAGCGAATTGGCCGCCGGGGACCACTTTGTCATAGACGCACACGGTACCCCGAAGCGGCCCCTTGAAGGTCAGGGGCACCGCCAGGTAATAGTGGGTGCGGCCATCGGCGTTAGGGGCCTGCCCTTCCATGTAGTCGGGCCGCCCGGCCCCGCCGCCTTCAGGCGGGTACAGGGAGAAGGGCAGGCATTCATGCGGGATGTTGCCGTAGCGCGAAGAGACCCTGATCTCCCCGCTGGCGCTGTCAATGATGTCCAGGGCCGCACCCCGGGCGGTGATCACCTTGGCGGTGGTGCTGACGATACGCTCCAACAGTTCATCCAGCTCCACCGTGGAGCTAAGGGCCTTGCCCACCTCGAAGAGCACAGACAGTTCGGCGATGCGCTTCTTGGCGTCTTCCTGGACGATGGCCTGGCGCAGGGTACCCGCCAGCATCAGGCAAACGAGTTGAATGTTCTGGCGCTCCACCGGGGTGATGGGCCGATCTTCCCGGTCCATCAGCAGTAAAACGCCATAGAGGAAATTGTCGTCGGCCACCGGGAAGGCGGCCAGGGTTTGGTAAGCGGGAGCTACCTTCTCCAGGACGGCGTTGGCCTCGGCGACCCCCGGCTGCTGGCGGCGGGCCACCCGGAGCTTGCGGCTGGCGGCCGTCTCCCCTACCAAACCTACTCCCATCGCGAATTCCAGGCGCTGCTGCGGCGCCACGGGTCCCTGGCTGCTAATATTCAGAACCAGGGTCTCCCTGGCCTTATCGAGACCAAAATAGAGGGCCAGGTCCAAATTCTGGTGGCGGGCCAGAAGATGGACCATATTGTTGAGCCGTTCCCCAAAACTGACGGTGGAAGTGAACACCTCCACCATCTGGGTCAAAAAGGCAGCGCGCTCTGAAATCATGGAAATTTACCCCTTTAACAAGCGCTGCCGTTTTTCCACGGCGAGACGGTATAGCTCAACATACTTGGGGCCCGCGGTATTGATCCAGGAATAATCGACCGCCATGACCTGCCGCATCAACGCCTCCCAGGCCGGGGTGTCCGAATAAAGGGCCAAGGCCCGTCGTACTGCAGCCATGAATTCCGACGGGGTATAGCCCGAGAACTTAAAGCCGGAGCCTTTTACGCTTTGGGGATCGTATTCCTGGATCGTCTCATCTAGCCCGCCGGTGGCCCGCACCACCGGAATGGTGCCATAGCGCAGACAGTAGAGCTGGTCCAGCCCACAGGGCTCGAAGCGGGAGGGCATGAGAAAGATGTCGGATCCCGCGATGATCTGGTGGGTCAGTTCCGCCGAGTACCCGATATCGAGGCCCATCTTCCCGGGATGGCGGTTGGCGATCTCCTGGAGCAGATATTGGTGGCGCTCCTCCCCGGTACCCTGGATAACGAAGCCCATCGGCAGCGCCATCAAATCATCCAGGATTTGCTCCACCAGGTCGATGCCCTTGCGTTCGAAAAACCGCGTAGTCATGCCCACTAAGGGCTGTCCCGGCTTCAGGTTCAGGCCGAACCGCTTTTCCACCGCGATCTTGCAGGCCTTTTTTCCCTCCAGGTGCTCCCGGTCGTAGGGAGCCACTAAAAAGGCATCGTGGCCGGGGTCCCAGCGGAGATAGTCGACCCCTTCCAGGATGCCGTAAAGCTCCCGGGACCGTTCCCTAAAGAGGCCCTCCAGTCCAAAACCAAATTCCGAAGTCTGGATCTCTTCCCGGTACTTGTTGCTCACGGTATTGAGGAGATCGGCGAACACCAAACCGCCTTTCATAAAATTGAGGTGGCCATAAAACTCCAGGGCCTTGGGGGAGAGCAGCTCCCACCCCAGGCCGGTGAGAGGCAGGTCATAGGAAGAAAAAAGGCCCTGGTAGCCCACGTTATGGACCGTGTAAACCGTGGCCAGCCGCGAGAGCCGCGGCCGGTCGGCATAAAGGGTTCGCAGATAGACGGGCACCAGGCCGGTCTGCCATTCATGGCAATGGCAGACGTCGCTATCCATCTTCAGCTCTTCTACCATTTCCACCACCGCCCGGCTGAAGAAGATGAAGCGCTCCGCATTATCCTCGAAATTGCCGTAAGGGGTGCCGTAGAGGCCATCCCGATTAAACAGGGCGTCCTGGGCGATGAAGTAGAACTTAAGATGGGGCTCCGTCTCTGCGGTAAAGATCTGGGCCGGCAAAGTTTTCCAGGAGAGCGGAATTGAGAGGGTGTGGCCCGTGTCGGTGAGAACGCGGCCCGATTCCTGAACCTGGCGGTAGAGGGGCAGCACCACATCAACCTCGTGTCCCAGGGTCACCAGGGACTGGGCCAGGGCATGGATCACTTCCGCCAAGCCGCCGCTGTGGGCGAAGGGATTGGCTTCCGGGGTAACCATCAGGATACGCATCTGTTATCCCTCTCAGGTCACAGCTTCAGCTCGCGGAGATACTGGGCTGCATCTTCCGGAGGCGTAGGATTGATGTAAAACCCCGAGCCCCACTCGAAACCGGCGATCAGAGTAAGCTTGGGCACGATCTCGAAATGCCAGTGGTAATGGGCCAATTCCGGCTCGCCGATGGGCGAGGTGTGCAGAATAAAATTGTAAGGAACCTTCCCCAGTGCCTTTTCCAGGCCTTTCAGAGTCTTGGAAAAGACCTCGGCCAGCAGGCGGCAGGAGCCTTCCTGCAAATCGACGTAAGAGGACTGATGAGCCTTGGGCAGGATCCAGATCTCAAAGGGAGAGCGGGGAGCAAATGGACAGATCGCCACAAATTCGCTGTTTTCCAGGACCACCCGCACCTCCTGGCCCAATTCCTGGCGGACCATGTCGCAAAAGACGCAGCGCTCTTTGTAGTTATAATAGAATTTGCCGCCGCTCAGCTCCTCCATTACCAATTCCGGGACGATGGGGAGGCCGATGAGCTGGCTGTGGCTGTGTTCCAGAGAGGCCCCGGCGGCTCGCCCCTGGTTCTTGAAGATCAGGACATATTTGAAGCGGGGGTCCTCACTCAGGGAAGCGATCCGGTCCCGGTAGGCGGTGAGCACCCGGATGAAACCTTCCAGGGGAATGGTGGCCAGGGTTACCAAATGATCAGGGCTTTCGATGATGACTTCGTGGGTCCCGACCCCGCTCATCTTGTCGAACATGCCTTCGCCTCGCCGTTCCAATATCGACTCCATGGATAGGGCCGGGAATTTGTTGTTCACCACCCTCAGCAGCCAGCCCGGGGTGTTGGGCGCACTGCCATCTTCACGATATGACAGGATTTCCGGAGGAGTGGTGTGTTCATTGCCCGGATCGAAGGGGCAAAAACCGCCCTTGGTCACCTCCGGTTCCACCACAAAGTCGTGGGGGCGCTTGCCGCGTTCGGTGGAGATGATCACCCAGCGGCCGATTATGGGGTCTTTACGGAGTTCCGGCATCTAGTATTGTGTCCCACGAAAAAGTTGCATAAATGCTTTTCCTTTTTCCCTCCCCCTTGAGGGGGGAGGGTCAGGGTGGGGGTGGCAATTTATCTTTCATTTACCTGTTGCCACCCTCCCACCCCCCCCTCTCAGGGAGGGGGGTTTATCTCAAATCTTTTGTTAAGATAATTGTGGGACATAACACTAGTTCACCTGCAAAATCCCGCGTTTTAGCCCAAGGGACCTCCCACCTATTCTGGCGTCAAAGTCCGGCAGCAAATGCCCCCCAGTATACTTCCCAGCGGGAATTTTGCAAACGCATTCGTCTCACGTGCGTCACCTGTCGCCAATCTTTCACTTCGTTCAGGATGACACCTTTTCTGGTAGCCGCAGGCGTAGGGGCGGGGTTTCCCCGCCCTGGGCGGCGAGACGCGGCCCCCACAGGCATCCGTTCTTTAGAAGATAAAGTCTCCGGCCGCCCTTGTCCAGGGGATTGGGGATTGTGAAGCCGCGGCCGCGGCTACGGGGAAAATCGGGGCCGGCAAGATTAGCGCCGCCAGAGCCAGAAGATCAGGCTCAGAATGAGACTTGCCAGTATGCAGGTTCCCAGGGGGAAGTAAAAGGTAAAATGCTCCCGTTTGATGACAATATCCCCAGGTAGCCTCCCCAGCCAGCCCATCTTAGGGAGGACCAGCAACGCCAACCCTAGCGCTACCAGGATGACGCCCGCGAAAATAAGATAACGGGCCAAATCGGACATTCCCTTACCCTTTATCCGAATCTGGTAGCCGCAGGCGTAGGGGCGGGGTTTACCCGCCCTGGGCGGCGAGACGCCGCCCCTACAGGCCTGCGCTCGTTTGATCTTTTTTCCGGTAGCCTAGGCGTCCCGCCTGTGGGCGTGATAAAGAATTCACGTCACACAGGCCCGAGGCTTTTGCCACTTATACCTAACGTTGCCGCTTCCCTGACACGATGGTGCGCAGTGCGCACTCTACAGGAACTTTTGCCCTGGTAGCCGCAGGCTTTAGCCTGCGCTCTTCTTATTAAGGGTTTTGCCAGCGCGCCCGGCGCTCACTCTTGCGAAGAGGTTAGTATGATTTTCCCAAATTTTCAAGGTGATTGCCGGTCCCTCACCATGGGACAGCTCCAATGGTTCCGGCAGCCCCAGGCTTTGTCCTGCGCTACGCTTGTAAGTCAGGTTTCAATTGGGTTAAAATTTCCATATGCTGATTATTCCGGCCATCGACTTGAAGGGGGGCAAGTGCGTGCGCCTGCGCCAGGGCCGGGCCGAAGAGATGACGGTATTCTCCGACGACCCGGTGGCCACCGGCCTCAAGTGGCAGGCGGCGGGGGCCCGTTGGCTCCACGTAGTGGACCTGGACGGAGCCTTTTCCGGCAGTCCCCAAAACCTGGAGGCTATCCGGCGCCTGCGTGAAAATCTCACTATCCCCATGGAGCTGGGGGGCGGCATCCGCACCCTGGAGACCATCACCTTCTACCTGGACCTGGGGCTGGACCGGTTGATCCTGGGCACAGCCTGCCTCAAAGACCCGGACCTAACGGCCCGCGCCTGCGAACGCTTTGCCGGGCGCATCGCCATTGGCCTCGATGCCCGGGACGGCTGGCTGGCGATCGAGGGCTGGACCGAGGCGAGCCGCCGCACCGCCCTGGAAGTGGCAAAAACGCTCGAGCCCTTGCGGCCCGCAGCCCTTATTTATACAGACATCTCCCGGGACGGGGTGAAACGGGGGGTCAATATCGAAGCCACCCGGGCCCTGGCCCAGGCAGTGGACCTGCCGGTCATCGCCTCGGGTGGGGTTAGTTCCTTGGCGGACATCGAAGCCCTCCTGCCCCTGGAGCCCCTGGGGGTAGTGGGGGTCATCACCGGCCGGGCCCTTTACGATGGCAGCCTCGATCTCAAGGAAGCCATCTCGCGGGCGCAGCAAGACGGCCACGCGGGTAATATGTTATAATTGAAGGATAAAGTCCGGCGACCCTGAGGGTCGCCCCAAGATGCCAAAGGAAATCCCCCTCATCCCCCATTTGCACAAGGGCGGGGCGGGGGGATTTATGATTTAGAACTTGACCGAGCCCGCCTACTTAAACCGCGTCCGGCGTCCCTCCCGTTATTTGGGCGGGGAGATCAACGCGGTCCACAAGGACCCGCGCTCCGTTTCCCTGAGGGTGGCCCTGCTCTTTCCCGACCTCTACGAAGTGGGCATGTCCCACTTGGGGCTGGGTCTGCTTTACGGCATCCTCAACCGGGAAGAGACTATCTGGGCGGAGCGGGCCTATGCCCCGGCTCCGGACCTGGAAGCCGAACTCAGGCTTAGCCGCCGGCCCCTCACCAGTCTCGAGTCCGGCACCCCTTTGGGCTCCTTCGACCTGTTGGGGGTTAGCCTCCAATACGAACTGGGTTACACCAACTTCATCAACTTGCTGGACCTGAGCGGGGTGCCCCTTAAAGCATCCGAGCGCGGGACGGGCGATCCGGTGGTGATTGCCGGCGGCCCCGCCTGTTTCAATCCCGAGCCGCTGGCCCCTTTCCTGGACGCCGTTTTACTGGGCGACGGAGAAGAGGCGCTGCTGGAGGTGGCAGCTGCGGTTTCGGCCTGGAAGGTCGGCCACGGCAGCCGCCTCGAGCTCTGGCGGGCCCTGGAAGAGATAGAGGGCGTCTATGTGCCCGCCTTTTTCTCCATGGAGTTCGATGAACAGGGGCGATTGCGGGAGATTCTCCCCCGGGGGCGGCGCCGGCTCATCCACAAGCGAGTGCTGGACGACCTCAACCGCATAGCCGTTTCTCCTCAGGCGTTGGTGCCTTTTTGCCAGATCATCCATGACCGCCTTAACCTGGAGATCGCCCGGGGCTGCACCCGGGGCTGCCGCTACTGCCAGGCGGGTATGATCTACCGGCCGGTGCGGGAGCGCCGGGCCCCCGACCTTCTGGGCTGGGCCGAAACGGCCCTGGCCGCCACCGGCTACGAAGAGATTTCCTTGCTGACCCTGAGCGCCGGAGATTACCAGCCCCTCACCTGGCTGCTCACCGGACTGATGGATCAGGTCTCCCCAAGACAGGTGGCCATTTCGCTTCCTTCCCTGCGGGCCGATACCCTGGCGCCGGAAATCATGGAGCAGATTAAGCGGGTTCGCCGCACCGGCTTGACCCTGGCCCCGGAGGCAGGGAGCGAGGGCCTGCGCCGGGTAATCAACAAGAACTTGCCCGATGCGGAGATCCTGGCCTCGGCCCGGCAGGCCTTCGCCGCGGGCTGGGGACTGCTAAAGGTCTATTTCATGCTGGGACTGCCCCTGGAAGGCGATGCGGATCGGGAGGCCATCCCCCGGCTGGCGGGGCAAATCCTCAGGACCGGCAACCGCCGCTCCCGGCTCAACGCCAGCCTGGGGTGCTTCATTCCCAAGGCCCACACCCCCTTCCAATGGGAGCGGCAACTGGGTCTGGAAGAATACCTCGATTACCTGCACCGGGTCAAGGACGGGCTGCGCCATCATCAGGTTCAGGTGAAATGGAACGCTCCCTCCCAGGCCTGGCTGGAAGGCGTCTTTTCCCGGGGAGACCGGCGCCTGGCCCCGGTGCTGCTGGCGGCCCACCGCCTCGGCTGTCGTCTGGACGCCTGGAGCGAGCACCTGTCCCTGGAACACTGGCGCCAGGCCTTTAAGGAGAGCGAGGTGGACCCGGACTTTTATCTGCGGGAACGGGACCCCAATGAGGTCCTGCCCTGGGACCATCTCTCCTGTGGCGTCAACCGGGAATTTCTGCTGGAGGAGCGCGCCCGGGCCCACCTGGGGCTGGAGACCCCCGACTGCCGCCGGGAGGGCTGCCAGGACTGCGGAGTCTGCGACCAGGAAAGGATCACCCTGCGGTTGCAGCAGCCGCCCGGCCCCCGGCCCCTAGCTTCCGCAACCCCCGCCGCTGCCGCGGCTGGCTCGTCCCCTGAGCCCCCGTCCAGGTACCGGCTCACTTATAGCAAGCTGGGCCAGGCCCGCTGGCTGAGCCATTTGGAGCTGGTGGCGACCCTCTATCGGACCCTACGCCGCTCCGGGCTGCCTTTGGTCTACACCGCCGGCTTTCACCCCCTCCCCCGCGTCTCTTTCCATGGCGCCCTGCCCGTGGGGGTGGAGTCCCTGGAGGAGACATTGGACTTGCAACTGGCGGCCATTCTCACGCCCCCGCTCCTTCAGGAAACGCTCAACCGGGCCTTGCCGCCGGGCCTCCGGATTGTGGACGCGGCTTTCTTGCCCCAGCGGCTGCCTCCGCCCCGCCGGGAAATGGCGGTTTACTCGGTGGAGATCCCTGAAGACGCCTTTTCCCGGCAAATTGCCGAAGAATTTCTGGCCCGGAAGGAATTCCCGGCGGTCCGGCGGCGCCCCAACCGGGAAGAGCGCGCCTACGACCTGCGCCCCCTGGTGGCCGCGCTTACGGTGGCCAACCCCCGCCGCCTGGTACTACACCTGCGTCTCCGGGAGAAGGACAACCCCACGGTTACCGAGGCCCTGTCCCAGATCTTCCAGCTAACCGAGGATCAGAGCCGGGACCTGCGCATTTTGAAAATGGCGGGCGCGGAGCCGGAGCCAGGGTCCGGCGATTGCCGTTCACCGGCCAGTGGTTAGGACAAAGATTTTCTCCTGCATTTATGCTATGGTGGAAAGGCGTAATCTTGACCACTATCCCACTGATGGACGGAACCTTTTCTGAAATAACAGCCATGCCCCCTTCCGGGAATTAACCATGTCCACAGCTCCCATCATCCTGGGCACCGCCGGCCACATCGACCACGGCAAGAGTTCCCTCATCAAGGCCCTCACCGGGGTGGACCCGGACCGCCTCAAAGAGGAAAAGCTGCGGGGCATCACCATTGAACTGGGATTTGCGGACCTCGCCCTGCCCAATGGCCGGCACCTGGGGATCGTCGATGTCCCCGGCCACGAACGCTTCGTGCGCCACATGGTGGCCGGCGCCACCGGCATGGACCTGGTGGCCCTGGTCATCGCCGCGGATGAGGGGGTCATGCCCCAGACCAGGGAACACCTGGAGATCTGCCAGTTGCTCAAGGTAAAGCTTGGCCTGGTGGTCCTCACCAAGGTCGACCTGGTGGAGGAAGACTGGCTGGAACTGGTGGCGGAAGAGGTGCGGGAGGCCCTCAAAGGCACCTTCCTGGAGGGGGCGCCCCTGGTGCGCTTCTCCGCGGTCACCGGGGCGGGCGCCCCGGAGCTCCTGGCCACCCTGGCGGAGCTCTCCGAGCGCGTGCCGCCCAAACCGCTCAAGGGGATCTTCCGCCTGCCCATCGACCGGGTCTTCACCATCCGGGGCTTCGGCACCGTGGTCACCGGCACCGCTATCTCGGGCCGGCTGGGGGTGGGAGAGGCGGTAGCCGTCTATCCCCCGGGATTCAAGGCCAAGGTGCGGGGTCTCCAGGTTCACGGCCAAACCGTTGCAGAGGCCCAGGCCGGCAACCGCACCGCCGTCAATCTCCAGGGACTGGAAAAGGAAGAATTGCAGCGAGGCATGGTGCTGGCGCCGCCGGATGCCCTCCTGCCATCCCGGCGCCTGGACGCCTTTCTGGAAATCCTGGCCAGCGCCCCGCGGCCCCTGAAACATCGCCGGGCGGTGCGCCTCCATACCGGCACCAGCGAGCGCCTGGCCATGCCGCTCCTCCTGGACGCCGATGACCTGCCCCCGGGGTCCTCCGGCTACGTGCAGTTTTTCCTGCGGGAGCCCCTGGCTCTGAAGCCGGGCGACCGCCTGGTGATCCGCAGCTTCTCCCCGGCCTTCACCTGGGGGGGCGGCCAGATCCTCCACGTGCATCCGCCCCGCCACCGCCGGCGCCAGGCGGAGTTGCTGGCCAGATTGGAAGTCCTGGAGAAGGGCGCCCCTGACGAGGTCCTGCCCCTCTATCTGGAAGAGGCCGGAGCCGCCGGCCTCAGCCGCAGCGAGCTTGCAGCTCTGCTCCCCTGGGACCCCGGCGACCTGTCGGCCCTGCTCTCCCGCTTCAGCAAACAGGGGCAAGCCCTCAATTACGACCCGGAGAAGGAGAGGTATATCCTCGCGGCCACGGCCGACAAACTGAAGGGAGAGATCACCGGCACCCTGGCCGCCTACCACCGCCAAAACCCCTTAAAACCCGGGCTTTCCAAGGAAGAGCTGCGCCGCCAGCTGCCTCCCCAGATGGAGGTGCGCCTCTTCAACCAGTTGCTCAACGACCTGGCGCAACAAGGTAAGATCGCCATGGAAAAAGACCTGGTGCGTCTGGCGGGGCACCGGGTCACCCTGGCCGGCGATCAGGAAGAGCACGTCAACCGCCTGGCCGCCCTCTACCGCGGAGGCGGCCTCTCGCCTCCCACCCTCAAGGAAGCCGCCGCCTCCCTTAACGTTCCTCCGGAAAAGCTCAAGCAGCTCCTGACCCTGCTGGTGAACCAGGGCGGCCTGGTCAAGGTCAAAGAGGACCTCTATTTTCACCGGGAGGCCATCGATCAGATCAAGGTCCAATTGGTGGATTTCCTCAAAAACAACCAGGAGATCACCGTCCCCCAGTTCAAGGATCTTACCCAGACCTCCCGAAAATTTACCATCCCTCTTCTCGAATACTTCGATTCGGCCCGCACCACCGTGCGGGTGGGAGAGACCCGGCGCCTGCGCCAGGGGGGCTAGGGGTGGCGCAACTTTTCGGGACAGGTCGAGACCCTAAAATACCATTTACACGGTTCTCCGGTTCAATCTTACCAGCCCATGACCGAAATTAATCCCGCACATATGAAACTGGCCCTGCGCCTGGCGGCCAAAGGGGCTGGTTGGGTCTCGCCCAATCCCATGGTGGGCGCGCTGGTGGTCCAGGAGGGCCGCGTGGTGGGGCGAGGCTTTCACCGCCGGGCGGGGGCGGACCACGCCGAGGTGGCGGCCCTGCAACAGGCCGGCGCCGCGGCCAGGGGAGCCGACCTTTACGTCACCCTGGAGCCCTGCAACCACCAGGGCCGCACCCCGCCGTGCACCGAGGCCATCCTGGCGGCTGGCGTGGCCCGGGTAATCATCGCCACCCCGGACCCCAACCCCCGGGTCGCCGGGGCCGGGGCCCAATTCCTCCAATCCCGGGGGATAACGGTGGAGGTGGGACTGCTGGCCCAGGAAGCCCAAGGTCTGAACCAGGCCTGGTTTCATTGGCTGGAAAGCGGTCGCCCCTGGGTCATCGCCAAGGCCGCCTGTTCCCTGGACGGCAAGATCGCCACTGCCGGCGGCCAGAGCCAGTGGCTTACCGGTGAGCCGGCCCGGGTCTGGGGGCACCGTCTGCGCCACCAGGTGGACGCCATCCTGGTGGGAATCGAGACCGTCCTCTCTGACGACCCCGAGCTCACCACCAGGCTCCCCCGGGGGGGCAAGGACCCCATCCGTATCGTCCTGGACAGCAATTTGCGGATTCCGCTCACCTCCCGCGTCCTGAACCTGGAGTCGCCGGCGCCCACCTGGGTGGCCTGCACCGATGCGGCACCCGCTGAAAAGATCGAGGCCCTGAAGCAACTGGGAGCGGAAGTCCTGGTCTTCCCTGGTCATTCCCGGGATGCGGGAAGAGTGCCTTTACCTTCCCTGTTGAGACTGCTGGGCCGCCGGCAGGTGCAAAACCTGCTGGTGGAAGGTGGCGCTGAGGTCCTGGGCGCCTTCTTCGAGCAGAAACTGGTGAACCAGTTCTACTTCTTTTTCGCCCCTAAATTCCTGGGCGGCCGCCAGGCCCCAGGCGTGCTGGGGGGTGAAGGCATCGTTCATCTTGAGGATGCCGCCCGGGCCCGTGATTTGATAATTCGGCGAGTCGGAGCGGATTTATTGATTAAAGGTTACCTCGAATGATCCACTAGGCAATTTCAGGGGGTCCAAGATGCTCACCAATGGTGAATGCCGGAAAGAGATGGTTCGGCCAGTGCTGGCCTGGAGTCCATAAGGTCCATCGCATTCAGGTATCCATGGTTTGAGGGGCAGGTATGCCCAACTTATCGGAAAAATTACTAATCCCGGCTTGTCGGTTGACAAATTCCTTGAAATTTATGATATCATGCATCGTACGAGACAATTTAGCTACAAAAGAGGAAGCTTTCCGGGGTAAAACTCTGTGCGAGGGCTCCCCAAAACCATTTTTGCAATGCGGTGCCCAAGCCTGTCGCATAATCTCGGATAATCTCAGTTTAAGGGAACCAAGATGGAAGAAAAAGTGATGAATCTGATGCGCCGGGGAGTCATCACCTGCTCGGAGGAGACCACCCTCCAGGAAGTGGCACAAATCATGGTGGCCAATTCCATCCGCTATTGCGTGGTCACCAACCAAAATAATGAGGTCAAGGGGTTAATTTCCGCCCGGCTCATGCTGAAGGGTTATAAGAAAAATCTGGAGCAGGGCAGAGCCAAGGACATCCTTATGCCCTATACCATAACCATTACCCCCAACTCTTCCTTGAAGGAGGCCGTGGGGGTAATGAGCCAAAAAAGGATCGAGCATCTCATCGTGGTCTCGGACCGTCCCGGCAGCAAAGCCATCCTGGGATTGGTCCATGCGGAAGATATCATCAGCAAGATGGCAAGGGATTGAGAAAGATGGAAGAAGGGGTGAAAATTTGCGACCTGATGCATAGAGGGGTTATCTTTTGTTACCCAGACGACAACTTGAAAGAAATAGCCAAGATGATGCATCTGAACCATTTCCGCTCGGTGGTGGTCCTCCATGAAAGCGGGGAAGTCTGGGGTCTGGTCTCCATCATGGAGATGATTCACTTTTTTGGCGAGAATTTAGAGCAGCATTGTGCTGAAGATGCCATGCGGCCCTACCGGATGAGAGTCGACCCCCAATGGCCCATTGAGAAGGCCATCGACCTGATGGTCAAGAATAAGATCGAGCACCTGGTCATCATAGACCCCCATGCCGGCATGAAGCAACCCATCGGAATTTTGACCAGTTCAGATATTGTGCGTTACATGTCCAGGATCAAAATGGGCCACATTGAGCACCTGCTCAAGCTGGCCCCCAACCAGGAGTCTTTTTGATGAGTGGAGTTTCCCGCGTTAGGTTAGTTTCCATCAATTCTTGTTGCATAATCCAGATTGAAACCCCTCCTGACCGTGTTGCCTCGATTCATGGCCTCCGCAGCGGCTCCTTCAGCGCCGCGATAAAATCACCCACCTCTTTGATGAGTTCCTGCCCCTTAAGCCTGGCCACCCGCTGGACGATGGCGCTGCCCACCACCACGCCGTCCACGTAAGGAGCCAGCCACGCCACCTGCTCCGGGCTGGAGATGCCGAAGCCCACTGCCAGTGGGCATTTCACCAGACTGCGGACTTCCCGCAAGGCCGCGATCAGCTCAGGCGGCAGCTCCTGCCGCGCCCCGGTGATTCCGGTCACCGAAACATAGTAGAGAAACCCCCGGGTAAGCCGGCCTATCCTGTGAATGCGCCGCTCCCCGCTGGTGGGTGAGGCCAAAAAGATCGCCGCCACCCCGGCCTGGGCCGCGGCCTGCCGCCAGGGTTCCGCCTCCTCCGGCGGCAGGTCCGGGATGATGAAGCCGTCCACTCCCAGGGCCGCGGCCTCCCGGGCGGTGCGCTCCAGTCCGTATTGCAGGATGGGATTGTAATATCCCATCAGGATCAGAGGTATTTCCGTTTCCCGGCGCAAGGCCCCCGCCGTCTCCAAGACCTCTTTAAGGTGCACCCCCGCTTGCACCGCCCGATTGCTGGCCGCCTGGATGACGGGGCCGTCCGCCAGAGGGTCGGAAAAGGGAACCCCCAACTCCAGCAGGTCTGCGCCCCTGGCCGCCATCTCCAGGGCCAGGGCCCGGGTTGTGGCCAAATCCGGGTCGCCGGCGGTGATGAAGGGAATGAGGGCGCCCTCGCCCCTGGCCTTAAGCCTCTTGAACACCCGATCAATCCGCGTCACCGGACACCTCCAGGGCCTGGGCCACGGCCTCGACATCCTTGTCGCCGCGGCCCGAGAGATTGACGATAATCAGGTCATCCGGGGAATATTCGGGCGCCAGCCGCTCAAGATAGGCCACCGCGTGGGAGCTCTCCAGGGCCGGGAGTATCCCCTCGGTCCGGGACAGCAGTCGAAAACCCGCCAGGGCCTCGCTATCGCTCACCGCTACATATTCGGCCCTTCCTGAATCCTTGAAATAGGAGTGCTCCGGGCCGACTCCGGGGTAATCGAGCCCCGGCGCCAGCGAATGGGCTTCCTGGATGTTGCCCCAGGGATCCTGCAGGAGGTAACTGAAGGCGCCGTGCAGCACCCCCCGGCTCCCGGCCACCAGGGTGGCGGAGTGCTGTCCGCTGCCCAGGCCGTGGCCCGCAGCCTCCACCCCCACAAAGCGCACCACGTCGTCCTCAAAGGCGTGAAACAGCCCCATGGCGTTGCTGCCGCCGCCCACGCAGGCCACCAGGCATTGGGGCAGGCGGCCGGTGAGCCGGTGCAACTGGGCCTTGGCCTCCCGGCCGATGACCGCCTGGAAGTCCCGGACGATCATGGGATAAGGGTGCGGCCCGCCCACGGAGCCCAGGACATAGTGGGTGTGGCGCACGTTGGTGACCCAATCCCGGATGGCGTCGTTCATGGCATCCTTCAGGGTGCGGCTGCCGGACTCCACCGGGATCACCCGGGAGCCCAGGAGTCGCATGCGGATCACGTTGAGCCGCTGGCGCCGGATATCCTCCGTGCCCATGTAGATGTCGCACTCCAGCCCCAGCAGGGCGGCCACCGTGGCGGTGGCCACCCCGTGCTGGCCGGCCCCGGTTTCGGCAATAATCCTTTTCTTACCCATGCGGCGGGCCAGCAGCCCTTGGCCCAGGGTGTTGTTGATCTTGTGGGCCCCGGTATGGGCCAGGTCCTCCCGCTTGAGGTAAATCTGGGGGCCTCCCAGGGCTTCGGTCAGATGCCGGGCGTGGTATAAGGGCGTGGGCCGGCCCACGTAATCCTTAAGATACCAGGATAACTCCTCCCGAAATTGCCGTTCCCTGCTAATCCGATGATAGGCCGCCTCCAACTCCAAAAGGGCCGGCATCAGGGTCTCCGGGACAAACCGGCCCCCATACCGCCCATATCTGCCATGCCGATCCGGTAACAATTAAACCTCCTTTGTTCGCACCAGTAATCAGTAATCAGTAATCAGTGGCCAGTGTCTTTATTAAGAATAAATGTGCTTTCTCGGCGATAAACCACCGCTCACTGCTTACTGCTCACTATCGACCCTCCACCAGTGTCACCACCGCGCCGGCGCAGGCTTTGTTTGACGGACGATCATTATTCCTCTCGGCGCAGGCTAAAGCCTGCGGCTACATTGAATGCCGCCACCAAACCCTGACCCCTGATCCCTGACCCTTCACCCCTGCCTTGTCTGCTCACTGCTCACTGCTCACTGACCACTGACTACTGGCTACTGACTACTGGCTACTGGCTACTTCGTCAAAAAAGTCCCTCAGCTTTTCCGGGTCCTTCTTCCCCGGGGCGGCCTCCACCCCGCTGGCCACGTCCACCGCCTGGGGCCGGGCCACCTCGATGGCCTGGGCCACGTTAGCCGGGGTCAGACCGCCGGCCAGGACGATGGGGCCGAATTCCTGCGCCCGCCGGGCCAGTCTCCAGTCGAAGGTCTCCCCGGTGCCTCCCGCCTGCCCGGATTTGTAGGTGTCCAGGAGAAAGGCCTGCACCGCGTCCCGGTACGCTGCCAGGGCCCCCAGGGAGCTTTCGTTTTCGATCCGGAATCCCTTCAGCACCCGTCGTCCCAGGCTCAAGCAGTACTCCGGCGATTCCCGGCCATGAAGCTGGACCCAATCCAGGCCCAACCGGGCGGCCAGTTCCCGCACTACTGCCGCCTCTTCATCGACGAAGACCCCGACACTCAGGACCAGGGGCGGCAGTTGCCGGATGATCTCCCGGGCCGCCCCCGGCGCCACCCGGCGCGGGCTGGCGGGATGAAAGATGAACCCCAGGGCGTCCGCTCCCAACTCCGACGCCAGCCGGGCGTCTTCAGGATTGGTGATGCCGCAGATTTTGATGCGAACCATGCTTTTAGGACCCGGCGGCCACAGGCCGCCCTAGAGAATCAGCTCCGCCGCTTATACCTCATAGGGCGGGCTGTGCCCGCCGCCCTGTTTTAGCCGGCGTTCCCCAGGAACTCCCTCAACTTGGCCCCGGGGTCGCTCTCAGTCACCAGCGCCTCCCCGATGAGAAAGGCGTGGATGCCCGCGGCCTGGTATCTTTCGACCTCGGCCCGGGTCTTCAGACCCGAAGCGGCCACCAGGGTCACCCCCGGCGGGGCCAAGCGCGCCAGCTCCAACGCCCGGTCCGGGAATACCTTAAGGGTGTGCAGGTCCCGGGAATTGATCCCGATAACCCTGGCCCCCACGTTCAGGGCCGCGGCCATCTCCCCGGCGGTGTGCACCTCCACCAGAGCCTCCAACCCGAGGGAACGGGTCAAGGACAGCAAGGCCCGGAGCCTCTCGGGGCTCAGAAGGCTGACGATCAGCAGCAGGGCGTCGGCCCCCAGGGCGGCGCTCTGGTAAACCTGAATCTCCTCCAAAATAAAATCCTTGCGCAGAATGGGAAGCCGGATCAGGGGTCGCAATCTCGGGATGAATTCGGGATCGCCTTTAAAAAAAGAGACCTCGGTGAGCACGGAGATGGCCGCCGCCCCGTTCTCCTGATAGCGTAGGGCCAGCTCCCCCAGGTCCCAGTGCATGGCAAACTCCCCTTTGCCAGGCGATGCCCGCTTTACTTCGGCGATGATAGCCGGACCGGGTCGGCCCGCAAGGGCTGCTTGCAGGCTGAAACACGCCGGCCGCCGGCCAATCGCCGCCCGGAATTGCTCCATCAGCCCCGCCTCCCGCAAGCGCTGGCTCTCGGCCTCCTTCATCTCGACGATTTTTGCCAGAAAATCCATATTTTTAAGCCATCAGCCTTCAGCAGTCAGCCTTCAGCCTGAAAATCGAGGTACTTTACTGATCACTGATCGCTGGTCACTGATTACTGATCGCCGCCTCAAAGCTCCTGCTCTTGGCAATCAAGTCCTCCAGTTTCTGCAGGGCCTTCCCGGAGCGAATAGTCTGCCGGGCGAGTTCGAGACCCTGGGGAAAATCCGGGCTCAACCCCGCGGCTATGTATGCCGCGGCCGCGTTCAATGCCACCATATCTTCCCGGGCCCCCCCCTCCCCTGCCAGCACGGCGCGCACAATGCGGGCGTTTTCAAAGACGTCGCCGCCCTTGATCTCCGCCAGGGTGGCCCGTTTAAGGCCGAAATCCTCCGGCGCGATGTCATAGGTGCGCACCTTGCCCTCCCGGAGTTGGCTCACCCGGGTGGGGCCGACGATGCTGATTTCGTCATAGGAGCCTTCGCCATAGACCACAAAGGCGCTCTTGCCCCCCAGCTTCCCCAGGACGCAAGCCAGGGGCTCGGTGAGCCGGGCCTCGTAAACCCCCAGCACCTGGACGTTGGCGTCGGCCGGATTGGTGAGCGGCCCCAGGATATTGAAGATGGTGCGGATGCCGATCTCCCGCCGGGGACCGATGGCGTAGCGCATGCTCCCATGGAGTTGCGGGGCGAAGAGAAAGCCGATGCCCACTTCCAGGATGCACCAGGCCACCTGCTCCGAGGTGAGGGAGAGATTGATCCCCAGGGCCTCGATGACGTCCGCGGATCCGCAGCGGGAGGAGACTGCCCGGTTGCCGTGTTTGGCTACCTTGAGCCCGGCCCCGGCCACTACGAAGGCGGTGGTGGTGGAGACATTGAAGGTGGAAGTGGCGTCGCCGCCGGTGCCGCAGGTATCCACCACCGTCTCCCGATCCACGTTGATTTCGTCCCGGTCCAGGCCGATGAGGCCACCGGAAATGGGAATGCGCGTGGCCTGGGTCCGCATCACCCGGGCCGCCGCGGTGATCTCCGCCACCGTCTCCCCCTTCATCCTAAGCGCGGTGATGAAGGAGCCGATCTGGGCCTCGGTGGCCTCGCCGCTCATGATAATCTCCATGGCCCGGGTCATCTCCGCTTCATTCAAGTCGTGCCCGTGAACCACCCGATAAATGGCTTCTTTCAGCATCATTATAGTCCTGTAAGGGGCTATTTTATCCTGGTATAAATGGCCGCCAGGGCGATGGGCGCCAGGACCCAACCCATGATTTTTTCCAGGTGCCAGTAAGCCCAGATATAGTTCGAGGGGGTCCCCGGCTGGAAAGCCCTGGCCGCCCCTAAATTGACTCCGGGCAGGAAGCGGTCCAGACTTACGGCCAACCCATTCCAAAAGGGCTGGCCGGAGGCGTGGAAGGCCAGCCAGCCCAGCAGCACCAGGGCCAGGGCTGGCCACAAGGTGCGGGCGGGTTTGCGGCCAAAGCCCGCCGGCCAATCCCAAAAAATCTTGGTAAGCCACCTGCCCGGGTGCCACCAGGGGAACTTTGCCAATTCCCGGCGCTTGCCGGTGATAAAGGCCTGGTCGGCCCATTTCCTGAGGCCGCCGCGCTGAAAAAAGGCGTCCAATTGCGAGTAATTCTGGGCGTTGAAGCGGCTGCGCCCCAGCCAATCCAGCAATTCCTGCCATTTTTCCGCTTTATGGGGCTCTCTTTTGGTGGTGAGGCTCTTATAGGTCAGCCCATCGAGATAGAGTTTCAGATCGCGGTCTTGCGGGGCCGGCCATTCAGGTTCTACGAGTTGGAGATGGTAAAGCGAGGCGTCGCGCCAATCGGCCTCATCCTTGATGGCCAATCTCACCAACTCAACCGGGCCTTTAACCTCCAAACTCCTCGCCTCAAATCTTTTTACCTCAATATTTCTAATGGTTAATCGATGGGCGATCCTGGTGCGGTTCAGGACAATCTCATTTAGCGGCAGACCGCCAACGGAAAGGGGGTGCAGGCCTCGAATTACCAGGTCGGTTAGCTGCCCCTCCTTCAACACCAGGCCGCCGAAGAAAATGGTGCCGATGAAGAAGGCCCCCCGGCCTACCTTGAGGCCGGAGAAAATCGTGCTTTCACTCTTGAAGATGGCCTGGTCGGCATTGAAGACCCCGCCAACTTCGAGCCGGGAAAAATCGGCCGGACCCATAAACAAGGTCTTGAAGGTTTTAAGCCTGCCGAAAGGATCGAGGTAGAAATTGTCCTTCACCGCCATTCCGGTGAAATACGCCGACCCGGCGAAGATGGCGCCATTGGCGTGGAAACCGTGGCCCACCTGCACGGCCTCGAAATCACTGATGTGGCCTAAAAATTGTGCCTTATCCGCCGAAAACTCCCCACCAATCTGGGCGCCGCGAAAATTGACGCCGCTGCGAAAGGTGGCAGCCAGTTGGTGGCCGGATTTTTCCAAGGGATCCAGGTACAAATCCCCCGCTATCCCGACCAGGACAAAGCTCACCAGCCCGTGGAAATCGCAGCCCTGAAACGAGGCGTCCCGGCCCACCTGCATCCGCTGAAAATTGGCTTTATGATTGGGCGCCAGAAACCTAGCCCCCTGTGCCCCGAAGTCGCCTTTGATGACGGCGCTGCCAAAATCCGCCGGCCCGTGAAATTCCGCCCCATCGAAAAAAGCACCTTCACCCACATGCAGCCCGCTAAAGTTGGCCACCTGATCTTCTGCCAGGAACTTGGCCCCTTCCGCAGCGAATTGGCCGTCGATGTCCGCGGCAGTGAGATTTACCATTCCGCTAAACACCGTGTCTCTACAAAACAGGCTTACCGCCAGTTTTAAGCGGTGAAAATCTACCCCGTTCAAAAAATGTGAACCGTTTAATGATAAATATTCATCAAAACGAGCATCTCTAATGCTAAACCATTCTTTGAAGATACAAGCGTGTAAAGCCACCGCGACGGTAACCTCGCCATTCTCCAGGTCCAGCGGCTCCGCGATAACCGCACTGCTAATCCGCACCCCCAGGCGGTGCACCCGAACCCCCGGCAAATCCCCGGTCAACATCTCTTCCAGAAACCCGGCCCGCAGGCGCCGCTCTGCGGCCGCGTCCCCGAACTCCTGCTTCAGGTCGGCGATCTCCCCGGCGGCCGCCTGCTTCAGGACAAACTGCTCCTGCGGGCTGAGGGGCGAACCGTCACTTAGGGCAATTTCCTTTTTCGGGTCCATGGGGATTTTCGCTTTTTCCAAATTCTCGATCTTTAATATGGCAACGTTTCTTTCCGCCCCCCCTCACCCCACCCCTCTCCCGCGGTAGAGGCCTAGTTTCGGTGGGGCAGGCGTCCCTGCCTGCCTGCCTTGGTTGGCGGGCACGGAGGCCCGCCCCACCGATGGGAGTATTGCGGGAGATCCTTCCCTATCCCCTCTCCCCTAATGGGGGAGAGGGTTAGAGTGAGGGGAAATTAATCACTCACGCGTTTAAATGAATACGCTACCGGATTTACGAAATCGAGTGCTCACCAACTCACGTCCGGCGCCTAACCGTTACTCGCGATCTTCCCTGCCGATTTCGAAGGGCGCCGCGGCTCGCTCGGCCAAGACCCTGGCGCCCGCGGCCAGTCCGGCCTCCAGGGCCCGCTCGTTCATTTCCCGGCTGGCGGCCGGCACCCGGGCCAGGACCGCGGCTTTCAAACCTTCCCGGGAAACCGCGCCGGTGATGGCCGCCAGGGCCCCCAAGGCCACGATGTTGGCCATCAATTCCCTGCCGGCCTCCCGGGCCATGCGGGTAAAGGGAATGGCCAGCGCCCCCGACTCCGGCACCTCTCGCACCAGGTCGGCGTCCACCAGCAGCACCCCTCCCTCTTTCAGGTCACCCAGAAAAACGTCCAGAGACTTCTGGTTCAGGGCGAGCAGCACGTCGGGCTGGATGGCCTTGGGGTAATCGATCTCCGCATCACTGATGACCACCTCCGCCTTGGAGGCGCCCCCCCGGGCCTCGGGGCCATAACTCTGGGTCTGGCAGACAAACTTGCCGTCATAAATCCCGGCGGCCTCCGCCAGGATCACCCCTGCCAGCACCAACCCCTGGCCACCGGAGCCGGCCAGGCGAATCTCAAAGCGCATTGCCATAATTTGGGCTCAAAGGTCGAGGTTATCAGTTCAAGGTTCAAAGGTTTGAGGTTTGAGTTTAGAGGGTTGCGGTTTAGGCTTCGCTCCCAAGGCCGCCCGGGCCGCGACCTGGATGCGCCGGTATTCCTCGGTATAGATGGGCAGCTCGCGGTCCACCAGGACGCCGATGGTGATCTTGCCCGCCAGTTCCTCCGGGCTCATGGTGGCGGCCTTCTCCACCCGCACCGCCATCTCCTTCTGAGCCCGCATCATCTCCACCGGGCCGCCCTTCTTGTTCTTCGAGCCGAACTGGGTGTGGCAATGGCTGATGACCTCCACCACGGCAAAGCCCCCCTTCCTGAGGGCCTGTTCCATCAACCGGTCCAACAGGGTGACGTGGTACACCGTGCCCCGGCCCACCATGGCGGCGCCCGCCGTCACCGCCATCTCGCTGATGGAGAAGGCGTGTTCGATATGCCCGTATTGAGCAGTGGCCGCCCAGGCCCCGTAAGGGGTGGTGGGAGAAAATTGCCCGCCGGTCATGCCATAGATATTGTTGTTGATGATAATGGCCGTCAGGTCCAGATTGCGCCGGGCCGCATGGATGAAATGATTGCCGCCGATGGCGGTGGCGTCGCCGTCCCCCATGACTACGATGACCTTGAGCTTGGGGTTGGCCAGCTTGACGCCGGTGGCAAAGGTGAGGGCCCGGCCGTGCGTGGTGTGCAGGGTATTGAAATCGACGTACACGCTTATGCGCCCGGAACAGCCGATGCCCGAAACCAGGACGATCTCATCCTTGGTGTAGCCAATAGCGTCGATGGCCCGGATCATGGATCCCAGGACGATGCCGTTGCCGCAGCCCGGACACCAGACGTGGGGGAACCTCTTCTCGTGGCGCAGGTATTTGTGAATCAGTTTGGTGACATCTTCGGCCATTTTCAGCTCTCCGCGAAGGCGAGGGTAGCACAGTTGGTGTAGCCCAAAATTTCCTTTTTTCCCGCTACCCTAATTTTGCCCTTTAATTTTTGCCTTTTTACTTTTTACTTTTGCCTTTTTGGGCATTGCGCACCATTTCGTAGGGGCGGGGTTTCCCCGCCCAGGGCGGCGAGACGCCGCCCTTACAACACAGGCTTCCAGCCTGTGATCGGGTCGCCCGGGCGCTCAGCTTTTTTTCTGGTGGCCGCAGGCTTTAGCCTGCGCTGTAAGCAGTCCTCTTACATTTTCATGAGTCTATCCATAATCTCATCCGGCGTAATCAAATTGCCGTCGATCCGATTCAAGGCCTCCACCCGGGTCAGGCCCTGGTTGATTCTTTTTACCTCCCGGGACATCTGGCCCATATTGAGCTCTGGCACCAGGGCGGCCCGCACCTGGCGCAGCAGCGGCTCCAACTGCCGCCGGGGAAAGGGCCAGAGGGTGATGAGTTGCAGCAGTCCGGCCTTGATCCCCCGCTCCCGGGCCTCGGCCACCGCCCGCCGGGCGCTGCGAGCCACCGAGCCGTAGGCCACCACCAGGATCTCGGCGTCCGCCGTCTGCACCTCTTTCACCATCTGGATGTCATGGAAGTGTTGGGTGATCTTGCGGAACAGGCGGTTCAAAAAAGGCACGATCTCGTCGGGGCGTTCTGTGGGAAAACCCCGCACGTCATGGATCAGACCGGTAACGTGGTAACGGTAGCCGTCCCCGAAGATGCCCATGGGGGGCACCCCGCTGGCGGTGTCGGCATACGGAAGGTACCATTCCGGCGGCATGTCCGGGCGCACCCGGTCCACTACCTCCAGGGGCGTCTCCGGCGGCAGCAGGAGCTTCTCCCGGGTGTGCCCAACCACTTCATCGCTCAAAATGATCACCGGGGTCCGGTATTTTTCCGCCAGCGAGAAGGCCTTCACCGTGAGCTCGAAGCATTCCTGGGTGGTGGAGACCGCCAGGACGATGATGGGGTGGTCCCCGTGGGTCCCCCAGCGGGCCTGCTGCACGTCCCCCTGGCTGACGTGGGTGGCGAGACCCGTGGAAGGCCCGCCCCTCATAACGTTGACGATAACCGCGGGCACCTCGGCCACGCAGGCGAACCCCAGGTTCTCCTGCATCAGGGAAAACCCCGGGCCGCTGGTGGCGGTCATGGCCTTGGCCCCGGCCAGGGAGGCGCCGATAACCGCTCCCATGGAGGCGATTTCATCCTCCATCTGAATAAAGGTGCCGTCCACCGCGGGCAGGCGGTAGGACATGACTTCGCTGATCTCCGTGGCCGGGGTGATGGGATAGCCGGCAAAAAAACGGCAACCGGCATAGAGGGCGCCCTCCACCATGGCTTCGTTGCCTTGGAGCAGTCTGGCTTTCCCGGGGGTCCCGCCATTCATGGTTTCTCTCCCATCCAGTTTGCCAATGTCATTCCGTCTCCTCCGCTGCCGGTTCTTTGGCAACCACCTCCTTGACGCAGATGGCAAAGTCCGGACAATGCAGTTCGCACCAGCGGCAGCCGTTGCAGCGCTCAGGGCTCTTCACCCGCGGCGCCCCCTGGGCGTCCATCTCCAGGCACTGCCGGGGGCAAAAGGCGGCGCAGATGCCGCAGGACTTGCACCAGTCCCGAAAGATGTCGATTTCAAACTGCGGCTGGGGCTTTTCGGAAGGTTCCGGTCCGGCCGGCCCCTTCTTAGACTCTAAGGTCTGATTTGCCTCGAATTTCGTATCCTTATCCATAGTCAGTAGCCAGTAGTCAGTAATCAGTGAGCAGTGAGCAGTGAGCAGTAAAACCTAACTTCTGTCAGTAATCGCAAAATGATTAGACATTTGGATCATTTTCATTAATTATCACATTCACTCAGGCAAAGAAAAAAACGATTGAGTTGAAAAGCCTACCGATCACCGACTACTGGCTACTGACTACTGGCTACTGCTTCAGCCCCGGCTGCGCTTCCTGAAATTGCGCAGCAGATTGATGCCTTCGGCGGTCATGATGGACTCGGGATGAAACTGCACTCCGAAGATGGCGTATTCCCGGTGGCGCAGCCCCATGATCTCCCCCACCGCAGTCTGGGCCGAAACTTCGAGACAGGCGGGCAAAGTCTCCCGCTCCACGATGAGGGAATGGTAACGGGTGGCCTCAAAGGGAGAGGGAACGCCCTGGAAGAGATCCCGTCCGTCATGATAAATGAGGGAGGTCTTGCCGTGCATCAGCCGGGTGGAGCGGATGACCCGGCCCCCGAAGGCCGCGCCCAGGGCCTGGTGTCCCAGGCACACTCCCAGGATGGGAATCTGTCCGGCAAAATGGAGGATGGCCGCCATGGAAATCCCCGCTTCGGTGGGAGAGCAAGGTCCTGGAGAGATTACCAGCCGGTCCGGCTGGACCGCCTCAATTCCCTTAAGGTCTATCTGGTCATTGCGAAAGACCCGGACCTCCTCTCCCAACTGGCCGAAATACTGCACCAGATTATAGGTGAAAGAATCATAGTTATCTATCATTACTAACATATCTGCCTCAGTGAGCAGTGAGCAGTGAGCAGTGAGCAGAAAAATCTAAAACCAATTAGACATTGAGATCATTTTGATTACTTATCACATTCCCTTAAGCAATGAATAGTAACGATTGAGCTGAAAACCATACTGCTCACTGCTTACTGCTTACTGCTCACTCCCCGCTAGGCCAGCCCCCCGTCGGCCCGCTCCAGGGCCTGCATCAGGGCCATACCTTTATTCACCGTCTCCTGGTATTCCCGGCCCGGGTCGGAATCGGCCACGATGCCTGCGCCCACCTGCAAATAGACCTGTCCGCCATGGATGGCAAAGCTGCGGATGGTGATACAGAAGTCGAGGTTGCCCCCGAAGCCCAGGTAACCCACTGCTCCGGCGTAAGGCCCCCGGCGGGTGGGCTCCAGTTCCTCTATAATTTCCATGGCCCGCACCTTGGGAGCGCCGGCGACGGTGCCCGCGGGGAAGGTGGACCTGAGGACGTCCAGGCCGTCGCAGCCTGCGGCCAACTCGCCCTCTACCTGGGAGACGATGTGCATCACGTGGGAGTAGCGCTCGATGCTGAAAAGCTCCGGCACCCGGATGCTGCCGATTTTCGCCACCCGGCCCACGTCGTTCCGCCCCAGATCCACCAGCATCAGGTGTTCGGCCCGCTCCTTGGGATCTGCCAGCAGTTCCGCCTCCAGCTCCCGGTCCGCCGCCTCGTCGGCTCCCCGGGGGCGGGTGCCGGCGATGGGCCGATAGGTGATGCGTCCTTCCTCCAGGCGCACCAGGATCTCGGGGGAGGCTCCCACCAGCTGCAGGTCCCCATGGTCCAGGTAGAACATGTACGGCGAGGGGTTAATGATGCGCAAGGCCCGGTACAGGTCCAGGGGATCGTGGCGCAGCGGGGTCTGAAAGCACTGGGACAGCACCACCTGGATCACGTCTCCGGCGGCGATATATTCCTTGGCCCGCACCACCATGGCCTCGAAGTTCTCCCGGGTGAGGTTGGAACTGAGCGATCCCGAAGGCCTTGGGAGTGAGGGCAGGCTCCGGGGCACCGGCTGTCCCAGGCGTTCGATGAGGACCTCGATGGCCTGCAGCGCCCCCTCGTATTGGGACTTCAGGGAAACCTCCGGGTTAAGAAGCACCAGGCTCATCACCTTGATGGTTTGGCGCAGGTTGTCGAAAATCAGGAGGTTGTCGGCTAACATCAGCCTGGCTTCAGGCATGGGGCCGGGCGGGGTCAAATCCGGCAGCCGCTCGATATAGCGCACCATGTCATACCCCAGATAACCCACCAGTCCCCCCCAAAATCGGGGGAGTCCCGGAGCGGCCATAGCCCGCAAGTCCGCCAGCAGCCGGCGCAAGTATTCAAAAGGATCGGCGCCGGCCTCCAGCAGCAAAACCTCCTCCCGCCCCTGGCGGCGGATGGTGACGCGGCCTTCCTGCACCTGAAAGAGCACGGAGGGGTTGAGCCCCAGAAAACTGAAGCGTCCCCACTTCTCGCCGCCCTCCACACTCTCCAGCAGATAGGAAGAGCCCTGGCCCCGCAACTTCTTATAGGCGGAAACCGGGGTCTCCAGGTCCCCCAGGATTTCCCGGTAGACCGGAATGAGGTTGCCCTGCCGGGCGAGAGAGCTGAAGGTGGCAAAATCCGTTTGCGTCATGTCTGCTCCGTCTATTGATCTAAAATTTAATCCAGATAACCGCCTTTAACCACAATTAAAATAATTATTTTTGTGTTTTGCCTGACGGTGCTCAATGAACGTTGCCAGCGGCGGTTGGCCGCGGTAAAAAAAAACCGCGTCCCTAATGGGCCACGGCTTTTATAAAGCGCCAAAAAACGGGGCCCCTCTCGCGAGGGGCCCCCAAATATCTCTCACTGGCTGGAGACGCACCTCACGAAACCGCCATCACCCGCCACCAGCACCAGTTTTTTGAATCGAAATTTTTCATCTTCTTTTCTCTGAAAAGTGTATATTCAAATCACTGATTGTTGTCAATAGGTTTCCTGAAACGGAATCGAATTACCTTCAATAATCGGGAGAATCAGATTGAAATTTCTCATTACCATATCCCAGGATGAAGACGGCATGTATATCGCCGAATGCCCTGCCATCCCGGGCTGCGTCAGCCAGGGACGGACAGAAGTTGAGGCGGAAAGAAACATTAATGAGGCGATCAAGGAATGCCTGGCCGTGCGCGCTGAAAAAGGATTACCGTTGACGGTCCCTACCCGCCAGATCGAGGTTGAGGTGGAATGGGGTCAATCCCCTTACTGAGGCCCAGGGAAGTTGTCAAAGTCTTTGAACGACTCGGCTGGGAAATAGCCCGCCTGCGCGGCAGCCACATCATCCTGATCAAGCCCGGCCATCTCGCCACCCCTTTCCATCCCCGATCATCAATTTGTCGCCCGGGGCACCTTGCGCAGCCTCCTGGCCAAGAGCGGAGTATCTTTGGAAGAACTTTTGAATAATTTAGATTGAACCAGTTCGACTCCGGCCAGCGTTCCCCGCATTGTTAACCTTTCTTTAGACAAGATAATAAAGGGTCATGCAAAATCCCATTGCTTGCCAAAATATTAGGCGAGTAGAGGTCGTAAGGCCCGCCGCTGAAGTTGCTGAGGCGGCCGCCGGCTTCACTGATGAGCAGCAGGCCGGCCGCGGTGTCCCAGGGTTTGAGGTTTTCTTCATAGAAGGCGTCTAATCGGCCGCAGGCCAGATAACTCATGTCCAGGGCGGCGGCGCCGGCCCGCCGCAACCCCTGGACCGTCCCCAGGATGCGCGAGAGCCGGGCTATGGTCTCCGGCAGCCTCTCCCGGATGTCGTAGGGAAAGCCCGTGGCCACCAACGCCCGGTCCAGGCGGTCAATCCCGGATACCTGGATGGCCTGGCCGTTCAGCAGGGCGCCCTGGCCACGTCTCCCCTCAAAGAGCTCATCCCGCATGGGGTCGTAGACCACCCCATATTCCAGTCGTCCCTCGACCTCCAGGGCGATGGACACGCAGAAGGCCGGAAAGCCGTGGGCGAAGTTGACCGTGCCGTCCAGGGGGTCGATGATCCAGCGGCAGGGCCGCGGCTCCGAGTCCGGGTGCAGGGTCGCCTGGGGCCCAAGTCCATCGGCCCCTCCTGCGGCTGCCGTTTCCTCCGCCAGGAAGCCATGATCCGGAAAATTCCGGCGGATCAGGGCCACGATCAGTTCCTGGGATTGCAGATCGCTTTCGGTGACCGGGTCGATGGCCCCCTTGTAGGTTATCCGGTGGGGTTTGGAGAAGTTCAGCCGCAATAGAGCGCCGGCCGCCAGGGCCGCCTGCCGCCCGGTCTGGACCAGCCCCTCCCACATATCTTTATTCAATTCCACCCGAACACCCTTTTCTGCGAGGCCAGAAAGCCTGCCCATCGCCGTATTAATTTCCGTTCTCAAGAGAAATGGTGGGCAGTGCCCACCTACACTTTAATAAGCCGTAACCGGGTTTTGCATTTGCTGATAGCTGATAGCTGAACGCTTTTTCAATCGATCTTAAGCAACTGAAACCCGGCCTTCGGGTCCTTTTTCCGGGAGGCGGCGGCTCCCAGGATCTCCAGGAGCACCACCTCCCCCACCAGCCATACCGCTACCCCGGCCCGGGTACAGCCCACCGTGCCCTGCCCCTCACGTCCCGCGGCGGCGTGCATATGCAGCACCGGCTCCCCCGCCTCATTGGGGATCAGGGTTCCCAGGGCCAAAACCTCCTGGGCGCCACTTAGGGTATGGATCATGGGAACGATGTCTTCCCGGTTGGCAACTGGTCCCACCACCAACCGGCTGCCATCCCCGGCCCCTCCCAGGTAAAATGCCAGTCCATGGTCGATCTTGTGCTCCCGGGCAAATTTCTCGATGCTGTCATTAAGCTGCTCGCCCTCTTCCAACCGCAAAACGAAGATGCGTCCCAGCCGCCCTTCACTGAATTGCATATTAACTCCTTATTCGTGATGTTCCCTGGCACCCTCAGACCGGCCCGCAGATCGGCCCCTGGCCGGCGCCCTCTTACCCGCGCTGCCCAGATATAAGAACACCCGGCTTGGCCCCAAATTCTTCAAGCTCGCTTCTTGACCGGTTTCCTGATTTTAGCCTTCCGGCTCGATTTCCGGGCCGGTTTCCCCACCGAAGCCTGCACCGGGGTAAAATAGTTGACCGTGACCAGGCCGATGAAAAAGCCCCCCAGGTGGGCCAACCAGGCCACCGGCCCCCCTTGCCGCAGGCCGTAAAATTGCAAAACCAGCCACAGCCCCAACAAGGCATAGGCCGGGATGGGCACCATCTCCGGCCGCAGTCGGAATAGTATCAGCGTGTGGATGGGGGATTGAGGCAATCGCCTCAGATAGCCGCCCAACACCCCGGCGATGGCGCCGCTGGCCCCGATCAAGGGGGCGCGCAGTTGCGACCACCCCAGCACGTGGAAGATCCCGGCAAAGAACCCGCAAAACAGATAAAAGGCCAGAAAGCGCCCGTGGCCCAGGTCATCCTCCAGGGCCTCCCCGAAGATCCAGAGGAACCACATATTACCTATGAGGTGGACCCAGCCCCCGTGGAGGAAAAGGGAACTGAACATGGTGGGCAGGGCGCTCAGGCCCTGGTGCGAAAATAGCAAATGGGGCTGGCTCAGGTGGGACGCCACCGCCCCTTTGTGCTGAACGAGGGCCGCGGCGCCCTGCGGTCCCAGGCGCAATTCATAGAGAAAAACCGCCACGTTGACGGCGATCAGACCCAGGGTGACCCATGGCTGGCGCCGCAGTGACGGCGCGCCGCGGATGGGGAATAACATAAAGGCTCCGGGGCTCTATTTTTTTGGGCAGAGGGGCGGGGGAGTCAAAAGGCCTCCCGCCCTTGCCAAAAACCGAAAATGCAAATATCGGTAGTGTCCAGCAAGGTTTTGGCTAGGAGCCGGGCAAAATCTCTATGCCCGAACTTAAAGCACGCCCCATTCTACTCCAGCGAGAAGGGCCTGTCCAGGGGCCGCGGCCGCGTAGTTGACAAGGGCCGGGGTTTCTAATAAACATTAAGGTATGTCGGTCTCGAAAAAGAAGCTATACATCCGCACCTTCGGCTGTCAGATGAACCACGCCGACTCCCAGCAGATGGCCCGGTATCTGGCGCCGGAATACGAGGTCACCTGCCGGGCCGAAGAAGCGGATCTCTATCTTATCAATACCTGCGCCATTCGGCGCAAATCCGAGGAAAAGCTTTATAGCCTGCTGGGGAGTTTAAAATTCCTGAAAGCCAGGAACCCCCGGCTCATCTTAGGGGTGGGAGGCTGCGTGGCCCAACAGGAAGGGGAACGCCTGCTGGCCGGGGCGCCGCACCTGAACCTGGTCTTCGGCACCCAGGCGAGCCGGCGTCTGCCGGAGCTGGTGCGCCGGGCCACCCTGGGCCAGCGTCCCGCGGCGCTGGAGCTGGAGCAGTGCCTTCCTGAGCCGCCTGCCCGGATCTGGTCCCGGGGGCCGGCCCAGACCTTCGTCACCATCATGCAGGGTTGCGATAACTTCTGCACCTATTGCGTGGTTCCCTATGTCCGGGGCCGGGAGGCCAGCCGGAACCCCGAGGCCATCGTGGCGGAAGTCTCCGGATTCTTAGCCGCCGGCGGCCTGGAAGTCACCCTTTTGGGGCAAAACGTCAACTCTTACGGCCGCGGCCTCGACACTCCCATCACCTTTACCGGGTTGCTGCGCCGCCTCGCCCAACTTCCGGGGCTGGCCCGGCTGCGCTTTGCCACCTCCCACCCCCGGGACCTGTCCGATGAATTGCTGGCCGCCCTGGCCTCCCTCCCACCGCTCTGCGAGCATCTGCACCTGCCGGTGCAGTCCGGGTCCAACCGCATCCTTCAGGCTATGAACCGCGGTTATACCAGGGAGGATTACCTGGCAAAAGTGTCCCGCTTGCGTCGCGCCTGCCCCGGCATTGCCGTCTCCACCGATCTGATCGTGGGCTTCCCCGGGGAGACCGAGGCCGACTTTGCCCAGACTCTGGACCTGATGCGGCAGGCGGCCTTTGAACAGGCCTTCTCCTTTAAGTTCTCCCCCCGGCCCCAAACCCGGGCCGCGGACCTTCCGGACCAGGTGCCGGAAGAGACCAAGGCGGAGCGCCTGGCCCGCTTGCAGGCCCTGCAGGATGAACTCACCCTGGCGGCCAACGCCCGCCTGCTGGGGCTCCTTCAGGAGGTCCTGGTGGAGGGCGCCAGCAAACGGAGCCCGGAGCAGCAGCTCTGCGGCCGCCTCAGGACCAATCAGGTGGTAAATTTTAGCGGACCCCGGCGCCTTACGGGGCAACTGACCCGGGTTGCCATCACCGCAGCCCACCCCCATTCCTTGACAGGCTCTTGGACCCAGGGCCGTTCTGGGGAGCAGAGGCGGATGCCTGAGGCATACCCATCGCAGGAGGCAACATGTTTAGGGAAATGACCGTTTCCGGATTGACCATTGACCCCTTCACCAATAGCCCCATCATGATCCTCAAGGATGTGGCGTCGGACAAGGCGGTCCCCATCTGGATCGGACTACTGGAGGCCACGGCCATCGCCAGCGAGCTGGAGAACATTAAATTCTCCCGCCCCATGACCCATGACCTGCTGAAAAACATCATGGAACTCATGGAGACCCAGGTGAGCAAGGTGGAGGTCTGTGACCTTCGGGACAATACCTATTTTGCCCTCATCTACCTTTCCCGGGGGGGGAGCGTTGTGACCATAGACGCCCGCCCCAGCGACGCCATCGCCATAGCGCTGCGCACCAAGGCCCCCATCTTCGTGGCGGAGGTGGTGATTCAAAAGGCCCGCCGGGTCGACCTTTCGGCCAAAGAGGCCATTACCAGCGACGACGCTAAAAAATGGACTGAGATCCTGGAGAGCCTCGATCCCGAAGATTTCGGCAAGTACAAGATGTAGGGGCGACAGTGGCACAGGCTTCCAGCCTGTGATCGGGTCTCCCGGCCCTGACATTTACCGATAACTGAAAACCGAAAACCGTTCTCCATGATTGACCTGCACACCCACACCCTGAACAGCGACGGCGAACTTTTGCCCGCGGAATTATGGCGCCGGGCCCAGGTCAGGGGCTACCGCTACCTGGGAATCACCGACCACGTGGACGCCTCCAACTTCGAGGCGGTTTTCGCCGTGCTCCGGGCTGCGGCCCGGAGCCTCAACCGGGGGGAGGCGCCCATCCTCATTCCCGGCCTGGAATTCACCCACCTGCCCCCTGCCCTCATCGGCCCCCTGACCGCCCAGGCTCGCGCCCTGGGGGTCCCGCTCATCGTGGTGCACGGCGAGACCCTGGCAGAGCCGGTGGCCCCGGGGACCAACCGGGCCGCCCTGGAGGCCGACATCGACATTTTGGCCCACCCAGGCCTCATCACCCCGGAGGAGGCGGCCCTGGCCCGGGAACGCTCCGTTTTCCTGGAGATCTCAGCCCGCAAAGGCCACTGCCTGGCCAACGGCCACGTGGCCCGCATTGCCCTGGAGGTCGGCGCTTCCCTGATCCTCAATACCGACGCCCACGCCCCCGGAGATCTCATCAGCCGCCAGCAGGCGGAACGGCTGGCCCGGGGCGCCGGCCTTACCGAGACCGCGGTCCGCAACCTCTTCGCCGACGCCCAGGACCTGGCTCAACGCCTGGCGGCGGAGTAGTTAATCGCCAAATCCCCGATAATCGGCGGCCACAGGTCGCCCTAGAAGATCCCCCCTTCGCATTTGCCCATCATAGGGCGGGCTGTGCCCGCCTCCCTAACCGCGTTCCCTAAAAACTTCATATAAACCCTTGATATGGCAATAGGCGGCGTAATTAGATAAAATCTTTCCAGGAGAACATCCGGTGACGCCTCTTGCCCTGGCCAATCTCAAGCGCTTCAGTTTAAACGTGCTGGGATTCTTTCTGCCCCGCTTTTGCCTCTTCTGCGGGGCCGCGGTGGGGGAGGCCGCGGCGCAGGCGGTCTGCCCGGAGTGCGAGGCGCAGATCGAATGGGTGCAGAGCCCTTTGTGTATCTGCTGCGGCCGGGTCTTTGCGGCCCGGGAGGGCGATGACCGCCTCTGTGGAGAATGCGCCACAGAGACGCCCCCCTATGACCGGGCCCGGGCCGCCGCTCTCTATGAGGGTCCGGTGGCGGAGGCCATCAAGCGCTTCAAGTTCTCCGCCCGGATGTCCTATCTGCCGGTTCTGCAAAGCTGGCTGCACCGCCCCCAATGCCTGGCGATGGCGGCCGCCGCCGACCTCCTGGTGCCGGTGCCGCTGCACCCCCGCCGCCTCAAGGCCCGCGGCTTCAACCAGTCCTGGCTTTTGGCCCGGGGATTCAAAGGCGCGTCTCTGGGCCGGGAGGTCCTCACCCGGGTGCGTTACACCGTGCCCCAGGTGGGGCTCAAGCCCAAAGAACGCCGGGCCAACGTCCGGGCCGCCTTCAGCGTCCCTCACCCCGAAAAGGTCCAGGGAAAGAACGTTCTCCTCATTGACGATCTTTACACCACCGGTTCCACGGTTAAGGAATGCGCCCTGGCGCTGCGCCGGGCCGGGGCCGCCAGGGTGGAGGTCCTCACGGTGGCCCGGGTAAAGCAGGAATAAGGTCCAGGGGTGGCGCCCGGCCCACATTTTTGTCATGCTGAGCGCAGCGAAGCATCTCCTATTCGGAGATTCTTCGGTCGCCTGCGGCTCCCTCAGAATGACGAGAGAGATGACTGCGCACCGGGGCCTGGTGCTTGAATGAACAACATTATCGCGGTGGTCTTTTTATTCGGAGGACTTTTTGCCTAACTGCGACACCGCCCAAAAGATAGTAAACCGGGAGGAGGCGGCCCGCTGGGTTCAGGAGCAGCAAGAGCAGGGACAGCGGGTGGTCTTCACCAACGGGGTCTTCGAACTCCTACATCCCGGCCACGTTGCCTACCTGGAGCAGGCCCGTTCACTGGGGGAGGCGCTAATCATCGGGGTGAATACCGATGCCTCGGCGCGCCGCCTGGACAAAGGCCAGGGGCGGCCCCTCACCCCGGAGCGCGACCGGGCCCGGGTCCTGGCAGCCCTGGCGTGTGTGGACCGGGTGATGCTCTTCGATGAGGACACCCCCCTGCAGCTGATCACCCTTCTTAAGCCGCACATCCTGGTAAAGGGCGGGGACTATCAATTAACCCAAATCGTGGGCCGGGAGGTCGTCCTGGCCGGGGGCGGCCAGGTCTTAACCCTCCCCTTCGTCCCGGGCTATTCCACCACGGCATTGCTGCAACGCCTCCGGCGGGGCTCATAACCGGGAACCTGGTAATCTCTGATTAATGAAAATACCCCGAACTGGAGGTGGACATTTTGAGTACCGAAAAGATATCCCAAATAGTCAAGGGTAGATACGGTAAATTTGCCGAGACCGGGGGCGGACAGGAGTCTTGTTGACCCAGCAAAGGAGAGCCCGGTTCGGGCTTTGCGGTGGATCAGCATCTCTATAGCCAGGCGGATCTGGCCCAGGTGCCGGCGGTGGCGCGCAACCTTTCCCGCGGTTGTGGCAACCCCACCGGTTTCGTGGCTATTCAGTCAGGGGAGGTGGTGGTGGATTTCGGCTGCGGCGCTGGCCTGGATGTCATCTTGGCAGCTCGCAAGGTAGGCCCGCAAGGGAGGGTAATAGGAATAGACTTTGCTCCGGAGATGGTCGAGCGGGCCAAGCAGGCCATCGAGGCGGCGCGCTTGCCAGAAGGGAATATTGAGCTTCGCGTCGCGGATATGGCTAGCACCGAACTCCCTGATGGCTGCGTGGATGTAATAATCTCCAACTGCGTCATTAATCTGATCCCTGATAAAGCCGCGGTGTACCAAGAAGCCTTGCGCATCCTGAAACCCGGTGGCCGGGTCGCCATTTCGGATATCGTCCTTACCGAGAAAATCGGTTCCGAGCTCAAAGAGCGGTTCCAAATAACGTGGTCCGGATGTTTGGGAGGGGCGATTCCTGAAGATGAATACATTAACATGATAAGGGAAGCGGGCTTTGCCGAGATCCAGATTGTGGCCCGGCATCTCCTAAAGCCAGTGGAATTGGAAGCCATGGCCTGTTGTCCCGGCGCAGAATTTACGCCTCCTCCCGCCAAGGATGATCTTTTCGTGGTGCAGGGCAAAGTGAGCAGCATCAAGTTCAGAGCCATTAAACATCTTCACTAGATCTATTATGGCGCGAAACTGTTTAGGGAACCAGAAGTACTGGGGGAGGAAGTGGTTTGCTCCAAGCCTGCGGGCGATTTTTTTGTCCCTGTTGTCCTGGTTGTCTCCGTGGTCCATTTTCGGGGCAGGCCCGGCCCGGCCTTCGACCCGGGATTATTGCCGGCCTCAAGGCTCTTTTTTCTCGCCTTCCAATAATCGATTATACCGGGTCTGGTCGGCAGCGGCCATTTGCTTGGACGGCGGCGTCGGTTCGTAGGGCGTGTAGTCCGGGTGTTCGCTGAATATGCTGAACATCGGCACCGCCAGGGCGTCGTTTTGGTTCATGGGGTCAATTCCGAGCAGCATCTCGATCGTGCGCAGCATGCTGAGCTGGTCGTAGCGGTCGCTCACCACCGCACCCCTCTTGACATAGGGGCCTACCGCCAAACCCACGGTCCTCGTGGCATCCACGTGATCCGGCCCGTTTTGGGCGTCGTCTTCCGTTATCAGGATGAGGCTTTCTTTCCATATGGGGCTGTGCGAGATGGTGTTGATGATAACACCCAGGGCCGCATCGTTTTGGGCCACAAACTGATCAGGCGGAGAGGAGTGCGGATCGGTCCCGGCCGTATGGTCGTTGGGAAGCCAGATATACTGAAATTGCGCCACCGAGTGCTGGTTGACCTGATTTTCGAAATCGGCTCTCCATACTTTAACCCTATCGAGGTCCGAAATGTTGAGGTCCCAGGAGGGGTAGTCGATGGGGTAATGGAAGAGATATTCGGCAACTCCGTCCCGCAGTTTCTCATTGGTTCCTAACTGCGGGACCAGGCTGCTATCCCCCAGCAGGTAGAACGAGAGCACCTGGGCCACCTCAGGTCTAGTTTTCAGGAGTTCCTCAGCCTTAGCCACCGAGTCCGGCTGCGGCTCGAACAGAGCGACATGGGCATACAACCCCTCGCCGCGGTCCGTCGCCGAGGCAAGCACCATCATGCGGGCGTAGAATTTGTCATAAAATTCCTTGGCCAGGCGGGGGGTCGCCTCAAAGCTCTCCTTGAGGAGGCGCTGAGCCCTGGTATAGAGAAAATAATTCTCCCCGTAGATACGATAATCGATATTCTTCTTCTCCAGCACATCCCACAGGTACTTCGGCGAATACAGCGCCGGAACACATCCGAACGGGTAGCCTGCGTATCGGTTCGAATACGACAGGTTGCCGAGCGACTCCAGAAAGGGGCTCGCATAGCCGCTGGTGGTGAAACTGTGGCCGAGAACGCTGATCTCGCCGTCGGCATAATAATTGTCCAGGGTCACGAACTGTTTGGCCAGTTTATGGGCGTTCGGGGTGATTCTATCCCCGAAAAGCGTCAGATACGGATCGCCATTTCCCCGTCCCAGGTCGCCCAGCACCTGGTCATAAGTGCGGTTCTCCCTGATGATGAAAAAAACGTACCGGACGGCAGGCATGTTACCCTTTTGGAAACCGTATATCGGCGCTCCCTCCTCCACCTGCCGCGTCCAGGCAGGCAGGTTCGCCTCAATCTGATCCTGGGGAATAACCCCCAGCGTCCCTTTCAATAGAGTCAATACGTACTCATTCCTGACATTGGGTCTGCGGGCCCGGATTCCCTTGGCGCTCAGAACGGCCAGCCAATCCTTCCCGGTGATCACCTTGGTCGGATACCAGCCGGTTGGAATGAAGCCGAGAGGCTTGCCCGCCTTTTTATCGAATATCCCCACCGCGTTTCTATAAGCCAGGGTCACGAAGAGGCGGTCGCCGGCGACGGCGCACGAGGTGGGAGCGTAGCCGAACCCCTCCCCGGGGCTGCCAACGCCGATCTCGGATACGACTTCATCTTTCTGGGCATCGACCACTGATAGATTATCCGAGCCGGTGTTCACCACGTAGAGGCGGTTGGCTTGCGAGTCCGGGCAGAGATCCTGCGGGGTCTTTCCCACAGCCAGGGATTTCTGAAAATGGCCTTGGGAATCGAAGACCTTCAGTTTGTCCTCGCCCAGGATAGTGACGTATAATTTTTTGTTAAAATAGCAGACCGTGTGCGGAAAGTACCCCGCCTCTTCCTCATGTTCGATACGCCCGGTCTTCGTATTGAGAATTGCCAGTTTACCCTTTCCGTAGGTGACGCTATTTTCGGCTTTCGGCTCGCTGCCCACCACCAGGTAGACGACGGCCAGGTGGTCCGGATCGATGGGCGCCAGTCCCGCGGCATACCCTCTCACCGGATATTTCTGCACGAGTTTGAAATTGGAGTTGTAACGATAGACCGCCTGGTCGTAGCCTCCACTCACATAAAGGTCTCCGTCTAAACCGGCCGCGGCGCCCACAAACAAGGAGCCGGGGCTAAGTACCTTTACCTCCCCGGAGACCGGGTCCACGATGGAAATCTCTTGCGGCTCCTTGGAATAATACCCCGTATTGAGCACTACAATGTGCTTCCCATAGAAGACGGCCTCTTCAGGCAACCGTCCCACCGGGAACTGCCGGCCTGCCGGGGCGATCTTCCAACCCGTCGGCAGGACAACCTCCGCAGGCGGCGCCGGCTCCGTTTTCCGCATCTTCTCAACGTGGCGTTCGGCTTCTTCGTATGGGGTCCCCTTGGCAAACCGCCAAAGCTCGCGGTTTAGGACATCCTCCTCTCCCGGCTGGTCCGGCTCCGCTAATCGTGAGTCCTGCTCCTGCTCTGCCATTGCGATCCGACAGATGAGGATCAACAAAACTGCTGCGAAAACCATCGCCAGTTTAAGCCGCTTCATGGCTTTAAGCTTCCCGGCCAGGATTATTTTAAATGGCTGACTCTCTTACTACCCTGATGATAGCATAGGTATTGTTTCATTAGTGTTAACGGCGCCGGCCATCTATTAATTTATTAGAAAAAATGGGCGCGGCGGTTGCCAGCCGGGCCAGGCAGGCCGGTTTGGCCGCCGCTAATTGAGGTTGCCCCGCCAAGAAAGGGAGCAACAAGAGGTCCAGGGAGGAGACGACCGCGGCGCCACCCTTGCAAAAATCAGGGGGGACGCCTGCCGCCGCACTTTTTGGTTAGAGGGCGCTGCGGTCCAGTTCCACTTCCATGGCCCGGGCCGGGCAAACCGGGCAACAGAGCTCACAGGCGCTGCATTTACCGGCGTCGAACAGCACCGCCATCTCCGGCCGCTCCATGTAGAGGGCGCCGGTGGGGCAGACCGCGGTACAGGTTCCGCACTGGTAGCAGCGCTCCTCATTGCGCCGCACTTCCTTGGCCACCCGTTTCACCTGGACTCCCGCATCCCGGAGAAACTTGAGGCCCCGGCGGAAGTTCTGGGGATGGCCCCGCAGCTCCATGACCATCACCCCCTCTTGTTGGGGGTAGATGGTGGCCTTCAGCAAGTTGAATTCCAGATCGAATTCTTTAACCAGCCGGTAGATAATGGGCTGATCTACCACCTCCCGGTTGAACCGTAGGACCAACATCTCGGCGTGCATGGTTCCTTCCTGTTAATGGGGCGGAGGCGCCAGACAGGACAGCCGCCCGCGACTGTCAAACCCGCGCCCGTCCCACCCTGGGTAGGTGAAATCCCTGAATTTTCGCAGAGTCCTCAAGTGGCCATCAATAGATCGAGCGAACCGAGCCGGTCTGCTTGTTCACCTCGATTTTGTCCACCAGGGAGCCGTCCTTGGTGACCACATCCAACTCATAATTGCCGCCTTTCTCAATAACTTTACCCGTCTTCAAGTTCGGGTTGCGGCCAATTTCCTGCTCAACCAGGGCCTTAGCCTGATCCGCCGTCAGTGGCTGTCCTGGTTTAGCCATCGGGGAGCCTGCCTGCGGATTCATCCCCGGGCAAACCCCGCCTCCCTGTCCTCCTGGCGAGCCCGGCCCCGGTTTACCGCCCATCGCAGGGCACAAAGAGCCGCCGCCATTACCCGGGCCGGCAGGCTTTGCGACCGGCTGGGCCGAGAGGGTGCCCACGACCAATATGATCCCCAGAAAGGCTAATAATCCCATGATAGCCAATCTTTTCACGCTGCTTCCTCCTTTTTGCTGCCAATTTTCCCTTCGGAATTCGAATTAAGCCTCGGCTTCAAAGTTTCATTGACCCTGAAACCAGCTCTTGGGAAATTATATCAGAAAACCCCTTCTCCTCAAATCAAGTTGCCGAAGCGCGCCTTCCAGGCGATGCTGAGGTCTTCCAGAGAGACCTCCAACATGCGGGCGCCGCGGTCTACTTTGAGCAGCCCCTCTGGCCGCACCTCCCCCAGCAGGAATACGGGCTGGCCCTTAAACAGCTCCTCAAAGCGGCCTCGCCGGGACTGATCGATGCTCACCAGAAAACGCCCGGCGGATTCGCTATAAGCGGCGGCGAAATCCGGGGCCTCCGGAGCCACGGCCTTCAGGTCCACCTGCACCCCCAGGCCCGCAGCCATGGAGGCCAGGGCCAGGTGCACCAAGAGGCCGCCTCGATAGACCCCGTGGGTTGAAGCCAGCAGTTCCTCCCGTCCGGCCTGCTCCAGCAGACGGTAATAAGCCAAAAACTCCTCTGGCCGGGCCTCCGGCACGCTCAGTCCCACATACCCCATGAGTTCGTAGAACTCTGACCCGCCCAACTCCGGCCGCGTGTGTCCCAGGAGGTAGATGAGGTCGCCCGGTTTCTTCCACTCCAGGGTCATGGCCCGGCGAATCTCCGGAAGGACGCTCACCCCGGTGAAAAACAGGGTGGGCAGCCCCGAAACCCGGTGCGTCTCCCCGAAGGGCCCGGGCACCAAGCCGTCCACGTACATGCTGTCCTTGCCGGAGAGGAGCGGTATCCCGTAAGCCAGGCACAGGTCCCTAAGGGCCCAGCAGGCTCGCACCAATTGGGCCGCCTTGTACTTGCCGTCGGGGTTTTCGTGGGGGTGATACTCCACGTTGGGCCAGCAGAAGTTGTCCACCCCGCCGATATGCTCCAGAACGCCCCCCACTGCCAGCAGCCGCCGCAGCGCTTCATCGATGGTGACCGCGGTCATGTGGTAGGTGTCGATTTGCGAGTAGGCCGGATTGACGGCCAGGCTCACGGCCAGGCCCCGCGGGGATTGGGGCCTGGGGCGGATCAGCGCCGCGTCCCCCGGCACCTGGATCAGGCGTCCCACCAGGGGTTTGAGCACGCTGCCCCCTTGCACCTCGTGATCATACTGGCGAATGATCCACTCCCGGGAGCAGATATTGGGCCGCGCCATCATGCCCAGCAGCAGCCCCCGCTGGTCCCCGACGTCGCCCAACACCGGCTCGCTGAGGCGGTCGGCAGGGGCCTGCCACTCGCAGTCAAACTCCCAGGGGGGAAACTCCTCTTCCAGAAGCGAGAGGTCCATATAGGCGCAGACCCGGCCCTGGTGCTTCACCGATAGGACTCCCCGGTCGGTATAGACGCCGATGACGGATGCCTCCACCGCGTGCTTCCGGGCCAGCTCCTGAAATTGGGCCTCGTTTTCCGGGCGCACCGCCACCACCATGCGCTCCTGGGATTCGGAAATCCAGATCTCCCAGGGATCGAGACCCTCATATTTCAGCGGCACCTTGGAGAGGTCCACTTCGCAGCCGCCGGCCATCATGGCCGATTCGCCCACCGCCGAGGAGAGGCCGCCACCGCCGCAATCGGTGATGAAGCCGATGAGACCCTGGTCCCGGGCCTCTAGCAGAAAATCCTGCATGTTCTTCTGGGTGTAAGGGTCGCCGATCTGGACGTGACCCGCCGGGGTGCCCGGGGAGGCCACCTCCGAGGAGGCCGTGACCCCGTGGATCCCGTCCTTGCCCACCCGGCCGCCGCACATAAAGATGAGATCGCCGGGCTGAGCCGCCTTCTTGGCCGCCGGCTCCCCGTTGACCAATTTGGGCAACAGGCCCACGGCCCCCACGAATACCAGGCATTTGCCCAGGTAGCTTTCATCGAAATAGAGGGTGCCGTTGAGGGTGGGCACGCCGCTCTTGTTGCCGCCGTCCTTGACCCCTGCGATTACCCCGTCCAGCAGGCGCCGGGGATGGAGCCGGGGCCTGAGCGGGCCGGGATAATCCCGCGGGCCCACGCAAAAGCCGTACATCCCCCCGATGAGCCGGGCGCCTTTGCCGGTGCCCATGGGGTCCCGGTAAACTCCGACGATCCCGGTGAGGGAGCCGCCGTAAGCCTCCAGGTTGGATGGAGAGTTGTGGGTCTCCCCTTTGATGACATAGGAGAAATCTTCGTCGAGCTGTCCCACCCCGGCGTTGTCCCACAACACCGAAACCACCCACGACTTCTTCCAGGCGATCTCCCGGGTGGGCGCCTCGATGCAGGTCTTGAACAGGTTGTCCACCACCTGGTGCTCACCGCTGTCTGGGTCGCGGAAGTGGAACAGGCCCCGGAAGGTGTTGTGATTACAATGGTCGCTGCGGGCCTGGGCCAGGTACTCCAGCTCCACGTCGGTGGGAGGTCCCAATCCCACCGCGGCCCGGCGCTCCTGGACTTCGGGGCGCCGGAAGTAATCCCTGATGATGGGCAGGTCCGCGTCCCGGAGCGCCAGGTAGCGCTGGCGGCTCAACTCTCGCAAGGCCGTAAGCGAACTGAGGTCGAAGACCTCCACCTGCGGGGAGTGCGCCAGCTCTACCCGGGGCAGTATGAGGCCCACCCCGACCTCCGGGTCCCAATCCTGCCGGGAGAAGAGGCGGAATTCCTGGATCATGTCGTTGGCCAGCAGTTCCCGGGCCACCTTGGCCATGCGCTCCCGATCCAGGCTCTCTCCGGAAAAGAGAAAAAGTTTGGAGGTATAGACCGCCTCCGCCGGCGCCAGGGAACGTCCCAGATAGGCCTCGATGGCCTCCCGGGCCACGGCCCCGGCATTATCCCGCACCCCGGGCTTGAAGCCCACCCACACCGCCCAGTCGAAGGCCTGGGCCAGGGGCCGGAATCCGGAGGTTTGGGTAATGGGGTGCGTGAAGATCTCCCGGCGCACCTCCTCCAGTTCCCCGGCAGGCAAGTCCAGGTCCAGCATCAGGACCCTCAGCACCCGAACCCGGTCGATTTCCAGGCCGCAATACTCCTGCGCCTGGCGGCGCACCCCCTCCCCTTCTGCATCCGGCAGCTCCGGCCGCCAGCCTATTTCCAAGCGAACCGCCATTTTGTCTCCCCATCAACCGCGCGTATTGAAGCGAATATACCTTAAGGGAAGCCCGAGAAAAAGTCTTATGATGCCCCTGCCCCCTGGAAAATTTAAGTAGGGGCGACGGTGGCACAGGCTTCCAGCCTGTGACTGGGTCGCCCTACCCGCTGGGTCACCCTCGCCTGAAATAGGGCGGCCTGTGGCCGCCAGGTCCGGCGGGCCCAGCCAGACCTATCAGGTCGCGTTGGGCAGCCGCAGGCTTTAGCCTGCGATTACTAGTGTTTGATGAGCAAGGCCGCGAAAAAGCCATCCAGATCGCCGGCGCCACTGGAGGAGAACCATCCCGGCGGCTCCACCAGGTGGCGGGCGGCAGCCGGCAGCAGCCGGGGGTCGGTCCCCAGGCGAAACTCCCGGTGGGCCCCCAGGAAGGACTCGATCAACTCCTGGTTTTCGGCAGGCTCCCCGGTGCAGGTGATATAGAGGAGCCTGCCGCCGGGTCTCAGGGCCGCGGCCGCGGCGGCAAGCCAGGCCTGCTGCCGCGGCGGAAAGGTGGCCAGATCGGCTTCCCTGAGGCGGGTCTTGATTTCCGGATGGCGCCTGAGGATGCCCAGGGCGGAGCACGGGGCGTCCAGGACCGCGGCGTCCATGACCCCATTTTTCACGGGCAGGTCCCGGGCGGCATCGGCCCGGATGGGTTGGACGGCGTTCGCCCCCCAACGTGAAAGCGAGCCCCGCAGCTCCCGGAGCCTCCCCTGGTGCAGCTCCATCGCCAGGATGAGTTCGTGATTGCCGGACAATTCGGCCAGATGGGTGGTCTTGCCTCCCCGGCCGGATCCCAATTCCAGCAGCCGCCCGGACGCCCGCGGCAGCAGCAAACTGACGAGCTGGGCCGCCTCATCTTGAAACAGCCACAGCCCCTCTCGATAAGAGGGGAGCTCCAGCGGCGGCGCCTTCAGCCCGGATAAATGCAGCCCCACCGGAGACAATAGGCAGGACCTGGCTTCCACCCCTTCCCGGCTAAACCGGGCCACGAGGGCCGCGCGGTCGGTCTTCAGGGTGTTAACCCGCACGGTCAGGGGAGGGAGGCGGTTATTGGCGGCGAGCGTGGCTTCGGTCTGCACCGGGCCCCAGCGCTCCAGCCAGCGTCGCACCAGCCAGGCGGGGTGGGAATATTCGACGCTCAGGGCGAACGCCAGATCGGCCTGGCGCTCCGGCAGCGGGGGCAGGTCGCCCGCGGCCAAACGGCGCAGCACCGCGTTGATGAAGCCCCCGTAGGCGGCCGGCAAATGCCGGGCCTTGGCCTCGGCGACGGCCTGGTGGACCGCGGCCCGGGCCGGCACCCGGTCCAGCATCAGGATTTGATAGGCGGCCAGGCGCAGGATCAACAGGACCAGGGGGTGCAGCTTCTTAAGCGGCATGGCCGCAAGCTGGGAAAGGAAATAGTCGAGTTTCAGTTCAAGCCGCTTAACGCCCTGCACCAATTCCAGCAGCAAGGCCCTTTCCGGCCGCGGCAGTTGGGGGTGCCGTTTGAGGGTGGCGGCCAGCAGCTCCTCCACCGACTTCCCCTGCGGCCGCGAGGCCGCGGCCAGGACGTCCAGGGCCAGGGCGCGGGCGCCGCGGCCCTCCTCGGATTGGGGCCTCTTGCTCAAAATTTCCTCAAATCGGCACGTTGTTGTTACTATGGGGCGAATAATTGATCAACCCGGGACGAGAATCGCAGTATCTTCTGGAAAAATAGGTATAAGGAGATATGGGCAGCGCTTACCTGGCGGCCTCCTTTGCCAGATCATCCCGGACGAATTCCGTCCCCACTCCTTCATCCGTCAAAATCTCATCGATAAAAGAGTGAGTGCTGCCTTTGACAATATGACATTTTTGGACGCCGCCTTTTAAGGCCTTTAGACAGGTTTCCACCTTGGGAATCATGCCTCCATGGATGATCTTCCTGGCGATCAAGGCCTCAACCTGACTGACGCTCAAGGTCGAGAGCAGCGAGCCGTTTTCATCCAGAACCCCTTCCACGTCGGTCATCAGGATCAGTTTCTCGGCGCCGAGGCTCGAGGCCAGGATACCGGCCACGTCGTCCGCGTTGACATTAAAGCCCGCCTCACCTGGCCTGGTCCCGGCGGTCACCGCGGGCACTATGGGGATGACCTTAGCCGCCAGGTTATCTAACAACGAAACCTCAACGGCCCGGGGAACCCCCACAAAGCCCAACTCCGGAATATCTATTCGCTCCGATTTTACCAGGCCGGTCTCCCGCCCAAAGATAATCGAATGATAGCCAAGCCTTTCGATCTCGGTCTTGATTTCCCGGCTAACTGCAGAGAAGACCTGGGCTGCCAATTCCAGCACTTCCGCGGAAGTTACCCTGAGTCCCCGAATCTTGCTAATTTTTAGATTTTTCTCCTTCATGGCCTGGTTAAGATGGCAGCCGCCGCCATTAACCAGGACCACATCTATCCCAACTTTTTTCAAAAAAATCACATCTTCAACCAGGGCCGGTAACAGCCTAAAGTCATCCAGGATGGAACCGCCAACCTTTAAGACAAAGCGCTTTCCGGAAAAGGCATTTATGTAGTTGATAGCAGCCCGCAGTTCGGAAAGCTCATGCCTCTGCAAAAGCTTCCGGGCGGTTTTTATGTTGCCCATCTTGGACATCGCGACTATTCCCGTACTGGCGGACACAGCCCGCCCTATAATTTGGGGAGAGGAGATTTAATAGGGCGGCCTGTGGCCGCCGAGTTCATCAGATTGAATATTGCCTGTCACCTGCCTCTCAAATTTTTACCCCGTTAAGAGTCCCTTTCTCATCCCTGGCGAACTCCTCCGGGCTGCCGGCCAGCCCCGGGGTAGGCAGCAGGAAGGTCTTCAGGGCCTGTTCGACCCTCTCCAGGTCCACCAGGGTGTCATAGCAGGGGCCATTGGGCCGGGAGTTGAGCACCCCGAAGACCGGCAGCGGGTAGCTGTCCTGGATGCCGCTGCTCAGGTCCCGCTCACAGGCCACCGCGATGATCAGCCGCGGCCGCCGCTCCACGATGATGCGCCGGGCCAGGGTGCCGCCGGTGGCCACCGCCAGCCCTACCCCGTACTTCTCCGAGAGTTCCACCAGCCCCTTGATGGGGCATTGGCCGCAGCGTTTGCAGTGCACGCTGTTGCCGGTGATGCGGAACTGGCATTCATGAAACTGCAGGCAGTGGGGCATGAGCAAGAGCATCTTTTCCGGGGTGGCGCGGGAGTGCTGGGCCAGCACCAGTTGGTTGTTGATCTCGATGAAGGAGCGGCGCACCTGGTCCTCGGAGACGCCGCAAAGTTTGCCCACCGCGCTCATCAAGGGCAGCAGCAGCTTGATGACCGCGCCCCGGAGTTTCCGGGAAAAGAACAGGTCCCGGCCCAGCATCACCGTCAAGGCCAGGAGCAGCAGGCCGCCCAGCAGGAGGAACAGCAGCGCCGCGAACAAGACCCCCAGGATCAAGGGCAGATGGGGGTTGAGGTTGCTGAGCCCCACGTAGGGCACGTACCACAGCACCCCCAAGAGGATGGTGAACAAGAGGCAGGTGACCGCCAGCAATCCCAGGAAGATACGTTTCTGGGGGCGGAGGGAATTGCCGCCGTTCAGAATTTTGCCCGGTTCCTCCATGTCGGCGCGCCTTTTAAGCCAAGACCTCTTTGAGCAGACTATGGCCCCGTAGAAAATCAGGAGCCGTCAAGCGTTTATGCCCGGCCAGTTGCAGTTCCTGCACCAGGACGCTACCCTGGCCGCAGGCGATTTCCAGCCCCCGGGAGCCAAGCCCCAAAACTGTGCCCGGAACCACGGCTCCCCCTTCCGATTTCTTTACCCTGGCGGCAAACAGTTTCAAGACCTCTCCCCGCCACAAGGCATAGGCCCCGGGAGACGGATCGAGCCCTCGAATCCAACCGGCCACTTCCCGGGCTGGCAATTGCCAGTTGAGGCGGCGCATCTCCCGGGAAATGGGCGGGGCATAAGTAACCCCTTCCTGGGGCTGGGGCACCCTTACGGCCTCGCCCCGGCGCAGCCTCTCCAGGGCCTCCACCAGCAGGACTGCGCCCCTCTCCGCCAGCCTCCCGGACAGGGCGCCTAAATTGTCCTCCTCCAGGACCGGAACCCGTTCCTGGAGAAAGGTGGGCCCCGCATCCAATTCGTGAACCACCCACTGAATGGTCACCCCGGTCTCCCGTTCTCCCCGGATCAAGGCCCAATTGATGGGGGCGGCCCCCCGATAGGCGGGCAGCAGGGAGGCGTGAACGTTGAGAAAACCCAAAGCCGGCACGGCCAGAAGCTCATGGGTCAACAGACGCCCGTAAGCCACCACGATTGCCAGCTCCGGCCCCAAAGCCTTAAGCTCTCGCGCCAGGGCGGGGTCCTTGAGACTCCGGGGCTGCAGCACCGGCAGCTTCCAGGAGAGGGCCAACTCCTTCACTGGCGACGGGGAAACCCGCTGCCCCCGTCCCCGGGGCCGGTCCGGTTGGGTAACGACCGCCAGCACCTCCTCCCCGTGGGAGATCAAGGCTTCCAGGGAAGGCAGGGCAAACTTGGGGGTGCCCATGAAGATTAAACGCCAGGGGCCGTGCGTCACTTGGCCGCCGCCTGTTTCTTAAGCCGCCTTAAATAGATGCTCCGCTTCAGCCGGCTGATGCGGTCAATGAAGAGGACACCGTCCAGGTGGTCGACTTCGTGCTGGAGCACCACTGCCAGCAATCCCTCCCCGGTAATGGTTACGGGTTTCCCTTCCCGGTCCAGGCCCTGGACGCTCACCCGGGCGTGGCGCCGCACCTCGGCGCTAAAGTCCGCCACCGAGAGGCAGCCTTCCTCGTGGGTGAACTCTCCCTCGGCGTGGGTAATGCAGGGATTGATGATCACCCTGAAGTCCCTGGCCGCCCCCTCACGGTGGGCCACGTCGAAGACGATGAGGCGGTGCAGGACCCCCACCTGGTTGGCGGCCAGCCCCAGGCCCGGCGCGGCGTACATGGTTTCGGCCATATCATCGATGAGACCCTGCAGCTCGTCGTTGATCCCGTTGATCTCCCGCGCCGGCTGCCGCAGCACCGCATCGGGTAATTTACGTATAGGCAGGACTGCCATGGCCCTCAGTTTTTCACTAATCCTTCCTTAATTTCTTAATTTAACTTTACGGCAATTCCGGCAAATTTTCAAGGGTTTGAGGAAGCGGCTGGACTAAATTGTCAGGCGGGATAATGGGCGAGGGCGGCAGCCAGGAATCGGGCAGCCTGCAGCCCAAGTAATTGGAGTGCGGCGGAGGGCGTTGCTGAAGGGCCGGTCCGGCCCTTCAGCGCTCAGGGGTTGACTGGTCCTGCTATTTTTCAGCGGCAGGCGCCATTGGCTCCATTCCGGGTCCACCCGGACCGCCGTGGCCCCAACCGTGACCTCTACCCCACATACCTTGCATGAAGGCGTGGGGGGCGATCTTGCGAATCTCGAAGTGGAGAGCCAATTTCTGTACCATTAACTGGGCTCTCAGGTCCATCAATTCCTTGAGCTTACCCTCGATGGCCTTCTCATCGGGATTCTCAGCCTTCCACAAGGCCGCCATTTCCGCCCTCCCCACAACCAACTGCTTGCGCAGCGCCGCGGTGTCGTTGCGGAATTTTTCTTTGGCGTCGAAGATTTTACCTGCCTGATCCGGGGTCAGATTCATGAATCCATGATGGCCATGCCACATCATCCCCTGGGGAGCCCCTTGGGGACCACCCTTGGCAGGACCCTTGGGAGCCGCCTGGGCCCATACGAATGCCGCCAGGCCTACGGTCAACACCAGGGTCAAGAACAGCAGCAGCGTCCTCTTGCCCACAACTTTCATACTTCCATCTCCTCTTTATTTTTTGGCATTGCGAGTCACCTTCTGGGGACTTCATAGAATAAAACCCGGTTGGCTGGGGATTCCGGCGCGGCATTGTTTGGCCAAACCAAAAAGGGTGGGGGAATATTGGCTGGAAAGAAAACTGGACACCCTTGACGTTACTTCGCGGGGGCGGGGTTGCCCCAACCCGGGTAGGCTCCCATTAAAAATCAGGGCAGGAACATGGCTGCTCCTGCCCCGGGGTGGTTCTAAATGTGCTTAAAATGTGGCGCTAAAAGCGGCAGTAATCGTCTTCATGCCGCCGGATATCATCTTCGCCGAGATAGGAGCCGGTCTGCACTTCGATGAGGCGCAGAGGGACGCTCTCCCGGTTTTCCAGGCGGTGCGCGGTTTGGGCGGGTATGAAAACACTCTGGTTGCTGGCGACCGCTGTGGTCTCCGCGTCAATGGTCACCCGGGCGATGCCCTGCACCACCACCCAATGTTCCGCCCGGTGCTGGTGGCTTTGCAGGCTGAGGCGGCCGCCCGGCGCCACCTCGATCTGCTTGACTTTATACCCCGGGCCCTCGACCATCACGGTGTAATGCCCCCAAGGCCGTTGCACCGTGGGGTGCTGCACCGACTCCGCCATCTCCCGGCGGTGCAACTCCGCCACCAGGTCTTTCACTTCCTGGACCCGTTCCTTATGGCATACCAGGGTGGCGTCCTCAGTATCCACCACGATGGTGTCCTCCAGGCCGATGGTGGCCACCAGCCGATCCTGGGTGAAAAAGGTGCAGCCCTTGCTGCCTCGGTCCAGGACCCGCCCCAGGAGGACGTTCCCCTGGGCGTCCCGGGGAAAGATCTCTTGCAAGGCCCCCCAGGTGCCCACGTCGTTCCAGCCCATCTCCACCGGCACCACGGCTACCCGGGCGGAATGCTCCATAATACCGTGATCGAGCGAAATGTTGGGAAAGTCCCGGTAAACCTTGGCCAGATAATCAGGGGTCGCCTTTCCCTGCTGGATTGCGGCCAAGCCCTGGTAAACTTCCGGCAGGTACTGCTTAAATGCCTCCAACAAGGAATCCCGGCGAAACAGGAAGATGCCGCTGTTCCAGTAATAGCCGCCTTCGTCCAGAAAGGCCCGGGCCTGGGAGGCATTCGGTTTTTCAATGAAGCGGGCGGCCTGAAACCCGCCTCCGGCGGGGTCGAGGGGTGGCCCTTGTTTTATATAGCCATAGCCGGTTTCCGGGCGGCTGGGGGGTATCCCGAAGGTCACCAGATAGCCGGCCGCGGCCCAGACCGCCCCCCGGTCCAAAGCCGCCAGCAGGCTCGCCTGATCGGCAATAAAATGGTCCGCCGGAAAGACCGCCAGCAGACCGTTGGGGTCGGCGGCCCCCAGCAAGACCGCAGCCAGGCCCACCGCGGGCGCAGTGTTTTTCCCCTCCGGCTCCAGGATGATCCTGATGTCTTGCCAACCTTTCTGGCGCAGCTCCAGGCTGATAACCTCAGCCTGGGCGCTATTGGTCACCACCGCCAGGCGCTCCATGGGAATACGAGGCAGCAGGCGCCCGATGGTCGCCTGAATCATGGACTCCGAACCCAGCAGGCGCAGCACCTGCTTGGGATATTGGGAGCGGCTCAGGGGCCAGAAACGGGTGCCCAGGCCCCCCGCCAGGATCAGGCCGGTTATCGGCACACGGTTTTCAGCAGTCATCTTTTCCCCAATATTAAATGGGCTGATTCAGCACACTTAATAAGTACTTACCATAACTGTTCTTGGACCCCGGCCGGGCCAGGATCCGCAGTTGCTTTTCATCTATATATCCCATCCGGTAGGCGATCTCTTCGATGCAGGCAATCTTCAGGCCCTGCCGTTTCTCGATGGTTTCGATGAAGGTGGACGCCTCCAGTAGCGATTCGTGGGTGCCGGTATCCAACCAGGCAAAGCCTCTTCCCAGAATCTCCACCCGCAGTGACCCTCTCCTCAGATATTCCTTATTGATATCGGTGATCTCCAGTTCCCCCCGGGCTGAGGGCTTGAGGCCGGCCGCGATCTCCACGACGCTATTATCGTAAAAATAGAGACCGGGAACCACAAAGTTAGACCTGGGTTTCGCAGGCTTCTCCACCAACCCGATGACGCGGTGGTCCTCATCAAACTCCACCACCCCGTATCTTTCCGGGTCCTTCACCCAGTAACCGAAGATGACCCCGCCCGACGCCTGGTTGATGGCCCTTTTGATGATCTCCTGAAAACCGTGCCCATAAAAAATATTATCCCCCAGGACCAGGCAGACCCGGTCCCGGCCGATAAAGTCCCGGCCGATGGTGAAGGCCTGGGCCAGGCCTTCGGGCCGGGGCTGCTCGGCATAGGTGAATTGCAACCCCAGTTGGGAGCCATCTCCCAAGAGGTTTCGGAACTTGGGGAGATCCTCCGGGGTGGAAATGACCAGAATCCGGCGAATGCCTGCCAGCATCAAGACTGACAGGGGATAGTAAATCATGGGCTTGTCAAAGACCGGCAGGAGCTGTTTACTCACCACCTGGGTGATGGGATAGAGCCGTGTTCCGGCCCCGCCGGCCAAAATTATGCCCTTCCAGCCTGTGGCCCCGGTCCCCTTCCGGGCCGCGGCCCCCTTGCCTGCCGAATCTCGCATCTTAAGGCCTCATCTGCTATTCAGATCTTGTGGGCAGTTATCGTCTCCGGAGCACCCGTTCATGGTCTTTGGCCCACCCACTAAATATGACCGGTGGGGCGGGCGTCTCGCCCGCCACTCAGTCCGCACAGGCGAGACGCCTGTGCCACCATCGCTTCAAAATTTTTCAGGCCAGTCGCTCATGAGCCTTCGGCTCTCTCCAAAAGGATGAAAAGGTAATACCTGCAATTACATTTGATTTTGACTTTGAACTTTGAACTTTGAACTTTGAACTTTGAACTTTTTATATGCCCTGAGGATTATTTTACCTCACTCACCCGGGTTGTTCCAGGAGTTATTGGCAACCGCCCGGAACTGGCTCACCAGTATTTATCCCGGTACTTACGGTAATATTCCACGGTCCGGGAGATCCCTTCCTGGAGGGAGGTTCGGGGCCGCCAGCCGACGGCAGCGTTGATCTTGCCAATGTCGCTGACATAGTCCCCGGTTTCCACGAAGTAGCGGTCCGCCGGCCACTCCACCTGGCGCACCTCGGTGCCGGGCACGGCTGCGGCCACCAGGTGCGCCATTTCCACAAACGGCGTCGCGGTGGCCGAGCCCAGGTTATAAACCTGGCCTGCGGTTTCGGGAGACAGGGCCAAGGCCAGCATGGCCTCCGCCAGGTCCTCCACAAAGATATAATCCCGGGTCTGCCGCCCCTCGCCGAAAATCGTCAGGGGCTTCCCCTCCAGGGCCAGGCGGATGAACCAATTGAGGATCCCGTATTTGCTGTGTTTCATCTGCTGCCGGAGACCGTAAGGATTGGCGATGCGCACGCTCACCGTATCCAGGCCGTAGGCTTCGTGATAGAACCGGTAATACTTCTCACCCGCCAGTTTATGGATGCCGTAGATGCTCAGACAATTGAAGGGATGATTCTCGTCCACCGGGTTGTAATCGATCCTGCCATAGACGAATCTCGAACTGGCGAAGACCAACCTGGCCTTGGCGCCTCCCTGGCGGCAGGCCTCCAGCATCTGCAGGTGCCCTTTGCAGTTGATATCCAGGTCCAGAAACGGGTCGGTGTTGCTATCCACATAGCTCACCTGTCCGGCCAGGTTGAAGAGATAATCGGTTTCCTTAACCAGGCTTTGGCCCACCGCCGGATCCCGGATATCCCCCTGGACGAACTGGATGTCATCGAAAATCCCGTGCAGATTAAAGAGGTTTCCCCCATAAGGCGGCAACATCGCATCCAGGATGGTAACCCGGGCTCCCTGCCGCACCGCCAGGTGGGCGATGGTGCTGCCGATCATGCCGGCGCCCCCCGTAATCAGGACGCGGGCGCCCTTAAGAGCAGAAAAATTGCTGATATCCCACCTCCAACTCGCCGCAATCCGGGGAGGCACTCCTGCCTTTTCCCGGAGATCGCGGCGTATGTCTCTGATCCTATCAAAACCCGGAAATTTGTGCTATCCTGGCCCCGGGAAGACATTTAGGCCTCAAAAAACGTAGGGGCGGACCCATGTGTCCGCCCTGTAGAGGCGGGTTTAAAACCCGCCCCTACTGCCCACACTTTCGTAAGGGGCGCACACATGGGTGCGCCCCTACAAGAACATCCGTACCCCCCCATTTTGCCTCTGGCGGCGGTCCCCCATCAAAACCAGCCGCCTGGCGGAGCTTGCTGTGATATCTGAATTAGTTGCAGATTATGGGAAAGCTTAGCTGCTTCAAGGCTTACGACATCCGCGGGCGGGTCCCGGAGGAACTCGATCGTGACCTGGCCTACCGGATCGGCCGGGCTTACGCCGCCTTCCTGCGCCCATCCCGGGTGGCCCTGGGCCGGGACATACGCGCCTCCAGCCTGCCTCTGGCCAGGGCCCTGAGCGACGGGCTCCGCGACTCCGGAGTGGAGATTCTGGACCTCGGGTTGTGCGGCACCGAGCAGGTCTATTTCTACACCGCCCACCTGGAACTGGACGGCGGCCTTATGATCACCGCCAGCCACAACCCCCCGAACTATAATGGCATGAAACTGGTTCGGGAGCAATCCCGCCCTCTGAGCGGCGACTCGGGGCTGAGTGCCCTGGAGGCCCTGGCCGCGTCCGGCGAATTCCCGCCGCGGCCCCCTGGCGCCCGTGGTCCATTAGTGCCCACCGAGGCCTTTGAGAGTTACGTCGCCCACCTTCTCACCTATGTGGACCCGGCCCACCTCAAACCGCTTAAGGTGGTGGTCAACGCCGGCAACGGCTGCGCCGGTCCGGTCCTGGACCGGCTGGAGGCACACCTGCCCTTCAGGTTCATCAAGATCAACCACGAGCCGGACCCCAGCTTTCCCCACGGGGTCCCCAATCCCATGCTGCCGGAGAACCGCCAGACCACCAGCGCCGCGGTGCGCTCCCATCGCGCCGATCTCGGGCTGGCCTGGGACGGCGACTTCGACCGCTGTTTTTTCTTCGATGAGCAGGGGAACTTCATCGAAAGCTACTATATCGTGGGCTTCCTGGCCCAAACCTTGCTTTCCCGCCACCCCGGGGCCGCGGTAATTCACGACCCGCGGCTCACCTGGAACACCATGGAGCAGGTATTGGCCGCCGGCGGCAGGCCCATCCAGTGCAAGACCGGGCACGCCTTCATCAAGGAGCGCCTGCGCCTGGAAAACGCCTTATACGGCGGGGAGATGTCCGGGCACCACTATTTCCGGGATTTCGCCTACTGCGACAGCGGCATGATCCCCTGGCTGCTGGTGCTGGAGTTCTTGAGCCAAAGCGGCCGGCCTTTGTCGGCCCTGGTGGCGGAGCGCCTGGCCCGCTACCCGGTGAGCGGCGAGATCAACCGCCGTCTCCCGGACCCGGAAGCGGCCCTCAAGCGGGTGGAGGACTTCTACTGCCCCGACGCCCTCAAGGTGGAGCGCCTCGACGGCCTCAGCCTGGAGTTTTCCGACTGGCGCTTTAATCTGCGCCCCTCCAACACCGAGCCGGTATTGCGCCTCAATGTGGAAACCCGGGGCGATCCGGTCCTGCTACGGGAAAAGACCGCAGAAATCCTGGCGATGTTGGGGTAAAGACATCCTTCATCTGTAGTGTCCGGCAGGTTTTTTCACCGCGCAGGGAACCATGGCTGTAACGAAAAAAATTGAGCCGTTGTCTCAATATGATGAAAAATTACTGCAACCAGATGGTCGTCCATTGGGAAAACCTGCATTATGCCCTAACTAGGTTCTCTAAAACTCCCTCTCCCCTGAGAGGGGAGAGGGTTGGGGTGAGGGGTGGCTCGTGTCCAGGCAGAGAGCAAGGTCCTTGCGAAAACGCCTGACTGATGCCGAAAGGCTGCTGTGGCGTCATTTGCGGAATCGGGAGCTTGACAGCTGGAAATTCCGGCGGCAATATCCTGTTGGTTCCTTTATTGTCGATTTTATCTGTTTGGAGAAAAACCTGGTCATTGAAGTTGATGGCGGGCCACATTGCGAAAATAAGGAATCAGATATTCAGCGTTCGGCATACTTAAATAGGATGGGTTACCGGGTCTTGCGATTTTGGAATAATCAGGTCATGCAGGAAACAGAGGGGGTTCTGGAATCAATTTGGGGAATTTTAGCAAATACCGACCACAATTCCCCCTCACCCCAACCC
>JBAVAG010000024.1:0-11543 GCA_049585595.1 Desulfobaccales bacterium
GCCCCACCCTGCCCTCGATAACTATTGGTAGGACGTTAAGGGTTAACCATCCAGGAATCCGCGTCCTCGGGAAATATTCCGGCCAGGCTCTCCCTGGGGATGCGCCAGGGGCCGGAGCCCCATTTCACCCCGGGCAGGCGCCCATCCCGGATCATGCGGTAGATGGTGCGACGGGAAAGGGCCAGGATGGTGGCTACTTCATCCGGCCGGAAAAAACGTTTAGGCTGCTGCAAATCCATGATTCCATCTCCTCTGGGGGGTGAGAGTCGTGTCTTCGCCAGCTTACCTCTGCAAGGGCAGGGCCAAATTCTCTTACCGGATAACCAACTGAAATAATGGATAAAATTACCTGCTGTTCCTAAAGCCCCGCTAGATCAGGGGTCCATCGGACCTTTAATTCTAGGGCTTAAGAGAAAACCCCTGAAATCGTAGTTCCTTTTGGCCGCCAAATTAGCCCCGTGTTCGGGTGCCAATATCGAGGTGCGGCCTCTGCAAAAATCCCCCTGCGGGTTTTTGCCTTTTTTTTGGTTTTTTTGTCGGGGGTACCCCCGGCTGGCGTAGCTCATCCAGAGCGGCCTCAATCTGCTTGTGGGGGCTGGTTTGAACCCCGCCCCTTCAGGCGACGCTTGAGCTAGTTTTGGGACAAATGCGGACAATTCTCCTATCGGACGACATGATTCTTGAAGGGGAGGCGGAGAAACGGAAAGGAGGTAGGTCCATTGATGAACCGAGAAGAGTTGATGCGGCCCCGGGAGGCAGCCCGGCGGCTGGCGGTATCCCGGTCCACCGTGTATCGCTGGTTCTGGGAGGGACGGCTCAGGGGGGTCAAGCTCAACAGCGGCACCCTGAGAATCCTGGCCAGCGCGGTGCATGAGAAACTGGCCGAGGTGGATTAAGGTGGAATTTGCTTAATTTTGGTCTTTTTAATCATGGAGCCGCCAGCCGCGGCTTCCCACCTTCTGCTGGCAGCTCGCGGCTGCCGGGGAAAAGGAGCACGGCATGAATACTGCGAGAACGGGGGCAAAGGTAAGAACCCTGGAAGAAAAATTGAACCAAGCAGAGTTCCGCCGGGAGGCCGACGAGATGCTGGCGCGGCTCGCCCTGGAAGCGCCGTTTTTTTGGCCGGAAAACGAAGAAAAACAGCAGCAGCGGCTAAAGCGGGCCGCGGCCGATCCCGTCTTTTTCTGCCGCACCTATTTGCCCCATCACTTCTCCCAGGTGTCGGCGCCTTTCCACTATGAGCTGGTAAAGCTGCTGGCGCCACCGTCCGGCACGGGGGGCCCCGAAAGCCTGGCCGCGGCGGTGGCCGCCCCCCGAGAGTTCGGCAAGACCACGAGCGCCTTCGGTTACGCCCTGCACCAGATCTGCTTTAAGCAGCGGCGCTTCATCATCATCGGCAGCGACAGCGAGGACCGGGCCAGCGACCTGACCGGCCGCCTCTATTTGGAGCTGCTTTACAATCAGAGGCTGCACCAGGATTTCGGCGAGTTGGCCAAGGCCAACCGGCCGGTGGACGACTTCGTCACGAAAAATGGCATCCGGGTGAAGGCCCGGGGCCTGGGCCAGCGCCTCCGGGGCCTGAAGTTTTCCTCAAAACAGCCATCCCGTCCCGACCTGGTGATCCTGGACGATCTCGAATACGATCCTTACGAAAGGAATGGAAAAAATAACAAAGGAGCGGCCGACCCCGAGGTGGTCCGCCGGATCCTGGACTGGGTGAAGCTGGAGGTCCTGCCCTCCCTGGAGGCCGGGGGCAACTTGTTGATCCTCGGCACCATTCTCAGATGGCAGAGCGCCCTGCAACAGATGCTCACCATTGATGAGGAACCCTTCCGCCATTTCCGGCGGCGCCTCTACCGGGCGGTGCAGGAAGACGGCAGCTCCCTCTGGGAGGCACGCTATCCCGCCGACCGCCTCAAGCTCCAGAAGCGTTTCCTGGGCCGGGTGGCCTTCAACCGGGAGAAGATGAACGAACCGCTGCCGGAGCCTGGATTGTTCCGGGAAGAGTGGATCCATTACTACCATCCGGATATCCTCAAAGACCGGCAGCTCCTGGTGGCAGGCTTTTTCGAGCCATCTCTTCAGACCGATGCCGGCGCCGGCCAGCAGGCGGTGGTCAGCGTGGGTTGGGACCGGCGGCAGCAAATCTTTTACGTCATGGATGCCTGCATCTCCCGGGGCACCCTGGAGGAGGCCCTGCGCGGCATCTGCCACCGCCACGGCCGCTCTCCCTATGAGATTCTGGGTGTGGCCGATCCGCTCTTTAAGGAGCTGCTGTCCCGGGAGTTTGAGCGTCTGGGCGGGCAGGAGGGCGGCCTGCCGCCCCTTCAGGCGGTGAGCCAGCAACTGGCAAAAGAGAGCCGGGTGGCCCCCTTGTCCTGGATGCTGGCCCGGGGCCGGATCCGCTTTATCCGGGGCCACTCGGACCAGGAACTGCTGGTGGAGCAGCTCCTCTATTTTCCCTCCCAGGCCTTGGGCGACCGGGGGCCGTCGGCCCTGGCCGGGGCCGTCGCCCTGGCCCAGGATTGGCCAGGCTGAGAAACTGATGCAATCTCATCCGGGTTGACGGTTCCCCGTTTTTTTGATAGTCCTGTTCGCTAATGGAACAGGTGCGCCAATGAACCTCTTGGACCTGGGGATCTCGATACTGCTCGGGTTGGTTACCGTCCGGGGATATTACCGAGGCCTGTTCCAGGAGCTGGCGGTGGTGGTGGGGCTGGTCGCGGGAGTGGTGGCGGCCGCCCACACCTACATGCGGCTGTCGGAGATCCTGTCGCGCTGGATCCACGAACCCCAGTATGCCCGGGTCGCCGCCTTTGTCGTCATCCTGGTGGCGGTCTATTGGCTCACCTTCCTGGCGGCCCATGCCCTCCAGCGCCTGCTGTACCACCTCCACCTCGATTTTTTCGAGCGTCTTCTGGGGGCCCTGTTTGCCTTGGCTAAGGGGGCGGTGGTCATCGGCTTCGGCTTGATGGTTCTCGCCTTGCTTCTGCCCCAGGATTCCCGGCTCCTCCAGGAATCCCGCACCGCCCCGGAACTCACCCATATCAGCCGCCAGACCCTGGAATTGCTGCCCCCGAACTTTAAGAAGAGGGTCCTGGACGACCTGCAGCACTGGCAAGAGCGGTTGGAGGGGAAGAAGTCCGAGGAGACGGCGGCTGAGTAGGGGCGGGGGGCTGAGGCTCCGCCCGCTGCCGGACTGCCCAGCGCGCCTTAATTAAGGAACTTTTTGAATATGAACGGGAAAGATGCCGATCCCGGGGCCATGATCAATGAATTTGCCGCCATTGTCCGGCGGCTGCGAGGCCCCGGCGGCTGCCCCTGGGACGCCCTCCAGACCCCGGAAACTCTGAAGACCTACGTGCTGGAAGAGGCCTATGAATTGATCGAGGCCCTGGACAGCGGCGACCCCGAGAAGATCAAGGAGGAGATGGGAGACCTGCTGCTGCACCTGGTCTTTTTAAGCGACCTTTACCAGGAGCGGGGCGACTTTTCCCTGGTGGAGGTGGCGGCCGGGATCTCCGCCAAGATGATCCACCGCCATCCCCATGTCTTCAAGGGTGCAGAGGCCAGAACCCAGGAGGACCTGCGGCGCCTCTGGCAACAGGCCAAGGCCCGGGAGGGCAAAGCGGCCCCTGGCGTCCTGGGCAAGGTGTCGCCGGCGCTGCCCGCCCTGGTTCAGGCCCAGCGCCTGGGGGAGGCCGCGGCTCGCCTGGGCTTCGACTGGCCCCAGGTGCAGGGGGCCCTGGACAAGGTGGAGGAGGAATGGCAGGAGTTCCGCCAGGCCCTCAGCGGCCCTGGGCACTCTGCCCGGGAGGAAGAGCTGGGGGATCTCCTCTTTTCCCTGGTGAACGTGGCCCGCTTCCTTAACCTCGATTCCGAGCGGGCGCTGCGGCGCACCATCTACAAGTTCATCAAACGGTTCCACGTGGTGGAGCGCACCCTGGCCAAGGAAGGCAAGACCCCGGAGACCGCCACTCTGGAAGAGATGGAGGCCATCTGGGTGGCCAGCAAGCAGGAACAGGCCGGCAAGGACAGTAAGCAGTGAGCAGTAAGCAGTGAGCAGTGGCGGCGTTGATAATTTTTAGAGCCAGTGCAGGAATCAGGACCTCGACAGGCATACCCCATTTCCCCGCGCCCTGTTTCCCCTTTTTTCTTGATTTTCAGGTTCCGCCTGCCTTTCCTTTTTTAGATAATTATGATAAATGGAGAATAGTTAACCATATAATATATATCAGCAATTAACGAATTTTCGGGGAATATGGCGAAATCTCACTTCCATAATTTGAATATGGCTTTTTGAGATGAAAAGAGAGGTGGAACCATGAACTATAACCTGCTTGAAGAGAAGTGGCTCCCGGTCCTATGGATAAATGGGAATACCAATCGCGTGGGCATTATTGAGGCCCTCACCCAGGCAGACCGGATTCGGCAAATCGCGGCCAGCAATCCTATGGACCGCATCGCGATCCTGCGTTTCCTGCTGGCGCTGCTTTATTGGTGCAAGGGAAACCCACCGGGCAATATTCCAGAAGACTCCTTCTCTATGGATTCGTTCAAAAAGCTCCATGACAATAAAAATTGCTTCAACCTTCTCGGGGATAGGAAGCGCTTTTATCAGGATCGTGCTGCAAGCCGCACGCGAGCCGTTACAGATTTGATGCAAGAGATACCGACTGGCAAAAACTTCTGGCATTTTAGGCATTCAACTGACAAGAAAAACGGGCTCTGCCCTGCTTGCTGTGCTATGGGGCTGTTGCGATTGCCCATCTTCTCAGTGAGTGGCCTAAGCGGCCCGGGAGAGCCTAATTTAATGGCCGCAATCAATGGTGTTCCTCCAGTTTATGTAGTGCCCTGGGGCAAGTCGTTGTTTAATACACTTTTGGCTAACTGGGCAACATGCGCGAATATCGGTGAACCTTCATGGTTCCAGCCCGGCATCAGCCAAATTCAAAATGAGGACGTTCCTCTATTAACTGGCCTGACGCTTCTGTCCAGGCGAGTCTGGCTGCATAATCCGGTCAAAGAACCCGCCACATGCATCAGTTGCGGCGATAAAACAACAATTATTCTTGTCTGCGAGTTTCAGACGGCTGGCAAACAAGAGAATGATAAATGGAACGATCCCCATGTCATTTATTTGCAAGGCGAAATACGAAAATCTTTGAGAGCAGCTGATTTGACGGCAGCACGCAAGTTCAGAATGGATCGCCCTTGGCCCGATCTGCTCGCCCACATAGTCGAAACAGGTAAATCTTCTACCTCTCTACTTGTCGTCGGGTTTGCAACGAACAAGGCAAAGAACGTTGATGTCTGGGAGCGAATCATTGACTTGCCATCTAGGGAGTCAATCTCAAAAATAGCGGCTCCTTCGATAAGACAATGGCAAGCAAAGGGAAAAGAATTGGAGAAGCAGATAGGGAGATCGAAGGTCGAAGGACTTGCCATTATCACCTTTATCCGCCCCCACGTCGAAGGCCTGGTTTCCGCGCAAGCGAGTGAGTTGATTACCGGAGGTGAAGATGCATGGGAACAGGCGGCCCGCCAATATAGTCCGATGATGGCTGCCGTCGCCAAATCGCTTTCTCCGGGTTGCACGACTGCCGCGTTGCAGAGGCGGAAACAGATTGCCGGCGTAAAGCCGCACATGCGGCCAAGTACCAAGACGTCAAAATAGTCCGGGTGGAAGAAGGGAGGGGGTAAATGACTTCAACGGAGCAGTACATTGAAAACCTGACACGCCTGAAATCCGGTGAACTCGGGTTGCTGCGCCAGCACGCGGGACAGGGGCTAGATGAAACGGTCGATGGCTTTGATCTGTTCACGGGCCTGTGGTGGCCGCTGCGGGCGAAAAGTGAGCACACCCCTCGCCGCGAAGTGGCCTGGCTAATAGCTAAACTCTACACCTTCCGGGCTATTACGCGGTCGCCCGGCGAGACGCTCGCCTGCCAACTCGCGCGATGCCAACCTAATAACAAGCCGGAGAAAAAACGTTTCACGCAAAGGTTCGACAGGATGCTGACTCAGCCGCTTGGCAAGATCGAACCTGACCTGCGCTGGGCGCTTGGCTTGCTCGCCTCAAAAGACCTGAAACTAGACTGGGTAAGACTGACGAATGATCTTTCCATCTGGGAACGCGAATCCAAGCGGCTTGAGTGGGCGGAACAATTCTTAAAATTTTAAAAGGAGGGACAGTCATGTTAATCGAGATTCACGCCATTCAAAATCACAGCCCGGCCAACCTCAACCGGGACGACCTGGGCGCGCCCAAGACCTGCTATTTCGGCGGGGTGCTGCGCTCGCGCCTCTCCAGTCAGTGCCTCAAGCGTAGTATTCGCCTGAGCGACGAGTTCAAACAGTTGCTTGGCGGGGTTCGCACCCGGCGCTTGGCGCAGTTGATTGCCGGAGATGGCCTGGATTCCTTTAAGAAGGCAATGAAGGTATTGGAACTTTGCGGTATTGCGCCAAAAGAAAAGAAGAAAAAGAAAAGCGAGGGTGACGAATCTATCGGGGAAGACAAAAGTGCTGGACTCGTATATGTGAGCCGCGAGGCGGTTGATAAGATGTCCGGGCTTCTGAAAATGAATAAGTCCGATAACGATCTGGCAAAGGAATTTGCCAAAATAATCGCTGAGCATACAATCGCACCGGATATGGCCCTCTGCGGCAGGATGCTGGAACCAAAGAAAAGCGAAGACCATGACGTGTGGAAAGGATTTGACACCACCGTTGAGGCAGCGCTTCAGGTGGCCCACGCCATATCGACTCACGAGGCCCGCCCCGAAGTCGATTATTATGTCGCCGCCGATGATATTCCCGGCGAAGATGCGGGCGCCGGTTATGTAGATGAAGCGATGTTCGCCTCGGCCTGTTTCTATAAGTATTTCTCCATCCATTGGGAAGGATTGATCAAAAATCTCAAAGGCAAAAAGGAGCTGGCCGCCCATACGGTCGGAGCATTCATTCGAGGGGCCGCCTTGGTCAACCCGACTGGCAAGCAGAACAGTTTCGCGGCACACAATCCTCCCGATGGCCTGTTGGTGGAGATCAGGGAAAATGCGCCCATCAGCTACGCCAACTCCTTTGCCAAACCGGTGAGTCAAGGCGAGCGGGATATCATCTCGCAGAGCATCGCGCAACTCGGCCAATACGTTCACGACCTGGACACAGGATACGGTAAGCCGGAGAAGCGTTTCTGGTTCTCGCCCAATCTCCGTTATCCCTTGAGCATTGTGGAAGACCAGAAGGAAATCGCTCTTGCCGGAAATAACCTCAAATCGCTCGAAGAATTGATCCTCGCTGTGATCAAGGAACTTGGCTATGAGTGGAAGGAGGTGCAGAAGATTGCGGTGAATTCGGAGGTAGCCTGATGAGCGCCAATACCCTGTTTCTCCGCCTTGAAGGCCCCCTTCAGGCGTGGGGCGATCAGCAATCGAAATTCGTCATCAGGCGCACTTCTGAAGCTCCCACAAAGTCTGGGGTAATAGGGATGCTCTGCGCGGCGTTGGGAATTTCCCGTCCAGAAGCCGGTGATGACTGGCTTCCCAAGCTCGGCGCCCTGCGTATGGGCGTGCGCCTCGACCGGCCGGGCGTTCGCTGGTGGGATTATCACACGGTCGGCGCGGGAATGCAGATGCGCATTGCCGAAGGCGAGGGGAAGTCCAAACCCCGACCCCGCGCCATGCTCACCCGCCGCGAGTATCTCTGCGACGCCTCTTTCCTCGTCGCCCTTCAGGGTGAACCGGGCCTGATCGCCGAACTGGGGGCTGCCCTGATAGCGCCCCAATGGGCGCTTTACCTCGGCAGAAAGTCCTGCCCTCCGTCCCGCCCGTTGCTGTTAAGCGAAAAAGCGGACGCGGTGCAGCCGACGGGTGATTTTCCGGATTTGCTCTCGGCGCTCAAGGCGGTTCCCTGGCCTTACCGGCTGAAGAAAGATAAGCCGAAAAAAGATCAGGAAAAAACCGTGGATTGCCTGCTGGACTGGGAGCCGACGCCTGAACAGCCCGAAGCGCCTGATGATGCCCTAATCTGGTATGACGTGCCCCTTACCTTGGAGCCCCCGGCGCATCACCCGCGATTCGTCATGCGCAGGGAATTAAAGGTGGGCGACGACGGCGAGGTTAAGCTTGCAGATAAGGCGGCGCAGAATGACCCGCCTCGGCCCCCGCGCCCCCGGGCAGATTATGGCAACACGGAATACAAGAAGAGACGGCAGGAGAGGCTTGACCACGATCATAACCTTTGCCTCTTTTGCAAGTCTCCAGCCACGACCGTGCAACATATCACCTACCGGCGGGCCGGAGGCCATGAAGAGGCGAACGATTTGCGCTCTCTCTGCCGACTCTGCCACGACGCCGTGACCATGCTCGAGTACGGCCTTGGCATGGGCCTGGACCGCATCAACCCCGAAGAACGGCGCTGGCGGAACCTGATCATCCGGAAGCGGGAAGACATCATCAAATTCCGGTCGCTGGAGACGCGCCGCCGGCGTCTTGCCGCTGAGGAGGTGGAATGATATGTTCCTGTCCTCTCTCTTAATCGACCTGGGTAGCAATCCGGATCGCCCCAGACCCGGACGTTTGTGGCTGCGCAACCTCTACCATGTCCATCAGCGTCTTTGCATGGCGTTTCCGTCCGATCGGCGAACACGACTCGATCCTGAATTTCTCGGGCCTTATGATCCCTGGGACTTTCCCGAACAACGACACTTAGCCGATAAAAGCAAGAAAAAGAGCGAAGTCGGTTCACATATTCTATCGCAGGTCCACACCAATCGCGACCAGGATTCCGGCTTCCTCTTCCGCATCGATCCCCTCCCCGGCGGCAGGGCCATGATTCTCGTACAATCCGCCTTAAGGCCCGGTTGGGACTACGCCTTTCACAATGCTAGTTTTTTGGCGGCCTGTGAGGTGAAGTTATTCAATCCCGATTTCCAGATGGGGCAGAGTCTCCGCTTCCGCCTCTTGGCGAATCCGACGAAACGGCTATCCAACCATTCGCTCGAAGCGGACGGACAGCCCATTGAAAAGAAGTGGGAAGGTAAACGCGTTCCCGTGCGGGATGAACAACTCTTCGACTGGCTGGCTCGCCGGGCTGAACCGGCGGGGTTCTCTGTTAAGGAAGAATCCACCACAATTCAATCGGGCTATGTCTATTGGCATAAGAAAAGAACCCAGGACGACAAAGGCCAGCGCCTGCGCTCTGTCCGTTACGACGGCATCCTCCAGGTCACCGAACCGGCGCGCCTTCGGGAAACTATTATCCACGGCCTTGGGCCTGGCAAAGCCTTCGGCTTCGGCCTGCTGTCGCTAGCGCCCTGCCAAAACCCGCTGGCTGCGGAGGTAACGTGAGAATTCAAGATCTGCATATTCTCCCCAAATTCCGGGACGGCTGGAGCTACCTCTACCTGGAGCACTGCAAGATTGAACAGGAGGCCCGGGCCATAGCCATCTGGGACGCCCGCGGCAAGGTGCCGGTGCCTTGCGCCACCCTGGCCCTGCTCCTGCTCGGGCCGGGAACCTCCATCACCCATGCCGCGGTGGCCGCCCTGGCCGACAATGGTTGCCTGGTGTCTTGGGTGGGGGAGGGCGGCGTGCGCTTTTACTCCCACGGCCAGGGCCTGACCCGCAGCGCCGACAACCTGCTGCATCAGGCCCGCCTATGGGCTGACCAGGTTCTGAGGCTCCAGGTGGTCTTGCGGCTGTACCGCAGGCGCTTCCCGGAGCCGTTGCCGGATAATCTCACCCTGGAGCAAATCCGGGGCAATGAGGGGGTCCGGGTGCGGGAGGCTTATGCCCGGGCCTCCCGGGAGTTCGGCGTTCCCTGGCAGGGGCGGGCTTACCGCCGGGACGCCTGGGACGCGGCCGACCCGGTGAATAGAGCCCTTTCGGCGGCCAATAGCTGTCTCTATGGTATCTGCCAGGCCGGTATCCAGGCTGTGGGTTTATCTCCGGCCCTCGGGTTCATCCACACCGGCAAAATGCTCTCCTTTGTCTACGATGTCGCCGACCTCTACAAGACCAGGGTCTCCATTCCCATTGCCTTCGGGGAAACGGCCCGGGGCGAAGAAAAACTGGAGACTCGGGTGCGCCAGGCCTGCCGGGACGCCTTTAATGAGCAGAACCTCCTGAAACAGATCGTCCTGGATTTGGAGTTCGTCCTGGACTTAAAAGATAAGGCCAGAGCCATTGCTACTGGGGCCGATTATGACCGCGATGCGGCCCTGCCTGGTGATCTCTGGGACCCGGCGGCCGGCAGCCTGGCCGGCGGCCAAAATTTCGGAGAGCCGGAACCGGAGGAAGAAGACCATGGTGGTCCTGATTCTTGAGCGGGTGCCCGTGGGGCTCCGGGGGGAATTAACCCGGTGGCTGTTGGAACCCAAGTCTGGAGTGTTCGTGGGGAGCGTCTCGGGGATGGTGCGGGACCTGCTGTGGGAAAAAGTTTGCAGGGAGGCCCGGGGCGGCGGCTGCACCATGATCCACACTTCCAACCGGGAGCAGGGATTTGCCATCCGTATGCACGGAGACCCGACCCGACAGGTGGAAGACTTCGAGGGCCTTTTCCTGATTCGGGTGCCATAGAGCGCGACTTTGAGAAGTGTTGTCCCCACGCCCGTGGGGGTGAACCGATCAAGGATGGAAGAGAGATGCCCAAAGAACAGTTGTCCCCACGCCCGTGGGGGTGAACCGGAGGATGAGAGCGATGAAACGCAAGCTGTTTAGTTGTCCCCACGCCCGTGGGGGTGAACCGGCGCCCTCGCAGCCGCAGGCGCTCCAGCGCCGGTTGTCCCCACGCCCGTGGGGGTGAACCGGCCTTAAGAAGGGGCCGAGTGACCCCGTTCCGGTTGTCCCCACGCCCGTGGGGGTGAACCGATCCTCTTTGGGTGGCCAAGATTATGGGGCATGTTGTCCCCACGCCCGTGGGGGTGAACCGGAGAATGCCGTGGAAAACGAAGAGGAAATCAGGTTGTCCCCACGCCCGTGGGGGTGAACCGATATTCTTCGAGGCGCTCAATGATCTGGGCAAGTTGTCCCCACGCCCGTGGGGGTGAACCGTCGACTAACGCCGTGGGTATTGTGTTTTCGGAGTTGTCCCCACGCCCGTGGGGGTGAACCGCTGTGCGGTCCCACCTCATCATCGCACTCGTCGTTGTCCCCACGCCCGTGGGGGTGAACCGGATAAATTCACCATGCGCAAGGAGGGGCGTCGGTTGTCCCCACGCCCGTGGGGGTGAACCGGAGCTAGCGACATGAAAACCTATTTTTCAGTTGTTGTCCCCACGCCCGTGGGGGTGAACCGTACGCGGTTGAGGGGTCTGGAAGTCCTGTCGGGTTGTCCCCACGCCCGTGGGGGTGAACCGCATCCAGTTCCCCCGCTTACACTCCGCCCAGGGTTGTCCCCACGCCCGTGGGGGTGAACCGCTGATCCCTAAATTCTGAGCCGTCTTGAGCCGGTTGTCCCCACGCCCGTGGGGGTGAACCGTAAACAGGAGGTTTTTATGGTTCGACTAAAGGGTTGTCCCCACGCCCGTGGGGGTGAACCGA
>JBAVAG010000025.1:0-82195 GCA_049585595.1 Desulfobaccales bacterium
ACGCGGTAGGGGTCCGGGGTTCAAATCCCCGCGTGCCTACCATTGATTACCAGGGGTTGCGGTGAGAGGCCGCAACCCCTTTTTTTGGGGTGGGCCGGCCGGGCTAGTCTACAAACAAGAGCGGCAGGCGGTCGGCCACCACCAGACCCCGGGGGGTGGCCGCCACCCGGCCGTTGTTTAGGCGCAGCAGCCCCTCGTCCTGCAACCGGGACAGAACCCTTTCCCAGCCGGACTGGCTCTCAATGACTTCAAGGTCAACCCCTTCCCGGGTGCGGAAGCCCAGATAGAGGGTTTCCAGGCGGACCTGTTCCGGGGTAAGGGCCTCGTGGCCGGCCAGGGGCGCCCACCCCGCGGCCAGGGCGGCCGCATAAGCCCCCAGGCCGCGGTGATTCCACCAACGGCGGCCACCCTGAAAGGAGTGGGCCGCCGGCCCCAGCCCCAGGTAAGGCTGACGCCGCCAGTACTTTAAATTGTGGCGGCAGCGATACTCCTCCCCCCGGGCAAAATTGGCCACCTCGTATTGAAGGAAACCGCGGTCCTCCAGAAACTCGCAGGTGAGCAGGAACAGGGTGCGTTGGGTTTCCTCAATCGGGAGGGCGACCTGGCCTCGCGCCGCCCGCCGGGACAACAGCGTCCCCGGGGCCAGGGTCAACTGGTAGCAGGAGAGATGCTCAGGGGCGCATGCCAGGGCCTGCTCCAGGGTCTTAAGCCAGGCGTCCGGCGTCTGCCCCGGCAGGCCGTAGATCAGGTCCAACCCGAGGTTCTTAAAACCCACGGCCCGGATCAGCCCCAGGGCCTCCAGGGTCTGGTCGGCGGTGTGCCGCCGCTTCAGGAAGGCCAGCTCCGCCTCATCAAAAGACTGCGCCCCCAGGCTCAGGCGGTTGACGCCCAGCTCCCGCCAAAGGCGCAGCTTCTCCGGGCTGATATCGTCCGGGTTGGCTTCGAGGGTGATCTCGGTCTCGGAAGCAAAAGAGAAATGGCGGCGCACTCTCTGGACGAGGCCGGCGATCTGCGCCCCGGAGAGGCAGGAGGGGGTGCCGCCGCCGAGGAAAAGGGTGTCAAAGGCGGCAAACTGGCCGCGGTAAAGCCGGGCCTCCTGTTCCAGGGCCGTAAGAAAAGCGGGGATCTGCTCGGGGGCAGTGACGGAATAGAAATCGCAATAGGGACATTTGGTCTTGCAGAAGGGGACATGGATATAAAGACCGGGGAGCGGGGCCAGGGGCCAGGGATCAGGGGGCAGGCAGTCAGGGCTTTGGCGCATAGAATAACCTTGACATTCCGGGATACCATTAATGGTGCGTAAGACGCACCCTACAAAGGACCAGGGGCCAGGGATCAGGGGTCAGTAAGTCTGTAGGGCGCGTCTGACGCGCCAATTAGACGGCTGATATCCTCAGATACGATTAATGGTGCGTAAGACGCACCCTACAATAACTATATAGAGCCATGGGCAGCTTCTAGTCCAGGATAAGATTGTCGTCTTCCAGAAAGACTAGACCATGGACATGGTTTGGCATTATCATAAAAGCATCCAGTTGCACATTAGGATAATGCTGCGGCAAATCGGGCCAACTTTGCCGGACGATCTCTCCATAATCATTTATCTTCATCTCTTCGTTGTCGATTTCTCCGATTAAACAATGTCGTTCTTCAGTGCATATCGTAATAAAATAGGCGCCACGGTGAGCGTAATCATATTGAAATAGGGGGCTGGCTCTGAATCTCCAATTTTAAAGGTGAAGAGGAGCCCGACGACTAAAGGTTCTGAAAACCGGAGTTAGCACATCGAACCCTAATCCCCTCCAGTCTATCAACTTAGGCTGGAGGGGATATTTTTACCGAGTGGTACTGCTTTAGCTGATGACCCCCATCCCTCTACCTGCCAATAGGACAAAACCCTTGCCTACCCAATAATCGCATCTCATTTTGTTTCATTCGCGTGTAAAGATCTCTTCCCGACCTGCCAGAATGCCTTTAGTTTTCCGGTTTGTAAGAGTATCCCCTGCGATGGTCGCTTCGTAGGTGTCGCCACCGAGGGGCCATTGGTAATCAAGAATTAATTTATTCCCTTCTTGGCGCTTCGCCAATATAGGGAATGTTAATCGCTCAGGGGGACGACCGGGAATTTCAATTATCTCGGTTAACTCATCTCCCCGAATATATATCACTTCTGCCACGCCATCGCCTCTATAGACATATTTCACCCCCGGGCTTTGCCCCTTGACGAGGTCCTCGGCGCTCTGGGCCTGTCCGGTGGACGCGGCCGCCAACCCCAGCATGAAGGCCGCCATTAATGCAATACTTAGAGTTTTCATGTGTTGCTCCTCTTTAAACGTTAGTTTGTAGGGCGCGTCTCACGCGCCAATTAGACGGCTGATATCCTCAGATACGATTAATGGTGCGTAAGACGCACCCTACAATAGCTATATAGAGCCATGGGCAGCTTCTAGTCCAGGATAAGATTGGCGTCTTTTACCGAAAACCGGAAACCGTCTTTTGATTTGGCATTATTACAAAAGCGTCCAAATGCACATTGGGGTAATGCTGAGACAAATCGAGCCAATTGTGCTGGAAGATTTCTCCATAATCATTTACTTTCATCTTTCCTCATTCTTTGGCTCAGGGTTTGGCTCATGCTGACGCTAGCCGCGCTCGCCAAGCAGAGCTTGGCGGCAAAGGGGCGTTCCCAAGCTGGAGCTTGGGAACGAGAATAAATCCCCCTTTTTCAAAGGGGGACTTAATGATTTGGGGCCAGGGGCCAGGGATCAGGGGTCAGGCAGTCAGGGCTTGGGCGCATAGAATAATCAAACAGGTGACGTTCCCGAGATACCATTAAGGGTGCGCCCCAGGCACCCTACAAAAGCTATCTGGAGGCAGGGGCAGCCTCTGGTCCAGGATATAGATTGCCGCCTTTTAGCGAAAACCGAAACTGGAAACTGGAAAAATGGAAACTGAAAACCGTCTATTTTTCACCTTCGGTCTTCAGCACGGCCACGAAGGCGCTCTGGGGGATCTCCACCGCGCCCACCATCTTCATGCGTTTCTTGCCGGCCTTCTGTTTCTCCAGGAGTTTCCGTTTCCGCGTGATGTCGCCGCCGTAGCACTTGGCAGTGACGTCCTTGCGAAAGGCCGAGATGGTGGAGCGGGAGATGATCTGGCCGCCGACGGCCCCCTGGATGGCAATCTTGAATTGCTGCCGGGGGATCTCCGCGGCCAGCCGGTCGCAGACCCGCACGCCCCAATCCCGGACTCGCTCCCGGTGGACGATCATGGAGAGGGCGTCCACCTTTTCGTGGTTCACCAAGATATCGAGTTTCACCAGGTCGCTGTCCCGGTAATCGAGGAGTTCGTAGTCGAAGGAGCCGTAACCCTGGGTGATGGTCTTGAGGCGGTCGTAAAAATCGATGATCACCTCGGAGAGCGGCATTTCGAACGTGATCTCCACCCGGCCGGGAGAGGGATACAGGAAGCGGGAGTTGCTCCCGCGGCGCTCGAGGCAGAGCTTCATCACCGCGCCCACAAAGCGCTCCGGGATAAGGATATGAGCCCGGATGAAGGGCTCCCGGGAGCCCTGGATACTGCTGGGCTCAGGGTAGTGCATGGGGTTGTCCACCGGGATTTCGCGGCCGTCCGCCAGGATGAACTCATAGCGGACGCCGGGGACGGTCATGATGATGCTCTGGCCAAACTCCCGTTCCAGCCGCTCCTGGACGATCTCCAGGTGCAGCAGCCCCAGGAAGCCGCAGCGGAAGCCCAATCCGAGGGCGGCGGAGGCATCCTTCTGGTACACCAGGGCGGCGTCGTTCAATTTATACTTCTCCAGGGCCTCGGCCAGGCTCTGGTAGTCGTCCGCGGACAGGGGATAGAGGGAGGCGAAGACCACCGGCTTCACTTCCTTAAAGCCGGGCAGCGGCCGGGCCACGGGCTGCTGGTCCAGGGTGATGGTGTCTCCGATCCTGGTGTCGCTCACGGTTTTGATGGCGGCGATCAGATAGCCCACCATGCCGGCGCTCAGTTCCGGGCGCGGCTCCCGTTGCAGCCGGAAGATGCCCACCTCTTCCACCTTGTGAACCGCCTCGTTGGACAAGAGGCGGATCAAGTCCCCGGGCCGGACCCGGCCGTCGAAGACGCGGCAGGAGACGATGGTGCCCCGGTAGGGATCGTAGTTGGCGTCGAAAATCAGGGCCGACAGGGGTTCGGACTGGCTGCCCCGGGGGGGCGGTATCCGGGCCACGATGGCCTCCAGGACCTCGTCGATGCCGATCCCCTCCTTGGCGGAGCAGAGGATGGCCAGTTCCGGGTCCAGGTCCAATTCCCGGTCCATCTGCTCCTTGACCCCTTCGATGTCCGCGGCGGGCAGATCGATCTTGTTGATCACCGGGATGATGGTGAGTTCGTGCTCCATGGCCAGGTAGAGATTGGCCAAGGTCTGGGCCTCCACCCCCTGGGAGGCGTCCACCAGGAGCAGCACTCCCTCGCAGGAGGCCAGGGCCCGGGAGACCTCGTAAGAGAAATCGACGTGGCCCGGGGTGTCGATGAGGTTGAGTTCGTAAACACGGCCATCCCGGGCGGTGTAGGGCAGGCTGATGGTGTTGCTCTTGATGGTGATGCCCCGTTCCCTTTCCAGGTCCATGGTGTCCAGGAGCTGGTCGCGGAACTGGCGGTCCTCAACCATACCGGTCCGCTGAATGAGACGGTCCGCCAGGGTGGACTTGCCGTGGTCGATATGGGCGATGATGCTGAAGTTGCGAAGGTTGGGCATTCTTGAGTTTTTGTCCAGGGGTCCGCAAAGTTAATTTAATCAATAGATAATTTTACAGGTTCCAGGGACAGCCGTCTACTGGCAGGACTGATAAACCGGAGGAAACTCCGCAAAATTTAATCAAGTGGCCACCGGGGTCCGGCAAGGCAGGCAGGGATTGCCAATATAATGATGGCTATCGCTTCTTATAAACGATATAATATAGAAAGGCTACCGGGGCGCCGCCATTTTCGGCCCGGGGCCATGGGGGCGGCGGCAGTTCGTAAGCGGCGTCTCCAGAGGGAAAATTAACCGCCACAGAGGCTTATCTCATGGACGAATACGGTTTTGATTATGACTGGACCCCGGAGCCCCGGAAGCCCATCACCGCGGTGTTGCCCCACCCCGGCCACGGCCGGCTGGTGGAGAAAATCATGTTGATGATCAACCACACCATCTGCTTTCAGGGGAGCCTCTACACCCTGAGCTGGCGGGATGGCGACGTCGCTTTTTACCAGCCGGCCTTTATTGAGGCCTGTTGCGTCCCAAGATAGTGAGCAGTGAGCAGTGAGCAGACCGCCTTGGCCAACTGATTACTGATTACCGGTTACTCATTTCTACCCTCCCAACCCTTAGAGATAGTAATCAATAATCAGAGCATCTTGGCCGACAGTTACTGGCTACTGACTACTGGCTACTGAAGGCCGGTCTCTAGGGCTGCTCCATCTCCACCTTGAGGGAGAGGAAGGCCAGCAGGTCTTTTAAGGTCAGGATACCCACCAACCGGTCGTCTTCCGCCACCAGCAGGCGGGAGAGGCCCGTCTGATTCATGATGGCCAGGGCCTTGACCGCGTCAGTCTGGGGCCCGATGACGGCCTCCGGGGGACAGCGTTCGGCTATCTGGCCCACGGTCTCCCGGCCCCAATCCTCTTTGGGAATCGCCTTGATGTCCCTGGAGGTGACGCAGCCCGCCAGCCGTCCGCCATCCAGCACCGGAAACATCTTGAAATGGTGCTTGAGGACGTAATCATCTACCAGTTGGGCCACGCTGATATTGGGGGGCACGGTAACAGGATCGCGGGTCATGAAGCGGCTGATACGCTCCCCTTCCAGGGCCCGCCGCACCAGCAGTTGCTGGTAGGACATCCGGGCCGCGTTCCGCAAAAACAGGCCGATGAGACCGATCCAAAGACCGCCGATGAGGTTGTTCTGCCAGAAGACCTGGAGGATGCCCCAGCAGATCAGGAGAACCCCGAAACCGGAGCCGATCGCGGCGGAGACGCGGGTGGCCCATTGCAGATTCTCCTTGAGGCCCCACAAAATCGACCGGAGGATGCGGCCGCCGTCCAGGGGGAAGGCCGGCAGCAGATTAAACAGGGCCAGCAGGATGTTGATCCAGGCCAGGTACCCCAGCACGCCGTTGAGGGGCAGCGGCCAGCCGCCGCCGCGGCCGGCCAGATAAAGCCCGTAGAAGACCACGCCGATAAGGATGCTGGACAGCGGTCCGGCAGCCGCCATGAAGAACTCCGACCGGGCGCTGGGGGGCTCGTCTCCCATCTCCGCCACGCCGCCGAAGATGAACAGGGTGATGCCTTTCATGGGTATGCCGAACCTGCGAGCCACCAGGGAATGGCAGAACTCATGGAAGATAATGGAGAAGAAGAGCCCCAGGGCTCCGGCCACTCCCATCCCCCAATAAATTTGCGGCTGCAGATGGGGGTAGTAATGGGGAAAGAGCCCTGCGGCCAGGGACCAGGTCACCAGCACGGCGATTACGATCCAGCTCAGATCGATGCGGACCTCGAACCCCAGGAGTTTGAACAGTTTGATCCTGCGCCCGAACATCTTTCACCTCCCAATCTTATTAAGCCGCGCCCAGGGGGCCGGCACCGGCGGAATCGTGGTGCCGGGCGGATTTCCTGGCACTTGGCTCAGGCCAGCCGCCCGGTCAACCCCGCGCACCCTTGTCCTCCGAGCCCTTGGTCCACAGCAGGTAACGCACCCAGAGTAGAAAGATCACTATCCCCAGGGCCAGCCAGATATAGTTGTGGAGTAGGGGGACCAGCCAGGAGTGCTTTTCCCCCAGGAAGTAACCCACGGCGATGAAGGAGACCACCCAGCAGAGGCCGCCGCTGTAGGCAAATGGGGCAAAGCCCCAATATTCGAGGTCGGAGGCGCCGGCGGTAAAGGCCGTCAGGTGGCGCACCCCGGGAATGAAATAACCCACAAACAGGGCAATTTTGCCATAATGCTCAAACCAGTGGTGGGCCCGGGCGATCTTGTCGTCGCCGATACCCAGGAAATAGCCGTATCGATGCAGCAAAGGAAAGCCGATGTAGCGCCCCACCAGATAGTTCAAGGTAATGCCGCAGATGCTGCCCAGATAGGCGGCCAGCAGTGCGGGCATTAGCTGCAGGTAATTCTTGGAGACGAGATAGCCGGCGGCGGTAAGCAGGGATTCATCGGGCATCGGCAATCCGAACATACCCAGCATCAGGGAGGCGAACATTCCCAGGTAGCCGTAGTGTTTGATTAAGTGGATTAGATGATGGTGCATGGGTCTCGTTTTTTGGGGTTGTGCTTGCTGGCCCAACCAAAAGAGGGCGGGTTCCCTGATCCCGCTCACCACCGGGCCGGCCGCCGCTGCGGCCCCGGGAATTTTTCGTAGCTCCCCTTTAATGGACCTGGTTATTTTGCAAAAGCGCTTCCAGCTTCCGGGCCTCCTGCTCCTGGCCCCGGGCCCTGTAGATCTCTAGAAGGAGCCCGCCCTGGAGGGAGGCCTCCTGCCGGTCACCCTGGGCCAGGGCCAGCCGGGTCAGATCCTTGAGGGTGTCGGCGATGCCGTCGGTGTACTCCAGGCGGCGGAATTCCTTTAGGGCGCGGTGCAAGTAGCTTCCGGCCTGGGGATAATCCTTGAGGTCCACAAAGGTGCGCCCCAGGCGCTCCCAGCAAACTGCCTGCCCCAGGATGTTCTTCCGGGCTGCATGCACCGCCAGGGCCTGTTGGTAGTAGGCAAGGGCCTGGCCATAATCCCCCCTGGCCCGGGCCGTATCCCCTAAATGAGTCAGGGATAGAGCCTGCAGGGGCCCCGGGGGCAGTGTTTGGGCGTATTCCAGGGCTTCCTGATAGGCTTTGCGGGCCTCCTCCACCTTTCCCTGGGATAGATAAGCCGATCCCATATTGTTCAAGGTTTCGGAGAGGCCCGTCGGGTCGGACAGCGCCCGGTTGATCGCCAGGGCCTCCCGAAAGTAAGCCAGGGCCTCATCCGGCGCGCCTCGCTGCTGGGCGATGACCCCCAGGTTATTGAGGTTGGAGGCGATGCCCTGGCGGCGGTCAATGAGGCGGTTGAGCTTCAGGGCCTGGGAGAACTTGCCTTCGGCGGCAACAAGACGGCCCTGCTGGTAATCCTGGTAGCCTTCGTCATTCAGGGACACCGCCCGGGTCTGCAGGTCCCCGGTTTTAGCGGCTGCGGCGCAGCCCAACCCCAACAGCCAGAGGAGCAACAGAAGCAACAGCCAACGGCCATATCGAGCCATGCTTAGTCCTTCCCCACCGGGGCGTCCAGGCGGATGGTATGTTCCTGGGGCTGCGGCACGTTACTCCGGAACAGCCAGGATTTCTGGATCGCCTTGGTGGTCCGGTCCACGTCGTTTACCATGGTGTCGCCGGAGGTCACCAGGTCCGGCAGGCCCTTTCCGGCCTGATCCAGCCTGGTCATGAACTCGTCCAATTTTTTGGAAATTCCCGGCAGCCGGGCCAGGCCCCCATTAATGTTCCCCATGGCCTGCTCCATCTGGGCCTTGAACTTCTGATCATGTAAAAGGGTGCTCAGGGCCCCTTTGCTATGCTCCAGGTCGCCGAACATCTTCCGGGCGGAGGACATGGTTGCGGTGGTCTCGTGGTAGAGCTTCGGGTTATTAACTATCTGCGCCAGGGTTCCCTGGCCCTGGTTGACCTTGGTGGTGATTTCCTGGAGTTGGTCGATGATGTTGGATATACCGCCCTGCTTCCCCGTAATCGCTTTGGAAATCGTGGCCAGGTTCTTGAGGATGGTTTGCAGGTCCTCCAGGCTGGGGCCCATTTTGGCCATCAATTTGGTCCAGTCCAGGGGTTCAACGGAGGCCACCTCTCCCTTCGGGGGAATGACCGGTTCGCCGGGGGAGCCCACCGAAAGGTCCAGGCTCTTATCCCCCAGCAGGCCCACAAAGCCAATGGCGGCTCGGGAATCCTCCCTCATTTGGTGGCTGTAATGCTTCACGACAGTAAAGGTAACCTTGACTAAGCCGCCGGGACCGATGCCAAGCGATTCGACGGAGCCCACCGTCACCCCGGCCAGGTGAACCTCGGAGCCCGGTTTGAGCCCGGCGACTTCTTTGAAATCCGTATAGTACACCACATAACTCCGAAAGAGCCCTTCCTGGCGGGCGATGATTATCACCATGATGAACAGAGCCGTCAGGGAAACTACCACAAAGAACCCGACGATGGTTTCATATCTATATTTCCGGGAGATCATCTTGCCACATCCTCCTGGGGCGCCCGCTTATGGAGAAACCGCCGGACCTCCGGATGGGAGGACCGCTGAAATTCCTCAAAGTTGCCCTGAAAGGCCCAGTTACCTTCAAACAGCAGGACCAGGCGGTCAGCCACGCGCTCCAGCATGCGCAGGTCGTGGGTGACCACCACGGAGGTTACCTTGACGGCCTGTTGCAGGTCCAGCATCAATTGGCTGATTTCATCCCCGGTGATGGGATCCAGGCCCGAGGAGGGTTCATCGTAGATGATAATCTCCGGGTCCAGGGCCAGGCTGCGGGCCAGGGCGGCCCGGCGCTGCATGCCCCCGGAAAGTTCGCCGGGGTCCATGGCCTCGATGCCGGCCAGGCCCACCTGCTCCAGTTTTGCCGCCACCCGCCGGGCAATCTCCTTCTCGCTCCATTGGGTGTGTTGCACCATGGGGAAGGCCACGTTCTCCCCTACGGTCATGGAATCGTACAGGGCTGAACCCTGGAAGAGATAGCCCGTCCTGAGGCGCAGTTCCCGCCAGTCGGCCTCGGACTTGAAACTGCTGAGTTGTACCCCGGCTACCTCGATGGAACCCCGATCAGGAGTGGTGAGGCCCACCAGCATGCTGGTCAGCACGGTCTTGCCGGAGCCGCTGCGGCCCAGAATGCCCATGGTCTCACCTTTGAAGACCTGCAGGTCCACCCCCTGGAGCACCCGGTGATCACCGTAAGATTTATGGACGCCGCCAAAGGATATCAACGGGGCGCCGGGCGCCGCCGTCAGGACGGGTGCCTCCACGCCCTCAGGTGGGGAAGAGGACGATGGTGATTTTCGTGAGGAAGACATCAGAAATCAGGAGCAGGAGGATAGCCACCACCACCGAGGTCTTAGTGGCCTGGCCAACCCCAAAGGTGCCGTGTTTAGTGGTATAGCCGTGAAAACAGGCCACCGTGCCGATGATCATGCCGAAGACGACGGTCATGGCGATCCCCGGCAGCACGTCCCGCACCATCAGCCACTTGATGGTCAGGGAGTAGTAGAAGGTGGGCGACATGCCCACCTGGAAGACGCCGATGCACATTCCTCCCAGGATGCCGATAATATCGGCAAAGGTGGTCAACAGGGGCATCACCAGCATGCAGGCGACAATGCGGGTGACCACCAGGTATTTCATGGGATTGACGGCCGAGACGGTGAGGGCGTCGATCTGGTTGGTGACCCGCATGGAGCCGATCTCGGCGCCGATGCCGGCGCCCCCCCTGGAGGCCAGCATTATTCCGGCCAGCACGGGGCCCATACCGCGAAAAAAGGTATAGGCTACCGTGGTGGCGATGTAGTTGGTCGCCCCGAAATAGGTGAGGACGACGAGCCCTTGCATGGCCAGCACCAGCCCCACCGCGAAGGAGGCCACCGCTACCAGGGGGAAGGACATGACTCCCAGTTGGAACATCTGGGCGATGATCTCCCGGATAAACCAGGGGCGGTCGGGCAGGGTGCGGCAGGCCTCCAGGAAAAACAGGGTCAGTTCCCCGAGGTAATCCACTAACTCCACAACCTTATGGCCGGTCTGGTAAAGAAACCGGTAGCGCATGGGGGACCCCGTTCACCCGAAGTTAATTAAGACACTTAAATTAAACTTATTTCCGGGGAGTGTCAAGAACGCCGGGCCGGCCTGCCGCCCCGGGACCGGCGCGCCGCGCCCCGGGGGAGGGCGCCCGGCGGGGATCGCGGCTTTGGCTCGAGGGCCTCTTCTCGCCGCTCTCAGGATCATCCCTTATCAATATTCACGGGAGATACCATTTTTTGATAACAATTTCGTAATAATTTTGTTTGCTTTTTGCTTAAAATCGACGAAAATGAAGCGATAATATGATCATTCTTTAAACCTTCTCCTCTGGCGAGCGCTATGGACGAATTGACCCTGCTATACGAAATTACCGATACCCTGAGCACCCCGGGGCCCCTGCCCCGGAGCCTGCAGCAGATTTTGCAGATTCTGGCCCAACGCATGGGCATGCGCCGCGGCACCATCTCCATCCTCAACCCCGAAACCTTGCAGTTGCAGATCGAGGTGGCCCATGGCCTCACCGCCGAGGCCCGCAAGCGCGGCCGCTACAAGCTGGGGGAAGGCATCACCGGCCGGGTGGTGGAGACCGGGGAACCTGCGGTGGTTCCGGTGGTGAGCCAGGAGCCCCTCTTCCTGAACCGGACCCGTTCCCGGGGCGTCCGGGAGAAGGATGAGCTCTCCTTCCTGTGCGTGCCGGTGAAGATCAACCATCAGACTATCGGGGCCCTGTCGGTGGACCGCCTGCACCGGGACCTGGACCTGAACCACGACCTGCGGTTGCTCACCATAATTGCCTCTATCATCGCCCAGACGGTGAACAACCTGCTGCTCATCGACCGGGAAAAGGAGCGCCTCCAGAATGAAAACCTGAAGCTGAAGGGCCAGCTCCAGGAACGCTACCGGGTGGGCAATATCATCGGCACCTCGGGACGCATGCGCCAGGTCTTCGAGATGATCGACCGGGTGGCCAAGAGCAGCGCCACCATCCTCATCCGGGGCGAGTCCGGGACCGGCAAGGAACTGGTGGCTTCGGCCATCCATTACAACAGCCAGCGGGCCAACAAGCCCTTTATCAAGGTCAACCTGGCCGCCCTCCCGGAAACCCTGGTGGAGAGCGAACTCTTCGGCCATGAACGGGGCGCCTTCACCGGGGCCATGCAGCGCAAGCAGGGCCGCTTCGAACTGGCCCAGGGCGGCACTATCTTCCTGGACGAAATTGGCGACCTGAGTCCCAACGTCCAGCTCAAACTGCTGCGGGTTACCCAGGAGCGGGAGTACACCCGCCTGGGGGGCACCTCCACCCTGAAGGCCGATATCAGGTTGCTGGCCGCCACCCACCGGGACCTGGAACAGGCGGTGGCTTCGGGCGCCTTCCGGGAGGACTTCTATTACCGCCTCAACGTCTTCCCCATCTATCTGCCGCCCCTCAGGGAGCGTATGGCCGACATCCCTTTGCTGGCCGACTATTTCCTCAATAAGTACGCCAAGGAGCATCAGAAACCGGTGAAGCGCCTGTCGGCCCCGGCCCTGGACCTGCTGATGCAGTACCCCTGGCCCGGCAATGTCCGGGAGCTGGAAAACATTATCGAGCGGGCCGTGCTGGTCTGCGACGAGGACACCATCCTTAGCGTCCACTGGCCCCCCACCCTGCAACGCCAGGAGCCCGGAGCCTCCGCCTCCACCGGCCTGGCCTCCCGGGTGGAAAAACTGGAGAAGGAGCTGATCAGCGAGGCCCTGCGCCAGTCCCGGGGCAACCAGAGCAAGGCCGCCCACCTGCTGGACACCAGCCTCAGAATCCTGGGTTACAAGATCAAGCAATACAACATCGAGACCCGGAGCTTCCGGGCCGCCTGAGCCTGCCCGGCCACGTCGGACTCTCGCCGGGCCATGGGGCCGGATCTACAGTAGTGTGATGTCCCCCAATTATCTTAACAAAAATATCGAAATAACCCCCCCTCAAGGGGGAGGGGAAAAGGCCAACCATTTAGGCAACGTTTCCGTGGAACACAATAATAGCGGTAGCGGCTGATATCCCGGTCCTGCTTTCTGGCGCGGTTGCCGTCCTCAGACGCAGCTTAAGCAGCCGCGGCGCGGCAAGCGGCCAGCCGGGCTGCCAGGCGGATGGCCTCGATCAGGGATTGGGGATTGGCGCGGCCTTCACCCGCTTTATCAAAAGCGGTCCCGTGATCCACACTGGTGCGGACGATGGGCAACCCCAGGGTCACGTTGACTCCGGCCAGGCTTCCCCAGGTATCGGTTTTGCCGTCGTATCTAAACCCCAGGAGCTTGGCCGGGATGTGGCCCTGATCGTGGTACATCACCACCACCAGGTCGTAGGCGCCGCCGAGCATCTTGGAGAAGACCGTATCGGCCGGCAGCGGGCCTTCAGCGTCGATTCCGGCTGCCCTGGCCGCCGCCACCGCAGGGGCGATTTCCCGGTCGTCCTCTGTGCCGAAGATGCCGCCCTCGCCGCAGTGCGGGTTCAGACCCGCAACAGCAAGGCGCGGGGATGCTATCCCCAGTTGCCTGAGGGTTCGGCAGGCCAACTCGATTACCTTGCCAATCCGGGCTTTTTTGACGAGATCGCAGGCCTTCCTCAGGGCGACGTGGGTGGAGACGTGAGCCACGCGAAAGTCGCCGTCGGCAAGCATCATGGCGTAATCCCGCGTGCCGGTTAGGTGCGCGTAGATCTCGGTGTGCCCCGCATAGTGATACCCGGCGGCGTTGATGGCTGCCTTGTTGATGGGCGCGGTAACCGTGGCGTCGATCCGGCCAGCCATGGCCAGCTCGACAACCTTGAGCACGTATTCAAAGGCAGCCCTGCCCTGCTCCGCCGTCACCTGCTTGTGCCTGAGGCTCCCCGCCTCCAGGTTTTTGAGATCCAGCACATCGATGGTCCCGAAGACGTACCGGCCCGCCTCCGGTTGCTCGCAGCGGTGGATCGAGACCGGCAATCGGCAGAACCGGATCGCATCGGCCATAACCTCGCCGTCGCCAACCACCAGAGGGCGGCTGATGCGGTAGATGTCCGGATCGTTCAGAGCCTTGGCGCAGATTTCGGGACCGATGCCGCCCGGGTCTCCCATGGAGATTCCCAGGAGGGGCTTCTGACGATTTGTTGTCATTGACAACCACCTTCCCTGTCAAGATCATTAGTGTCCGGCAAGGTTTTTGCTATGAGGCATGAAGGGTGGGCCCTGCCCACCAAAACCAGAGATCTTTTTGAACTTAGGCAGGCCTAATAGCTAATCATCTCCTGGATTTTCCAAGCTCTTTCCCCCTCCCCCCGCAGGGGAAAGGGGATTTAGGTACATCGGTATAATACGGTGATATCGCTGAAATTGCGATGGTCTAGTGGTTAACTGCGAGATAATGTAATCTGCTCCATGCAATTTTGTTTCCGGGCACTACTGAGTCAAGATGGCATATAGACGCAATAGGGTGTCGCCTTCGCCGAACGCACCGGGCTTGGTCACCACTGCCAGGCCGTCGCAGTCGCCGCCCCTTATCTTCCCCAGGACCACCCCCGGCAGGATTTCCGATTGCAACCAGACCCCGGTGGCCCCGACGGCGTCCAGAACCTGCGCGGCCGTATCCCCGCCGCAGAGGAATAGCACGTCCGGCCGGTGACGCCGGATCGCCTCGCTTGCCGCAGCCGCCAGGGCGCGGCAGGCCAGCTCTGTTGACACCCTGGATACCTGGGAACCTGTGACTGCGACGGGAGCAAGCTGGAGGATCACGGCTCCCGCGGACCAATCCCCGCCAACGCCGGCCAAGCCGTCGCGCCCGCCGGCCGGCAGACCGGGATTAAGGACCTGGCGGGGCACGCCGGCCTGTTGCACCAGCGCTGCCACCTGCTCTACCAGCACGCCGGAGCCGGACCCGCATACGAAGAGGACCCGCTGACCCCCCAGGTTGCGACCAGGCGGCAGCGGCTCGTTGGGGGCAGGCAGGAGCTGAGCCAGCGCCCGGGCCAGCCCGGCCGACCCTGCCAGCAGGGCCCCCGGGAAGTGGTCGCGGGCCAGCCCGGCGATGAGGTCAAGATGCTGCTGGCTGGCCGCATCGAAGACAATCAGGCGGCGCCCCTGGCGCAACTGATTGTCTGTGGCCTCCTGCAGTCGCGCCAGCCCGCCCTCGAACTCCGTCACGTCGATCCGCCCTACGGGGTACCGGCTCTGAAGGGCAATCAGCCTGGAAAGCCGGGAGTCCCTTATGGGGTTGACTGGATCGCGGGCCACTTCGCTCGCGGCCAGGGGATGTCCCCGGACATAATGGATATCATGAAGGGTAGCGCGTCCTTGATCCGGATGGGCCGGGGCGATGAAGGCGCAGGGACTGCCCAGCACGCCCAGCAGCGCCTCCACCTCGGCCCCGACATTGCCCCGCAGGCAGGAATCGATCTTCTTGTAAACCAAAACCGGCGCCAGTTTCTTGACGGACAATCCGGCCTGGCGCACCCGGGCCGCGGCATCGGCCGGGGACAAATGGCGGGAGTCGGTATAGACCGCCAGGGACGCTCCGGAGTCTTCCAGACCGAGAGCCGACAGGCGCCCATGGGAAACCAGGAGGAGGGGCGCACTGACCCGCCTGAACTGGATGGCCGTGTCGGCGGCTCCGGTCAGATCGTCGGCGATGACGGCCAGCTGGATCATGGCGCTCCTGATTCAGGTAGGGCGCGTCTCACGCGCCAACAGTAAAGTTCATTATTTCCAGGATGACGTTAGTGGTGTGTAAGACGCACCCTACGTTTGGTTTCTTGGGCGCGCCCCGCCCGCCTCTTGTCATCCCGGCCTAAAGGGGTCCTATTTAATCCCCTCACCCCCGCTGGGGGAGAGGGTTAGGGTGAGGGGGAGCTTAATCTCCTTTCCGCTCCCTTGGATAACTGCTTAAAGAGTTCCTGGGTTTATGAAGTTCTTATGCCAGCAACCACGCCACCCACGTAAAACTCATATCGACAGGGAGTTCGGGGTGCCTGAAGTCCCAGACTAGCCGCCTGGTTAAGGTCCACCCCAGCTTATGGTAGCTCTCGAATAACCCTTTCTCCTCGTTGTCGTGAAACCCTGAAATAATGAGGCGGCCTTTGGGAGCGGCCAGCCGGTCCAGTTCCGCCGCCTTTTCCATTTGCACTTCCCAGGGGAGGTTCGCCAGCACCAGGTCAAAGGGGCCCTTGACACATTCGGTTGAGCCCTGGGCAGCCACCAGGATTGCCCCCGCCAGACTATTTGCCCGGGCGTTCTCCCGGGTAGCCAGCGCCGCCCGCCGGGCAATATCTAGCCCCACCACCCGAGGGACCCTTAGGGCCGCGGCTGCCAGGCTCAGCACGCCGGCGCCGCAGCCCACATCCAACAGGCGGCGCACCGGGCCCGCGGCCATAGCTTCCCGGAGCAGGTCCAGGGAGAGGCGGGTGGTGGGATGGCCCGGAGGAAAGGCCCCGCCACTTTTTACCAACAAAACCTCTCCCGAAGGATCCGCCCCGCCGGGGTGCAAACAGGTAGAGAGCACCAGGTGCGGCGCCAAACGGTAAGACCAACCTGATGGATAAGGCTGCTCCAATCCCAACCCAACCTTAGAGATTTCTGCGAAAACCAACTTTGTCATCCTGAGCGAAGCGAAGGATCTCGTATTTCCTCAGTATCTATGAGATTCTTCGGTCGCTTCGCTCCCTCAGAATGACAAAAATGGGGACTTTTGCAAAGTCTTACCCTAAAAAGTGAATACCTTGGATTGGTCGGCAAGGTCTATCAAGGTCACCCCGGTGCCGATCTGGGCGCCGGGAGGCAGGTCGTCTTCTCCCACCATCCTGGTCTCGGCGCAGGGTTTGCAAACCAAAATGCTGGCGCCCCGCTCCACCAGGAACTTCCAATAGGTGATGAGTTCGTCGCCGGTGGGGGCCTTGACCCGCTCGGTGAGAGCGAGGTTGGTGAAATAGACGGCGTCATCCACCAGGAAGACCACCACTTCATGCCCCTTGTCCTTGGCGATCTTGGCGAATTGGAAACAGCGCACGGCCCGGGTGGGGTCCTCGGGACCGCGGGTCAACACGAATAAGAACTTGCTCATGGGCTCCTCCTGAAGAATTGACGGCGGCTTGATCAACTACCAGATGTGAGTGTAAGGCGGGCAAATGGCGGGATGCGCTTCGCTTTCCCGTCCTAAGGCTCTATGATCCCGATTATTATCATTTTCCAAATACAATAGCAACTACAGCCAAAAATATGCCAACACTCAAAATGACATACCACTTCGTAATGATTTTATGTAATTTATTTGTCATCGAAAACTCTTTTAAATCGATTAAATTACAAAATTTTATAATTTTGATAAAAGGTTTGAGGGTAATATGGTTATTAGAAAAGACAGTTTTTGTTTCAAGACTCGTCAGGGTGTCCTCTTCCAACCTCGATTTTTTAAACAAAAAAACCGGATTGCCCAATCCTCGGCAACCCGGCTATCTCGTCATTGAGCCCCGTGGCGTTCCGTCCTCAGTACCCATCTGTCAACTTCGCCTTGAAAAGACTCATTTAATTCATTTACTTTAATTTCCACCATCCCAGGCCCGCCGCACCTTGAACATTTTTTCCAGAGATAACCATTCCCATGGCAATATGAGCAATCCTCATCAGCAAAGCACTGGCAAGCCTGCTCTTGTTGACCTATGCCGTTGCATTTTGGACAAATGATCCGGTACATTTCATCCCTATTCCCAAATTTCGCACCATTGCCCGGGCAGTGGCGAAAGGGTCAATGGGTCAACGAGCCAGGTGAGCCGGCAAACGGGTCTTGGGGATCTTTAATGTTCAGGGTTTAGGAAGGGCGCTCCTTCGAAATTGGACTTCCATTTATCCGCAGTTCGGAATATTCACAAATGCGCTGATTGAGAGGTTGCTCGGAAAATAATTTTAGGAATTCCAGCCTTTCCCGGAGCGGGATTCTGAAATAAAGCGGGCTTTCCATCAAAACCGCCAGAAGCTCTCTTCTAACGAATGCAGTCGCCATTTGGGAATTCCTCCCAGCTTATGAGATTTATCTGGTTGGTTTGCCGATGCCTCTTGGGCTTCGCTGGCAATATTGTTCATCGCTGAGAAACCAAAATCAAAAAGCCGGGCTGCCCCACCTGCAGGCAACCCGGCTATCTCTTAAAGACCCGTGGTTTTCCGTCCCCACCTCGCGGCGGGTTTGGCTTTTTCTTCAGGGTAAAAAAATTATATTTGGTAAACGAATGATAAGTATATATCGAAAGCTTGTAAACCTATAAATGCTAACGGATGATGACGAATTACTCATAACGGCCTTGGGACCAGCGGGGTCAAACGCCGGTTTTAGAGCAGTTACAGAGAGATCAGTCCAGTCTGAACCAAGTCTTGCTCAGATCGCCATGATTAGCCGCACAAAAAAAACCGGTCTGCCTGCATCCAGGCAACCCGGCTATCTCTTAAAGACCCGTGGCTTTCCGTCCCCCCCTCACGGCGGGTTTGGCTTTTCCGGCAACATATATTTAAGCCTTACCTCTAAATCCGTCAAGGTTTTTTGAGGAATGATTAAATAATTTTAGGCTCATTATAAAAGGTCTGCCACAGGTTTGGTGAGATAAGCGGCGAGGAGTGTTGCCGGAGGCGTTACGGCAGCGTGACTGTGAAGAAGAACGTGCCGCCAGGAACAAAGGCGCGAATATATTGCGGCATAAGTTAGGCCTAACCCAATTGCCCAAGGCGGGAGGCGTTTCACTTTCCCGCCCTACGGCTACTGAAGGCGGGACGCGCTTCGCTTTCCGGCCCTACGAGCTTCCACTCTTTGCCACTAGTATTGTGTCCCACGGAAACGTTGCATAAATGTTTTGCCTTTTCCCCTCGTCCTTGAGGGGGCGCCACCGGGTGGGGGTGGTAATTTATTGTTCATTTACCATATGTTGCCACCCTCCCCCCAACCCCCTCCCCTCTCAGGGAGGGGGGGTTATCCCAAATCTTTTGGTAAGATAATTGTGGGACCTAGTACTAGCAATGCGAGGAAAAATGCTTCCATTTGCAATAATTAGCAATAAAAAAATGGGAATCTTTAAATTAAGGGCCAGTCCTCTGATAGGCAGTGCGATAAATAAATCCCTCGGGATTTATCCAAAACATCTCGGTACTGATATGAGATACCATCCCACCCCGGGATGAACCACCCCCGCCGGACCCTCCACCTCGAGAAGAACCACCGCCGGAACCGCCGCCGCTATGTCGGCCCGTACCACCGCCGCTACCGGAATCAGGGGATAACTCCGATGACGAATATATGAAAATTTTGCCGCCCTGACCGTCGTCCAATTTTTCGTCGGGCGGTCCCTTGGCAGCAATCAGGTCGTTAAAGTTTTTGCCCTTCCAACCTGCTTCTAACTGCTGGGCCTTCTCGCCGGGGCTGGTGACACAAGCCCCGATGAGCAGGGCAATAAGAGCCAGAGCCAAGATTTCAATTTTTGCATCCAACTTCCTAGCCCGTAGGGCTGCCGTTATTGGAACCGGCAGGCCACCATCAAAAATGGTCGAAGGGGATCCCCAACAGCAGCCTCACATGGTCCTCTACACATTCTTCCAGGACCTCCGGGTTATACCCGCCTTCGAGCACCGTGATCAGCCGGCCTGAGGCCGTCTCCAGCGCCAGGTCCAGAAGCAACTGCGCCATGTCCCGGTATCCCTGCCTGGTCACCCTCATTTGGGCCAGCGGATCTTTCTCATGGGCGTCAAATCCCGCAGAGATAAAGACGAGCTGGGGCGCAAACTGCCGCAGCCGGGGCAGCGCCTCGGTTTTCAAGACCTCCAGGTACTTGGCGTCTCCGCTGCGGGGCGGCAGCGGCAGGTTCAGGGTGAACCCCTTACCTGCGCCAATTCCCTCCTCTTCGCGGTAGCCGGTGCCGGGATAACAATAGCGCGGGTCTTCGTGCCGTTCCACCCATTCCAGCGGGGCGTAGTCGGGTCTGAGGCGCTCCAGTAACTCCAGCACGGAGTCCATTTCGAGGTCGCTTTGGATGGCCTTCAGCCGGGCGAGACTTTCCGGATGCCATGAGCCTGGATCGTGCAATAGATAGCGCAGGGCATAAACGTAGCCGGTACGGCGCATAGCTTTCTCCTGGTTTGCCCGCGGGTCCATGATAGATGATTTTCATCATAACTCGAAGAGCCGGGCCGGGCAAACCTATCGGTAGGGGCGGCTTTACCACCAAGGTGGGGGGAACCGGTCTGGACATGGTCTTTGTGCGGCAGATCATCGACGAACACCGGGGAACCATCGGCTTGGAAAGTGTGGTGGGGCAGGGCACCACCGTTACTATCAGGCTGCCCATCCGCTTCGCTGAATCTCCGATCTGAGTCATGTTCAGGTCTGGCATTCCCGAATTTTCCCCGCCAAAGCGGTAATTGGCGCGCCGCTTCAGCTATCTTAACTTCGCACAGCGTAGATACGCGGCCATCAGAGTTGGAATCCCATATTCAAAATCTCAGGAGACCTCACTTTTTCCGCACAAGGTGTGCTATCATGGTGCCGGGGTCCGGCATGAATCATCCAAAGTGGGTTGCCACCATCCAAAAATTCTTCGCTTCCCTGTTCGCGCCGGCGGATGGTGAGCGCTATGGCTGGTCCAGCCATGTTCGCTGGCCCCTCCTCAGCATCGTGGTGGGCATCTTTGCGGGGTTGGGGGCCATCTTCTTCGAAGTGCTCCTGAAATATACCCTGCGCCTCCTCCTGAATCTGCCAACCGGCTACCTGGAACCGGTGAAAGGGTCGGTACCCCTGCTGATCGCCAGCATGGCCCAAACCCGCACCTGGCTCTTTCTGCTCATCCCCACTTTGGGCGGCTTGGTTGCCGGCCTTTTGGTCTTTCTGCTGGCGCCGGAGGCGGAAGGGCATGGCACCGACGCCATGATTGACGCCTTCCATCACGCCGGCGGCTTCATCCGCAAGCGGGTGCCCCTCGTTAAGGTCCTGGCTTCGGCAATCACCATCGGCAGCGGCGGCTCCGCCGGCAAAGAGGGGCCCATCGCCCAGATCGGCGCCGGTCTGGGGTCGATTCTGGCCAGCCTGATGAGCCTCCGGCCCCGGGACCGGCGCATCCTGGTGCTGGCCGGCGCCGCCGGGGGCATCGGCGCCATCTTCCACGCCCCTTTGGGCGCCGCCCTGTTTGCACCGGAGGTCTTGTACCGGGAAACCGAGTTTGAATTTGAGGCCATCATGCCTTGTATCGTGGCTTCCATCGTGGCTTCGTCGGTATTTGACCAGTACTCCGGCCGGGCCGCCCTCTTTTTCCCGGGAAGGGTTAACTTCGAGCCCAGGGAACTCCTGGCTTATCTCGTCTTTGGCTGCGTCTGCGCTTTGATAGGCTATATCTACATTAAGGTATTCTATGGCGCCCGGGACCGGTTTTTCCACCCCCTGAAGATCCCCAGAATCTTCAAGCCCGCCCTGGGGGGCCTGATGCTGGGAGTGATCGCCTTTCTGGGCCCACCCATCCTGGACGGCGGCTACGGCTGGATTCAGGTGGCCATGGAGGGGAAAATCATCTGGAGCACCATGCTGCTGCTGGTCTTCTTGAAGATTGCCGCCACCAGCTGCACCATCAGTTCGGGAGGCAGCGGCGGCGTGTTCGGGCCCTCGATCTTCATCGGCGCCATGCTGGGCGGGGCCTTCGGCTTTCTGGGGCACAGCCTGGCTCCCTACTGGGTGGTCAATCCCAACTCCTTCGTGTTGGTGGGCATCGGCGGCTTCTTCGCCGGGGTTGCCAAGGTGCCGGTGGCCTCCATCATCATAGCCTGTGAGATGTGCGCCAGTTACACCTTGCTGGTGCCGCTGATGCTGGTCTCCGCCATTTCTTACCTGTTCCTGGGCAAGAACAGTCTCTATGAAAAGCAACTGGTCACCCGCCTGGCGTCCCCTGCCCACCTGGGGGAGTTCGCCCGGGGACTGCTGGAGGAGAGCTTCGTGCGGGACGCCATCCTGCCCCGGAAGGTCATCACCATCCCGGAATCGTTGCCTTTCGGGGAACTTATCAAGGTCGTCACCGAATCCCCGGACGCCTATTACCCCGTAGTCGATGAGCAGGGCAAGATGACCGGCATCCTGTCCATTAATGATATCCGGGGAGTCCTGTTTGAAGAGACCCTGGCCCAGGTGATCATCGCCAAGGACGTGGCCACCCCCACCGTCGTCCGGGTCATATGGGATGAATCATTACAGGACGCCCTGGAAAAAATGGCCCGGATCAACGTCAACGAATTGCCGGTGGTGCGGCAGGAAGCCCCCAACGAGATCATCGGCATGATCGCCAAACGGGATATCATCAGCTACTACTATGAACGCAGCCGGAAATGGGTGTGATTCCGGGTAGGCCTGCAATAATTTTCCGTCTCCAGCAGCCGTTAAATATGCCAGTTTTAAACTAATCGAAAGGTTTGTTTTGTAAGGTCCTTGAAATTGCGTTTTGGAAATACACCTCAATTCGGGTCCAGGGAGCGAGTCATGCGTGAATTCAAGATCGCAGCCATCCCGGGTGATGGCATCGGCAAGGAAGTTGTGGCTGCCGGCCTCGAAGCTCTCGAGGCCCTCGCGCAGCGCGACGGCGGCTTCCGCCTGAAGGTCGAGTCCTTCGACTGGGGATCGGACTATTACAAGAAGCACGGCGTCATGATGCCGGAGGATGGCCGCGAGACGCTTAAGAAATTCGACGCCATCTACTTCGGGGCGGTGGGCGCCCCCGACGTGCCCGACCACCTCACGCTGTGGGGCCTGCGTCTCAACATCTGCCAGCCGTTCGACCAGTACGCCAATGTCCGCCCCACCCGCATCCTCCCAGGTATTAAGAGCCCCCTGGGAGGGGTCCGGCGTCAGGACCTGGACTGGGTTATCGTGCGCGAGAATTCCGAGGGCGAGTATGCCGGCCAAGGCGGGCGTACCCATCGAGGCTTTCCCGAGGAGGTCGCCACCGAGGTGGCCATTTTCACCCGGGCCGGTGTCACCCGCATCATGCGCTTCGCTTTCGCACTCGCCCGTTCGCGGCCGCGCCGGCTGCTGACCGTCGTCACCAAGTCCAATGCCCAGCGCCACGGCATGGTGATGTGGGACGAGATTGCCGCCGCGGTCGCGGCCGAGTTCCCGGACGTGACCTGGGACAAAATGCTGGTTGACGCCATGACCATGCGGATGACCCTGAACCCGGAAACGCTCGACACCATCGTGGCGACCAACCTCCACGCCGACATCCTATCCGATCTGGCGGCGGCGCTGGCCGGTTCGCCAGGGATGGCGCCAACCGCCAACCTCAACCCCGAGCGCCAGTTCCCGTCCATGTTCGAGCCGATCCACGGCTCGGCCTTCGACATCGCCGGCCAGGGCATCGCCAACCCCATCGGCACCTTCTGGACTGCCTGCCTGATGCTGGAGCATCTGGGCGAGAAGGCGGCTGCCGGCCGGCTGATGCGGGCGATCGAACGGGTGACCGCGGCGCCGTCGCTGCACACGCCCGACCTCGGCGGCACCGCCACCACCCGCCAGGTCACCGCTGCGGTGATCGCCGCGATCCGGGCCGACGACGAGTAGGCGCGGCGGAACGGGGGCAGGTGGCGCCGCCCGTTTGGCCGCTAGTGTTATGTCACACAATTATCTTAACCAAAGATTTGAGACACCCCCCATCCAGGGGGAGGGAAAAAGGCAAAGCATTTAGGCACCGTTTCCGTGAGATTCAATACTAGACCGCCTGACTGCCGAAAGGTGGGAAGATTAGCAAATGTTCAAGGCAGTGGGACTAAGAGTGGGCAATATTTCGATGATTACCCGGTATGGGAGGGAGGTAAACCTGTATGGACAAGAAATTGCTTAGAAAGGCGCTGATACCGGTAATGGTCTGGATCGTTCTGATGTTGATCCCGGTTCCCCAGGGTTTACCGCCTCATGCCTGGTATTATTTTGCCTTATTTGTGGGTGTCATCTTGGGGGTGCTGCTGGAACCGATACCGGCAGCGGCGATAGGCATGATTGGGGTGACGCTCGCGGCTGCCTTGCAGCTAGTCTCCACTAACCCGGGTAATGCTCTCAAGTGGTCTCTTTCAGGATTTTCCAATGGCACTGTCTGGTTGATCTTTGTGGCCTACATGTTTGCCCTGGGTTATGAAAAAACCGGTCTGGGCCGCCGCATTGCCCTTTTCCTGGTGAAGCACCTCGGGAAGAAAACCTTGGGGCTGGGTTATGCAATTGCCCTGTCAGACCTCGTTTTGGCCCCTTTCATTCCGTCCAATACGGCGCGCAGCGGCGGCACCATCTATCCCATTATCGAAAACATTCCCAAATTATACGGGTCATCTCCGGGGGAGACCTCCCGCAAGATTGGCTCTTATATCATGTGGACTGCCTTAGCCACGACCTGCGTCACCAGTTCCATGTTTCTCACGGGGCTGGCTCCGAACCTTATGGCCCTGGAATTGGTGAGTAAAACAGTAAAGGTGAGTATTACCTGGCGGGAATGGTTTTTGGGTTTTCTGCCGGTGGGCGCCTTGCTTCTGATATTCCTCCCTTATCTGGTGTATAAGATTTATCCGCCGGAGATCAAATCGAGCGAGAATGTCCCCGCCTGGGCCCGGGAGGAACTGGCCAAAATGGGCAAAGTTGCACCAAAAGAGCTAACCATGGCAGGTCTGGCGTTCATGGCGCTGGTGCTGTGGATCTTTGGCGGCAGCTGGTTCGATGCGACGACCGTAGCCCTGATGGTTTTCTCGCTGATGATTGTGGTGGGTATTATCACGTGGAACGATATCTTGGGTCACAAGCAAGCCTGGAATGTCCTGGTATGGTTTGCCACCCTGGTCACCCTGGCGGATGGTTTGAGGATCGTTGGCTTTCTCAAATGGTTTGCGGCCATCGCGGCAGACGCCATGAAGGGCATACCTGTCATGTGGATGGTAGTTATGTTTGTTGCCATCTTTTTCCTGGTCCATTATATGTTTGCCAGCCTTACGGGACACACCACCGCCTTGCTCCCCGTATTTTTGGCAACAGCCATGGTGGTCCCCGGGATGCCCATAAAACTGCTTGCCATGCTTCTTTGTTATACGCTGGGGATGATGGGCATTCTCACCCCTTATGCCACAGGGCCGAGCCCTATTTACTATGGGAGCGGCTATATTCCGCCTAAAGATTTCTGGAGGTTGGGGCTCATATTCGGCTTGATCTTTCTGGGAGTTTTTCTGGTTGTCGGCGTTCCTTATTTGGGGTGGTATATCTATTAAAAAAATGGGAATTATATACTTGACTCCCGATTCCATGACGGCCGTAGGGGCGGCGTCTCGCCTGCCCTGGGCGGGGGAACCCCGCCCCTACAAAAGATAATCGAGGGATTCAAATATATAATTCCCAAAAAAATTCTGGGAAGTTTCCCTCAGAGACCTCTGCGAAAACCAACTTTGTCATCCTGAGCGAAGCGAAGGATCTCGTATTTCTTTAGTATTTATGAGATTCTGCGGTCGCTTCGCTCCCTCAGAATGACAAGAATGGGGACTTTCCTAGAAGTTTCCTTCTGTGCCTGCACCTGGCAATTTTCCGGAGGCGAATGGAAGCCGGCGTCACTTCCACCAATTCATCGTGGTTGCTGAACTCCAGGGCTTCCTCCAGGCTAAAGTGTCTGGCGGGGACGAGCCGCAAGGGGCTTCCCCGCTCCCTGTTTGCCGTGCCCGCCGCGGGTAATTAACTCATATCGATAATTTTAGACGCTGCGAAGATCAGTGCTAGTTTTGGCAAGTTAGTCGCTACCTGTGCCATGCTCATTTCACTGCTATGACTGGGAACTTATCAAGACTCTGAAAACTTCCCCTATCCAGATCATATCCGGAATTTTTTCTTTCTGATGATGGAGCAATAATTTAATATAAAAAATTTTATATCAATAATTCTTAGCAACAATTTTCTCTGTCCATATTAGAGCCTTAGCTCTTTTCTTGTCCTTCCCCGTTAGAATCTGTTTGACATAATAATCACAATCTTTTGGTTTGTCACTATTGCCGCAATTCCTTATCCTGTATTTTAGGAGGGAAGCCTTATCTTGCATCTTGGGAGGGAAGCTATAAGCTCAAGATTTTCCTAAATTCTATCCAAGCCGCAGGTTGCATGAAGAATAAGGATTATGGTTATCTTCCAGACCATTTTGCCATGGTCTCTCGCCGGGATTTCTTCAAGTTCTGTGATTTATCTAGGTCAAGTTCTGCAAATTGGTTCGGGTATACGGGGTTTATTAGTTCTCCCGAGCCGCAGGGTTGAGCCGCGGAGGGCCGCGAGAATGGGCCCTCAGGTTCCAGATCCTAGTCAAAGTTTCGGGTTTATCAAGTTAACTAGATGTCACCCCTTTGCAACTATAAAAAGGAATATTACAAAAATGGGATTTTTAACAGAAATGCAACTTACCTTCTTGCGCGAACCTCATTCGGACCAAAAGGAGGACTCGTTTACTTTTACAATCTGTAAAAAATATTGACAATTCCCCCGCGGGAGGAACGGGGAGGCTGGGGGGACTTGATTAAAGGATATTAATTTTCAACCAGTTGCCCCAGACAACCTTTGCCCGGGGTTTGGCACGGCCGTTGCTATCCTAAAACCCGGGAGAAGGCGATGCCAGTGATCGTCCTACGGAAGAGGGTTATTTTCGATCTAAAAAAGCCGGGGGATAACCTCCCTTACCTGGGTCTTTATCGTTCAAGACAGCATAGGAGCCTGAGGGCGAATGGCCACAACGGAACGGGTTTTAGTGGTAGATGATGAACTGGATTTTGTGGAGACCATTGTCAAACGCCTGCAGGTCCGAAATATCAAGGCCAGCGGCGTCGACAGCGGCCCCAGAGCCCTGGAACTGCTTAATGAGCAGGACTTTGACGTGGTAATCCTGGACCTCAAGATGCCGGGGATGGACGGCATCGAAACCCTGGTGGAAATGAAAAAAAAGAAGCCCCTGATGCCGGTGATCATGCTCACCGGCCATGCCACGGTGGCATCGGGGATCCAAGGCATGAAGTTGGGGGCCTTCGCTTACGTGATGAAGCCTGTGGCCCTGGACGAGCTGTTGGAGAAGATCCACAAGGCTCAAGAAAGAAAGCTGATCCAGGAAGGTCAGACTGAGTGACCCTGCCTTTCTCAAAGGCGGGGCGGCCCTTGCTTCCGGGGTTGGTCCATCTTGGGGCCTAATCCCAAACAAATTACCGATTAACGGAAAAAAAGATAATGAGCCCTGACATGCTAGCAAAACCGACGATCAGCAGCACAGAGAGGTTTTCTGTCAAGCGGGACCGCTCCCTGGCTTCTGAGGTTATTTGGCGGAGCGGCACGGATTTGAATAAATGTTTTCGCTGCGGCACGTGCGCCAGTGGGTGCCCCTTCATCCAGGCCATGGATTATCCTCCTTTCGGGGTCTTATCGCTATTGAAGTACGGTATGCGCCAGGAGGCCCTGAGCAGTGTGACGATCTGGATGTGCGTGGGCTGCCATACCTGCTCCAGCCAGTGTCCCATGACCATTGACATGGCGGCGGTTATGGATACCCTGCGCCACATGGCCCTGGAGGAAGGGGTGGTCCTGGCTCAGCCGGAGCCCCAGGTGCCGGCGGTGCACCGGCATGGGTGTGGGCCACTGGAAGTCCTGGTGAGGAACGGCGGTCTGAAAAATATTGCCAAGAGAAAACTCAATGGCTTGAAGTTTGTGCCTAATTACGGGTGCACCTCCTTTCGGCCACCCCAGTACCATAAGCAGGGGAAATTCATTGAGGGCGAGATGGAACGAGTCCTGATCGCCTTGGGGGCCCAGCCCCTGACCAGGACTTACACCAATCGCTGCTGTGGCTCTTTCCTGGCCGCCAGCAGGCCGGATATCGCCACTCCCATGGTCAATACGATCATTGAAGGCGCCCAGGCCGTAGGCGCGGATTGCATCATCACGGCCTGCGCCACCTGTCAGCTCAATCTGGAGGATCGTTGTACTCTGGAAAAGAAGCTGCCCGTGTTCCATTTTTCAGAAATCCTGGCTCTGGCCTTGGGGCAAGAGTACGAGGGGTGGCCCCAACACCACCTTGTAGATCCGCAACCAATACTGCAGAAACTGGGATTGGCCAAGGAGCAATAAGTTTTTGGGGTAATTTAGTCCGGATAGCTAAACGGAGAAAGGACCATGGCCCAACCCAACATTCCGGCAATACCCATAGACAGCAAGAAAGTAATTTTTCCTACCAAGTGGGACCGCTCCCTGGCTACTGAGGTTATTCGACACAGCGGCACGGACCTGAATCAATGTTTTCGCTGCGGCACGTGCGCCAGTGGTTGCCCGTTCATCCGGGCAATGGATTATCCTCCTTTCGGGGTTTTAATGCTATTGCAGTACGGTTTACGCCAGGAGGCCCTGAGCTGTGCGACGATCTGGATGTGCGTGGGCTGCAATACCTGCTCCAGCGAGTGTCCCATGGCCATTGACATGGCAGCGGTGATGGATACCCTGCGCCACATGGCCCTGGAGGAAGGGGTGGTCCCGGCTCATCCGGAGCCCCCGGTGCCGGTGGTGCACCGGCATAGCTGTGGGCCATTGGAACTCCTGGTGAGGGATGTCCAGCGTCTGAAAGATACCGCCAAAAGGAACCTCAATGGCTTGAAATTTGTGCCTAATTACGGGTGCACTCTCTTTCGCCCACCCTGGCACCAGAGGCAGGGGAAATTCATCTGGGGCGAAATGGAACGAGTCCTGAGCGCCTTGGGGGCCCAGCCCCTGCCCAGGGCTTACTCCAATCGCTGCTGTGGTTCTTTCCTGGCCGCCAGCAGGCCGGATATTGCCACTCCCATGGTCAATATGATCATTGAAGGCGCTCAGGCCGCAGGCGCGGATTGCATCATTACGGCCTGCGCCACCTGTCAGCTCAATCTGGAGAATCGTTGTACGCTGGAGAAGAAGCTGCCCGTGTTCCATTTTTCAGAAATCCTGGCCCTGGCCTTGGGGCAAGAATATGAGGGATGGTTCAGCCGCCACCTGGTGGGTTCGGATCCGCAGCCGATGCTCCAGAAACTGGGATTGGGCGGCTAACAATTTTTGAGAGGGTCGCCAAATTAGCAACATTTACCAACCTTAGAGGCCTTTATGAATGACAAATTACTTGGATCTGTAATGGTCGTCGGCGGAGGAATCGCCGGGATGCAGGCCGCCTTAGACATAGCCAATTCAGGCTATTACGTCCACTTGGTGGAAAAGGGGCCAGCAATCGGCGGGGTCATGGCGCAGCTCGACAAGACCTTCCCCACCAATGACTGTGCCATGTGAATTATCTCTCCCAAGCTGGTCGAGGTCGGCCGGCATATTAACATTGAGGTGCATCCTCTGACAGAGGTGCAGGAGATTACCGGGGAGCCGGGAAATTTTACAGTCACCTTAGAGAAGCAGCCCCGGTATGTCGATCTGTCCAAGTGTACGGGCTGCGGGGATTGCGCCAAAGCCTGTCCGGTAGTCATTAAAGATGAATTTAATCTGGGGCTGGCGGATGGTCGGGCTGCCTATCGCCTCTATCCACAAGCCATTCCCTCGGCCTTTTCCATCCTGAAGGCGTCCCGGGCCCCGTGTACCCGCACCTGTCCCGCCGGGATTAATGTTCAGGGTTATGTGCAGCTTATCAAGATGAGGAAATATGAAGAGGCCCTGAAGCTCATTATGGAGCGGCTGCCTTTTCCTGGATCCCTGGGGCGCATTTGCCCCCATCCCTGCGAGGAAAAATGCCGGCGTCAGGAGATGGATGATCCGATAGCTATTTCCTGCCTGAAGCGGTTCGCGGCTGACCAAGTGGATGTAGGCCAAATCTCCTTCCCCAAAGCCGATCCCCGGAAAGAAAAGGTGGCCATCATCGGTGCCGGTCCGGCCGGGTTGACCTGCGCCTATCATCTGACCCTGCGGGGCTATCCGGCCACTGTCTTCGAGGCCCTGCCTAAGCCCGGGGGCATGCTGATGGTAGGGGTTCCGGAATATCGCTTACCCCGAGACGTCTTGGAAAAAGAGATTAACAACATCCTGAGCCTGGGGGTGGACCTGAAGACCAATATGGCCCTGGGGCGGGACTTTACCCTGAAGGAGCTGTTTGACCAGGGATACAAGGCAGTTTTCCTGGGCCTAGGTTGCCATAGAGGACTTCCCCTGGGGATTCCGGGAGAGGAAGCCGAGGGGGTCATGCAGGGGGTAGAGCTCCTGCGCCGGCATAGTCTGGGACTACCCCTGACGGTGGGCAAACAGGTGGCGGTCATCGGCGGCGGTAACGTGGCTCTGGATGCCGCTTGCACCGCCCGGCGTTACGGCGCCAACGTCACCATTGTCTATCGCCGCTCCCGGGAGGAGATGCCCGCCCATGCCTGGGAGATCGACCAGGGATTGTGCGAAGGCGTGAGCATCCATTATCTGGTGGCGCCCTCTAAGGTCTTGTCCGAAAATGGGCGGGTCACCGGGCTGGTCGTTCAGAAAATGGAATTAGGACCGCCGGATGCCTCCGGACGGCGCCGCCCGGAACCCATCCCGGGATCAGAGTTCGAGCTGCCGTATGACATGGTGGTCCCGGCCATTGGCCAGGCCGCCGGGCTGGATCCTTTAAAGGATGATGGCATTAAATTCAGCAGTCGTGGAACCATTGAGGTGGACCCGTTGACTTACATGACCTCTCGGATGGGGGTCTTCGCCGCCGGGGATGTCCAATCCGGTCCATGGATTGCCGTGGAGGCGATAGGCGGCGCCATTGAGGCGGCGGAGTCCATCCATCGTTATCTCCGGGATATGGATTGGGTTGCCGGTCGCATCAAAGGCGTTGATGCCGAGGTCCGCTGGCGGGACCTTCCTAAAGACAGGTGGGGGCGGCCCCGAGAATCTATGGTCACCATCCCCCCGGAGGTCTCTTCCATCTGCTTTGCCGAGATTGCCCAGGGTTTTACCGAGGAACAGGCCCTGGAGGAAGCGGACCGCTGCATCAACTGCGGCATCTGTTCCGAATGTATGCAGTGTGTGGCAGCCTGCCAGGCCGGGGCCATCGACCACAGCCAACAGCGCCGGATAATGGACCTTAATGTGGGTTCTGTGGTGCTGGCGCCTGGCTTCCGAGCCTTTGATCCTAGCGATTATGGAAAATTTCAGTATGCCTCCCATCCCAATGTGGTGACCTCCCTGGAGTTTGAACGGATGCTTTCGGCCGGAGGGCCTTTTGCCGGGCATTTGATCCGGCTCTCGGACCATAAAGAGCCCAAAAAGATCGCCTGGTTGCAATGCGTCGGCTCTCGCGACCTGAATCAATGTGAAAAAGGCTATTGTTCCGCGGTGTGCTGCATGTATGCCGTCAAACAAACAATGATCGCCAAAGAACACAGCAAGGAACCTCTGGATACCGCCATCTTCTTTATGGATATGCGCACTCCTGGTAAAGGGTTTGAGAAGTATTATTGGCGGGCCCAGGATGAGCTTGGGGTGCGGTTTGTCCGCTCCCGGGTACATAGTATCGAGCCGGTCCCCGGTACCGATGATTTGACGGTGAAGTACTGGTCTGAAGACGGCTCTTTAAACACGGAATCCTTTGATATGGTGGTTCTTTCCATCGGGATGGTGATCCCCCCGGACACCGTGAAAATGGCTAAGAAGTTAGGGATAGAGCTGAGCCCCAATAACTTTGTGAGTGCAAGCTGCTTTGACCCGGTGGCCACTTCCCGGCCCGGGGTTTATACCTGTGGAGCGTTTACCGGTCCCAAGGATATCCCTCAGTCGGTCATGGAGGCCAGCGCGGCCGCGTCGGCTTCAACCAGGGCTTTGGCTGCGGCCCGGGGCACCTTGCAAAAGAAAAAGGAATTCCCGCCAGAGACGGAAGTGGCAGGGGAGCCAGCCAGAATTGGCGTGTTCGTTTGCAACTGCGGCATTAATATCGGCGGCATTGCCGACGTACCTGCCATCGTGGAATACGCCAGGACCATTCCCAATGTGGAATACGCGCAAGCCAACCTCTTCAGTTGCTCTCAAGACGCGCAGAAGCAGATGGCAGACGTAATCCAGGAACAAAAGCTGAACCGGGTGGTGGTGGCTGCCTGCAGCCCTTCCACTCACCAACCTATCTTCCAGGATATGCTGAGAAATGCGGCCTTGAACAAATATCTCTTTGAGATGGCCAATATCCGCAATCAGTGCACCTGGTGCCACCAAGCGGAGCCTGAGGCGGCCACGGAAAAATGCAAGCTCCTGGTCAATATGGCGGTGGCTAAGGCCCGGTTGCTCGAGCCCCTGGAATACATCACGGTGGACGTGACCCATAAGGCCTTGGTAATAGGCGGTGGCGTGGCGGGCATGGAAGCCAGCTTGGCCCTGGCCGATCAAGGTTATGATGTGCACCTGGTGGAGCGGCAGCCATTCCTGGGAGGTCAGGCTCTCAACCTCCATAGCACCTGGAAGGGAGAAAAAGTCCGTCCTTATGTCGAGGGTTTGATCGAAAAGGTAGCTAGGCATGACAAGATAGCCGCCCATTTAGGGTCCAACGTTACCGAGGTCCACGGGGTCGTTGGTAACTTTGCCTCGAAACTCTCCCCTGAGAATGAGGAGATCCATCACGGCATCGTCATTTTTGCCACCGGAGCTGAACCTTATGAGCCAGAAGGCCAATTTCTGTATAAGCAAAATCCGAATGTCCTCCTTTCCCTGGACCTGGATCGGGAAATAGCCCAGGAAAGCGAGCGGCTCAAGAGCGCCGGAGCGGTAGCCTTCATCCAGTGTGTGGGCTCACGCATCCCGGAAAGGCCGTATTGCAGCAAGGTTTGCTGTTCCCATTCCGTGGAGAATGCTCTGAGGCTTAAAGAGATGAATCCGGAGAAGGATGTCTACATCATCTACCGGGATCTGCGGACCTATGGGGAAAGGGAAACCTTGTATGAAAGGGCTCGGGAAAAAGGGGTGCTTTTCTTCCGTTATGACCTGGAGGATCCACCCCTGGTGGAAGATGCCGACGGCAAAATAATCATCAAGGTCATGGATCGTGCCCTGAAGAGGCCGATAGAGCTAACCCCCGACCTCCTGGTTTTGGCTACCGCCATTGTGCCTTATGACAATACCCGCATTTCTGAACTTTACAAGGTTCCGCTTAGTTCCGAGGGCTTTTTCAATGAGGCGCACGCCAAGATCAGGCCGGTGGACTGTGCCACCGAGGGCATCTTTCTGGCAGGGCTCTGCCATTTCCCCAAACCCATAGATGAGTCCATTGCCCAGGCATTGGCGTCTGCCTCCAGGGCGTCCACTATATTGTCGAGGGATTCCCTGGAACTGGAATCCACCGTCTCCCGCCCCATTGATGAGAACTGCGACGGCTGCGCCTTCTGTATAGACACCTGTCCGTTTAAGGCTATAACGCTGCTAGAATACATGAAAGAGGGAGGGGTGAAGAAGACTGTAGAGATTAACGCGATCCTTTGCAAAGGTTGCGGCTCATGTATGGCCACCTGTCCCAAGCAGGGCATCAATATTGCTGGGTTTACGATGGCCCAGTTGGGTGCCCAGGTAGAGGCGGCGCTCGGATTAATCTAAGGCTAAAAAAGGAGTGCTAAGATGAGCGACCAATATGAACCACTAGTGATCTCCTTCTGTTGCAACTGGTGTTCCTATGCCGGGGCAGATCTCGCAGGGGTCTCCAGGATTCAGTATCCGCCGAACGCGGTTATCATCCGGGTGATGTGCTCCGGGATGGTCCATCCCAATCTGGTGATCGACGCCTTTACCAAAGGAGCTGACGGCGTCCTGGTATGCGGCTGACACCTGGGCGAATGTCATTACCTGGATGGTAATAAAAAAGCGAAAGACAGGGCAGAAGCTTTAGAGTTAATGTTGGAGGACTTTGGTTTGGAGCCGGAGCGCTTCCGCCTGGAGTGGATTTCTTCCTCGGAGGCCCAGAAATTCGCGGACGTGATGCGGGATATGATCGAGACGGTGCGGGCCTTGGGCCCCAGCTCTTATAGCACCAGGGCTTGACTTGGCGCAGGCAGTTTAAGCCTGCGGCCACAATCTTTTTTTTATAATGGGAAATAGACCAATCGAGATCTCTTAAACAGGAGTTAATCCTGATGGAAATCAACCTGAACCAACCGCTGGTTCCTTCTTTTTCCCTACAGGAGCGCCTGGCCGGGGCAGGGGCCACGCCGGTGTCTTCCTGTTATCAGTGTAAGAAGTGCTCCGCGGGCTGTCCTCTGACCTTTGCCATGGATCTGCTCCCGGACCGGGTCATGCGCCTGGCCATCCTGGGTCAGACGGAAGCGCTCTTGGGCTGCCGGACCATTTGGGTCTGCGCCGCCTGCGTCACTTGCAGCACCCGCTGTCCCAACGGCATTGACATCGCCGGGGTCATGGACCGGCTCAAGCAAGAGGCGCTCCGGCAGGGCAAAGCCATCGATCAACCGGAGGTGGCGGCCTTCCATCGCTTCTTCCTGGACAGCGTCCGCCGGGCTGGCGGCCGCCTACCGGAAATGGCGCTGATGCGCCGCTTTACCCTGTTTAAACTTCGGCGGCGGCCCCAAATCGGAGAGCTTTGGGAAAATGCCAAACTTGGCTGGGGCCTCTTCAAACGCGGCCGGCTACGTCTATCAGGCCCCCCGGCCCTCAAGGGGCGGGATGAGATCAAAAAAATCTTTAAGAACACGGGGGCTTAAGGCACTCATGAAGGTATCCTATTATCCCGGCTGTTCCCTGGAAGGCACTGCATCGGATTACGGCGCCTCCATCGCCGCGGTCACTTCCTTGCTGGGGGTGGAGTTGGCGGAGCTGGAGGATTGGAACTGCTGCGGCGCCACCGCTGCTCACAGCCTCAATCATCAACTCTCTTTCGAGCTTCCGGCCCGCAACCTGGCCCTGGCCCAGAAGGCTGAACGAGACGTGGTGGTGCCGTGTGCCCTGTGTTTCAATCGGCTCAAGACTGCTGAAAAGGAGCGGCAGCTCCGGGACGAGGTCCTGGGAGATGGCGTCAAGATCTGGGACCTCCTGGACTTTTTCGCCCAGGAGTCATTTCTGGCCATCCTGAAGAAGAAGATAGTGCGCCCCCTCACCGGGTTGAAGGCGGTGGGCTATTACGGCTGCCTGACATCACGGCCACCGGCCATCACCGATAAAGCGGATTGGGAAAACCCTAAAGAAATGGAGCGGTTGCTTAAAGTGCTCCAGGCCGAGCCCCTGGACTGGTCCTACAAGACCGATTGCTGCGGCGCCGGCCTGGCGATGTCCCGACCGGATCTTATCGATACCCTGGTGAGTCGCCTCTATGACCGGGCCCTGGCGGCCGGGGCGGAGTGTTTCGTGGTCTCTTGCCAGATGTGCCAGACCAACCTGGACTTAACCCAAGAGCGCATATCAAAGAAATTAAATAAAGATTACTACTTGCCAGTGTTCTATTTTACCGAGCTGATCGGCCTGGCCCTGGGGCACCCGGAGGTGGAGGGCTGGCTGGTCCGCCATCTGGTGGACCCGCGCCCCTTGCTGCGGGATAAAGGACTGATGTGATGAGCAGGCGTGGTCTTCCCCTACCGAACCACAACGCCCATCAAAATGGAAAAAACTTATGACTACTGACAAGACGAAAACCGGCGCCATTAGCGTGATAGGGGGCGGCATCGCCGGCATGCAGGCCGCCCTGGATGCAGCCAATGCCGGTTTCAAGGTCTATCTGGTGGAGAAGGATATCTCCATCGGCGGGGTCATGGCCCAGTTGGACAAGACCTTTCCCACCAACGATTGCTCCACCTGCTTGATCTCCCCCAAGCTCATCGAGGTGGCCCGGCATCCGGACATCGAAATCATCACGCAGTCGGAGATCGCCGGCGTGGAGGGTGAGGCGGGCCGTTTCACCATCACCCTGCACCAGGAACCTCGCTACATCGACCCGGCCAAGTGCAACGCCTGCGGAGCCTGTGCGGAAGCCTGCCCGGTGCACCTGCCTTCGACCTTCGATGAAGGTTTGGGGGTACGCCCCGCCGCCTACCGGCATTTCCCCCAGGCGATTCCCGCCACCTTTGCCATCATGAAGGCCTCCCGGGCCCCCTGCGTGCGGGCCTGCCCGGCCAATTTGAGCGCCCAGGGCTACGTCCAGTTGATCAAGGAGCACAAATTCCCGGAGGCCCTGGCCATTATCATGGACCGGCTGCCGCTGCCGGGGACCATCGGCCGCATCTGCCCGCATCCCTGCGAGGTCGACTGCCGGCGCCAGGAAGTGGATGAGCCCATCGCCATCTGCAACCTGAAGCGCTTCGTGGCCGACACCGTGGATTGGAGCACCCTGCCGGTGCCCGAAATCCCCCAGAGGAGCGAAAAGGTGGCCATCCTCGGGGCCGGTCCCTCGGGATTGAGTTGCGCCTACCACCTGGCCAGGAAGGGCATCCAGACGGTGATTTTCGAGGCTGCGCCTGAGGCTGGCGGCTGGCTGCGCTATGGCATCCCGGAATACCGGCTGCCCAGGAACGTGCTGCAGCAAGAAGTGGACTATATTCAGCGCCTGGGCGTACAGATCAACTATAACTCCCCCATCGGCAAAGGCCGCACCATCAACGACCTGCTGACCCGGGACGGCTTCAACGCCGTGTTTATCGGGGTCGGAGCCCAGGATTCGCTGCGCATTCCGGTTCCCGGCCATGAGGCCCAAGGGGTCCTCTGGGGGGTCGAGTACCTCAAAGACTCGGCCATGGGCAAAAAGCTGGACTTGTCTGGCAAGAAGGTGCTGGTCATTGGCGGCGGCAACGTCGCCATGGACGCGGCCCGCACTGCGGTGCGGCAGAAGGGTAAAGTCACCCTGATCTGTCTGGAGTCGCCCGAAGAGATGCCCGCCTCCCCTTGGGAAGTGGAAGAGGCCAGGCACGAAGGCGTGGAGATCGTCACCCGCTGGGGCGTCAAGCAGGTCTTGGAGAAGGGCGGTAAGGTCACCGGCATCGAACTGAAGGCGGTGGAGCGGGTCTTTGACGAGCAGGGCCGCTTTGCCCCCACCTACTTTGAAGATCAGACCAGGCCCGAGACGGCCGACGTCATCATTATGGCCATCGGCCAGAAAACTGACCTGAGGTTCCTCACCGAAGCCGATAAAATCCAGCTCACTCCCCGGGGCCTCATCCAGGCGGACCCGGTCACCAAGGCCACCAGCTGGGAAGGCGTCTTTGCCGGCGGCGATGTGGAGACCGGCCCCTATATCGCCATTGCCGCGGTGGCCGCGGGCCGCGAGGCGGCGGAGTCCATTGACCGCTACCTCCAGGGGAAGGATTCGCAGGCCGGCCGCGATCTGCCGCTGCGCCCCCTTCCAAAGGAACAGGGCAATTGGGCGCCCATCCGGGCCGACATTGAGAAGAAGCCGCGGGCCATGATACAGACCCCGCCGGTGGAAGAATGGATCAAGAGTTTTAAGGAAATCAACCTGGGCTACAGCGAAGCAGAAGCTGTGGCCGAAGCGGACCGCTGCATCAACTGCGGCATCTGTTCCGAATGTATGCAGTGTGTGGCTGCCTGCCAGGCCGGGGCCATCAATCACCAGGATCAGCCCCGGACCCGGCAGCTCGAGGTGGGGGCCATGATCCTGGCCCCGGGCTTCCGGCCCTTCGACGCCGGGGAGAAGCCCGAATACGGTTACGGCCGCTATCCCAACGTGGTGACCTCGCTACAATTCGAGCGCCTCCTTTCCGCCACCGGGCCTTATGAGGGGCATGTCCTGCGTCCCAGTGACGGCGCCCCGCCCCGCAAGGTGGCTTGGATCCAGTGCGTGGGCTCCCGGGATGCCTCCTGCGGCCGGGAATACTGTTCCTATGTGTGCTGCATGTACGCCACCAAGCAGGCTATCATCGCCCGGGAGCACGACCACAACGTAGAACCCACCATTTTTTACATAGACTTACGGGCCCAGGGGAAGGGCTTCGACCGCTACGCCGAGCGGGCCGAGAAACAACACGGGGTGCGCTATGTCCGTAGTATGGTCTCCCGGGTGGCCCAGGATCCCCGCACTAAAAATCTGGAACTCAGTTTTGTGGATGACTCCGGCCAGGTGCAAAGCGAAGTCTTTGACATGGTGGTGCTCTCCGTGGGCCTGAACCCCCATCCGGCTGCCCGGGAAATGGCGGCCAGGTGCGGCATCGACACGGACCGCTACGGCTTTGCCGTGAGTCCGCCCCTGGAGCAGCCGTCCACCTCCCGGCCAGGGATCTTCGCCTGCGGCGTCTTCCAGTCTCCCAAGGACATCCCGGAGACCGTGGGCCAGGCTTCCGGCGCCGCCGGGGCGGCAGCGTCCATGCTCGCCGAGGCCCGGGGCACCCTGCTCACCAAGGAAGAATATCCTCCGGAAAAGGACATCAGCGGGGAGGCCCCCCGGATCGGCGTCTTTATTTGCCATTGTGGCATCAACATCGCCGGGGTGACGGACGTGGCGGCGGTGACCGAATTCGCCCGGACGTTGCCCGACGTGGTCTACGCCGACGACTATACCTTCACCTGCTCCACCGATTCCCTGGACAGGATGCGCCAGGTGATCGAAACCGAAAACCTCAACCGGGTGGTGGTGGCCTCCTGCAGCCCCCGGACCCACGAACCCCTGTTCCAGGAGAACCTGCGGAAGGCCGGGTTGAACAAGTACCTCTTCGAAATGACCAACATCCGGGACCAGGACTCCTGGGTGCACCAGGGAACCCCGGAGTTGGCTACTGAGAAGGCCAAGGAACTGGTGCGCATGTCGGTGGCCCAGGCCCCCATCCTGGAGCCTTTGGACGACCTGCTCTTCCCGGTTAGCCAGCAGGCCCTGGTGGTGGGCGGCGGCCTGGCCGGCCTGACGGCCGCCCTGACCATTGCCGACGGCGGCTACCAGGTCTATCTGGCGGAGTTGGAGGACCGGCTGGGCGGCAGCCTGGCCCGGCGGATGCGCCGCACCTTGGAGGGCCATGAAGTCCAGCCTTATCTCCAGGAACTGGTGGCCCGGGTGGAAAACCACCCCCGCATTGACTGGTTGCCCAACACCCAGGTCCTAAACGTGAAGGGCCATATCGGCAAATTCCAGGGCACCCTGGAATCGGGCGAGGGCCGCCGGGAGGTGGAATTCGGCGCGGTGGTGATTGCCACCGGCGGTGAGGAATATAAACCGGAAGAATACCTTTACGGCCAGGACCCCCGAGTCCTTACCCAATTGGAAGTGGAGAACCTGCTGGCGGAATCCCCCGAAACCCTAGGCGCCGCTCCCAGGGTGGTGATGATCCAATGCGTCGGCTCCCGGGAGCCGGAACATCAGTATTGCAGCCGCACTTGCTGCGGCGAGGCCGTCAAGAACGCCATTACCATCAAGGAGCTCAATCCAGCCGCCCAGGTCTTCATCCTCTACCGGGATATCCGGACCTATGGCCTCAAGGAGATTTTCTACAAGAAGGCCCGGGAGCTGGGGGTGCAGTTCGTGCGCTTCGAGGTGGAGCAGAAACCGGAAGTGCAGGCCACGGGCCAGGGCCTGGAAATATCGGTCTTCGACCAGTCGTTGCAAGCGAACCTGGCGCTGGCCGCCGATTACCTGGTGCTCTCGACGGCCATCCGGCCCCATCCGATGAGCCGGAAAATCGCCCGGGTCTTCAAGCTGCCTTTTGACGCCGACGGCTTCTTCATGGAAGCCCACCTGAAACTGCGGCCCCTGGATTTCGCCGCCAGCGGCATCTTCCTCTGCGGGCTGGCTCACTGTCCCAAGTTTCTGGAGGAAAGCCTGGCCCAGGCCAAAGGCGCGGCGGCCCGGGCCCTGGGGGTGCTGGCCCACGCGGAGATGTACGTGGCCGGCACGGTGGCCCAGGTAGACCCGCTAAAATGCGTCGCCTGCCTGACCTGCTTGCGCACCTGTCCCTTCGGGGTCCCCAGGATGGATGAAGGCGAGGGGGTGGTGGTCATCGACCCCGCCTCCTGTCACGGCTGCGGCAGCTGCGCCAGCGCCTGCCCCCGGAAGGCCATTGCGGTGAGTCACTACCTGGACAACCAATTTAATGCCAAGATTTGCGCCTGCTGCACGCCCTTGCCCAAGGTCGACTTAAGCGAAAGGATTGGAGCCTGAGAGATGGAATACAATCCGAGGATACTGGCCTTTGTTTGCACCTACTGCACCTACACGGCCGCAGATATGGCGGGGTCGGCCCGGATGCAGTACCCCTACAACGTGCGCATCGTCAAGTTCCTGTGCACCGGCCGGATAGACATCATCCACATTTTGAAGGCCTTTGAGGCTGGCGCCGACGCCATCTTCGTGGGCGGCTGAGAGTTCGGAAACTGTCATTTCCTGGAAGGAAATCTCAGGGCCCGGGAACGAGTGGAATATGCGCAACAATTACTGGAAGAGACCGGTCTGGGGGCGGACCGCCTGGCCATGTATGAGATCGGTGCCTCTGAGGCCCCCAAGTGGGTGGCGGCGGTGAACGAAATGACGGAAAAAGCTAAAGCTCTGGGGCCCAATCCTTTGAACCCGAGTTGGGGAGTAAAGGCAGTGGTCCCGAAAAACTAGAACTGGCGGTGCAAAGATGATCATCGCGGAACGGAAGCCCTTTGCGGAAATCAAGACGGCAGTGGCGCCCTTTGAGAAGGTCCTCTTTGTCGGGTGCGGCACCTGTGTGGCGGTTTGCCTGGCGGGCGGGGAAAAAGAGGTGGGGCTGCTGGCCTCCCAACTGAAGCTCGCCCGGGGACAGGAAGGCAAGCAGCCGAAGATCGGGGAGATCACGGTGGAGCGCCAGTGCGACCTGGAATTCATCCGGCCCCTGAGCGAGGCGGTCGCCGAGTATGACGCAGTCATTTCCACTGCCTGCGGCGCCGGGGTGCAGTTCCTGGCGGCCCTGCCCGAAATGAAACCGGTCTTCCCGGCCCTCAACACCACCTTCATCGGGGTCAACGAGGACGCAGGGTTTTATACCGAGCGCTGCCGGGCCTGCCACCAGTGTTACCTGGGAATCACCGGGGGGATTTGCCCGATGACCATGTGTCCCAAGGGATTGCTCAACGGTCCCTGCGGCGGCAACATCCGGGGCAAGTGTGAGGTCAATCCCGACCGGGACTGCGCCTGGTGCGAGATTTATGCCAGGCTGGAACGGCAAGGCCGGTTGGGGCAGATCGAACCGATTCTGCCGCTGCACCCCTACGGCCGCAGCGTCACCCCGGGCACTGTGATCCACCCGGGTTATAAGAGGAGGTATGGCCTCCATGAGTAAGCTCAAGGAAGCTTTGGAAGGTGGCCAGTTCCCCATCGTCATGGAAATTAAACCTCCTAAGGGCATTGACCTGGAGGGAATGCTGACTCCGGTGAAATCGCTCAACGGGAAGGTGACCGCCTTTGGGATTCCGGACAATGAAGATGCCAAGATGAAACTCTCGCCCCTGGCAGCGGCCAGGCTGGTCCAAGAGGCCGGAGGTGAACCCTTGCTCTTCATGACCTGCCGGGATCGCAACCGCCTGGCCCTGGAGAGCGATTTGCTGGGCGCCGGCGCCCTGGGCATAGAAAATATCTTGGCGTTGAGCGGCGATTTCGTCAGCCTGGGTGATCATCCCGACACCAAGCCGGTCTATGACGCCGACTCGGTACAGCTCCTGCAAATCGCCCGGGGGTTGATGACAGGTCATGATAGCGCCGGTCTTTCCCTGAAGGGAAACCCCCAATTCTATCTGGGCGCGGTCCTCATCCCGGAGGCCGACCCGGTAGCTCCCCAGCTCCTCAAGGTTAAGAAAAAGCTGGAGGCAGGAGTCGAATTTTTTATCACGGCACCCATGTTCACCGTGGAGAAGTTCCGCCAGTTCAGGCAATCATTGGGTTCCCCGGCTGTAAAATTTATGGCCTGCCTCAAGGTCCCCGAGGCCTCGGAAGTGGAGGCGGCTTCCTCGGGCCAGCACCGGAAGGTCTATTCCCTGCCCCCCGATGTAGTCCAGGAACTGGCCGGGACTGATCCCGAAGAAGTCTTGCAGAAGGGCGCCGCTCTGACCGGCCGTCTGCTCAAAGAGATTAGAGAGCAAAAGCTCGCCGACGGCGTCTATGTGAAAGCCCGTGGCCGGGGCGACCTGATGGCCCAGATTTTGAAGACCGCGGGTGCCTAAGATAGTGGGGAAACTCTCATGAGAGACGATAAAGTCAATCCGGTGGTAGTCCTGGGCGGCGGCATTGCTGGGATTACCGCAGCCCTGGAGTTAAGCCGGGCCGGATTGGAGGCGGTCCTGGTGGAGAAGAGCCCCTTTTTCGGCGGGCGGGCCGCCAGCTTCGGCTGCAAAGCCACCGAGGTCTGCCAGCAATGTGGCGCCTGCCGGGTCGAACAAGGTTTGCGAGACCTGTTTTCGGCGCCGGGCCTCACCCTTTATGCCCACACGGAGCTGCTGGAAAGCCGGTCTGTTAACGGTTTGCTGCACCTGACCCTGAAGTCGCAGCCCCAGGTAATCGACTCCCACCGCTGCATCGATTGCGGCCTTTGCCTGGAGGAGTGCCCGGCGCCGGGAGGCGTGATAAGTGCGGCCTCCGCCGAGAACCATCCCCGTTTTGCGGTGAATCCGGCCGCCTGCCTCTATTTTCAAGACGGCTCCTGCCGCCGCTGCCAGGACCTCTGCCCCACCCAGGCCATCGATCTGGCCAGGTCCGAGACCGTGAGGCAACTGGAGACCCCGAGCCTTATCTTGGCTACCGGCTATCAACCTGGGCAGCCTCCCTCCCGGGTGGCTTATACCAATTACTGCTGGCCCAACATCATCACCGGCCGGGAATTGGAGGAATTGATGCGGCAGGGCGGGCCTCTGCTCAGGCCCGGCGACGACCGGCCGGTGCGGCGTCTGGCCTTCATCCAGTGCGCGGGCAGCCGGGACCGGGAGCATTCGTATTGCTCCCGGGTCTGCTGCGCCTATGGGTTGCGCCTGGCTCGGCTGATCCACCATCGTTGGCCGGAGTGCCAGGTGACCACTTTTTACATGGATCTGCAAAACATCGGCCCGGACCCCGAGAATTTCGAGGCTGCCGCCAGGCGGGAATTAGAATTGATCCGGGCCCTCCCCGGGGACGTGGTCGCCACGGACGATGGGGCCTTGAAATTGCCCTTTTTGGATGAAGCGAGCAACCGGGTGCGGTTTCGGGTGGTGGACCTCTTGGTCCTGGCAGTGGGTATCGCTCCTGGGCCAGACAACGTCAAACTGGCGGAAATGCTGCACCTGCAACTGAATCCGGACGGCTTCCTTAAGGACGGTCTGGATGGCACCCGGGCCGAAGCTCCAGGGATTTTCCTGGCCGGGACCGCCACCGGTCCCCAAAGCATCCTGGAATGCATCGCCCAGGGGACCCGGGCGGTCCGGCAGGTGCGTCAATATCTGGAGGCAAGGACGTGAATATTGCCCATTCCCTGAAACCGGTGAATGTCTTGTTAATGCATGGCCCGGAGCTGGTCGCGGCGGGGCTCGACCCCCAGGACTTTTGTCAGGCAGTGGCGAGCTTACCGAATTGTCGGGTGTTGCCCGTGGATCCGGCCTGGCCGGCTGCAGAGCAAGAGGAGCAAGTGCGCAGCTTCCTCAGCCAGGACCAGGAGGTCAATCCGGTTATCCTGGCGGCCAAAGATCCAGAGCATCGGGGGGCCGGGGTAGCCCGCCTGTTACGGGAAGAGCTGGGATTGAACCCGGAATGCCTCATGGCGGTGGACCTGACCGCAGCCCTGGAACTCCCGGACCAAAGCGCCCGGACCGCGAAAGTGCTGGAAATGATTCGCCTGGCGGCCTCGCAAGCCAGCATGACCAGGCCCATTATCCCCCAGGCAATCCCGGTCAGCCGTCAAGTTCTGGTTTGGGGCGATTCCATTGCCGGTTTGAAAGCTGCCTGGGATTTGGCAGAGGTGGGCTATCCGATTATCCTGGCGAACCCCAAGCCGGCTCTCAACCCCTTACCCTTGGAGTATACCGAGGACCCGGCTGAGCTTAACTCTCTGGCCCGGCAGGTCCAGGAACACCACCTGATCAGGACGGTTTCTGCCGCCCGGGTCAAAGATTTCGGCGGGGTCGCCGGCAATTTCACCCTGCGTCTGGAGACGTCGCAAGGACGCCTAACCGATAAGGTGGGCGCGGTGGTTTTGGCCCCTGAGCTGGAGATGCAAGAAGCCCCCCACCGTTACCACGCTCCCGAACATCCCTCGGTGATCTCCCAGACCCAGCTGGAAATGCTGCTGACTGGCGTTTTCGAAGAGGATCTGCCAGAAACTGTGGCCATCCTGGTGGGTCTGGCCGGGGAGAGCCATCCCCTGGCCCTGGGGAGGGCTCTGAGGGCGGCATCCCGCCTGCTGGCGGCCGGCAGCCGGGTCTACCTGTTGGTGGGCAACGCCAAGCTGGCGGACCCGGGCCTGCAGCGGGCCCTGCAGGCCAACCAGGAGGCCGGTTTGCAGCTCATCAAGCTGAAAGAGTGCCCTACTGTTAGCGTCATGGACGGGGGTCTGGGGGTGGCCTTCTTTGAGCCGGCCATCCGCGAGAATCTGGTTCTGCCAGTTGACCTGGTAGTTTATGATGAACAATACCAAGCCGCCGGGGGAAACGCCGGGGTGGCCGAACTTCTCCGCCTGCCCTTAGGAGCCGGGGGTTTTCTCCAGTCCGGCAATGTCCACCACACCCCGGTGGCCACCAGCCGACGGGGCATTTATGTCATCGGACCAGGCCGGGGGATCATGGACCCGGAAGGGACCGACACCGATATAAGTGTCGCCGTTAATGAGATTCAGAGCCTCCTGGCCCAGGGCGAAGCCGTCGCGCCCCAGGGACGGGCCTCAGTGGACCGGGGCCGGTGTGTCATCTGCCTGACCTGCTACCGGCTCTGCCCTCACGGTGCCATCACCTGGGACAATCGGGCCATCATCAATGAACTGGCCTGCCAGGGCTGCGGCATTTGCGCCAGCCAGTGCCCCAACGACGCCATTCAGGTCTGGAATTTCACCGATGACCAAGTGGCGACGCAATTGGCGGCCTTCGATCCCCAATTGAGTCCCCGGATTGTGGCCTTCATGTGCCGCAACTCCGCCTGGGAGGCCTATCAAACCGCGGTGAAGCTCCATCATGCCTCTCTGCCGCTGGGCTTCACTCCCATCAAAGTGCCTTGTGCCGGCAAGGTTGACCCTGATTATTTGCTGCAGACCTTTGCCTCCGGGGCCGACGGCGTGCTGGTCCTCTCCTGTCCCCAGGACAACTGCAAATCCACCCATGGTAACCTGTACGCCGAGTGGGGGGTGGAGCAGGTCCAGGGGCTCCTGGCTGAAGCCGGCATTGATCCCGGCCGGCTCCTGTTCCGTTCCCTGGCCGCCAACGCCCCCCGAGACTTGATCGACGCGGTGGATCAGGTGATGGCCAACCTCAGCCTCTCGGCCGCGGAAACGGACGAAGATTATCCTTTCTGGCTGACTACCGGGGCCAGCTTTACCCAGCATTTCAGCGGCGCCAAGAGTCAGCGTCAGCCCGTTCTCCCTCAGGAAAGCCGGGAGGTCTGCATCGAAATGCATTCCCAGGATGCCCGGGACTTGGGAATTCAGTCGGGAGAACCAATCAAGGTTAACAGCCGCCAGGGCGCGATCACGGCCACCGCCCGGTTAACTGATCGGCTCAAGCCGGGCGCGGCCTTTATGCCGAGGCACTTCCTGGGGGACGTAGTTAACTGCCTGGTCAATTCGCCTCTGGACCCCATCGCCAGGATGCCAGCATATCATGGGTGTGCAGTCAATTTAGAAAAGTTGGTCGAGCAACTTGAGGAAGTCTTTGGCATTAAGGTGCCGCCTTCCCGCTACCTCCACCGGGGTCATACCTGGGTGGCCTTGGAGAATGGCGGCAGGGTGCGCCTGGGCATGGATGACTTTTCCCAAAAGGTCCTGGGTCCCGGCGATGAAATCAGGCTGCCGCTAATCGGGGAGGAAATTCGCCATGACCAGGCGGCGCTGGCCCTATTCCGCCAGGGGAAAAAGGCCGCGGTCCTGGCGCCTCTGGACGGTATCATCGAAGCGGTGAATCCCAAGGTCCTGGCAAGACCGGGGCTGGCCCATGACGACCCTTACGGCGAAGGCTGGCTAATGGTCGTCGCCGCCACCAATCTGAAGTCGGACCTGAAAAACCTGGTCTCCGGCGAGGGCAAGGGGCCTTGGCTAGAAGAGGAGTCCCTCAGGCTCCTGGCCATGCTGGAACCCTCGGTGGGCGCCGCCCTCCAGTCCGACCGGACGATCATCGATGACGTCTACGGTCAGTACCCCGAATTAGGCTGGGAGCGCCTGGCAAAGGAGTTCCTCCGGTCCGCCTGATAGCGGGTCCGCCAGAGGTTTATGACGGTTTAGGCAGGCTAAAGCCTGCGGCTACCAAGGGCATATAGGCAGACGGATGACCACACCACTGGCAAGGAAGTTCGAAGGCAAGAAGTTCATGTGGTATGGCGGCACCTGTGAAGACCCCGGGCAGGCCAGGCAGGTCATGGAGAACTACGCCAAAGAGGGGTTTGAGGTGCAGATGTTCGAGGAGGATGGCCGCTACTTCATCTATTCCCGCCGGCTAGCGGCGGCACAAGCGGCGAAATAGCGGCAAGGGCCAGCGCTCGCCAGCAGCGAGTCCAATTGGCAAGGACCGCTGACTCCCGAGGCTTAACCAAGGAGGAGAAGCGATGGCTGCCCTTTGACGCCGACGGCTTCTGGCCCCCGACCAGGAGTGTTTTTGATGGGTGGAATTTCCCACGTTAGGTTAGTTTCCATCAATTCTTGTTGCCTAATCCAGAATTAGTTCTCATAAACCTCTGCCGGAGTCCTTCATTATAGAAGCGGAAGTAACACCAGACCTCCTGCATAGCCCAAGGCACCGATGCGTAATCTTTGGGGTGAAATTCCTTATATTTCAAAGAGAGCCCTAAAATTTCGGTGAAGATGTTATCCTTCGCCTGGCCACAACCAAGCATGCTGCCGATAACCCCCATAGCGGCTTTCTGCTATGATTCGGGACTTATCAGGAAATTAAAAACTTCCCCTATCCGAATCATATCTGGAATTTTTTCCACACCACTGATAAGCCTCGATCCTGGCAAGTTCTAGAAACTTTCGAATCCAAGATTTTCGCTTTCCCTTTGGCAAACCATCTCTGGCTCGATTTGAACCCCCTTATAACTTAAAACTTGGTTAAACTGCCGGGGGCAGGTCAACGACCTTGCTGACCTTTACAAAGTGCTTAATTTATTAATTTTGAAAGGGGATCAATCCATGGACCTTGTTTGGGTAACTATCACCCTGCTTTTCTTTGTGATTTGCCTGCTGTACGTCGGCTTCCTGGCCAATGAGGGCAAAACATGGAAAACCTGATCGTGGGCCTGGTGGCCTTCGCCCTGTTTATCTATCTTTTTGTGGTGCTGCTGCGCCCGCATAAGTTTTAACCCGGGGATGCCGTAATGAATGCCAGCGGTTGGACCCAATTAATTCTCTTCAGCGTCATCCTGCTGGCCCTCACCAAGCCCATGGGGCTATACCTGGTGCAGGTGCTGGATGCCAACGGCCGGACCTTCCTCGACCCGGTCTTAAAGCCGGTGGAGCGCCTGATCTATCGCCTGGCGGGCATCGATCCGACCAGGGAGCAGGACTGGAAAGGCTACGCCATCTCCGTCCTGATCTTCAGCCTGGTCACCATGATGTTGACCTATTTCATCCTGCGGCTGCAATACCTTCTGCCCCTTAACCCCCAGGGTTTTGCCGGGGTGGCCGGGGATCTTTCCTTTGAGACCGCGGCCAGCTTCCTCGCCAACGCCAGCTATCAGAACTATATCGGTGAAAACACCATGTCCTACCTCTCCCAGATGGTGGCCCTGGCCTCACACTGCTTTTTCTCAACGGCCACGGCCATCGCTGTCGCAGCCGCCCTGGTGCGGGGTCTCGCCCGGGATAAGGCTGCGACCCTGGGGAATTTCTGGACCGACATGATCCGCAGCTGCCTTTACCTGCTGCTGCCCATCTCTCTGGTGTTTGCCGTGTTTTTGGTCTCCCAGGGGATGATCCAGAACTTCAGCGCCTACACCACGGCCCAGGTGATGGAACCTGTTACCACCCAGGTCGCCAAGAAGGACGCCAGCGGCCAGGAGGTCAAGGACGCCCAGGGCAACACGGTGCTGGAGAATGTTAAGGTGCGGACCCAGACCATCCCCCAGGGTCCCATGGCCTCCCAGGTATCCATCAAGATGCTGGGAAGCAATGGCGGCGGCTTCACCAACGCCAATGCCGCCCATCCCTTCGAGAATCCCACGCCGCTGTCGAACTTCATCCAGATGCTGTCCCTCTTCCTGATACCCAGCGGCCTCACTTATTACCTGGGCCGCCAGTTAAGGAACCAGAAGCACGGCTGGTCGGTGTGGGCCGCTATGTTTTTACTCTTCCTGGTGGGCGTGCTCATCTGCTGGGGGGCGGAAACCTATGGCGACCCGCGGCTGACGGCCCTGGGCCTCGACCCCACCACCAGCGCCATGGAAGGCAAGGAAGTCCGCTTCGGCATCTTTAATTCCGCTCTGTTTGCCACGATAACCACGGACTCCTCCTGCGGTGCGGTCAACGCCATGCTTGACTCCTTCACGCCCCTGGGCGGCCTGGTGCCGATGTTCAACATCCATCTGGGCGAGGTCATCTTCGGCGGCGCCGGGGCCGGCCTCTTCGGCATGCTGGTCTACGTGGTCCTGGCCATCTTCCTGGCGGGCCTGATGGTGGGCCGAACCCCGGATTACCTGGGAAAAAAGATCGAGTCCTTCGACGTCCAGGTGGCGGCCCTGTCTATTCTGGTGCCCAGCGTCTTCCTGCTTGGCTTCAGCGCCTTGGCCGCCTCCAGCCAGTGGGGCGTCCAGCCTTTAGGCAATAGCGGACCCCACGGCTTCAGCGAGATACTCTACGCCTTCACTTCCTGTATCGGCAACAACGGCAGTGCCTTTGCGGGCCTGTCGGCCAACACCCTCTAGTATAACCTGACTCTGGGGCTGGCCACCCTGGTCGGCCGCTTCTTAACCATCGTGCCGGTATTGGCGCTGGCGGGCAGCCTGGGGGCCAAAAAGACCATGGCGGTGAGCCCCGGCAGTTTTCCGGTTTCCGGGGTCACTTTTACCCTTCTCCTCGTGGGCACCGTCATCATTGTGGGAGCCCTGACCTTCTTTCCGGCCGTCAGCCTGGGTCCCATTGTGGAGCACTTCATCATGATTAATTCTAACAAGTTATTCTAAGGGCTCCGACGATGGCTGCCAAAGTAAAAGCACTTTCATTGTTTGATAAGACGATCCTGATCCCGGCGATCGGGGATTCCTTTCGGAAGCTTGACCCCCGCGTGATGGTTCGCAATCCGGTGATGTTTGTGGCATTGGCGGGAGCTGTGGTGACGACGGCCAAACTCTTTTACACCCCTTTACATGGCGGGTCTTGGGGTTTCTTTCTGCAGATCGCTCTGTGGCTCTGGTTCACGGTGCTGTTCGCCAACTTTGCCGAGGCCATGGCGGAAGGGCGGGGCAAGGCCCAGGCGGCCACCCTGCGCAAGGCTCGGACCCAGGCCATTGCCCAGCGTCGGCTGCCCGACGGGGTCATCGAGCCAATCCCGGCAGAGGCCCTGCGTAAAGGCGATATCTTCGTGGTTAAGGCCACTGAGGTGATTCCGGCAGACGGCGAAATTATCGAAGGCGTAGCCACAGTGAATGAATCGGCCATCACCGGTGAGTCGGCCCCGGTGATTCGCGAGGCCGGCGGCGATCGCAGCGCCGTTACCGGCGGCACCCTGGTGCTCTCCGACGAGATTGTGGTGCAGGTCACCGCCAACCCCGGGGAGAGCTTCATGGACCGGATGATCGACCTGATCGAAGGCGCCAGCCGGCAGAAGACCCCCAACGAAATCGCCCTGACCATCCTGCTGGCGGCCCTGACTATCATCTTTCTGGTGGCGATCGTCACCCTGAAGCTCTTTGGTGCTTATGCGCGGGTGGACTTCTCCGTCCCAGTGCTGGCCGCCCTGCTGGTCTGCCTGATCCCCACCACCATCGGCGGCTTGCTTAGCGCCATCGGCATCGCCGGCATCGACCGGCTGGTGCGGCAAAACGTCTTGGCCATGAGCGGCCGCGCCGCCGAAGCTGCCGGTGATGTGGACGTGCTCCTGCTGGACAAGACCGGCACCATCACCCTGGGCAACCGCCAGGCGGTGGAGTTCCTCCCGGCCCCGGGAGTCGATGTTAAAGAACTGGCCAACGTGGCACAGCTCGCCTCCCTGATCGATGAAACGCCCGAAGGACGCAGCATCGTGGTACTGGCCAAGCAATACGGCCTTAGGGGGCGGGAGCTGCATGAGTTTCCTGGTGCCGAGTTTGTCCCCTTTAGCGCCAGGACCCGCATGAGCGGCCTCAATGTCGAGGGCAAGCAATACCGCAAGGGCGCCTCGGATGCCGTACAAGAGTTCGTCGGCAAGCCGCTGCCTCCGGAGGTAGATGCTGAGATCCAGCGCATCGGCTCCCTGGGCGGCACCCCCCTGGTGGTCGCCAGTGCCGAAACGATCTATGGAGTGGTCTATCTCAAGGACATCGTCAAGGGCGGCTTGGCGGACCGATTCCTGCGCTACCGGGCCATGGGCATCACCACCATCATGATTACCGGCGACAATCCCCTCACTGCCGCGGCCATCGCCAAGGAAGCCGGGGTCGATGATTTCCTGGCCCAGGCCAAACCGGAGGACAAGCTGGCCATGATTCACCGGCAACAGGCAGCCGGACACCTCGTGGCCATGACCGGCGACGGCACCAACGACGCCCCGGCCCTGGCGCAGGCCGACGTGGGCGTGGCCATGAACACCGGCACCCAGGCGGCCAAAGAGGCTGGCAACATGGTGGATCTAGATTCTAACCCCACCAAACTTATCGAGATCATGGAGATCGGCAAACAGCTTCTCATGACCCGGGGAGCCCTCACCACCTTCAGCGTCGCCAACGACGTAGCCAAATACTTTGCCATCATCCCGGCCATGCTGGTGGGGACCTTCCCCCAAATCGCCCCCTTCAATCTTATGAAACTGGCCTCGCCGGCCAGCGCCATCCTCAGTGCGGTGATCTTCAATGCCCTGATCATCATTGCCCTGATTCCCCTGGCGCTGAAAGGCATCAAGTTCCGCCCCTTGGGAGCCGCCGCGGTGCTGCGGCGCAATCTGCTGATCTATGGCCTGGGCGGCGTCATCGTGCCGTTTATCAGCATCAAGCTCATCGACTTGACAGTCGCCGCCCTGCACCTGGTCTGAGAGAGAATGAGATATGAATATCCGAGGACTGCTTCAGGAAATCAAGGTTTCGACCCTGGTCACCCTGGCCCTGGTGATCATCTTGTGCGGCGTCTATCCCCTGGCAGTTTGGGGCATCGCCCAGGTGGCCTTTCCCAGTCAGGCCAACGGCTCCCTGATATATGTAAAGGGACAGGCCATCGGCAGCCGCTTGCTGGCGCAGAACTTCAGCGGGCCGCAGTATTTCCACCCGAGGCCCTTGGCCGCCGGCGCTACAGGCTACGACGGCACAAGCTCCGGCGGAAGCAACCTGGGACCACTGTCCCGGAAGCTCACCGATCAGGTGAAGGAGCGGGTGGAGAAGTATCGCGCCGAAAATAACCTGCCGGCCGGAACCCTGGTTCCCGCCGATGCCGTGACCGCCTCCGGCAGCGGCCTGGACCCCCACATCAGTCTGCGCAATGCCGCTTTTCAGGCCACTCGGGTTGCCCAGACCAGAAAGTTGAGTGAAGATCAGGTCAAGGGCCTCCTGCAAAAATATACCGAAGGGCCTGACCTGGGCATCTTGGGAGAGCCCGGGGTCAATGTGCTGCGGCTCAATCTGGCACTGGACGCACTTCCGGTAAAGTAAGACAGTTTTCGGTAGTAGGGGCATAGGTGGCGATATCTGCTCTATATCTCCGCACTTCACCAGCAGGGTTTTGGAGTGCTGAAATGCTCATCAGGGCCGCGCCTTCATCCGGCAATTTTCCGGAGGCGAATGGAAGCCGGCGTCACTTCCACCAATTCATCCTGGTTGATAAACTCCATGGCCTGTTCCAGGCTGAACTGTCTGGCGGGGACGAGCCGTAAGGCCTCATCGGTGCCTGCGGCCCGCATATTGGTGAGTTTCTTCTCCTTGGTAATGTTCACCATCATATCTTCGGACCGGGTATTCTCCCCGATAATCATGCCCTTATAAACCGGGTCTCCGGGCTTCACGAAAATAGTCCCCCGGGGCTGCAGGTGAAAGATGGCATAAGCCACCGCCTTCCCGGGCCGGTCGGCGACCAGGACCCCGTTGGGCCGGCCGCTGATCTCACCCATGACCGGAGTGAAGCCCTCCAGGATGGTGTTCAAGAGCCCGGTGCCCCGGGTATCGTTCAAAAACTGGCCGCGAAAACCGATCAGACCGCGGGAAGGGATTTCAAACTCCAGGCGCACCCGGCCGAAGCCGTGATTGATCATCTTGACCATCCTTCCGCAACGGGCGCTCATCTGTTCGGTCACAATCCCGATGAACTCCTCGGGGATGTCCACCACGGCCAGTTCCACCGGCTCTGACAGCACTCCATCCCGCTCCCGGGTAATAACCCTCGGTTTGGACAGAGACAGCTCAAACCCCTCCCGGCGCATCATCTCTATAAGCACTGCCAGTTGGAGCTCCCCCCGGGCGCTCACCTTGAAGGCGTCCCGGCTTTCCGCCGGCTCCACTCGGATGCTCACGTTGTAAAGAATTTCCTTATCGAGGCGCTCCTTGAGGTGGCGGGAAGTGAGCAGCTTGCCTTCCCGGCCGGCCAAAGGAGAGGTATTCACGGAGAAGACCATGGAAATGGTCGGCTCTTCCACCTTGATAGGGGGCAGCGGCCGCGGGTCCTCGGGATCGCCCAGGGTGTCGCCGATGAAGGCCTGGGGCACCCCGGCCACCGCGGCGATATCCCCGGCCGCAATCGCCTCCGGCTCGAGGCGGTCCAGTCCCTCGAAACTGTAAAGGACGGTGAGACGGGCCTTCCCGGCGAGGTCCCCTTGTTTCAACAGAGCTACGTCCTGGCCCCGGCGCAGCGTGCCGCTCACCAGTTTACCTACGGCGATCAGACCCACATAATCGCTGTAATCGAGGCTGGTGACCAGAAACTGCAAGGGAGACGACGGCTCAAAGGACGGGGCGGGGATGGCGGAGAGAATGGCGTCAAACAAGGGCGCCAGGTCCCGGCCCTCCCCGGCCGGGTCATTGAGGGCAATGCCGGCCTTGGCGTTGGTATAGAGCACCGGAAAATCGAGTTGCTCTTCGGTGGCGTCGAGGTCGATGAACAGATCGTAGATCTCGTCCAGAACCTCCTTGACGCGGCGGTCGGGGCGATCGATCTTGTTGATGACCACGATTACCGGCAGGGCCTTCTCCAGGGCCTTTCCCAGGACAAACCTGGTTTGGGGCAGCGGGCCTTCGGTGGCGTCCACCAGCAGCATGACCCCTTCCACCATATTCAGGGTGCGTTCCACCTCGCCTCCGAAATCGGCGTGGCCCGGGGTGTCCACGATATTGATCTTTACCCCTTTATAAGTGATGGCCATGTTCTTGGCCATGATAGTGATACCCTTTTCCCGCTCCAGGTCCAGGCTGTCCAGGACCCGCTCCGCCACCTGCTCGTTTTCTCGAAAGATGCCGCTTTGCCAGAGCATGGCATCGGCCAGGGTGGTTTTGCCGTGGTCGACGTGGGCGATAATGGCCAGATTTCGCAAATCTTCACGAATACGCATGCATATCTCCGGAATAAGAACGGATTTTTGGTTACAGGATCGCCCGGGAGTATGGAGAGGCCTTCCTCTCATCTCGTCAAGGAGGCAGGATACTCAGCATCCTTAATATTACCGGAAAATTGAGAAAAATGCTGCAACGAGCGGTCCGACAACCCTGGATTTGCCCTTGGCAAATTGGCCTCGTGGGCCTTCCCCCTCAAGGTATTCCCTTAAAATTCTCATCATGATCTTTTTTGGCGGTTAAGGGGTTGACAAAGGAAAACCGGGGGGCTAATCTCACCCCAAGGATGCAAATTCAAGAGAGGAGATTCGTCGCTTTATATGGACGACCCTGGCGGTAGTAGCATCATAAGACTGATTAGCAGCGCAGGTCATGGCGATCTGGCGCTCCGGACAGTCCTCTTGGGGATGCCTATAAGGTAAGCAGGCGCCGTCGGCACCTGACCTTCCTATATACCCCCGTGCAGGCCTGCCCGGGGGTTTCTTTTTCCTGCCACAGGAAAACCCTGCCAGAACCGCTCTTTCCCATGGCGTGAGCTGCGCGTTCCCTCAATTTCGGTAAAGGAGGTGATTGCCATGAATGGAGTAGTTTCCACCTATGTTCATGCCCTGGAAGGGAGGCTGCGGATCAAACTTCCCGAGATTAAGAGGGCGGCCTTGAAGGCCCGGGAAGTGGAGCGCCATCTTCATGGGCTTGCCGGGGTGGAGTCCGTTTCGGCCAATCCCACCACCGGGAACGTGCTGATCCTTTACAACCCTCAAGCCATTGAACAGGAAGAGCTTTTTTTCTTCCTGATGCAATGGGGATATCTGTCTCCATCCAGGGAAGGGAGCGGGAGGGCCGATTCTCCCTCAGCCCTGGAAAGAACGGCTGCCAGCGTGGCCGCCACCATCATGGAGGTCGCCTTCACTCAGTTAATCGGCGCCTTGATCTAAAGAGGGGTCCATCGGGAAGCGCCGCCGGTTTGGGTTTAACACAGGAGTCGATTATGCCCTGGGTAGAATTCTGCTTGAGGCTGGTCTTGGCGCTGATTTTCGGGTGCGTCATCGGCTTCGAAAGGCAACTGCGGCAGCGGCTGGCGGGAATGCGCACCAACACGCTGGTTTCCGTCGGTTCGGCCTTGTTCGTGTTGATGGGGATGATGACCCCGGGCGACAGCAGCCCCACCCGCATTGCGGGCCAGGTCGCCTCCGGTATCGGCTTCCTGGGGGCCGGGGTCATCATCTGCCACGGCCTGAATGTCAGGGGTTTGAACACCGCCGCCACCTTGTGGTGCTCCGCGGCCGTGGGCGTTTTATGCGGGGCAGGATTTAAAACGCAAGCCCTGGTGGGAACTTTCGCAGTCCTGGTGGCCAACATTTTGCTGCGGCCGCTGGCGCAGCGATTCCCCCGGCATGTGGACAATCGGGCCGAAGGCGAAATGACCTATCGGCTCATAGCCGTCTGTTGAGCCGAAGATGAGCAAAAGATGCGAGCCTTGCTGATGCAGATGGTTAATGCGAGCCCCTTAATGATCGGCTCGCTCCTCAGCGAAGATACCGACAATCCGGCCAGGGTGGAGATGAGCGCCAAATTGGTCAGCCTTGGCAACAATCACGCCGCCATGGAGCAGCTCGTCTCCCGCCTCAGCCTCGAGGCTGGGGTCAGCGCCGTAAGTCGGGAAATCGCAGGCCAGGAAGAGATTTAAGGAAGGAGGTGAGGCATGAGAATAAAGGACTTGCATGGTATAGAAGGTTTCATCTGGCCTCCCGAATGGGTCGCCAGACTGGGAGGATCTTATGAGAAATGGATTTTACAAGAAGTAAAGCTGTATAAGGACCATGATCCGCCTTCTATCTATATCGAGGCTGTATATAAAAGCGATGCTCAAGAAGGTGTAATCTATCTGGACCCTCATGAGCTTCTTGAGATCCTCTATCAGTTGCTTAATAAAAATATCGGAAAATCCTTAGCAGTGATCGGAGACTTAAAGATAACCTTTTAAATATTAACAATATATTAATTGATTAATAGTGAGGCTCAAATAAATATTAATTAAAATGTTGCGGGCTTGCTACTGGATTGATGGAGCGGCTAATATCTCAATCCGTTCAGCTGACCCAATTTCCCGAGAGTAACCATGTTTTGGCTCAGCAAGGCTATCCACCTCACGAATCGCTTCCGGCGGAGATTGCTCATTTTCCTGGCGGTGCTGGGACCCGGCATCATCGTGATGGTGGCGGATAACGACGCCGGCGGCATCGCCACCTATGCGGTGACCGGCTCCAAATACGGGTTCTCTCTGCTCTGGCTGTTCGTCCTGCTGCTCCCCATGGCTTACTATGTCCAGGAAATGACGGTACGCCTGGGATCCGTGACCAAACGGGGACATGCCGAGGCTATCTTTGATGGCTTCGGCCCCTTTTGGGGCTGGTTTTCCCTCGGCGACCTGGCCCTGGTTAACTGGTTGACCCTCATCACCGAATATATCGGCATGACTGAAGCTATGGCCATGTTCGGCATCCCCCGCTGGATCACCTATATCGGGGTGACCCTTATCCTTTTTGGCGTGGTTATCTCGGGAAAGTATTGGACCTTCGAAAAGGTCACCCTGTTTTTCTGTCTCTTTAACCTGGTCTATATCCCCGCGGCCTTTTGGGGGATGAGCATCTCTTACTCTCCGGGATGGGGGAAGGCCATGGAAGGATTCATACCCCAGCTCCCCGGCGGCCTCACCGGCGACATGATCTTTATCCTCATGGCGAACGTCGGCACGACCATCGCGCCCTGGATGATCTTTTTTCAGCAGAGTGCGGTGGTGGATAAGGGCATGGATGTTCACGATATCCCCTACGGCCAGCTTGAGACCTTCCTCGGTTCCATTTCCACCAATGTGGTGGCGGTTTTTATCATTCTGACCACCGGGGCGGTGCTCTTTTATCATCATCCACCCATCACCGTGGAAGACGTCAAACAGACCGCCGAAGCCCTGATGCCCCTGATGCCGCACGGACAGGGGGACTGGGCCAGGAAACTCTACGCCATCGGCCTTTTTGACGCCGGCTTCCTCGGGTCCCTGTGCATCTCTCTGTCTTCTTCCTGGGCCGTGGGGGAGGTTTTCGGCTGGGCCCACTCCTTGAACGCTCGGGTCAAGGACGCCATCTGGTTTTATCTGATTTATCTGGGTATGCTCGCCACATCTGGTGCGGTGGTGCTAATTCCGGGAGCCCCCCTGATCACTATCACCATGTTCGTGCAGGTCATCGCGGTTACTGTGCTGCCGGCAGCCTTAATATTCTTGTTGTTGCTGTTAAACGACAGGGCCACCATGGGCGACCACGTGAATACGCGGGTGCAAAATATTATGAACTGGTCTATTGTCATCATTGTCTGTGCCGGCTCCACCCTTTTGGGAATCCAAACGATGTTCCCTATCTGGTTTGGAGGGTCGTAATGACAAGCTCTAGACAGCAGGTTTCAGGCCAGGAGCCGCAGGCCAGAAATGGCCCCTGCCGAATTCTCTTTTTTTCGGAAATGAGCAAGCGGCGGGTTTGCGCCGGGAACATTAAAAATCGTTTGGGGAAGCTCACCGATCTGGTTTTTGCCATGGCTGAGCCTTACCCCGAGGCCGCCGGCCTTTACCTGGAGCACGGGTGGAATCAGCCGACGGAATTTATCCCCTGGGATAAGGTGATCAAGATCGATGACGACGCCATCTTCGTGGAGCCGCCGGAGGGCGGCAAGTACCCGGCTTTTGTGGACCAGCCCGGATGGATTCTCTTGGATAAGCACTTGATGGGACGCACCATAGTGGACCTGGATGGCCGGCGCATTGAAGTGGTTAACGACGTTTCCCTGGTAGAGGCCCGGAGCAAACTTCTCATGGTGGATGTCGACGTCTCTTTCAATGGGTTCTGGCGTCGTTGGGGATTGGGCCGGTTGCACCTGGCCAAGAGCCGTTTAATCCCTTGGAAGTACGTCCAACCCTTATCCCTGGAAGATGCGGTAAACACCGACAAGGTCGCTCTTTCGGTAACCCGCCAGCATTTGGTCGAATTGCCCAGCGAGGACCTGGCGGATGTCTTGGAAGAACTTTCCCGCCATGAACAGGAAGCAGTCTTTTCGGCTCTCGATTCAGAGAAGGCCGCGGAAACCTTACTGGAGGTGGAACCCAGGGCTCAACGCCAAATCATCACCCATCTGCGGGAGGAGCATGCCAAGTCCATTTTCTCGGAAATGACGGTGCCGCAGCTGGCCAATATCTTCTCCATCCTGCCCCACGACGATGTGCAGGACCTGATAAAGGTGCTCGAACCGGAAACGGCGAAGCGGGTGCAAGCCATTCTCTCGGAACAGGAAACCAGAGCCAGGAGCCTCATGTCCCCTGATTTTTGGGCCAAACCCCCCGACGCCAAGGTGGGAGAGGTGGTGGAGGAAATTAGGCGCTCAAGAAGCGAGCCCCACCAGATATCTTATATTTTTGTGGTAGACCAGGATAAGACCCTTTTGGGGGTGGTGGACTTGCGGGAATTGGTCGTCACCGGGGATGAGAAGAGTTTAAAGGAGATCATGGCCTCACCGGTGGTCCCTGCCGAAGAGAGTGACTTGCGGGAAGACGTGGCTCAGATTTTTGCCAAATACCACTTTCGCATGCTCCCGGTAGTCGATAGTGCGGACCATATCCTGGGAGTCATCTATTATCAGGACATCATGAAAGATTTGGTAATCCGCGTGGCTTAAGGAGGGGAAAATGCCTCGGGTACAAATGACTCGCACGACTAAGATAGCTCTATATTTCTTAAGGGCCTACTTAATATTGTTGGTAATCCTGGTTTTGGTGAGATTCTTAAAGGGTTTTGGTTGAAGATTAATTTTTCGGTGGAGGCCTAGCTATTAATCTCCCAACCCCTCAAGTCTTCCTGCGCCGGGGCGCCCGACTCCGGCGCAGGAAGCCAGAATACTGTCAACTTCCAGGGAATTCGCGAATAAGCAAATGGGGGTGAAGGCCAGGGCGCTTGGGCCTGGGCTAACCCTGCCCCCGTCCCGGCTTCAGGACGGTGGGGCTCCATAGAGCTTATGCAGTTCGAGATTCACTTCCAGCACGTTCACCAACTTCTCCCCCACCAGCCCTTCCCAGGGCGCCGAAGCGTTTTTCTGCAGGATCTGTTCGATCTCCTTCCGCACCTCTTCCGGCGGGCGTTTTAGGTCGGCGGCCCATTTGGAGGCCACCCGCTCGAGCTGAAACTCGGCGTTCTGAAGCGAGATATGCGGATCGAGCCCGGAGGCGGAAGCGGTAACCAAATCTCCGGGGAGGTCCTGCAAGTCCACATCCGGGTGGTCCTCACGCCACATCAAGAAGAAAATCGACTGAATGTCCGAGCCCTCACTGACCGGTTCCACCACCTTTTCCTCCTTGCCGCCGGCTCCCTTGTGGGTGACGATGGAGGGGAACTTTCCGGGGTAGGTCGCGGAGAAGTTCTTGAAGAACACCATGGCCAGGTCTGCTGCCTGGGGCTTCGGGGTGTCGGGGTTGTCCTTGATAAACTGGGCCACCACCTCGGGATGCGTCTTGGCCCAATTATCGACGTAGGCGGTGTTCATCGGGTCCGCCTTCACCCAGGCCTGGGCCAGGGAGTTGTGCTGGTCCGCCCATTGGTCCACCAGGTGCGGTTTGCCCGAGTAGGTATCCTGCTGGAACCATTTTTCCACATCCGGCGCCACCGGCTTTCCGTTATTAGCCCCGCCGCGGTAGGTCACCAGGGGGCCCAGGGTGCGGGCCACCCGGTCGCGCAGTGCATAGTTGGAGGCCGCCAGGGCTGACGAAGCCGAGGCCGAGGCGTCGTAGGACGCGGCCGAAGGCCGGGGCTGAAAGTATTCGTCCTTGGTAAACGGCTGGGCGATGAGCCTCGAGCCCACCGGTTTGCCGTCAGGGCCCGGCACCAGGCTGCCGTTGGCCTGGAAGGGAAAGAAGACCTGTCCCACCACCAATACCGCCAATGGGTAAATGACGCAGACGAGGAGCACCGAGACGCACAACAACAGGATGCTCTTGGAAAGAATTTGCCGCATGTTCATGCCTCCTTGAACCAGGTAAGCTCAGCTAAACCAAATTGATACTTGTCAGGAGAAGATCGATCAGTTTTATGCCGATAAAGGGGATGATCACGCCTCCCAATCCCCAGATCAGCAAATTCCGCCGCAGCAGCGCATCGGCGCCCAAGGCCCGGTAGCGGACTCCTTTAAGGGCCACCGGGATGAGGCACGGAATGATAATGGCATTGAAGATCACCGCCGACAGGATGGCCGAAACCGGCGAATGCAGGTGCATGATGTCGATCGCCTTCAGCCACGGCAAAGTGCCCGCAAACAGCGCCGGGATGATGGCGAAGTACTTTGCCATGTCGTTGGCGATGGAGAAGGTGGTCAATGACCCCCGGGTGATCAGGAGCTGCTTGCCGATTTCCACCACCTCGATCAGCTTGGTGGGGTCACTGTCCAGATCCACCATGTTGGCCGCTTCCTTGGCAGCCTGGGTGCCGGCGTTCATGGCCAGGGCCACGTCGGCCTGGGCCAGGGCCGGGGCGTCATTGGTGCCGTCCCCCATCATGGCCACCAATTTCCCTTCGCCCTGCTCCTTCCTTATATAGGCTAGCTTGGTCTCCGGGGTGGCCTGGGCGAGGAAGTCATCGACGCCCGCCTTTTCGGCAATGGTCTTGGCCGTCAGGGGGTTGTCCCCGGTGATCATCACGGTCCTAAGGCCCATCTTTCTCAGGCGGTCGAAACGCACGGCCATGTGGGGTTTCAAAATGTCCTCCAACACCACCAGGCCCACGATCCGGTTGTCTTCGGCGACCGCCAGAGGGGTGGCGCCTTTGGAGGCGACGCTTTCCACGAAGCCGTTGAGCTCATCCGGGATACTGCCCTGGCTGGCCTGGACGAATTCGCCAATGGCGTCCGGGGCTCCTTTGCGGATCCGCTTGCCGTCGGGAAGATCGACGCCGCTCATGCGCGTTTGGGCGGTGAACGGCACAAACTTCGCCTCCGGCGGCACCAGGATTGGGGTTTTGGTTTCCTCTACGAATAAATCGACGATGCTCTTCCCCTCAGGCGTCGGATCCGCCTCGGAGGCCAGGGCGGCCAGCCGCCCTACTTCAGCAGCCGAATAGTCGCCGACGGGAATGAACTTGGTGGCATGGCGGTTGCCCACGGTGATGGTGCCGGTCTTATCGAGCATGACCACGTCGATGTCGCCGGCCAGCTCCACCGACTTGCCGCTCTTGGCGATAATATTGGCCTGGAGGGCGCGATCCATGCCGGCGATGCCGATGGCGGCCAGCAAGGCGCCGATGGTGGTGGGAATGAGGCAGACCAGCAGCGCAATCAGGGTCGGCACGTCGGTGCCGAGACTGTGCAAGGGTTCTTTGAGGCCCAGGTAGCCCATCATGTATTGTTCGGCGTTCCAGGACATGGGCCACAGGGGCATCACCACGATCAGGAAGACCAGGGTAAAGGCGGAGAGCACCAGGGTCAGGGCGATCTCATTGGGAGACCGCTGCCGGATGGCGCCCTCCACCAGGGCAATCATCCGGTCCAGGAACGAATCGCCGGCGCCCTGGGTGATCTCCACGACAATCCGGTCGGAAAGCACCACGGTACCCCCGGTCACCCCGGAGCGGTCGGTCCCGGCGGCGCGAATGACCGGCGCCGACTCGCCCGTGATGGCCGATTCGTCCACCGAAGCCATGCCCTCGATGATCTCCCCGTCGCCGGGAATAGTCTGTCCCGCCTCCACCACCACCCGGTCACCCTGTTTTAGGGTCGCCGACGAGACCTCCTCAATGGCGTTGGCTTTATTGAGGCGATAGGCCACGGTATCGTGGCGGGCCCGCCGGAGCGAGTCGGCCTGGGCCTTACCGCGGGCCTCGGCCAGGGCCGTGGCGAAGTTGGCGAACAGCACGGTCAGGAAGAGCCAGACGTCCACCCAGATGAAATAACTGATGGGCACCTCGCTCACCGATTTGCCCAGGGCCGCCTGTAAGATAAACAACAGGGTCAGGAAGGCCCCGATCTCGACCACGAACATCACGGGATTATTCCACATGAGGTCAGGCCTCAGCATGGCGAAGGCCTGCTTCAAGGCCGCCAGCCCGGTTTCCTTCTCCAGCAGTCCTTTGGGTTTCACCCGGCGCTGCGATCCTGGCAGCGTGGCAGCAATCTCGGCTACAGGTTCCACTTTTATGCCGTTATTATCCATTTCGATATCTCTCCATCTGAGGTCTCATCAGGTGAGCCTCAAGGTTGCTCAAAGTTCAGCCCCCGAAGGGGATCGGGCCAAAATGCTCAGCCAACGGCCCCAAGGCAGCCACCGGCAGAAAGAGCAGGGCTTGAATGATCACTACCACCCCGAACAACAGGAGGCCGAAGGTGAGGCTGTCGTCCCGCAGGGTCCCCAGGCCGAAGGGGCTCGATTTCTTCTCTCCGAGATAGGCCGCCATGGCCATGGGCGCAATAATCGGCAGAAAGCGGGCGAAAATGATAGTGAGGCCCGTGGCAATGTCCCAGGGGATGGCCGTGGGCGACGGGCTCGGGTTGCTTAACAGGCCATAGGTGACCCCGAGGCCATCGAAGGCCGAGCCGTTATTGGCCGAGGCCGAGGAGAACTGGTAGAGCATCTGGGAAAAACCATGGGCCCCGGGGTTGCTGACGGCCAGGAGCCCCCAGCTCGTCGCTGCAAAGAGGCCGGTGGGTATGAGGATCATGGCCGGATGGACCAGCAGGGCCAGGACCGCCAGCTTCACCTCCCGGGCCCCGATCTTTTTGCCCAAATACTCGGGTGTCCGTCCCACCATCATGCCGGCTATGAAGATGCCGATGATGATGAAGATCAGCATATTGATCATGCCCACGCCTTTGCCACCGAAGAAGCAGTTGTTCCACATGCCCCACATGGGCGATATGGAAGCGACGGGGTTCATGCTATCTTCCTCGGCATTCACCGCACCACAGGTGACATCGGTGGTGAGTGCATCGAAGGTGGCGCCGGCCGAGGTCCCGAAGCGCATCTCTTTGCCTTCGAGATTGCCCAGGTGCTGGTCCACCGGCAGGCCGGCAACGGCCGGCAGGGATACCACCTGTTTGCCGCCCGGCGCCTTGGCGTTGGGGACCTCAAAAGTTCGGGCCACCGGATGGGCGGTCAATCCCGGATTCGGTTGCAGAGTGTCAAAGTAAACCGACCAGACGACCGTGCCCGCCATGAACACCAGCATAACTATGAAAATGACCAGGCCGTGCCGGAAACGGCCCAACATGCGGCCGTACATCAGCACCAGGGCGAAGGGGAAGATCATCATGGCCAGGGTGTTGAAAAAGTTTGCCAGGCCAGTGGGATTCTCGAAGGGGTGTGCCGAGTTCATCCCGAAATAGCCGCCCCCGTTGGTGCCCAGCATCTTCATGGACTCAAAGGCGGCCACCGGTCCCATCGAGATAACCTGCGGCTTCGCCTCGCCTTTATCCGTGGTTCCCATGGCCGCAGGTTCGAGGGTCGAAACCTTCTGGGAGGCTTGCAGGGTCATGGGGCTGCCTTGCGTGATGAAAATGAGGGCGACAACGAAGGCCACCGGCACGAACATATAAGCCAACACCCGCCACATGTCCTGGAAAAAATTGCCGATCAAGGCCTGGCCGCGCAGCAGCCGGATGATGGCGACCAGGGCGCATAAGCCGATGGCCGCGGACAAGAAGAGATTGGCGTTGGCAAAGAAAATCTGGCTAAAGATCGATAGGGTCTGCTCCCCGGCATAGTGCTGGAGGTCGGTGTTCGTCATGAACGAGGCCACGCTGTGGAAGATGGTGCTGGGGTTGATCATCCCAAAGCCATCCGGATTGAGCGGCAGCCAGGGCTGGAAGGCCAGGACCAGAAAGCCGAACACGAACAGGACGGTGTTAAAAATGAGCAGGGAGGCGATATACTGCTTCCAGTTCTGCTGGCCGCTGTCCAGGTGCTTCTCAACCCAGCCCAGGACCGGCAGGGGCCGGTATTTCCCCTCCATGATCCAGGTCAAGTACCGGCTTAAGGGGAAGGCGATGACGGTCGCCGCGGCCAAAAGCAAGAAAGGAAGTAACCAGATTTGCATAAACATATTTCAAGCTCCTTAAGATATTGCGGGGATTGCCGTGGCCCTGGCTCAGAACCATTCCGGCCGGACCAGGGCCACCACCAGGTAAACGAACAAGAAGATTGCTATAACCGCGGTCAGGTACATCATGGTCACCACCTCGTTTTCAGATTTTTTCGCAGCCTAGCAGGAACAGGAAACAGATTCCCATCGCGGCCAGGCCCAAAAGAAACATCGCCGGCAGCCAGATAAATAGGTTCACTAGGAATTCCTCCTTTTCTTCCTCGAAGATGGCAATTTTTTAAGTATCTCGTCCCCAAAGGTCAAGGGCGGATCCCATAAAAGCGCCTCGGCATTTTGCAAGGAGCCTGGCGCCTCCCGGTCAAGGAGATTGGGACCCGGCAAACGCCCCTCAAGCCGAGGACCAGCGGCCTTGCCGCTGGCGTACTGAGTACTGAGATCAATTTGGACGCCATTTTCTCATCCCGGGCTATGGAGCATAGTTCGTGCCATGCGCTGATTTTAGATATTATTCTGTAAATTACGGTAGTTACTATCATGGAGCCGCGAAACCAGGGGATTGGAGGATTGCAAAATTCAAGAAAGGGCCATCCGGGGGATTTCAAACTGAAATGAATGGTGAGTTACTTCAGGAGGAGGTCAGAGGCAGGCTGATGGTGCAGGTGGTGCCGCAATTAATCTCGCTGTCGATGGCGATCTCCCCGCGGTGCAGGTCAATCAGGCCCCGGCAGATGGTGAGACCCAGGCCGGTGCCCCCAACCTTCGTGGAGAAAAACGGGGTGAACAGGGATCTTAAGTGTTCCGGGTCAATGCCCAGACCGTTGTCCGCGATGGTGAGCACCAGGTGGTTCCCCCGGACCGCGGCGCTGACCCGCAGCACCCCGCCGTGAGGCATGGCCTCCAGGCTATTTTTGAAGAGGTTGATGAGAACCTGGCGAATCTGGCCGGGGTCGAAGGCGAAGGCCGCGATCGCCTCCGGGGCCGAAAGCTCCAAGGTCACCCCTTGCTCCTGGAAGGCGGCCTCCATCAAGCCCATTACCTGCCGGATCAGCGCCAAAATGTCGCCGGAGACCTTTTGGCTGGGGGTGGTGTGGCCAAAGGCGCTCAAATCGGCCAGAAATTTCTCCAGCCGCTGCACTTCCTGGCAGATAAGCTCCAGCCTTTGCCGGGCTGTTTCGGGAAAATCCTTCTGGCGAGCCAGTTTCTGGGCAAAGCCGCCGATGCTGGCCAAAGGATTCTTGATTTCATGGCTGATATGGGACACCATCATGCCCAGGGTGGCCAGGCGCTCCTGGCGTACCAGCTCCTCTTCCAGGCGTTTCCGTTCCCGCAGGTCCCGGAAATAGACGATGACTCCCATCTCCCGGCCGTTTTCCCGGAGGAGGCGGGCCGACAGCCAGACGGGCACCGGAGCGCCGTCTTTAGGGCGCACCAGGGTTTCATAATTTTCCAGGACGCCGGGGCCGCCGTAATCCGGGGAGTAGATGAGCTCTTTGATTTCGTGGGCCAGCCCTTCGGGATAGAGAGCATCGATCTTTAATACCCCGATGACCTCTTCCGGCCGGTAGCCCAGGATGCGAGAGGCGCCTTCGTTAAAGATGAGGACGTTGCCCAACAGGTCGTTGACCACGATGCCATCCATGGAGGCCTGCACCAGCATGCGCTCCAGCTCATCCATCTGGCGCACCTGGCACTCCAGGTTAAACATCTGGGTGACATCCCGGAAGTTGCACACCGTCCAGGCTTCTTCCTCACCCCCCTCCAGGTGAAAGAAGGTGCCTTCATAGATGAATTTCTGGCCGTCCACCTCCCGGGTGAGGATGTAGTGGTCCGGGAAGTAAGCCCCCAGATCCAGGGGGCAGAAGCCCATCTCGTCGCCGGAGGTGGTTTCAAAGGGGCTCCCCAAATCGAAACAGACCCGCCCGGAGATCGCCGGCCATTCCAGGCCAAAGTGCTCCAGGAAGGAGGCGTTGGCGTAAACGATGCGCCGCGCCTCATCCAGCACCAGGGTGAAGACATTCGGAAGGCTATCCAGCAACCGGGCAAAGAGTCCGCGGGGTGGGCGCCGCCCGGCGGCTTCAGGTTTGCACGCCATAGTCTATGTTAAGTCTTAAATCTTCCCGATGCAACCCTGGGCAGGGTGAGACGCAGTAATGTCCGGCCAGGTTTTTGCGACGAGCCAGACAGTAGAGAATTGTTTTAATTTGAGTATGCACTGGTAGCCGCAGGCTTTAGCCTGCGTGAGAGATGCCCACAATCTAGAAGCTATGGCAAAACTCGATCTGCCCAAAAATGTCATCCTGAGTGAAGCGAAAGATCTCGTATTTCCCTGGTATTTATGAGATTCTTCGGTCGCTTCGCTCCCTCAGAATGACAAAAATGGGGACTTTTGCAGAGGTCTCAAGTCATTTCCCTCTCCCCTTTGGGGGTGTTTGGACCAGGGAGAGGGCAGGGTGAGGGGGGGGTATTAATAGTCTTGTAGGGGCGCACCCATGTGTGCGCCCCATAGGAAATGCTGGGTAGGGGCGGGTTTTAAACCCGCCCCTACGAAAAACCATGCGAAGCAAACCCCAACCCTATCACTTTTAAAAACCCCCCAGGGCAGAGGGATTTAGTCGCATCGATACAAGATGTTGATAATATCGTTGAATTTAGAATGGGATAGAGCTTAGCTCCTATCTAGTGTAATCTTCCGCAGGCAATTTTGCGGCGGCCGCTACGGGGTGAGACGTGATTCCTGCGGCCCATCCTAAAAGAAGTCGGTGAGATAGGGGTTGTGCAGTTTTTCGCGGCCCAGGGTGGAGGTGGGGGTCTCCCCGTAGTCATGGCCGGGCCAGACCCGGGTGTCATCGGGCAGGGGCATGATCTTCTCCTCCAGGGAGGCGAGGAGCCGGGAAAGGGAGCCGCCCGGGAGGTCGGTGCGGCCCGCGGCTCCCACGAACAGGGTGTCGCCGGTAAAGAGGTGGCCCGGGAAATAGAGGCAGATGGAGCCGGGGGTGTGACCCGGGGTGTGCAGGACCTGCGCCTCCTCCATTCCCAGGGGTAGGCGCTCGCCGTCCTCCAGCAGCAGATCGGCCCGGGTCAGGGGCGGGTAGCCCTCGGCCAGGGCCTCGGCCTGCCTCTCCGGGCTCCTGAAGAACTCCCAGTCCAGTCGCTGGATGGCGATGCGGGCTTCGGTCTCTGCGGCCCAAAGGTCGTTGCCGGCGGTGTGGTCGGCGTGGCCATGGGTGTTGATGATCCAGGAAAGGCGCCAGCCTTTCTGGTACAGGCGCTTGGCCAGAATCCGGGCCGGGCCCCCCGGGTCGATGAGCAGAGCCTCCCGGCTTTCGGAACAGGCCACCAGGTAGGTGAACACCCTTTGAGGCCCGGAAGGTTCGGCGAAGATGCTCAGGGGCAAGGGCTAAACCGGATCATTTGGCCAAAAAGCTGAAGAGCATCTGGTCCGTGCGCAGGGCGTAAATCATGGCCTTGATGCTGCGGACTTCCGCCTGCTCATTCTCTGACTCGGCCTCCCGCATCAACCGGTTGTAGGTCTCCGGCTGGCTAGTCCCCAGCAAGGTGGCCTTCTTAAACTTCTCCTCGGCGGATTTCGCCAGGTTATCGGCTTGAGTCTGTTCATCCGAGGTCATCTTCTGGTTGATGGCTTCCTGCTGCAGCTCTTTGGGGGTCAAGAGACGGTCTTTCTGATCCTGGCCGCATTCCTTCTGCAGGATGGCGAACAGGGACTTGGCCTCTTTGGCCATGGACTTGGCCTCTGCGGTATAGTGGCCGTTCAGTTTCTTCTCGGCGTCGTCCAGCAGGGTTACCGCTCGTTTATAAATGATCTGGTGATCAGGACCGCAGGGCACCTTGGAGTCCGGGGATAGCGGGGGCGTCCCGGGTTGGCTCAGGGCCGCGCCCACCACGGGGAAGGCCAGCATGAGACATAACACCATGGGTAGAATACGTAATTGGCTCATGAGCATATCCTTTGCCTTAGTGAAGTTTGAAGGTCTCGGTGATGGCCCGCTGAAACCGGGGCCGATAGATGATGTCAAAGGCGGTCTCCTTGCCGGGAAACAACCCCAAGGCCTGGGAGCGGACGTTTTCGACCACCTGTTCCGCCTGCTCCAGGGTAAAGGTGCCGGCCCGAATCTCCGCCAGGGCCAGGTCCACTAAAAAGCGCAAGTATCTCAGGTTGCGGTTCTCCTCCCGGATGGCCTGCATTTGCGTCGGATCGTCCCAGTAGGACAAGGGGATTCTCCCGGATGGCCCAGGTAGGAGAACTGGATTTAAACCCGGCCCCCAGCTCTCTATTCTACCTTGGGTTTAGGGGGCTGTAAAGGAGAAAGCTGGACCTCCTGAGGGCTGGTGCGTTTGGCCGGAGAGGGCTGCAAGGGCAACGGCTGGGGCGAGCCCTTGGTGATCTCCCGGGCGATGCCTTCCTTGGCCTTCAGGATGGCGGGGACCTTATCCCAATCGATGCGGTCGCCCAATTGGTAGTGCTCCGCCAAGTCCCGGAGGTAATCGAGGGGCGCATCCTCCATTAAATCATAGATATCGGGGTGCGCTTCCAGAAAGACGCGGCCCTCCGGAGTGACCGCCAGTTTGATGGGGCGGTAGATGATCTTCACCGGGGTGCCCACCGCTATCTGGGGATAGAGCTGGACCATCTCATCGGGCAGCATGCGGATGCAGCCGTGGGACACGTAGCGACCTATGCTATAGGGGTTGTTGGTGGCGTGGATGCCTATCCCCGAGGCGGAGGTCTCCATATAATAATGGCCCAGGGGGTTCTTGGGCCCCGGCGGCACCTTTTCCCTCACCTCCAGGCCCTCCTCCTCCATCTCATCCTGAATGGAGGGCGGCACGTTCCAGGTGGGGTTGGTGCGCTTATCCTCGATCTTGTAGGTTCCGGTGGGGGTCTGCCAGGTAGGCTTGCCCAGGGCCAGGGAATAGCAGCGCTGGTAAACGCCCTTTTCGAAATGGTACATCAATAACTCCGGCAGGTTGATGACCAAGCCGTTGTCCAGCTCCGCCGGGACGATATGGGCCGTGTTGATCCTCAAAACCATGCCCGGCTTTAATCTATAAGGGTCCTTCAGACCGTTGCGCCTGGCCACCACCGTAAATTTCACCCCTTTTTCGGCGGCCAGCAGGCCCAGGGTGGTCTTGCCCGGAACCTGGTAATCCTCCGGTCCGCCCACCACCTGGTGATAGAGGGGTGGGGGCTGGCTGGCTCCAGCCCAGGCGCTTTGGGCCAGCAGGATCATCAGTAGTAAGCTTAAGCGGCGTGCCATGGCTAAAGATCCGCCTCCGCTTCATAAGGAAAATGATCGGAAGGATAGCGGTTATCCTGATGGTCGGTGACGATGGCCACCCGGCGGACCCGGAAGGCCGGGGTCGCCAGAATCCAGTCGATCCTGGCCCCCCGGGGCTTGCCGTCAAAATAGTGCAGGGTGGTGGCTTCCTCCCCCTCAGGGTGCAAGGCCCGCCAGGTATCGAGAAATGGCCGGCCCTCCCCGACCAATTCCCGATAAACCGGAGCCTCCGGCGGTTCGTTGAAGTCGCCGGCCAGAATCAGGGGGCGGCTTAAAGGACCGAAACGGTCCCGGATCATCCTGGCCCCCTGGAGGCGGGCCTCCGGGGAGATGTTGTCCAGGTGGGTATCGATAAAATAGAAGGGCTCGGTCGACTCGGCTCTCCGGAACAGGCCATAGGTGGCCAGGCGGGGAAAGGCGCTGTCCCAACTGCGGCTGCGGTGCACCTCCGGGGTCTGGGAGAGCCAGAACTCCCCGCTCTCCTCTACGGTAAAGCCCTCGGCCCGGTAAAAAATGGTGGGATACTGGCAGGTTTCATCCACCTGGCGGTGGGCCGTCAGGGGCAGGTATTCCGGCAAATTTGCCGCAAGTTCGCGCAGCATGGGCACGGTGCCTTCCTGGGTGCCCAGGAGGTCCGGCCGGCGCCGGCGAATGACGTCTGCCACCAGGTCCCGGCGAAACTGCCATTCGTTGGGACCGTCCAGGGGGGTGGCAAAGCGCAGGTTAAAGGTCATGACCAGCATAATATCCTTAAATGAACCCGGCCCGCAAGGGCTGCGGGAAGAAGAGTTCCTGCGAGGTGCGCAAAAAATAGGCGTCGGTCATGGAGGCCAGAAAATCCCGGACGATCTCCGCAGGCTGGTGGGACTCCCGATAGGCGGGGTCCAGGGGGGCCAGGAACTCCCGGTAGATGGGCGAGTCGCGCCGGTCTTGGGCCAGGTCCTCCAAAAACCGCTGGAACAGTCGCTGGCACAGGGCCTCGATCTTGGAGGTTTGCTCCTTGATGCGGGGATTGTTATAGATCCGCTGGTAATTGAACTCCTTGAGCTCTCTCAACAATGCCCCCACCTCGGGGCTGTATCCCACGTAGTTCTTGTCAAAACTGTGGCGCAGCAGGTCGGTCACCAGGCTGTAAACGATGGCGCCGTTGGTGCGGCCCAGGCGGCCCGCCACCTCCGGGGGCAGCTCCTCCCGCTTGACCAGCGACAGGGTGATGGCGTCCTCCAGGTCCCGGCCGATGTAGCTAATGGTATCCGCCAGCCGGACCACGCAGCCCTCCAGGGTCATGGGCTTCAGAGAAAGCCCCGGGTCAGCCGTCTTGCTGCGAATCTCCTCCTCCAGATGGGCGAAGGTCTTGTCCCGCTGAGGGGAGAGGCGCTCCAGGTGGGTCTCCCCGTCGTGGCACAGGATGCCGTCCAGCACTTGCAGGGAGAGATTGAGGCCCCGGCCGTTTTTCTCCAGGCGGTCGAGAAAGCGCACTCCCTGGATGCTGTGGATAAAGGGGCCGATGCCGTGGGCCTGGCAGAGGACGGAGAGGATTCGTTCTCCGTCGTGGCCGAAAGGCGGATGGCCGATATCGTGGCCCAGGGCGATCGCCTCCAGCAGGTCTTCATTCAGCCGCAAAAACTTGCCGATGGTGCGGGCGATCTTGGATAGGAGCTGCACGTGCAGCACCCGGTGGCTGATGTGTTCATGCTCGACGAGATAAAAGACCTGGGTCTTGTCAATATAACGGGTGTAGGCCCGGGAGTGGAGGATGCGGTCGGCATCCACCGCGAACTCCTGACGGTGGCCCCGGGCCACGGACTCTTCAAAGCGGCGGCGGGATGCCTGGACCGAGCGGGTGGCGTACGGCGACAGCCAGGTTTCCTCCTGCTGCTCCAAGATTTGCCGTAGTTCCGATAGCTTGACCATTGAGGTGCTATTTCCCGAATCACTATCATAGCACAAGAGCCGGCGCCCCTCAATAGCGGCAGGTTCTGGTAGCCGCAGACTTTAGCCCGCGCTCATCGAGCTTTTGCCCTAGCTGCTAGTGCTATGTCCTACAATTATCTTACCAAAAGATTTGAGATAACCCCCCCTCCCTGAGAGGGGAGGGGGTTGGGGGGAGGGTGGCAACATATGGTAAATGAAAGATAAATTACCACCCACACCCGGTGTCGCCCCCTCAAGGGGGAGGGAAAAAGGGAAAGCGTTTATGCAACGTTTTCGTGGGACACAATACTAGCAACCACCTAATCCACCCGCAGATTCGGGGCAGCGGACCGGCCTCCCGAGAATTGTTTGGTATTATGGCAAAGGTATGATATTTATTAAGTTTCATGGAATTTCAGACCGCCGGGGTTTAAGGTATTTTGGGCGCCGGCGCCGGGCCGAACAGATGGACGACCGCGCTTATCTGGATGATTTTCTGCGCTACCTGCGGGTGGAGCGTCAGATGTCGCCCCACACCCTGCGGAGCTATCGTCTCGATATCGGCCAGTTTTTGGAGTTTTACCGCTCCCGTCCGGGAAACCCTGATTTGCGGGAGGTGGCCTACCCGGACCTGCGGGCCTTCCTGGCCCAGGCCCTTAAGGGCCGGCGCAAGGCCACGGTGGCCCGGAAGCTCTCGGCCCTGCGCACCTTCTGCAAGTACTTGCAGCGCCAGGGGGTGTTGGCCGCCAACCCCGCCAGGCTGGCCCCCAGCCCCAAGCTGGAGAAGCCCCTGCCCCATTTTCTGACGGTGGACGAGGCCTTTCATTTGCTGGGCGCCTGCGGCGGCGACGCCTTCGGGGCCTGCCGGGACCGGGCCATTTTGGAGGTCTTTTACGGCGGCGGTTTGCGGCTGTCGGAATTGGCCGGTCTCGACCTGGGGGACCTGGACCTGGATCAGGGGGTGCTGCGGGTCTGGGGCAAGGGCGGCAAGGAGAGGCTGGCCTTTCTGGGGAAGCCGGCCCGGGAGGCGGTGGCCGCCTATCTGGCCCGGCGCCTGGCCCTGGCGGCCAAAACGGCCGGGGTGGCCTGGACCGAAGCGCGAGAGGCTGCTCCCCTGTTCCTGAACCGGCGGGGCGGCCGCCTCAGCTCCCGTTCCGTGGCCCGCCTGGTGGGCAAGTGGGCGCGGCTGGCCGGCCTCTCCCAGGCCCTGACCCCCCACGGCCTGCGCCACAGCTTTGCCACCCACCTGCTGGAGGGCCGGGCCGACTTGCGCACCGTCCAGGAGCTGCTGGGGCACGCCTCCATCTCCAGCACCCAGCGGTATTTGCATACGGACCTCGATTACCTGATGGAGGAATACGACAAGGCGCATCCCCGGAGCAAATGACCAATATAGCGGTAGCACAGGCGTCTCGCCTGGGCGGCGCAGGTTTTTTGCCAGGACCCGCGGCTACCAATAACCGATTTTGATCTCGTTCCCAAGTTCCACTTGGGACCGAGCCATTCACGATTCAGGGGACCACCCAAAACCATGAAAATCTTTGAAGTCTGAGGTTTTAAGTCCCCCCTCCCTGAGAGGGGAGGGGGTTTAGGGGGAGGGTGGCGGTCGCCTTTCGTAGCTGCACAGGAGACGCCACCCCCTTCCCAACCCTCCCCCCTCAAGGGGGAGGGAGTTGAACCGCTACGGTCCTGAGGGACTAGCGGTATTAGCGCCGCGAACCAATTTCAGAGGAAAAAGCTTTTCTTGGCGCCCTTGGCGTCTTGGCGTGAGGTCATCCCATGGACCAGGATATGAAAAAATTCCGCGGCACCACCATCCTCATGGTGCGCCGGGGGGATCAGGTGGCGGTGGCCGGCGACGGCCAGGTGAGCCTGGGTGATATGATCATGAAGCAGCGGGCCAAAAAGGTGCGCCGCCTCTACCACGGCAAGATCATCGCCGGCTTCGCCGGTTCGGCGGCCGACGCCCTCACCCTGTTCGAGCGCCTGGAGGCCAAGCTGGAGGCCCACCAGGGGAACCTCACCCGGGCGGTGGTGGAGTTGGCCAAGGATTGGCGCACCGACCGCATCCTGAGGCGCCTGGAGGCGATGCTGCTCACCGTGGACTTGAGCGGGGCCTTTCTCATCTCCGGCACCGGCGACGTCATCGAGCCGGATGAAGGGGTGATGGGCATCGGCTCCGGCGGGGCCTACGCCCTGGCCGCGGCCCGGGCCCTGCTGGCCCATACCGATCTCGCCCCCGCGGCCATCTGCCGGGAGGCCCTGGAGATCGCCGCCTCGCTATGAGTTTATACCAATAACGAAATTGTGATTGAGGAGTTGTAATTTCATTAAAAATGAATATTTTTTATTTAGATACAAGTGCTATAAATAGGCTTTATGATAATCCAAAGATTCCGGAACTGAAAAATGCAATTATATTTAAGGGGAAGATATTTTTAAGTATTTTTAATATAGTCGAACTTGCTTCAGAATCAAATAAAGAGCGCCGAGAAGGACTACTTAAACTAGCTAGAGATATTGGTTGTAATTATCGCCCACTTGCGATGCCTAATGAAATTCTCAAGAGAGCGGTAGAGGCAGTTAGGGTTTTAGCTCGTGATATGAATTATTCTATGGGGGAAGAATGGGATGAAGTTTGGGTTATATTGAAGGAGCCAGAGCAAATAGATCTAGAAGCATATGATAAGATAATAAAATGGAAGAAAAAACAGGAGCAATGGTATCAAGAATTACATGATAGAGGCCGCAATCTTTGGCAGGACAAGATATCTGATCTGTCTAAGGAGGAACGTCATACCTTTACGTCTAATTTTTCGAAATTGATAAAAACATACAGGCCAGAATTTATTGCAAGTTTTGTATCTAACCTCGCAAATAAAGGGGCTAATTTGACAATAAATGATGAACTTGCTAAGAGAATAGTTAGGCACTCTGAACATTGGAGATTCTTTCTATTCAGTATGACATATGGTATGTTTGTGAGGTCTATTAGAACAAGCAATTTTGCCAAATCTAAGACACCTGGAAGCATTGACATACAACAATCAATTTATTTAGCAAATTGTGATATCTTTATAACTGCGGATGATGCTCAATATGCTATGCTTCGCTTAATTAACCAGTTCGGTCATAGAAAGAGAAAAGTATGGAAAGCTGCAAGATTCATAGAGTGGCTTTTGAACTAATACACTTGAAGGACTTTGAATTATGGAATTGCTGAAAGCCCTCCGGGGCTCCTCCGGGGACCATCTAACTCCCCGGGAAATCGTGGCGGAGTTGGACAAATATATCGTGGGGCAGGAGGACGCCAAGAAATCGGTGGCCATCGCCCTGCGCAACCGCTGGCGCCGCCAGCAGATCCCCGAGGGCCTCAGGGACGAAATCGCGCCCAAGAACATCATCATGATCGGCCCCACCGGGGTGGGCAAGACCGAGATCGCCCGGCGGCTGGCCAAACTGGCCCAGTCGCCCTTCTTGAAGATCGAGGCCACCAAGTTCACCGAAGTGGGCTACGTGGGCCGGGACGTAGAGTCCATGGTCCGGGATCTGATGGAACTGGCGGTGAATATGGTGAAGGCCCAGGAGCGGGACCGGGTTCAGGTCAAGGCCGCCGCCGCGGTGGAGGAGCGCCTGCTGGAGCTGCTCCTCCCCGGCCAGGTTCCCGGTCAGCTCCCCGGCCAGGTCCCAGGGCAGGAGGCCGAAGGAGAATCCGGCACCCGGGAAAAGTTTAGGAATATGCTGCGGGAGGGCCGCCTGGAAGACCGCTTCGTGGAGTTGGAGACCAGCCAGCGGGTCACCCCGGTGGTGGAGATCTTTTCCGGCGCCGGCATGGAGGAGATGGAATTCAACTTCAAGGAGATGCTGGGCAACCTCTTCCCCAAAGGCACCAAGACCCGGCGGGTCAAGGTCTCCGAGGCCCGGGAACTGCTGCTCCAGGAGGAGGCGAGCCGTCTCATCGACATGGACCGGGTGGTGGAAGAGGCCCGGCGCAAGGTGGAGCAGCACGGCATCATCTTCCTGGACGAAATCGACAAGATCGTGGGCCGGGACCACGGCCGGGGGCCGGACGTCTCCAGGGAAGGGGTGCAGCGGGACCTGCTGCCCATTGTGGAAGGCACTACCGTCACCAGCAAGTACGGAATGGTGAAGACCGATCACATCCTCTTCATCGCCTCCGGGGCCTTCCACCTCTCCAAGCCCGCCGACCTGATTCCGGAGATGCAGGGGCGCTTCCCCATCCGGGTGGAACTCCAGTCCCTGGGGGCCGCGGAGTTTGAGCGCATCCTCACCGAGCCGGAGAACGCCCTGATCAAACAGTACCAGGCGCTGCTGGAAACGGAGGGGGTTCACCTCACCTTTGCCCCGGAGGCGGTCAAAGAGATCGCCGCCCTGGCCACCCAGGTGAACGAACGCACCGAAAACATCGGGGCCCGGCGGCTCCATACCATCATGGAGAAGCTGTTGGAGGAGATCTCCTTCACCGCCCCGGACCTGGGCGACCGTTCGCTCACCATCACCGCGGACTACGTCCGGGAACGCCTGGCCGATCTCATCGAAGACGAGGATTTGAGCAGGTATATTTTATGAGCAGTGAGCGGTGAGCAGTGAGCAGTAGGGTGCGCCCTGCGCACCGAAAAATGGGCGCGACCGTCTTCAAAAGAAATGTGGCGCCGCCGCCCTCGGCGGCGGAAGCAAGGTAGCCGCAGGCTTTAGCCTGCGCCGCACAGGCGGGACGCCTGTGCCACCCAAAGAAAACCTGGGGCGGCCTGTGGCCGCCGGAAAAGCATATCCTGGAAAGAGGAACATCGCTGGCTGAAGCCTGCAGCTATTACTGTGTCCCATGGAAACGTTGCATAAATGCTTTGCCTTTTCCCCTCCCCCTTGAGGGGGCGACACCGGGTGGGGGTGGTAATTAATCTTCCATTTACCATATGTTGCCACCCTCCCCCCAACCCCCTCCCCTCAAGGGAGGGGGGGTTATCTCAAATCTTTTATTTAAGATAATTGTGGGACATCACACTAGCTAATGATGCCGGAATCCTCAACGTTTTTGCTGACCGCTGAATGCTGATAGCCGCGAGGGACTTAAGTGAAGCAGAACTGGATGCCACGCGCCGATAAGGTGGTCATGAACACTTACGGCCGCCAGCCCCTGGTGTTGGTGAAGGGGGAAGGCTGCCGGGTGTGGGATGATCAGGGGATAGAGTACCTCGATTTGGTGGCCGGCCTGGCGGTCTGCAACCTGGGCCACGCCCATCCGGAGGTGGCCCGGGCCGCGGCGGCGCAACTGGCGCAGTTGGTCCACGTCTCCAATCTCTACTACAGCACCCCCATGGTGGAGCTGGCGGAGTTGCTGGTGCGCCTCTCCTTTGCGGACCGGGTCTTTTTCGCCAACAGCGGCGCCGAAGTGAACGAAGGGGCCATCAAGCTGGTGCGCCGCTACTCCCGGGAGCGCTTCGGGCCCGGCCGGCACCGCATCATCTGCATGGAGAACTCCTTCCACGGCCGCACCCTGGGCGCCCTGTCCGCCACCGGCCAGTCCAAATTCTGGCAGGGTTTCGACCCCTTGCTGGAAGGCTTTTTGTTTGTGCCCTTCAATGACCTGAAGGCCCTGGCCGCGGCGGTGGACCACAGCGTTTGCGCAGTGCTCTTGGAGCCCATCCAGGGAGAGGGCGGCGTCTGCCTGCCGGACGCCGATTATTTAAAGGGCGTGCGCCGGCTGTGTGCGGAGAAGCAACTGCTGCTGGTCGTAGATGAGATTCAGACCGGTCTGGGCCGCACCGGGCGGCTCTTCGCCCACGAGCACTTCGGCATCCAGCCCGATGTGATGACCCTGGCCAAGGCCCTGGCGGGCGGCCTGCCCATGGGAGCGCTGTTGGCCACCGCGGAAGTGGCCGGGGCCTTCATCCCCGGAACTCACGCCAGCACCTTCGGGGGCGGGCCGGTGATCGCCGCCGCCGCCACCGCCGCCGTATCCATCTTGAGCGACGCCAAGTTGCTGGCGGAGGTGCGCGCCCAGGGCGATTATCTGCAAAAGGCCCTCTTGAAGCTTAAGGCCGCCTTTCCCGTCATCCGCCAGGTACGGGGTCTGGGCCTCATGTGGGGCCTGGAGCTGGCCCGGGAAGGGGGGCCCCTGGTGGCCGCCTGCCGGGAGCGGGGAGTCTTGGTCAATTGCACCCAGGGCAACGTCATCCGGCTGCTGCCGCCCTTGATCGTCACTACGGATGAGCTAAACCGGGGATTGCAGGTCCTGGAGGAGGTCTTGGGTTCATTGTAGGGGCGGGTTTTAAACCCGCCTCCCTGCTCAGCGAAGCAGGCGCCATGAAAGAAGAAAGCCCATGAAACGTGATCTGTTGACCATCCTGGATCTAAGCCGGGAGGAGATTGAAACCCTGCTGGCCCGAGCCCGGGAGTTAAAGGCCCTCCAGGTTCGCCGGGTGGAGCACGCTTCCCTGAGGGGCAAGTCCCTGGCCCTGATCTTCGACAAACCCTCCACCCGCACCCGGGTCTCCTTCGAGGTGGGCATGGCGCAGTTGGGGGGCGTCAGCCTCTACCTGGGTCCGGGGCAGACCCAGATGGCCCGCCAGGAACCCATCCCCGACACCGCCCGGGTCCTGTCCCGCTACGTGGACGGGGTGGTGGTGCGCACCTTTGCCCAGGAAACCGTGGCCGAGCTGGCCCGGCACGCCACCATCCCCGTCATCAACGGCCTCACCGACGCCCACCACCCCTGCCAGGTGCTCAGCGACCTGATGACCATGGAGGAGCGCTTCGGCCGGCTCTCCGGTCTGGAGGTGGCCTGGGTGGGGGACGGCAACAACATGGCCAACTCCTGGATCACCGCGGCCATGCACCTCGATTTTGCCCTGCGCCTGGCCTGCCCCAAGGGTTATGAGCCCGACCCTGCCCTGCTGGAAGCGGCCCAAAGGAGCGGACGCCAAATCCATCTTTCCCAGGCCCCCCGCCAGGCGGTGCAGGGGGTCCACGTGATCAACACCGATGTCTGGACCTCCATGGGCCAGGAAGACGAAGCCGCAGCCCGGCGGCAGATCTTCAAACCCTACCAGGTCAACGCCGGCCTCCTGAACCTGGCCCGGCCCGAGGCCATCGTGCTCCACTGCCTGCCCGCCCACCGGGGCGAGGAGATCACCGCCGAGGTGCTGGAAGGGCCCCAAAGCGCCGCCTGGGACCAGGCGGAAAACCGCCTCCACTTCCAAAAGGCCCTGCTGGAGTGGCTGCTGGGTTGAGGATCAGTGATCAGTGATCAGTGATCAGTGGCCAGTAAGAAAAATAGACCTGGTGGCACAGGCTTCCAGCCTGTGCAAAATGTCGGGTGCGTCTTACGCACCCATAAAAAAGGCTGGTTAGCCGGACGTTAACCCGGCCCCCAGCCTTTCTCTTATTGCCTCAAGGGATGAAAAGAGGGCCAGGGCCCTCGGCCACTAGCCCTCTTCTCCGGGTTCCTTTTCCCTTCCCTCTCCACCGCGTCGCCGGTGGCGGCGGTTGCGCCGGCGCCTGGGCTTGGCGGCCCTGGCCTGGGGCGGCCGGGGCGGGACCTGTTCCGGGGCGCAGCGCTCCAGCAATTCGGCTTCCGGGGCTTCCTTGATCTGGACCAGCATCCAGGACTCGGGGTAGAGGGCCAGGCGGGCCAGGCGGGCCGGCAGAGGCCGCGCGTCCCGCAGCAGCGGGGCTATCCGGGCTTCCAGGGCCAGAATCTGGGAGACGTCGTCATGGCGTTGCCGGGGGAATTCGATGCCCCCCAGGGCTTCCTTGATCCCATCATGGATGAACTCCCGCAGGTCCTTGAAATCTTCCGGAAATTCGGGGCCCTGTTCCAAAAACGGGGTTAAAAAGACGGCCCAGAGGAGACTGTCGGAGATGGGGCGCTCTCCCAGCATCAACAGGTCCAGGCGGTGGCAGAGATCCAGGAGGCGCGCCCTGCCGCTGGCGCCCAGGCGCCTTTCCCAGGCGGGGAAGATGGCGTAAAAGAGGGAGGAGGACAGCATCAGTTTAAAGAAGGGGGCGGCTGCGGCGCTGCGGAAGTCTTTGAGCAATTCATCCCGCACCCGGGACGGGGAACAGGTCCGGATCAGGGGACCCTTGGACAAGATCTCCCGCCAGGCGCCGGCCTCGATGCTGAAGCCGGTGCGAGCCGCGTGGCGCAGGGTCCGCAGCATGCGCACCGGGTCGCGCTCGAAGCGCGCGGCGGGCTCGCCGATGACCCGGATGACCCGATTTTCCAGGTCCGTCAGGCCCCCCACATAATCGACCAGGGAGAAATCGCTGATGTCGTAAAACAGGGCGTTGATGGTCAGGTCCCGGCGCTCGGCGTCCTCGGCCGGCGTGCCGAAGGTCTGTTCCCGGATCGGAGCGCCTGCCGGGTTCGGCTCCTCCTCAAACTCCGAGCGGCGCCGGAAGGTGGAGACCTCAACGATGCGGCCGCCTCGGAAAAAGACTTGCACCAGCCGGAACCGCCGGCCGATGATCCGGCTGTTGCGGAAGAGTTTGCGCAACTCCCCGGGGCGGGCGTTGGTGACCACGTCGAAATCCTTTGGCCTTTTCCCCAGGAGCAGGTCCCGCACCCCGCCGCCCACCAGATAGACGGTATAACCGGCGTGCAGCAGCCGGTAGAGAACCTTAAGGGCCTCCACATCGATATCTTTTCGGGAGACGGTGTGTTGCGGCCGGGGGATGATGCGGGGCAGGAGTTCTGCCGGTTCAGGGCTGTTAAACCGCATGGAGCTATTATAGGCGAAATCTCCAAATTGTTTAACCTCTTATTTAATAAATACCGCAAATACCGCGGTTCCCGGCCCAAGCCGCGAAAATTCGCGGTGCCAGGCGGGATTATTGACAAGCGGCGCCAATCCAGATATTTCTAAACTGTCAGAGATATACCTGGGACGAGGAGGAGAACCTGGGGGGTAAAAGGCTGGTGCTGGCCCTGGCCACCTGGGGGGGAGTGGGCTTGCTGCCGGGCGCCCCGGGCACCTGGGGGACCCTGGCGGCCCTGCCCCTCTGGTGGGCTTTGGCGCACCTGGGTCCCTGGGGCTACGGCCTGGGGACGACGGCGGTTATCCTGGCGGGCTGGTGGGCCGCGGGCCCGGCCCAGGATTATCTGGGGCAGGCTGACCACCCCACCATCGTCATCGATGAAGTGGCGGGCCTGTTGATCACCCTGGCCGGGGCGCCGCTTTCCTGGGCCGCCGCGGGCATTGGCTTTATCTTATTCCGGACCCTGGATATCCTGAAACCGCCTCCCATTCGCTGGTTCACTTCCGGAGAATCCGGAGGCCTGGAAGTGATGGTGGACGACGTGGTGGCGGGGGTGCTGGCGCGGCTGATTTTGGAGATTGTCCATGCGTTCAAAATATTCCCGGGATGATATACTGATCACTAAATTATCTTTTGAAGGGGATGTCTTGCAGGTCTTCCTTGCCGATAGCCGGGAAATGCGCGTGCCCCTGGAGTGGTTTCCCAAGCTGCGGGACGCCTCACCGGAAGTGCGCCGGCATTGGCGGCTTATCGGCAAGTCCATTGGCGTCCATTGGCCGGAAGTGGATGAGGACCTATCCCTGGAAGGGTTATTGCATTAGGTAACTCCGGAACAAGCCGGCCGATTTTACGGTCCTTTGTGGCTGCTGGCTACTGGCAACCAGGAACTGGCAACTGAACATGCAAGGTGAGATCATCGCCACCGGCACGGAGCTGATCACCGGGCGGGTGCCAGATTTTAACGCCCGCTACGCCGCCCGGCGGCTCCACGAAGCGGGCCTGACCGTGCAGTGGCTCACCATCTTGGGGGATGAGCCGCCGCGGTTCCGAAGGATCCTGCTGCGGGCGCTGGGCCGTTCCCGGTTTATCATCATCACCGGAGGGCTGGGGGCCACCGAAGATGACGTCACCGTGGCCGCCGCCGCCGAGGCCCTGGGGTTGCCGCTCCTCCTGGACGAGGGCCTGCTGGCCCGCATCCGCCGCTCTCTGGAGGAGCGCCAAACCCCCTGGCTGGAACGCTATAGCCGCCTGGCCCTGATTCCCCGGGGCGCCGTGGTCCTGGACACAGGCTCCCTGGCCTGCTGCGGCTTTTCCCTGGAACACGGCGGCGCCCGCCTCTTTTTCCTGCCCGGGGTCCCCTCCGAGATGCAGGCCCTGTTTGACGCCTATGTGCTCCCCAGCCTGGTGGAGGGCGCCGGAGACGCGGGCGCCCTGGCTCAGCGCACCTTGCGGCTGTTCGGCATCTCCGAAACCCAGTTGCAGGAAGTAGTCTCCAAAATTCCGGAATTCCAGCAAGGCGTGCGCGTGGGTTTTTACCCCAATTTCCCCGAAAACCACCTCAGCCTGACGGTGCGCGGCCGGGACCGCAGAATTCTGGAGGAGACCCTGGACCGCCTGACCGCGGCCCTGGCCCAGGAGGTGGGCGACGTGCTCTTGGGGCCGGATGGGACGCCGCTGGAAGAGCTGGTGGGGCGCCAGTTGCGAGACCGCGGCCTCACCCTGGGCCTGGCCGAGTCCTGCACCGGCGGCCTCATCGGCCACCGCCTCACCAACGTGGCCGGCTCCTCGGATTATTTCCTGGGCGGGGTGGTCTGCTACGGCAACCAGGCTAAGATGGACCTGCTGCGGGTGGCCCCGGAGGTCCTGGCGGAATGGGGGGCGGTGAGCCCGGAGACGGCCCAGGAGATGGCCCGGGGAGCGCAGACAGCCTTCGGCGCTCACCTGGGTCTGGCGGTCACCGGCATCGCCGGCCCCAGCGGCGGCTCACCCGAGAAGCCGGTGGGCACAGTGTACATCGGCCTGGCCACCCCCCAGGCCGTGGAGGTCTGGCACTACCTCTTCCACGGCTCCCGGGAAGCGATCAAAACCTTGTCGGCCCAGACCGCCCTGGACCGGCTGCGGCGGAAATTGAAAGAGCCAGCGGAATAGCTATTGGAGTGTTTCATAATTAGCTGGATATAATATCAGGACTGGAACGCTGGATTTGACCTAGTTAAGTCCCCCTTTGAAAAAGGGGGTTAAAATCAATCAGGTTCAATGGATAATCAATTAGGCAACAGACCACAGGCCGATTATGGCAAACGGATTACGTGAGAGCACAGTGGCACAGGGTTCCAGCCTGTGATTGGGTGCGCCCGCAACAGGGCGGACACCCGGGTCCGCCCCTACGGAGGCAGTGAGTAGGGTGCGTCTTACGCACCATTAAGGTTATCCCGGAAATACTGGCGTTTAATGGAAGCATAAGACGCGCCATTATTAGGGGATCATCAATGGGGTCCTTCTTTTTCCCCTCTCCCCCGATGGGGGAGAGGGATAGGGTGAGGG
>JBAVAG010000026.1:0-21733 GCA_049585595.1 Desulfobaccales bacterium
CCCCTACACATACCCCCAAACCTTTCGGATTTCACTATATCAATATGACTGTTATGGGACAACGGAAAAAGTGAATGGCCTGATTTATCAGGCCATTGTGGACAGCATCAGATGATACTGGATTTAATGATGGTGGAGCTGCGGGGAGTTGAACCCCGGACCTCTTGAATGCCATTCAAGCGCTCTTCCAACTGAGCTACAGCCCCACGCCCATTAGGTTTTTTTAACAAACATGGGCGGGCCTGTCAAGGGGCTGAAATATGCGAAATTGCCGCCGGCCGGCAGCGAATTTTGTTATAATTAGTTGATGGTGGGAAAGCGGAGCCCATTGCCGGAGCGGCCCCTCAAGGTCGTGCACCTGCTGGCGACCCTGCCGGTGGGGGGCGCCGAGGACCTGGTGGCGGCCATCGTCCGGGGCCTGCCTCCCGGGCGCTTTGTCCCAGAGGTGGCCTGTCTCGAGGCTCCCGGGCCGGTGGGCGCGGAGCTGGCCGCCGCCGGCTACCCGGTGCACTCCCTGGGCCTCGATCTCAAACACGCCTCCGCCTGGCGGCTGGCCGCGTCGGTGCGACGCCTCCTGAAGGAAATCAGGCCGGACATCCTGCATACCCACCTGTACCACCCCAATCTCTATGGCCGCCTGGCCGCCCTGGGCCTGGGTTTGCCGGGGGTGGTAGCCGCGGTGCATAACTCCTATGTCCGGGTGAAATTCCATCGGCGCCTCTGCAATCATCTACTGGGCTGGGCCTCGGACCGGGTTCTGGTGGGGAGCGCCCAGGTCTGGGAGGACGTGCGCCGCTATGACGCCGTGCCGGCCTCCCGTCTGCTGCTCCTGCCTTACGGGATCGACCTGGCGGAGTTGGAAACGGACCTCAGCCGGGAGGAAGCCCGCGGCCTGCTTTCGGTTTCCGGGTTCGTCCTGGGCGTGGTGGGGCGCCTGGAGGAGCAGAAAGGGCAGCAGAACCTCCTGACGGCCATGGCTAAGGTGCGCCGGCAGATCCCCGAGGCGACCCTGATTTTGGTGGGTGCTGGCCGCCAACGGCAAGCCCTGGAACGCCAGGCCCGGGAGCTGGGGCTGGCTGAGAGGGTTCGCTTCCTGGGAACCCGCCGGGACCTGGCCCTCATTTATCGGGCCCTGGACCTCTATGTGCAACCCTCTCTCTGGGAGGGGCTGCCTCTGGCCCTCCTCAAGGCCATGGGAGCCGGTTTGCCGGTCCTGGCCACCCGGGTGGGCGGCGCCCTGGAGCTCATTGAGGATGGGGTCAATGGCCGGCTGGCGCCCCCCGCAGAGCCGGAGGCCCTGGGGCGGGCCCTGGTGGAGCTTTACCGGCGGCCGCAACTCCGGGCCCGGTTGGGAGCCGCGGCTCGCCTCACCATCCGGGAGCACTATTCCCTGGAAGTGATGCTGGCCGGGCTGGAACAGCTTTATCTGGAACTTTGGCGGAAAAACGGTAGTCAGTAGCCAGTAGTCAGTAGGCAGTAGCCAGTGGTCAGTGGCCAGTGGCCAGTGGCCAGTGGTCAGCAAAAACACCAAGACCAAAAAAGGCAGTAGTCATTGACTACTGGCTACTGACTACTGAAGGCGTTGGCTGAGGGGCAAAAGCTTGACGGCTGACAGCCCCAAATGAGGATTATTGATGTCCCCCAGGCAGCTTGCGGCAACTTATACCATCCTGCACACCGAGTCCTCCCTGGGGTGGGGGGGCCAGGAGCGCCGCATCCTGGCGGAGGCCGAGGCCATGCAGCGGCGGGGGCATCGCCTGCTCCTGGCCTGCGATCCCCGGGGGGAGCTGTATCGGCGGGCCCGGGGGCGGGGGGTTCCCAGCTTTCCCCTGACCTGCGGCGGGAGGCACTCGCTTCTGGCCTGGCGGCAGTTGCGGCGTCTGCTCCGGGAGCAAGCGATAGACATCTTGAATACCCATAGTTCCCTGGACTCCTGGATCGGCGCCCTGGCCTGGCGCAGTCTGGGAAAGCGTCCCCATCTGGTGCGCACGCGCCATCTCTCCACCCGGGTGCAGAATAATTTTCCCACTCGCTGGCTATACCGGGCCCCCGGGGCCGTGATCTCGACCGGCGAAGCCACCCGCCAGATTTTGCGGCAGCGCCTGGGAGTCCCGGCCAGCCGGTTATTTTCCATTCCCACGGGGATCTCCCTGGAGGAATTTAGCCCCCGGGCAAAAGACTCAAAGATGTTGGCCCGGCTGCAGATTCCGGAAGAGGCTCCGGTCCTGGGGACGGTGGCGGTGTTGCGCTCCTGGAAGGGCCATCTTTATCTACTGGAGGCTCTGGCGGATCTGGTCCGGGCCGGAGAGCCAGCCTATCTGCTGGTAGTGGGGGAGGGGCCCTACCGGGTGGTGATTGCCGAGAAGGTTCGGGAACTGGGCCTGGAGGCTTGGGTGCGCCTGGTGGGCTACCAGGAGGAGGTAGCGCCCTGGCTGGCTCTCATGGACGCGGTGATCCTCGCCTCCTATGCCAATGAGGGGGTACCCCAGTCCCTGCTCCAGGCCATGGCCATGGGCAGGGCGGTGGTGGGGAGCGCGGTGGGAGGTATCCCGGAGGTGGTGCTGCCGGACCGAACGGGTTTATTGGCGCCCCCCCGGGACGCCGCCGCCCTGGCCCTGGCCCTGCGGCGGTTGCTGGCGGATGCGGGCCAGCGCCGGGAACTGGGCCGGCGGGGCCGGGAACTGGTGGCGGCCAGGTTTTCCGTGGAACAGATGGCCGCGGCAGTGGAGGCGGTGTACCAGGGGCTGGGCCAATGACCGATTAACACGACTCTGGGTGTCGGCCGGGAGGCCGCCAGCAGTATTTTTAATACATCATCAGGTTTTATGTCACCCCTGGGACTCGCAACTTAATGGGAAATCACTGGATCATTATTGCCGCGGCGGGCCTGGCTATCCTCTGGCTCGCCTCCCTGGTGGCCATGCGCTTCTGGACCAGGAGGCGGATGTTGGCGGACTTCATGGCCCGGCCCGGCGGCTGCGAGCTGCCCCGCCCCAGCGGCCAGCGGCCCGAAGACCGGGCTGCCCTGGAGATTATTCGGAGCCGCCGCAGGCGCTATCTCTGGAGCCGCTGGCCCGATACGGCCCTCTCCTTTACCGCTATTCAGGAGATGGCATTTAAGATTATCAAGGAGGTTGCCGGCGTCTATTACCCCATGGAGGAGGAGCCGCAGCTCAAGGCCTCCCTGGCGGACCTGCTGGCTCTCCATAACCGGGTGGGAAGCCGGCTGGCGATCTGGCTGGAAACCGCACCCATTCGCGTCTTTAAGGACATGGAGCTGCAATCGATTATCCGTTACTATGGAGTTTATCAAAACGTGAGAAATCACCCGGTGAGCCGTTTCATTAGGGACCATCGGCTGCACCGGCTGGCCGTATGGAGTTGGGCGGCCTTCAATTATAACAGTCCATTTTATTGGGGCCGGAGGGGGGCCTATGAATTGGCCCGGCGACTGCTGCTGGCCCGCATCGCCCAACTGGTAGGGGAAGAGGCCATGGTCCTCTATGGCCGGCAGGGCTAGTATTGTGTCCCACGAAAACGTTGCATAAATGCTTTTCCTTTTTCCCTCCCCCTTGAGGGGGCGACACCGGGTGGGGGTGGTATTTTTCTTTCATTTACCACATGTTGCCACCTTCCCCCCAACCCCCTCCCCTCTCAGGGAGGGGGGTTTATCTCAAATCTTTTGTTAAGATTATTGTGGGAAATAACACTAGGGTTTAATAACCGTGGCGCAACCCTGGAAAACTAGACTGGCCGGCGTCCTGGCAGGCTTCTGGTACCGGCTGGACGCCCGGCACCGGCGCATCACCTTGCGAAACCTGGAGTTCGCATATGGGCCGGAGTTGGCCCCCGAATCCCGGGAACGCCTGGCCCGGGAGGTCTTCCGCCAGTTTGTCCTGTTTGGCTTCGAGATCCTGGAACTGTTCCTGGCGCCCCTGGCCCGGATTCGCCGCCGGGTAATCATAGTGGGAGAGGAGCACGTAGGGGCGGCCCTGGCCCAGGGCCGGGGGCTGATTGCGATTGCGGCCCACGCCGGCAACTGGGAATACACCACCCTGGGCTTGGGCCTTAAGTATAAGCCAGTGGTAGTGGTGGGCCGGGAGTTGGACCTCCCCTGGGCTGGGCGGCTGGCCAGATATTTGCGGCAGCGGGGCGGCAACCGGATGGTGTCCAAGCAGGGAGGTCTGAAGGAGATCCTGCGTTTTCTGAAACAGAACCAGATCGTGGGGATCGTCATCGACCAGAACACTGCGGCAGAGGAGGGGCTACTGGTGGATTTCTTCGGCCATCCGGCCCGCACCACCCCGATTGCGGCGCTGCTGGCCCGGGCCCGCGGCGTGCCGGTATTGGCCGGCCTGTCCCGGAGGCTCCCCGGCGGGCGTCACCTGCTGGTGTTCTTTCCGGCCATCCCCATGGTGAAGAGCGAGTCGGCGCAGGCGGACCTGATCCGGCACCTGGAGCTCCAGAACCGGGCCATCGAAGCCTGGATCCGGGCCGAGCCGGCTCAGTGGCTGTGGCTTCATCGGCGCTGGAAAAACCAGTTTCCGGAGATTTATGAAGAGGGTTATCAGCCTTCAGCAGAAACGCTTTTGACAGAAACCGAAAAGTCAGCCTGAACCGGGTGCGCTTGCCAGAAAAAGGCGCCTGAGATGCGCCCGGCTTGCCAGGCCGGAAATCAATTCCAGCAAACCAAAAACCGAAACTCGAAAATCATCTTCAGCGGGGGAGAAATGAGTCAAGTCGACCAAACTTTTTTAGCGGCCTTTCGGGAAGGGGTGGAGGCCCAGGGGATCAGCCGCCATTTCGGCCTGGAACTGGAGGAGTTGGGCCCCGGGCGGGCCCGGGTGGGGATGAACTGCCGCCAGGAGATGGCCAACATCCTGGGCATGGTGCACGGCACCGCGATCTTCGCCTTGATCGACGAGGCCTTCCAGGCCGCCGTCAATGCCCATGGCACGGTGGCGGTAGCCCTCTCTATGAATCTTACCTTCCACGCCGCCCCCCGGATGGGGGAGCGCCTGACGGCCCGGACCCGGGAACTCCACGCCGGGCGGCGCACCGCCACCTACTTCATCGAAGTCACCGACCCCCGGGGGAGCCTGGTGGCCTCCTGCCAGGCCCTGGCCTACCGTAAGGAGCAGCCGCTGCCTTTGGGGGGTTCTTAGAAACTGTAGTAAAATATCGAATTACCCAAAAATGTCATCTTGAGCGAAGCGAAGAATCCCGTATCCTTAAAAAAAATAGCGCAGGCTAAAGCCTGCGGCTACCAGAACCTGCACCAGCGGGGAAGGAAGGCTCAGGGAGAGGGCTGCCTTGCCGTTGGCAAACCGCCGCCCGCTTGGGCCAAATTACTGCCGGCTAGGGCCGCCGCCAACCGGCAACCGCCTTTTACCCCCCGGACCGCTCCTCCTGTACCCGGGTGCGCAGGCGGTCCACCAGCGCATTGTAAGAGGACTGTTGAATCACCCGGGCGAACTGGAAGCGGTAGTTGCTGATCAGGCCGACGCCGTCGATGACCACGTCGTAAACCATCCAGTTGCCGGAGGCGTTTAACAGGTGGTAAATGATGGGGATCCTGTCGTTGGGGAGCACCACCACGGTGCGCACCTCAGCGTAGCCGTTATCTATATTCTGGCCGGTGTAATCGATCCGCACTTTCTTGATGTACCGCAGGATCTTGCCAGCGTAGTCGGCCTCTAAAAGTTCGGAAAAGAGGCTGACAAACTCATCCCGCTGACCACTGCTGATATTATTCCAGGCGGCCCCCAAACTCCTTTTGGCCATCTCCCGGTAGTCGAAGTGCGGGTCCACGAGCTGTTTCGCCATCCGGAGCCGCTCCTGCTCTTGGCCTGGGCCGGCGTAAGCCGGATTATTCAAGGTATCCAGCACCTGGTTAATAACGGATCTCACCACCTGCTCAGGTTCGGCGGCCACCGCCGGGACGGCCACGGCCAGGAGGCTGATGAGGGCTAGCAAGGCAAGGGTCTGTTTCAGCAATTTGGGCACGAGCCACTCCTTTCTAAAACCGCCAACGCCGCGAAAAACCGGGGGACCGCGACGGAAGCCGGCGGGTCGCCTCTCCGGGCGGGACGGCGGCACTTAGTATAAAGTTAGTCATTAGGAGACAAAACTCAAGTGGCCGCGGGGGCTCCGGGCCTCGCTACGGATGCGGCCGCTCTCCCAGCACCAATGCAGCATCTGTGCCACCGCGGAAACAAACCGGACTCAGATCTTGCCGTGAATAATGGTGCCGAGCAATTCTTCCAAATTGATGGCGCTCTCGGTGTCTTGGATAGTGCCCCCCGGAGGAATGAGCTTTTCCGAACTGCCAGGGGAGAGTTGGATAAACTGGTCGCCGATGATGCCTTTGGTGCGGACGGAAGCGATGGCATCTTCGTGCAGTTTAATATCCGGCTCCAGCTTCATGGTCACCGCGGCCCGGTCTCCCGAAGTGAGCCGAATCGATTCCACCAAACCGACGTGCACCCCGGCCACTTCCACCGGTGCTCCCAGGTCGAGACCTGAAACGTTATCGAAATTGGCGACGACCCGGTAGCCGCCTCCCCAGACGTCCATCTTGCCCAGGTGGACAGCCAGGTATGCCAGGCAAACCAGACCCAACAGGACAAAGCCGCCCACCACCAATTCCAGATTGCCCCTTCTCATAACGTCCGCCTATTCTCCCTGGAAATCGACTTCACCCTTGATGAAACTCTGCACCACCGGGTCCGGGTTGGCCTGGATCTCCTCCGGCCTGCCGCAGGCCACAATGCGGCCCTGATGGAGCATGGCCACCTGGTCGGCAATGGTGAAGACCTCCGGGATGTCATGGGCCACCACCAGGGCGGTGTAGCCGCTCTCCTGGTGGGTCTGCCCGATCAGGTGAAAGACCGTGTTGGTCATGGGGGGGTCCAACCCGGTAACCGGCTCATCGAAGAGAATGATCTCCGGTTCCTGGATCATGGCTCGGGCCAGGGCCACCCGTTTCTTCATGCCGCCGCTCAACTCATCGGGGAACTTGGTTTCCACATCAATGCTCAGGTGCATCTGCTCCAGACGCAGCCTCACCCGCCGGGCGATCTCGGCATCCGCCAGACGGGTCTTCTCCCTAAGGGGAAAGGCGATGTTCTCAAAGACATTGAGAGAGTCGAACAAGGCGCCCCCCTGGAAGAGCACGGCAAAGAGCTTTTTAAAATCCCGCAGCTCGCGGCCATGGATGGTGGCAATGTCCACATCGTTCACCAGAACCCGGCCCCGGTCGGGTTTCAGTAGGCCGATGAGGTGTTTCAACAAAACGCTCTTGCCCACCCCGCTCTTGCCGATGACCACGGTAATCCGGCCGGTGGGGATGGTTAGGTTGATGCCATCCAGCACCGTTTGGCCGTTGAAAGATTTGTACAGGTCGATGACTTGGATCATGTGGCTTTCAGCAGTCAGTTATCAGCTTGCCGGTTCATAGGTCGAAACCCAAACCTCCACTTTACATGAAGAAGGAGGTGAGAATATAGTCCCAGGCCAGGACCAGGACCGCGGAGAGGACCACGGTCTGGTTGGTGGCCCGGCTGACGCCCGCGGCCCCGTGTTCGGTGTTGTATCCCTTGTAGCAAGCCACCAGGATGATGGTGAGGCCGAAGACCAGGGATTTGACCACGCCGCCGTTGATGTCCAGAGGCACCACGCTCTGAACCATGCCGTTGAAGTAGGCGCCGGAGCTTACCCCCAGCATGACCACGCCCACCAGATAGGCCCCCAGGATGCCAGTGACGTCGAAAATGGCGGTGAGCAGGGGCACGGCGATCAGACCGGCCAGGAGCTTGGGCATCACCACGTATTGCATCGGGTTAACGGCCATGGTATCCAGGGCGTCCAACTGCTCGGTGATGCGCATGATGCCGATTTCCGCTGTGACCGCCGAGCCGGCCCGGGCGGATACCATAATCCCGGTGAGCACCGGACCCATTTCCCGGATGAGGCTCAGGGCCACCACCGACCCCAGGGCCCCTGTCGAGCCGTATTTTTTCAAGGTATAGTACCCTTGCAACCCCAGCACCATGCCGGTGAAGGCGGCGGTGAGCAGGATGATCAAGGTCGACTTGACGCCGATGAGCTGAATCTCCTGCAAGAGGCGGCGGGGCCGGAAGGGAGGGATAAAGGCCAGGGCCAGGGCCTCCAGCAGAAAGAGCTGCATGGCTCCGGCCTCGCGCACCAGTTTCAAGGTCCGGTCGCCCAAATACCGAATGAACTGGAGCATGGGATACCGTTTATCTCTTAAATGAACGTATCATAGGAGGCAATCTGGAAAAGCTTATCAAGGTTTCAGGAAAACTCAAGCCTACCTTCCGGAAAATTCCTGCTGCGGGACAAATATATTGACGGCCAAACCGACTCTGATTACATTAAAGCGGCAACCAGGGTTGCAAGGGCCCGGCCGCGGCGGCCTGCGCCAAGAGGGTAGAATACAGGTTAGGGCCGCGATCCACGGGGCGGCCGCGCCAGGTCAACGGCGATACCTGCAAGCCGCGGGGGGATGCCACCCTTTGCCAAGCGCCGTTCACAGGAGTTACCGGTGAAATACATCGACGAAGTGGATATCAAGGAAAAGGCCATCTTTATCCGGGTAGATTTCAACGTGCCCCTGGACCAGAACCTCAACATCACCGACGACACCCGTATCCGGGCGGTGTTGCCCACCATCCATTATTGCCTGGAAAGCGACGCCAAGGTGATCCTGGCCTCCCATATGGGGCGCCCCAAAGGGAGCAGGAAGGAAGAATTGTCTTTGGCGCCGGTAGCCCGGCGTTTGGCCTACCGGCTGCATAAGCAGGTGATCCTGTCCCCGGATTGCATAGGGCCGGAGGTGGACAGGCAGAAGGCCATGATGAAGCCCGGAGATGTGCTTCTCCTGGAAAATCTGCGGTTTCATGAGGAAGAGGAAAAGAACGACCCCCACTTTGCCCGGGACTTGATGCAAGGGGTGGATGTTTACGTGGACGACGCCTTTGCCGTGGCGCACCGGGCCCATGCTTCGGTGGAGGCGGTGACCAGATACGCCCCCATCTGCGTGGCCGGCTTCCTGATGCGGGATGAGGTCCACTATTTTCACAGGGCCATGGAGGACCCGGCCCGCCCCCTGGCGGCCCTCATCGGCGGCGCCAAGATCTCCAGCAAACTGACGGCCCTGAAAAATATGCTGAGAAACGTGGACAAAGTCATCATCGGCGGGGCCATGGCCAACACCTTCCTCAAGGCCAAAGGTTATGAGGTGGGCCAATCCCTGGTGGAAGATTCTCTTCTGGAGGGCGCCAGAGAGATCATGGCCGCGGCCCTGAAAAAGAAGGTGAGATTCTATCTGCCGGTGGATTGCGTCGTCGCCGACAAATTGGCCAGGTCCGCGGAAACCAAGATCACCCCGGTGCAGGAGGTTCCCCAGGATTGGCTCATCGTGGACATCGGCCCGGCCACGGTGACCCTCTTCGGGGAGGCCCTGCAAAACGCCAAGACCATCATCTGGAACGGACCCATGGGGGCCTTCGAATACGATGCCTTCAGCCGCGGCACCATGGCCATGGTGCAAAAGGTGGCGGATTCCTATGCCTTAACCATCGTGGGCGGCGGCGACACCGACGTGGCCTTGCACAAGGCGGGGGAGTACCAGAAGTTCTCGTATGTCTCCACCGGGGGCGGCGCCTTCATCGAGCTGCTGGAGGGCAAGAAGCTGCCGGGGATTCAGGCCCTGGAAAGGTGGGCCAAGGGGCATCCCGATGTCTGAGCGTCGGCGTTTCATCGCGGCCAACTGGAAGATGCACAAAACCGTGGAGGAGGCCAGGACCCTGGCCAGGGAAGTTCGCCTGGGGCTGGCCCCGGGGGCGCGGGCGGAGGTGGCCCTGGCCCCGCCCTTCACCGCCCTGGCCGCGGTGGCTTCCGAGTTGGCTGGCTCAGCCATCGGCCTGGCCGGGCAAGATACCTTCTGGGAGCCGCAAGGGCCCTTTACCGGGGCGGTCTCTACGCTGATGCTCCGGGACGTGGGCTGCCGCTACGTCATCGTGGGGCATTCCGAGCGCCGCCAGTATTTCGGCGAGACCGATGAGACGGTCAACAGGAAACTAGTGGCAGCCGTGAATGGCGGGCTGATCCCCATCATGTGCATCGGCGAGAAAATCGAGGAGCGCCAGGCGGGCCTGACCCTCGATGTGGTGGGAGGCCAACTGTCCCGAGGTTTGGGCGGCCTCAGGCTCACCGACGAGCAGTTGGTGCTGGCCTATGAGCCGGTCTGGGCCATCGGCACCGGCCTCACTGCCACTCCGCAGCAAGCCCAGGAAGTGCACGCCTTTATCCGCAGCCGGTTGCGGGAGTCTCTGGGGGCGGCGGCCGCGGCGATCCGGGTGCTCTACGGCGGCAGCGTCACCCCGGACAACGCCGCCACCCTGCTGGCCGAGGCGGATATCGACGGCGCCCTGGTGGGCGGGGCGTCGCTTAAGGCCGATTCGTTCCTGGGCATCGCGGCCGCGGCCGGATAGGGACATAGGAAACAGCTATCAGCAATCAGCCAAAAACCAAAAACGAAAGCTGAAAGCTACTGGAATGGGAAGCAGCTATCGGCGGTCAGCCACAACAGAAAACAGAAAACAGAAAACAGGAACCTGCAAGCTGACGGCTGAAAGCTGAAAGCTAATAAATAAAGCTGACGGCTGAAAGCTGACTGCTATTTTTCCGGGGTTGCATCCCTCCGCTAAGTCGTTTATATTAAAAACGTTATGATAAGCCTCGCCATCACCATCCATATCATCGTCTGTCTGGGCTTGATCGTCATCGTCCTGTTGCAGCACGGCAAGGGCGCCGGGATCGGCGCGGCCTTCGGCGGCTCCAGCCAGACGGTCTTCGGCTCCACCGGCGCCGCCCCCTTTCTGGCCAAACTGACCGCGGTGGCGGCCATCCTGTTCATGGTGACCTCTTTGGGACTCACCTTGATGGGGCGCCAGCAGGCGGCATCGGTGATGACCGGGGTGGGCCAGAAGGCGCCCGCGGCTCCGGCCCGCCCCTATGCGCCGCCTGCTCCCGCCACCCCGGTCGCCCCGGGGCCGCCGGCCAAATGAACCGTCTCGATTCAGTGCCGAAGTGGTGGAACCTGGTAGACACGCCATCTTGAGGGGGTGGTGGGTAATACCCGTGCGGGTTCAAATCCCGCCTTCGGCACCATTTTATCTAGATAAATTACCGTTAGTTATCCTTTGAAATACCCTGGCTTCCCCACCCTCAACTCTCCCCAAGATGTGCCACAGAACCCCATCTCAGATCCGATCCATCCCTCAATCAAAGATCATATCGGCAATTTTCCGTCCTCTTTAGGGAAATTATTTCCGAACCCTGGTGAAATTGATTTTTGAAAATTTTGTGCTATGGTGCTCCAAGAGAAAGATTGGGCTCGGGAATTCGCCGCACAGGCGAGACGCCTGTGCCACCAATTCTTCACAAATTTTCGAGACAGTCGCTCATGAGCCTTGATCTCACCCGTAAATTATGAAAATATAGCGCCGCCCCCCTCGGCGGCGCGGAAAGCTGCCATGTCGGGGTTAAACCAAGAACGAATAACCTTATATCCGGCCATTATTTTGGGGGCCTATCTGATTTTTTATGGCTTTCTAACCCTCAGCGGTTCTGGATTGCTTGACCGTGAGGGCTTTCTGCTGGGACGGGGCTTTTCCTATTATTGGATGGCAGCCTCCCGTCGCTGCCGCCGCCGCATAATCTTGCCAACTCAATGAGGACCAACTGTGTCTGAAAGGTCTTTGCGAAGAGCTATGTTTTTCGGTCTGGCCGGTGGTTTTTTCGCCATAATAAGCAGACTTAACCAAGTAGATCTCGATTTATTCCACGAAATGGCCCTTATCCGGGAAGCCTTCAGACTGGGCTATTTACCGCGTGCCGATACCTTTGCCTATGTTCCGACCATCAACCCTGTCGTCCACCACGAATGGGGCACGGGCCTGATTCTTTATCTCGTCACCGTTCAACTTGGTCTCGGCGCCCCAGGATTATTGGTTCTTAAGTACCTGCTGACGGCTTTCGTGGCCCTGGGGTGCTTTTTTTTCGCAACTCGCCGGGGTGCCAGTGTTCCCGTTTTTGCCTTCCTGGGGTTGTTGGGAATATCGTTGGGGTGGGCCGGGTTCGGAACTATCCGGGCGCAACTTTTCACCCTCTGTTTTCTGGTTATTTTACTTTTCCTGATTGAACAAGACCGGAAAGGCAAGGCCTGGGCGTTATGGGCGTGGCTGCCCGTTTTCCTGGTCTGGGTCAATATGCACGGCGGCTTTCTGGTTGGCCTGGGCTTGCTGGCTATTTATCTAGGCGAACGGTTTTTCCTGGACCTCCTTGCTGAAAAGAACTTTCTAAAATCGTTGCAGATGGTGAAACGCCAGCTAGGGTTCCTGGCAGCAACCTGTTTATTAACCCTGGCCACTCCCTATGGGATCAATTATCTCCCTTACATCTGGAACGCAGTCGCCCTGGACCGCACGCGCTTTATCGTCGAATGGCGCCCCCTGTGGGCCATAAGCTGGGCTTACGTGGTGGCGTGGATTTTTTCGGTCGTTTTGGTCCTCTATGGCATGACTCAAAATAAACTGAGAGAGATGCCGGGGCTCCTGATAATCGCGGCAACCGCCTGGGTCTCCTTATGGCATTTTCGGCATTTATCGATATATGCCGTCGCCTGGACGTGCTACACTCCAGTCTATATAGAAAAAACTACTCTTGGCGACTTAATCAATAAGCTTTGCAAACAACACTCCAGGTTGTTGACTGCTATTTTTGTTATTATCGGACTGTCGGGAACGCTCTATGCGGTGCAGCACCAATTCTGGCAGCTCCGTATCCCTACCAAGGCAGAGAAAGGGAGGGAGCTCGTCTATCCTGCAGGAGCCGTCAGATATCTCAGAGAGAACAAATTTACCGGGAACCTCATGGTTCCTTTTATGGCTGGGTCTTACGTCTCCTGGAAACTATATCCGGAAGTCAAGGTGAGTATGGATAGCCGGTATGAGGTGGCCTATCCGGTTCCAGCCGTGAGTGAAAACGTTGGGTTTTATAATGCCAAAGAAGGTTGGCAGGAGACTCTTACGAAATATCAGACCGACGCCATATTGGTCCCCCGCCTGAGCAAGCTCAATGAAATCATGGGCAACAACTATGTTTGGACCAGCAACGGCAAATCATCGAGTTGGACCCGCGTCTATCACGATGACGGATATACCCTGTACCTGCGGTCGGACCTGGCAAAAAGATTCCCGATCATGGACCTGCGGGGGAAACCCATCCCCGCTCACTTTCCTTAAGGCAAAATAGCCGGGAAATTATTGACGCTCATTGCAATTTTTGGCCAGGGTCATGGGTCCCCCCAGGTTTGATATTATTAATCAAAGGAGCAAAATCAAGAGGTTGCTTCCGGTCCGGTTCTCTTGAGCCTCAGCGGAGGGATATTGTTAAGCCGATTCGCGGGATTCGGGTCCAGCGCAGTTAAAGAGCCTGCCGCCGCATTGGGGCGCCGGGATATGTTGACCGCCGCCGGCCTGGCGCTCCTGGTGGTGCTCCTGGGCTATGGGCGGATGGTGCCTTTGGTTTGCGGAGGCTACCATGATGACGGCATCTATGTGATCACCGCCAAGGCCCTGGCCCAGGGTCAGGGTTACCGGTTGATCGACCTGCCCGGGGCGCCGCGGCAGACCAAATATCCCATCCTCTATCCCGCCCTGCTGGCGCTGGTCTGGAAGCTCTGGCCCAATTTTCCTGCTAATCTGCTGCTGATGAAGTGGCTGTCGGTGCTGTGCGGGGCCGGCACGGTGGGGCTGGCCTATCTGTTCCTGCGGCGCTTCAACTACTTCAGCGGGGGCGTGGCCCTGGCGGCAGGTCTCCTCTGCGCCACCTCCTCTTTTTTTCTCTATTTTGCCTCTCAGACTTTTTCGGAGATTCCCTTCGCCTTGCTGACCATACCGGCCCTGTGGGCCATGGAGGCCCAAATAAGAGCGCCCTCCTTTCGCCGCGGCCGCCAATTCGGCTCGGGGGTCCTGCTGGGGCTGCCTTTCTTGTGCCGGATCATCGGAGTCGCCCTGGTACCGGCTGGCTTGCTCCTCCTCTATTATTGGCGCCGGCCACTTCGCTGGGTAATCCTGGGCGCAGCTGTGGCCATGCTTCCCTGGATTCTCTGGATGCTGCTGGGCCTGGGGACCTGGCACCACGACCCCGTAACCGGTTATTATACCGATTATTTAGGTTGGTGGGGCAGCACCGGCCCGTTGCTGCTGGTGAAGGTGGCCGCCGGCAATCTGGTCTTTATCATCTGGTCTATCGCCAAGCTCTCCCTGGAAGGCCTGGATTACTGGATGACCCACGTGGCGCTCTGGCCAATACTGGCCACCGTGCTGGGCCTGATTTCCCTGGTAGGCATCCTTGGCCGGTTGGGCCGGGGGCAGGTCCTTCCCTATTACCTCCTCTTTTTTTTAATGGTGGTCTTGTTGTGGCCGTGGTCGCCCTTCCGTCTGCTGGTACCCGTAACGCCCTTCATCATTGCTTATCTGCTGGCCGGTATTCTGACCCTGTCCGGCAATCTTCCCGAGAAATTGTGGTTTCGCGTTCTCACGGCGGGGTTGGTCTCCGTCCTGGTTTTGGCCAATCTGACCTTGCTTTATCAGGACCGGGTCGTTTCCCGGCGGACCGGCTTTCCTTATCCCGGAATACCCACCCATTACGCCTCCTGGAACCCCGCCTCCTGGACGCAATATCAAGACCTGTTTCATTGGCTCAAGGCCAACAGCAAGCCCGGGGATGTCCTGGCTGCCTGGGAAGACCCCATGCTCTACCTCTATACCGGGCGCATCGCCATACGGACCTTCGAGGCCACCCCGGCGCCGCGCACGCTTTACGGCGAGGCGGCTCCATCCCTGGGAACGGTGGCGGACCTGGAGCGCACCCTGAGAACCTACAAGGTCAGGTATTTGGTGAAAATGCCCGGGGAGGAAAAAGAAGTTAACCGGCTTGTGGATGGCTTGCAGCAGCGATACCCCGAATGGGTCAAGACGGTGTGGGTGGGCCAGGACCGGCGCTTTGTGGTCCTGGCTCTGGGTCAGGAAAAATGAAGCTCAGAAATTTAACTTACTGCCCTCCGGGGGATTAGGCTTGGGAAGGAAATGTTTTTTTCTCTAAACTCGGGCCAGGGGACCCCAAACGCCATTACGGAACTGAGGCAGCCTGGGTTGCCGTATAATCTCGGGTTAGCCGTAATACTCCTCTTTACCGGGAACCGGACTTCCAGGTAGCGGCGGAGGTCGGCACCGGAGAATCGGCGCTTGGTGTGGCGAAAGAGGTTAATCCGGACGTGGTCATCCTGGACCTGGCCGGCGCCGATTTGCCTGCCCTGGAGGTGGTGCGGCGGATGGCGGCCGCCGCACCCCTGGCCAAGGTAATAGGCCTGTCCCTGCACGGCGACCGCAGATTCGTAGCGGAGTTTCTCAAGGCCGGGGCCTTCGGCTACCTCCTTAAAGAGCGGTCTTTGAAGAGCTGGCCGCGGCTATCCGGGCGGTCCAGGCCCGGAAGATTTTTCTCAGCCTAGGCATCCCCGACCTGGCCATTCTGGACTGTTTAAACCTGGTGCAAGATAGTGAAGTCCGTTTTCGCGTGGCGGAACTCACCAAGTACGCTATCCGGGAGGGCCTCACAGCTTTGTGAACCCTTCGCCCCTGCCTGGACCCCGGCCCGCTATTTCCTGGACAAGACCGCGCCATTCGGATAATATTCAGCAATCATAACCACCTGCTTATGGAGGGACCGGCGCCCACTGCCAGGTTCCTCCCCTAATCCCAGATCGAATCCTCAAGGATTAATCGATGAAACGCACTCTTTTGCTCAACCCGCCGTCCTTTCAGGATTTTGACGGCGGCGCCGGTTCTCGCTACCAGGCGACCCGGGAGGTCACCTCCTTTTGGTATCCCACCTGGCTCTGTTACCCGGCCGGGCTCATTCCCGAGAGCCGGGTAGTGGACGCCCCGCCGGAGAATCTGACAGTAGGCCAGGTGGCGTCCCTGGCCGGCGATTTCGAATTGGCGGTGCTCTTCACCACCAGCCCCTCTTTCCGGCACGATCTGGAAACGGTCAGCCGCCTCAAAGAGAAAAATTCGCAATTATTGGTAGGCTTGGTGGGGCCCCAGGTGAGCATCCTGGCCCAGGAATCGTTGGCCGCCGGCCCCCAGGTCGATTTCGTGGCCCGCCGGGAATTCGACTACGCGGTGGCGGAGATCGCCCAGGGACGTCCCTGGCAGGAGATTCAAGGGGTCAGCTACCGGCAGGGCGATGCCATTCATCACAACCCGGATCGGCCCTACCTCGAGGACCTGGACTCCCTGCCCATGGTCACCGAAATCTATCACAGGGATCTGAAGATGGAAAACTACCAGATTCCCTACCTGCGCTACCCGTACGTCTCCTTTTATACCGGCCGGGGTTGCCCGGGCCAGTGCGTTTACTGCCTCTGGCCCCAGACCTTCACCGGCCGGCGCTACCGGGTCAGGAGCGTGGTCAACGTGGTGGCGGAAGTGCGCCGCAGCCTGGAATTGTTTCCCCAGTCCGCCGAGATCTTTTTCGACGATGATACCTTCACCGCCAACGGCGAACGGGCCCGCAGTCTGGCCCGGGAATTCCGCGGGCTCAACCAGAAATTTCTCTGGTCCACCACCGCCCGGGTCACCACTTCCTACGAGACCCTGAAGGCCATGAAGGAAGGGGGGCTGCGGCTGCTGGTAGTGGGTTTCGAGACGGGCGACCCCCAGGTACTAAAGAACATTCACAAGGGCGCCACCCTGGACCAGGGGCGCCGCCTGGTCAAGTGGTGCAAGGAATTGGAAATTCAGGTGCACGGCACCTTCATGGTGGGCCTGCCGGGGGAAACCCGGGCCAGCCTGGAGGCCTCCATGCGATTTGCCTGTGAGCTGGACCCGGACACCATTCAGGTGTCCCTGGCCACTCCCTATCCGGGCACCGAGTTTTACGACTTTTGCCGGGAGCGGGGATACATGCAGGACGAGGCCCAGGTGCACGGCTCGACCGGGTATCAACAGTGTGTGGTCGATTATCCGGGCCTGTCGGCGGCGGAGATCTTCGCGACGGTGCCCAAGTTTTACCGCCGTTTTTACTTCCGCCCCAGCTACATGGGGCGGGCGGCCCTGGTGATGCTGCGGGATCCCGTGGAACGGCGGCGGCTCCTCAAGGAAGGCCGGCAATTTTTAAGCTTCATGTTTCGGCGGCGCCAGTCTTCCCAGGTCGAGGCGAAGGGTGGGGACAGTTGCCGATAAGGGATAGAAAACCCTGAGACGCATGGTGGACGTGGCCGCCTTGCTGGAGGGCCGTCATTGGCTGAGGGTGATGGCCGCGGGGGAGGGGAGGGCGGCCGCCAGGGCCGGGGGTTGCGGGTCCCTGAACTCCCCCTCTCGGGGGGGCCACACCCGGCGCACCGTCATCTTCAGTGCCGATGATTTTGGCTCATCCGAGGCCGTTAACGGCGCGGTGGCCCTGGCACACCGCCAGGGACTGCTCGGCTCAGCCAGCCTGATGGCGGCGGGGCCGCAGGTGGCAGCGGCCGTCCGCCTGGCGAAAGAGCTTCCCGGTCTCTGCCTGGGGGTGCATCTCACCCTCATCAAAGGCCGGGCCATTTCGTCCCCCCAAAAAATTCCTCATCTGGTGGACTCCCAGGGGCATTTCGGCAATTGCCCGGTGGCAGTGGGCTGGCGCTATTTTTTGCAGCCGCGGCTGCTACCGGAAATCCGCAGGGAATTGGCGGCCCAAATCGAGGCGGTGCTGGGGCTGGGCCTCCACCCCTGGCACCTGAACAGCCACCTCAACCTGCACATGCACCCGAGAATCTTTCCCCTGGTAGTGGATCTGGCCCGGGAATATGATATCCCCGCGGTGCGTCTGGTCCGGGAGGACTGGCGCACTACCCTGGCCCTGGCCCCGGACCATCCCTTTCCCAAGCTGGCGCAGGGGCTCATCTTCGCCCTGCTCTGCCGCCGGGCGCGGCGCATCGCCCGGGCCGCGGGACTCTTCTCTAACGACCAGCTCTTTGGTCTGTTAAACGATGGCCGCATGACCGAAACCTATCTTCTGGACCTGATTCCCCGGCTTCAAGCGGGGGTCACCGAGATTTACAGCCATCCCGGGCTGGAGGCCGACCCGGAAATGCCCGCCTACCGCCGCCAGCAAGAGTTGACCGCCCTGGTCAGTCCGCAGCTTAAGTCCGCCCTGGCCGCGGCGGCGGTGGAGGTGAGTGACTTCGCAAGATTGAGCCGGCGGATGAAGCCATCCGCAAAAATGCAAGTAAGTTAAGTAAGTTACCCTATTAAGCAGTATGTGCCGTCAGCGCCCTTGCCGCTGGCTTGATCCTGGCGCTTCCTTGACGCTTGGACCCGAAATAATTAACTTAAGAAAAAATCTGGAAGGAGGGCATTATCCGTGGCCGAAGAGAGTAAGCCCCGATGCGACGTGGATCCGGTGTGCAATCTTGACCTGACCTCCATGCACGGCAAATTTGCCTATGACTTTGAGGACGAAACCTACTGGTTCTGCTCGGAGATGTGCCGGGACCAGTTCGCGGCCCAGCCGCACAAATACGCGGAAAAAAAGAAGAGTTAAGAAGGCCTTGACCTGATGGTGGGCTTCCTCGACGATAAAATTCCAGGGGGCAAGATCCATGCAGTTGACCAACTTGAGCGGCAAGGTGGCGGTGGTAACAGGGGCGTCGAGCGGGATCGGCGAAGCCGCTTCCCGGGCCCTGGTGGCTGAGGGAGTACAGGTGGTTCTGGCGGCCCGTTCAGCCGACCGTCTTAAGGGGCTCGCTCAGGAACTTGGCGATTTGGCCCTGGCGCTACCCACGGATGTCGGCGACGAGGCTGCCGTGGAGCGTCTCTTTGCCGAAGTGCAGCGCCGCTTTGGCGGCCTTGACCTACTCTTCAACAACGCGGGCATAGGCTATGGGGGTTCTTTTGTCGAAGGCAAGACCGAGGAATGGCGGGCCACCATCGATGCCAACCTGTACGGGGTCTTGTTTTGCACCCGCAAGGCCATTCCCCTGATGCGCGGCCGCCCGGGGGCGATGATTGCTACGGTCTCCAGCGTGGGCGGTCGCCACGGCGTTGCCGGATTTGCCGTTTACAATGCGACCAAATTCGCGGTGGTGGGCCTGCACGATGCCCTGCGCAAGGAACTCGGCCCCGAGGGTATCCGGGTTTCGCTCATCGAGCCCGGGGCGGTTTACACCAATTGGGGTATCAACATTCCCAAAGAAGAGATGAAGGCCCGCCGGGACCAGCTCGAAGCCCTCAAGCCCGAGGACATTGCCAATGCCCTGGTCTATGCCTTCGCCCAGCCAGACAACGTCAATCCCCAGGAAATTTTGATCATGCCGACCCGGCAGACCTATCCCTGAAACTAAAGAGGGCCATTGCTTCCCCACACCTTTACCTGGCCAGGCTCTGGCCGGGAATGGTTCCTGCCGCTTCTATGTTCAGGGGTAAAGGCAACTTAAGATCAAAGCCGCGCCCCAACTCCAATCCCTCAAAGAAACCCTGGTTTTCGCAAAAGGTCCGTATCAGCCCCGGATCAACTTCTTTATCATCAGCTCAATATCACCTCCTTGCCGGAATCGCGGTGCAGGGTCTCGGAGACCCTGCACCCTGATTCCAACCCAGCCGTCTATCTCCTAAGTTGCCACCGGGGGAGCCGCCTCCACCGGTTTGGCCGTAGCCTTGATATGCGCCTTGACATGCGCAATCTTCTGATCCACAAAGGCCTGCATCTTGGCGATGTGTTCTTCCTTCAGATGGGCAAAACGTCCTTGATGCTTCATGTATTCGCTCACCGGCTTGTACTTTTTGGGGACATGGCTGTACTTGTATTCCCCGTCCTCCCACTCGTAGAGGGACCACATGCCGGTCTCCACCGCCAGTTTGCCCATCTCCATGGTGAGCCTCTCATCGAACTGCCAGCCCTTGGGGCAGGGAGTCAGCATGTGCATGAAGGTCGGCCCTTCCTGGTTCAGGGCCTTTCTCACCTTGTTCATCAGGTCCAGGGGATAGGCCACCGAGGTGGTGGACACATAATGCACCGCCGGATGCCCGCCGATAACCAGTTGGGGCGGATCTTTGGGAAACAGCTTCTTCCCTTCCGGGATCATCTTGCCCGGAGGTGTGAAGGTGGTGCGGGCCCCATACGGCGTGGTGGGTGAGGTCTGAATCCCGGTATTGGCATAGGATTCATTGTCATAGCAGATAAACAGGACCTTGTGGGCCCGGTACATCAAGGCGGACATGGCCTGCAGGCCGATGTCCACCGAGCCGCCGTCGCCGGCCATGACGATCACGTTGGGGAAGGGCCCTTTGTACTTACCCTTGCGGGCCAGGATTTTATAGGCCGCCTCGACTCCCGAGGCCACGCCGCCGCCGTTGGTGATCTGGGCGTGGACCCAGGATACGGCATAAGGCGTGCACAGGTAGCTGGAATTGGCCACATACATGCAGCCCGTGGGGCCGACGAAGATCGTATCCTTCCCCGCGGCCTTGGCCACCAGCCGATAGTTGAGGGCCGGACCGCAGCCGGAGCAGGTGCGGTGGCCAGGCACGTACATCTCTTCCACGGGCGCGCCGCGGAAGGATTTGATGGGCTCAAACTTCTGGAACTTATAATCAAAAGACTTCATGAATCGTCCTCCTTGGTTAAGCGTTTGAGTGCTTACACGGCTTCGAAACCGATCCAGCGGACATACTTGTCGGCCCGTTTTTCCTTGGCCATGTTGGCAAGTATTTTGGCCATGTAATAGAAATCCTCAGACCAGATGGTTTCCCCGCCGAGGCCCGCCATGAAAGAAGTGACCACGGGTCTGGGCTCGAGATCATAGAGGGTGGCCCGCAGTTCGTGAATCAGGTTGCCGCCCCGCATGGCCCCGCCGTAGGAGGTGTTCGTCTCCACCGTCCCCACCGCCTTGACGTGACTCAAGGCCTCGGCAATCTCATGGGTCGGCCAGGGGCGCACCCAACGCAGCCGGCACATGCCCGCCTTCAGGCCGCTTTTCCGCAAGGCGTCCACTGCCTTGCGGCAGGTATTGGCGTGGGCCCCCTGGATGAAGAAGGCGATCTCCGCATCCTCCAGCTTGTATTTCTCCAGGAAGGGGTCATAATTCCGCCCGAAGATCCGGTTGAAGTCCTCCACCGCCTCTTTGATAACTTTCGGGACATCCAGGAAAGTGGCGGCCCGCTGGGCGTCCATGGGCGCGCCCTGGTCAGGCCGGATCTGGGGACCGTGGGAGACCGGGCAGGTGGGGCTCAGCGGATGGGGAGCGCTATACGGCGGCAGGAATTCCTTCACCTGGCCCGGGTCGGTCACGATCACCTTGTCGGGAATGTGGGAGATAAAGTAGCCGTCCTGGCAAATCGCCTGGGGCAGCATCACCCGGGGATCCTCGCCGATCCGAAACCCCATCAGGGTGTTATCGAACACTTCCTGGGGGCTGCAGGCCCAACCCATTAACCAGCCCTGATCCCTAAAAGACAGAGCGTCCGTGTGCTCGGAGCCGAAATCGCCGGGGGGGTCCAGGGTCCGGTCGGCGATGGCCATTTGTACCGGATATCTGCCGCCGGCTAGCGGGCTGTATAATTCAAAGGCGTAGGTGACGCCGACCCCGGCGCTGCCGGTGTAGGCC
>JBAVAG010000027.1:0-14527 GCA_049585595.1 Desulfobaccales bacterium
ACCCATTTCTGTCATTCTCAGGGAGCGAAGCGACCGAAGAATCTCATAAATGACAAGGTTGGTTTTCGCAGAAGTCTCAACTCGAAACTCGAAACTGGGCGACCCAGCGGGTCGCCCCTACAACTCAAGGAGCCTCTCCCATGGACCCCGCCCGCGCCCGACTGCTGCGGCAACTGCCCCAGGTGGATGAATTGTTGCGCCACCCGCGCTTGCTAGCGGCGGTGGCCTCCCTGCCCCGCCCCCTGGCCGCAGCCGCGGTGCGCCGCGGCCTGGCGGACCTCCGCCAGTTTTTGTCCGAAGGCCCCGCCGCCGACCTGCCAGCCGAACTGGACCCAACCGCTTTAGTGCTGGAACTCCAGAAAATCCTGGAGGCGGCTTTGCTCCCCTCTTTGCGCCGGGTGCTCAACGCCACCGGGGTCGTGATCCACACCAACCTGGGACGGTCGCCCTTGGCCGCGGCAGCCCTTAAGCAAATCCAGGAGGTGGCGGTCCACTACAGCACCCTGGAATACGACCTGAATCTGGGCCAGCGCGGCTCCCGCCAGGACCACCTGGAAGGGCTGCTCCAAGAGCTCACCGGCGCCGAGGCGGCCCTCGTGGTCAACAATAACGCGGCCGCGGTGCTCCTGGCCCTTACCTCCCTGGCCCAGGAAAAAGAGGTCATCATCTCCCGGGGGCAACTGGTGGAGATCGGCGGCTCCTTCCGCCTGCCGGAGATCATGACGGCCAGCGGCGCCCTCCTCCGGGAAGTGGGCACTACCAACAAGACGCATCTCAAGGACTATGAGCAGGCCGTCAGCGATGAGACCGCCATGCTGCTGAAGGTCCATCCCAGCAATTACCGGATCACCGGCTTCACTTCCGAAGTGGCCCTGCCGGAGCTGGTGGCCTTAGGCAGGCGCTACGGCCTCCTGGTGGTGGAGGACCTGGGCAGCGGCTGCCTGGTGGACCTGTCCCGCTACGGTTTGGAGCGGGAACCCACCGTCCAGGAGACCTTGCAGGCCGGGGCCGACCTGGTGCTCTTTTCCGGAGACAAGCTCTTAGGCGGGCCTCAAGCCGGCCTGGCCCTGGGCTCCCGGGAAGTGATCTCCCGCCTGCGCCGGCACCCCCTCACCCGGGCCCTGAGGCCGGACAAACTCACCCTGGCCGGCCTGGAGGCCACGCTTCGCCTCTACCTGGAGGAATCCCAGGCCGTCTCCGCCATCCCGACCCTGCGGCTGCTGACCCGGCCGCTCTCTGAGCTCAAAAGGCAGGCCCGGTCTTTGGCCCGCCACCTGCTGCGGGTCTTGGGGCCCGGGGTCCAGGTGCAGGTAGTGGAGAGCAAAGCCAGGGTGGGAGGCGGCGCCTTGCCCCAGGTGAGCCTGCCCAGCCGCGCCCTGGCCCTCCGCCTGCCGCCTCTCACCCCGGTGCAACTGGAAGCCCGCCTGCGCATCGCCACGCCTCCCATCATCGCCCGCATAGAGCAGGACACCCTGCTCCTGGATATGCTCACCCTGCTGCCAGAGGATCTGCCCGCCCTGAAAAAGTCCTTGCAGGGGGCCTTGACGGAAGGCAAAAGGCAAAAGTAAAAAGTAAAAGACCAATTCTTCTCGTTCCCAAACTCCTGCTGGGGAACGGAAATTTTGGCCCAAGCTCTGCTTGGGCAACTTCTGCTAAGCTAATATCTATCCTTATAGGACGGCCTCTGGCCGCCACATTTCGGCGGGCACAGCCCGCCCTATTATTAACATTATAGAATATTAGGGAATTAGGGGATAGTGCCAACCCTTGGCGGAAGGCAAAAGTCAAAGGTGAAAAGGCAAAATGAGGTGGCCTTCTAATTTTCTTTTTCCTTTGGCCTTTTTCCTTTTGCCTTTTGGTGGGCAGTGCCTACCCTACCCGGATGACAAATGAAATTTTATCCTTAAATTTAAAATGAGTCTCTGTTTCTGCCGGCGGCCTCGACAATTTCAGCCAACTATAAGGGGATTAACCATGACTTTGGACCAGGAAGGCGGTTTTGAACAGATCATGTCCATGGCCCGAGGATTCAGCGCGGCCAAGATGCTCACGGTGGCGGTGAACCTGGCCGTGTTCGACTTTCTGGATTCCCCCCGCAGCGCCGTGGAAGTTGCGGCCTGGCTCAAGGCCGACGCCCGGGCGGCGGGCATCTTCCTGAACGGGCTGGCGGCCCTGGGACTGGTGGTCAAGGAGGTCGATTACTTCCACAACAGCAAAATCGTCTCCCGCTACCTGGTGCAGGGCAAGGACGACTACCGCGGGGCCATTATCAAGCATCTGGAGCACACCTGGGAGCGGGGCTGGAACGACCTCCAGAACACCGTGCTGACGGGCCATCCCCAGGGGGTGGAACCGGAGACCTGGTTGGATACCCGGCCCCGCCGGGACGACGAGGGGGTCAGGGCCTTCATCTGGGGTATGCACGCCGTAGCCCGGGACCTGGCGCCCCAGGTGGCCGCGAAATTGCCGTTATCCGGGGTGCGCCGCCTCCTGGACCTGGGGGGCGGCCCGGCCACCTACGCCATCGCCTTCGCCCAGGCCAACCCGGACTTGCGGGCCACGGTCTTTGACCTGCCGGCGCCCAGCGACATTGCCCGGGAAAACATCGCCAAACACGGCCTCAGCTCCCGGATCGATATCCTGAGCGGCAACTTCCTCAAGGATGACATCGGTTCGTCCTACGATTTCATCTGGATCTCCCAGATCCTCCACAGCCACGACCAGGAGCAGTGCCGGCTCATCATCCGCAAGGCCGCGGCGGCCCTGGCGCCCGGCGGCCGGGTGGCCATCCAGGACTTCTTTCTCAACCCCGACGGCTGCACCCCCCCGGCTGCCGCCCTGTTCGGGGTGCACATGCTGGCCGTCACCCCCCGGGGACGGGCCTACACCTATGGTGAGGTGGCGGAATGGATGAAGGAGGAAGGGCTGACGGCGCCGGCGCACATCCCCACCAGCCCCGAAGCCAGCGTCTTGCTGGCGGCAAAGCCATAGCAGGTGGAAAAGCCGCCTCTGAGGGCCGGCTAATCCAGCAAATCTTTCAACGCCGGTTCAAGGGTGGGGAAGTCGAATTTAAACCCGGCGTCCAGCAGTCTCTTGGGGATGACCCTTTGCCCGCTGAGTAGGTTGTCGCCAAGTTCTCCCATGGCCAGACGGATCATGAACGCCGGCGTCCGCAGCCAGGCGGGGCGGCGCAGCGCCCGGCCCAGGGCCCCAGCCAGGTCCCGGTTGCGCACCGGGTTGGGCGCGGTGAAGTTCACCGGACCGTCGATTTCGGGATGCTCGGCGACAAAAGAGAAGGCCCGGGCCAGGTCCCCCTGGTGAATCCAGGAAAACCACTGTTGCCCGGAGCCCAGGGGGCCTCCCAGAAATCTGCGGAACATGGGGGCCATCTGCCCCAGGGCGCCTCCCCCCTTCCCCAGGACGATGCCAAAGCGGGTGATCACCACCCTGAGCCCCAACTCCCGGGCCTTCAGAGCCTCCACCTCCCAGTCCACCCCCAGCCTGGCCAGGAAATCGGAGTCCGGGGGCGACTCCTCGGTGAGCACTTCATCTCCCCGGAGACCGTAATAACCCACTGCCGAGGTGCTGCAAAAAAGCTGCCGCCGGTCACCGCCGGCCAGGGCGATCACCAGGTTCCGGGTGGTGCGGATGCGGCTCTCAACGATCTCCTGCTTGTACGCCGGGCTCCAGCGGCCGAAGACGGAGGCTCCGGCCAGGTTGATAATCCAGTCGGACTCCGGCGCCGCCTCCATCCAGTCCCCTTCCTCAGCCGGATCACCGGTGATCAGCCTGATCCCGGGCGCCTGCGTGTCAGGCGGCTGCTCCCGGCGGCTGAGGATGGTGACCTCATGGCCAAGCTTGACCAGTTCCCTGGAGAGATAGGCGCCCACAAAGCCGGTGCCGCCGGTCATAAAGACTTTCACGCCATTTTCCTCAGTCTTTGCTACGAGCCTTTAAAAAAAAGCGCTTGCAGTTATCTCCGGGTCACTTTCTGTGCCATTAATAATCCGCTTCGCAAGGCTGCCAGGCCCGCACAACCAGGGGAACACTATGGGAGTTTTTCCCATTCCACGTTTACGATCGGGGGATTGCCTCTACTCGTTCTGGCTTTGCCTTTCTGCCATTTCCCTGTTTGGTCGAACGTCAGTTCATAGTCGATGATAAATAAGCTTTGCGGGTGCACTCGATTGATAAGCCTGACTTTAAACGTGGTTCCATTAAATTCAATTGACTGAAAGTCATAATAGGGTCTACTGGGGCAGTTGATAGCCAGCTTTCCATCTTGATTAAGTTTAATTACATACACATCATTATAGTTTACATCTGTAGGTTGACCAACCGCCCAATATTCTTTCCATGAGCCAACCAGATCTGCTTTTGAAGCAGAATGCACTAATGATGGATAAGTCACTCCCAGACAGAGTATGAGTACTGAAAAGACGACGGCTCTAAATTTATGCATGGAATCTCCTCCCTCTCTTATTACCTGAGATTATTCAGCAACCTTGTCCGATGCAATTAAAAATTGGTTTTTTGAGCTTTTTGGTTCGGAGAAAATCCCCGAAGGTTTCTGTCCAGCGCCTATAAGAGATTAGCCAAAAAACTGGGAACTGGCAACTGGCAACTGGAAACTACTGGAAAAAGGAAGTGACCACCATCATCAGGGTCAAGGCGATCATGATCACCACCGTAACCCAGGAGATGATATTAAAGGTCCAGTTGTTGACGTAATCCCCCATGAGGTCCTTATTATTAATCAGAATTAGCATGAAGATGAGGACAAAGGGCAGGAGCACCCCGTTGACCACCTGGGACCAAAACATCACCAGAATCAGGGGCATATTCGGGATGAGGATCACCGCGGCCCCGATGATGATGAGCAGGGTGTAAAGCCAGTAAAACACCGGCGCTTCTTTCCAGGAACGGTTAACCCCGGCTTCGAAACCGAAGGCCTCGCAGACATAGTAAGAGGTGGCCAGCGGCAGGATAGAGGCCGAAAACAGCGAGGCGTTCAGCAGCCCCAGGGCAAAGAGCCATTGGGCCCATCTGCCCGCCAACGGCCCCAGGGCCAGGGCGGCATCCTTCGCCGATTCGATCGTAATCCCGTGGACATGAATCGTCGCGGCACAGGCCACGATGACAAACAGGGCCACAATGTTGGTCATGATGCAGCCCGAGATCACGTCCCATTTGCAGTAGCCGTAATCCTTTACCGTGATGCCTTTTTCCACCACTGCCGACTGGATGTAGAACTGCATCCAGGGGGTGATGGTGGTGCCGATCACCCCCAACAGGATAGCCAGATAGTTGCTGTCAAAGCTGAAATTGGGAATGATCAGTTCCCGCCCCACTTCTTTCCAGGAGGGGTGAGCCATGTATCCCGAAACCAGGTAGGTGAGATAGAGGACGCAAGCAGCCAAAAAGACCTTTTCCACGAATTTATAGGATTTTCTGATCACCAGCACCCAGATACCCAGCGCTCCCAGGGGTACGGCGATATACTTGGTCACCCCGAACAGCTCCATGCTGGCCGCTACCCCGGCAAATTCGCAGACGGTATTGCCCAGATCGGCCAGCAGCAAGGTCAACATAATGAAGGCAGTCCATCTCACCCCGGTGCGTTCCCGGATCAGGTCCGCCAGACCCTTGCCGGTGACCGCCCCCATCCGGGCGCACATTTCCTGAATGACGATGAGGGCCAGGGTCATGGGGATCATGGTCCACAGGAGCTTGTAGCCCAGGGTGGCGCCGGCCACGGAATAGGTGGTGATGCCGCCGGCATCGTTGTCCACGTTGGCGGTGATGATGCCCGGCCCCAGGATCAACAGGAAAATCCAGAGTCTCCGGGATAAGTTGGCCATCCTGGGGTTCACGTATCCTTGCCTCCTTTAGCCGAGCGCTTGCTGACGAAGAAATTGGCAAAGGTCTCCAGGCTGCCACGGTCCGGGATCAGCATTTCCAGGACGTCGTCCACCGTGATGATGCCCTCCAGCTTGCCGCCCTCGTCCACCACCGGCAAGGCCAGGAGGGCATATTTGTCGATAAGGTCCGTCACCTGCTCGTTGGTATCTTCAGGGAGCACCGAGATAATCCGGGTCTGCATCAGGTCCTGCAATCTGGTTTCCGGCTCGGCGACCAACAGGTCCCTGAGAGAGACAACTCCCAGCAGGGTTTCATCCTCGCCCAGAATGTAGAGATAGTAAATGGTCTCCGCCTCCGCCGCCAGCTTCCGCAGCCGCGGGAAGGCCTCGGCCACGGTGAGTTCCGGCGGCAAGGCGATGTATTCGGTGGTCATCAGGGCCCCGGCGGTCCCTTCTTCGTGCTCCATGAGCTCCCGGACTTCCTGGGCCTCCTCCGGGTCCATGTGCTTCAGGAGTTCGTCCGATTTCTCCTCGGTCAATTCCCCCAGCAGATCGGCGGCCTCGTCCGGGGGCATCTCCTGCAGGATTTCCGCGGCCTGGCGGCTGCCCAGGTGCTCGAGGATCTCCATCTGGGTGTCAGCCTCCATTTCTGCTACGGCCTCCGCTACGGTCTCCACGTCCAGGTCTTCGATGAAGTCGGTTCTCTTCTTGTAATCGAGGTCCTCGAGAATATCCGCCAGGTCGGCTGGATGGAGCTTATCCAGTTGTGATTTTTCCGAGACCAGTTGCAGATTGGCGGTCTTTTCCTCCAGGTGCTGGATCGATTGCCACCAGACAAAATGGTTTTCCCGCTTCTTGAAAAGAAACTCCGCTCCCAATCGCCGGGCCAGGCCCCGGAGACCGATGTCCACCGCCACCGGCAGGAGATATTTGCGCTCCCCGCTCTGCAGCCAGAAGAGCTTGATGTCATTGACCCGGACTACCTTGGCCCCTCTGGTGTCGATGATCTGTTTATCCATCAGCCACTTGCCCATGTAAATCTCGTCGGGCTGCATGAGGACAAGCCGCCCTTCTTCCAGGGCCCCTTTGAGTATGACCCCCGTCAGTTGCACTTCCTCAACCTGCTCCACCTGGATGAGTTTGTGGACCCCTTTGGCATATTTGATGGCCGTAACTTTGGGGGTTTCCCCCTCCCAACGGATGGCCAGATCCCGCAACTCCCCCACCTTTCGCTTCTCACGGTCGTAAATAGGGGTTCCCTCGAGCTGGCTGAAGAAAAATTCCCCCAGTACCTGGACCTGCACCTTATTATTCATGCTGCCCCTCCTCACCCGGGCGGATTCCAAAGAAAAAGGGCCTCCCACGCCGCGGAAGGCCCCAGTAGAAGAGCGAATTTCGACCTTCCTCACTCGTGGAGCTTCGGCACTGCATAACGTAGAGCAATCGACTCAGCCACGTTAAGTAAAACCTTAATCCGGTGATACCTGTTCGGCCCATTGGCATCTCTCGACGTTTCTGGGCAGTGGCCTGTGTTTATGCAGGAGCCTCACCTAACTGAGGTAGATCCAGTTTATGTCAGGTAAAAATGGAAGTCAACTTGGCATGGCGCATTTTTATCACATCACTTAAACGAGATATATTGGCCTTCGTAAGACCCTGGCGCGCCCCCTTCCTATTGCCGCAGAGAGGCTCGGAAGGTCTACTACCTGGGCAACATGAGCTATTGCCAACCGGGCTGCCGCCAAATCCGGAAGCCATATTCCCCTACGCCCCTTCCCGACCGCCCCAGCGCTCTCTTTGAATTTCGTTAGGTTTTTTTGCTTTTGCCTTTACTGCTCACTGCTTACTGTTCACTGCTCACCAGGCGGCACAAGGACGGCAGGAGGGCTGAAAGGCGAAACGGATTGGCCAATACGGTGAGCGCCGGGATCAATCCTTGAGCACGGAGATGGCCTGAACCTGGGCCTTGCGGGGGTGGACTTCGATGATCTTGGCCTTGGGGCGGTGGGGGGCGTTCGAGTCATTTTGCTGAGCAACCCTGGCATCCTCCCTGGTGCTCTTTCTCATCCCCGGGGGGCCGGGCTTAAGGGCGCCGGCTCCCTGGCCGGCGGCGTAGTAGGGCGCCTGATAGAGGCCGCCGCGGCCGTAACTCCCCATAACATTGTGGACGTAGACTTGGGTTTCCAGGTACGGCGGGATGGTGCCATACCGGGCCACCGCGTCGGGGCCGGCATTATAGGCGGCCACCGCCAGGGGGACGTTTTGGCCGAACCGGTCCAGACACTGGCGCAGATAGCCCACCCCCCCGGCGATGTTCTGTTCCGCGTCGAAGGGGTCCCGCACGCCCATGAGGGCGGCGGTGCCGGGCATCAACTGCATCAACCCCTGGGCCCCTTTAGGAGAGACCGCCATGGGATTGAAATCCGATTCGTTGCGCATCACGGCGCGCACCAGGGCCGGGTCCACCCCGTAAGCCCCGGCATACTTGCTGATCAACTGATCCACGCTGGGGTCGGGACGGTTGCCGGGGGAACTCCGATAAACAAAGTTACTGCGCCCCAGGGGCTGGGTCCAGGTCCGGATGTGCTGTTTATAGATGAAGACCTGAACTTGCCCGCCCAGCAGGTCGTAGAGCGTGTCGCCGGAGGGCGGGGCCTTGCGGGAATCCTTGGCTCCCTCCAGAACCAGGGAGCCGCCTTCCGATTTTACCGAAGGGACTCCGTCTTCGGCAGCCGCCCATCCCGGTATTGACAGGGCCAGGATCAGGATGATTAATCCTCTCCACATGCCCACAATTTATCCATTGATTCCATGAATTTGTCAAGAAGAAAGAGAGGCCCGTGGGGCTCGCATCCATGGCCCCGGCAGTAGCCGCAGGAACCATAATTTAACGGTATGTTTGCCAAATGCGACGATACATTGTAAAATCAATACATCGTCCGGGTATTCGCTTCCCGGCCTGCCTGCGGTCCGGAGGGATTATTTAGGCAAGCGGGCCACATCAAACCTTGCCTTAAACCGATTGGCCCCAAGCCCTGCTGGTTGGGCAAGGATCGTCGTTGGCAGCCGCTAATTTGACCAGCGATAACTGCAAAACGCCACGGGAAAACCCCATCCCCTTCTCCCGGCCCCTGCTGCCAGTGGTCCTGGCCTTCGCGGCCGGGCTGGCCTCCCCCGCCTGGGGGCTGCGCCTGCCGGAGCCCTGGTTGGCCGCGGGCTTGGTCTTGTTATGGGCGATTCTGGGAGTCCTGTGGCTGGCCCGGCGTCCAGTCCGGCTGTTGCCCCTGGCCCTCTTCTGGCTCTTGGGAGTGGCCTTTTATCACCAAGCCCTTCAACCCGTCTTTCCTCTAGACCATCTCGTTAATCTGCCCCAGAAGCAGGGACTCATTATCCAGGGTCGCCTGAACCGCCCGAGTAAGGTAGGCTCGGGACGAACCCAACTATATATGACCGCCCAGGCCTGGCTAAGCCCCAAGGGGTGGCGTCCAGCCACGGGCCGGCTCCAGGTGAGCGCTCCCGCCCTGGAACCGCCGCCGGTGGGTACCGGCCTGGTGGTCCGAGGAAGATTGCTGGTTCCCGGGATGTTGCATAATCCCGGCTCCTATGATTGGCCCCGGTTCCTGGCGACGGACGGCATCTTCCGGGATATGGACCTCAAAGGAGACGGCGATCTGGTCTTCCTGGCCTCCGGGGCCAGCTATCCCCTGGGGGAGCGGCTGCGGGGGGGCATCCGCCAGTTATTGAAGCCCTTGCAGCCGGAATTGCGGGCCATCTACCTCTCCATGCTGCTGGGGGATCAGGGAGAGGTCACCCCGGCGATGCGCCGCAACCTGGCCCGTTCCGGCACCAGCCACCTCCTGGTGGTCAATGGCCTGCACCTGGGGATGGTGGCTGCAGTTGTTTTCTTCTTATGCAGTTGGCTCCTGCGGCGGTCAGCCTGGCTGCTGCTGCGTCTCAATGTCATGAAAACCGCCACCCTGCTGTCCGCCGCGGCGGTGTTGGGCTACGCCTGGGTGGCGGGTGGTTCGCCTTCCACCCAGCGGGCCGAGATCATGGTCCTGGCCTATCTCCTGCTGGTCTTCCTGGGGCGGCCCGGAGAGGTGTGGAGCGCCCTGGCCCTGGCGGCCCTGATCATTCTCAGCCTCACTCCCCTGCGGCTCTTCTCCATCTCCCTGCAGCTTTCCTTCGCGGCGGTGGCGTTTCTAATCTACCTCCTGCCCCGTATACTGGCCCTTGGAGCAGCCTCCTCCTCGGGTTCCCCACCCGGTCTGGGAACCCGCCTGTGGACCTGGGTGAAGGAATGGGGAGCAGCCTCATTGGTGGCCACCCTGGCCACCGCACCTCTGGTGGCTGCCTACTTCCAGGTCGTTTCTCTTTTGGGGGTCATCGTCAACCTGGTGGCCATCCCTTTGTTCCTGGTGTTGGCCCTGCCTTTAGGGGAAGCTGCGGTCTTCGCCCAGGCCGTCCATCTAACCTCGCTGGCCCGGGCCCTCCTTTTTTTGGGCCAATTTCCCCTGTGGCTGGGGTGGCAAGCCATTACCCTGGGCGCCGCTCTTCCCGGCAGCGCCATCATCACACCCATACCCACCTGGCTGCAAATCGCCCTCTATTACCTGGCGCTCATCCTAGTCTTCTTCCCCCGGCGCAGCTTCTGGACCTGGGGGGGCGCTGGTCTGGCCGGAGCAGCCCTCCTCCTCTCGCTGGCCTGGCCCTACCTGGGGACCCGGGGAAGCCTGGAAGTGACTTGCCTCGACACCTACAGCGGCCTCAGCGGCATGGTGGTATCCCCGGAGGGTCAGCGCCTGGCCTTCAGCGCCCCGGCGCCCTCCTGGCGCGGGCACTCGAGCAGCGGCCCGGGAGAGCTGCCTGTTTACTGCCACTGGCGCCAGTTTCGCACCCTCGATCAAGTGCTGGCCCTTACCCTTTCCCAGGATAATGCCGGGGAATTACTCGCCCTGGCCCAGCAGTTCAACGTGGGCGGGATTTGGTTTGGCTACCGCGGTTCGCCGGGACCGGCTTCTTGGGACCTGTGGAAATATCTGGGGGACCGGGGTGAGTCGCTACGGCCTCTGGAACCTTGGCCGGGCGGGTCCCAACCTCCCGCCAGCCTGGGGAGCGCCAGGCTCGAATACCTGAAGCTGGGACCGAAGGGGAGCTTCGCCTTGGCTGTCAGCGGCCGGGGGCGCCGGGTCCTCATCCTGCCGCCGGAACGCCAAAATTTTTATGCAAGGGCGGCACTCTCGATCGAGGCCGTCTCCATTAGCCCGGACCTGCTGATCCTGCCGGCGGGATTGGCCCGGGCCCCTGAAATCGAACCCTGGCTCGCCCAGCTGCAGCCCCGCCTCCTGGTGATCTACGGGGGAGCAGTCCGGCCCGGCGATTACCAGCGCCTGGCCCAAATCCCCTACCGCTTAACCAGGGACGGCGCGGTGAGCGTCTTTCTCGGACCGGAGACGCTGCGGGTGCAGCAGTGGGAGTACTGATCGGATGCAACCGGACTCCCCTGGCGGGGCCGGCGAATCCCGAAATAACCAGCCTGCCTGGAATTACCAGCCACCTGGTGTAGTTTGTTTCACAATTAGCTGGAAATGATAGCAGGACTGGAAGAGGTATTTGGCATAGTTAAGTCCCCCTTTGAAAAAGGGGGATTTAGGGGGATTTCAAGAGGTTATATTAAATCCCCCCTCCCCCTTTTTCCAAAGGGGGGGTTAAAAATCGGCACCTTTAAATGGATAATCAGTTGTGGAACAGACCACTAGCTCTTCCGGGAGGTCTTGGCGATGAATTCGACCAACTGCTGCCTCACTTTCGGCGACTTGCACTTAGGGCAGGTGGCCTTGACTTCGCTATACTCCTTGATGCTCATGATACGGTTGAACTCTTCTCCACACTTATCGCAGAGATACACATAGGTTGGCATGGGACCCTCCTTGGAGGTGCGATTAAATCCGTCTTCCAAAATTGTAATATCGAAAACCTCTCCTGACAAGGCTCTGAATTTTAGCACTCCCGTCTGATAACCGAGAGAATGCCGGGGGCCAATGCTCAGGGGCGGAGCCTGGCCGCGGCCGCCGGGGACCGCAAGGCCAGGGTCGGCACCAGGCTCCGGGCCGTCAGGAGGTTGCGCCAGTCATCGGCCGGATGACGCTTGGGGGTCTCCATGATGGCCCCGTGGGGCTTGAGCCAGGGATGGGCCAGGAACTCACGCAGCCCGGCCAGGCCCAGATGCCCCAGGCCCAAGTGCCAATGCCGGTCCACCCGGGAGTTTAAGGCCGCCTTGGAGTCGTTCAGGTGCAGCATCTTCAGGCGTTCCAACCCAGGCCCCCGGGCTATCTCCCCCAGGAGCAGGGAAACCCCCGCGGGGCTTCTGAGGTCGAAGCCCGCGGCAAAGGCATGGGCAGTGTCCAGGCAGAGCCCTAAATCGACGCCGCTCAAATCCATGATGCGCTGCAGTTGATCCGGGCGCCAACCCAGTTCCCGCCCTTGGCCGGCGGTGTTTTCCAGAAGCACCAGGGGCGGCGGCGGCACCTGGAAGACCGCCGCACTCAGGGTCCGGGCCACTCGCTGGAAGCTCTCCTCCGAAAGTTCGCCGTGACCGGGATGGACCACCAGGTAATCGGCTTCCAGGGCCCGGGCCAGGGTCAGCTCCTGGGTCAGCCGGGCCGCGGATTGCTGCTGGAGCCGCGGCTCTGAAGCCGCCAGGTTGGGCAGATAGCTCAGGTGGACCATCAACGGGCCCAGGCCAGCCCGCCGCCGGGCCCGGATAAAATCCTTGACCTCCGCTGGGTCCACCTGGCGCCATCGCCAGACCCGGGGGTTTTGCACGAAGATTTGCAGTGCCTGGCAGCCCAGGCGCTGGGCCTCGGAGATGGCCCGCAGCAAGGAACCGGCGATGGACAGGTGAAAGCCGAGACGCATTATCTGGTATTCGCTTTCTGGTCTTCTAGGGGCGCACCTATGTGTGCGCCCCTTACGAAAATGTGGGCAGTGTAATGGCGGGTTTTAAAGCCGCCCCTAAAGGGCGGACACATGGGTCCGCCCCTACGAATACCCGTGCAAAGCCACCCCTCATCCCATCCCGCACCCCTCACAGGGGAGAGGGAGTTTTGGCGCTTTTAAGCTGCCTCCATCTTCTTTGGCTTAAGGCTTGCGGTCACATTTTTCAATTTTCATTCGCCAAACCTTGTGCAAATTCCCTGCTGACACTACAGGACAGTGAAGGGTCTTCCCTTCCCCTGTCCGTTTTTCCCTTCCTCAAATGAAAACCACCTGTCATTCTGATATAACATCTCTATGGAAACAACCAACCCGCATCTCAGGCCGCGCATCCTGGAAGCCTACGTGGCCTGGGAATTTCTCAAACTTCTGACTCTGAGCCTGGCGGCCTTCGTCTCCCTCTTTGTCATTGTCGATTTTTTTGAGAAAATCGACCGCCTGGTAGAGGCCCATCTGGGGCTGTGGGACCTGGTATATTATGTTTTCCTCAAGGTTCCCTTCGCCGCCGGCCAGGTGTTGCCGGCTGCGTCGCTGCTGGGTATCATGCTCACCTTCGGCCTCATGTCCCGCTCTCATGAAACCATGGCCATGCGCACCTCGGGGCTGGATATCCTGCAATTGCTGCGGCCGACCCTGGTGGTCACCTGCGGGGTGATGACCGTCATGCTGGCCTTGAACCTCTATCTGATCCCCTGGAGCCAGGAGAGCCTCGACAGTTTCTGGCAAAGCCGCGTGGAAAAGAAGCCGGCCCGCAACCTGCATACCATGGCGCACTTCTGGTACAAGGGAGACCAGGCCATTTATAACATCCTTCTTTACCGGAGGGATATTCAAACCATGGAGGGGGTCAAGATCTATCTTTTCGACCACCAATTTCATTTAGTACAGGTCATTGCCGCGGCCCGGGCCCAATTTCAGGGCGATCATTGGCGCTTTTACCAGGGACAGATCCAGACCCTGGGTCCCGGCGGCCCCACCGGAGGCGAGACGTTCCAGCAGCGTGACCTGGTCCTCACGGAGCGCCCCGGGGATTTCTCCGACCTGGAGAAGAAGGTTACCGAGATGGACTTCAATGAACTCGCCAGTTACGTGAGGCGCCTGGAGCGGGACGGCTACAAATCGACCACCTACCGGGTGGATCTCTACAGCCGCCTATCCCTGGCGCTGACCCCCCTGATCATGGTCGTTTTGGGGCTGGCCCTGGCCTTGCGCCATAACCAGGTCCATCTCACTTCAGTAGTGGCTTTGGGAATGGGGCTGATGTTTATTTACTGGCTCTTCTTTGGGTTTTCCTCCTCCTTCGGCCAGGCCGGGCGCTGGCCGGCCCTGTGGGCGGTGAGCTGCCCCCACCTGGTTTTCGGCGGCCTGGCTCTGGGCCTGCTGCGGCGGGTTACCAGATGAGGACCCGGCCCCCCATCTTTGGCTGTCAGGCCATCAAGCCCCGGCTGCGCTCCCCGGGTCTGATCCAAGGGAACCCCTAATCCTTAACTCGCCGGCTCGTTCCTTCCCTCGATAGGGCCTGCTCTCCCAGGTTATCCCCGGCCGCCTTTAGGTTTGGTTTGCTTATTATGAGGAAAATATTCATTATTGAGAACTTATCATTATATCAATGAGTTATACTACGAAGCCCGATTTTTAGCCCCTCCTCTGTCCCCCCATAGCTCCAACCC
>JBAVAG010000028.1:0-8060 GCA_049585595.1 Desulfobaccales bacterium
GTCCCTTACTTCTCAACCTAACTTGCGCACCCCAACGAGTCAGACCCGGTTTTCCTTGCAGCCGAATTGTCTAGTGCATACCTTTAGCTTCTATTCCAATGTTTTTCCAAAAAAAAGCAATGATATAATTATTTTTTTCGAAATATTGGCATATCTACCTTGACAAAACGAACATATAAAATTAATAACATCATTACATTGATCCATCCATTAAGCCAAGGTGAAAGGAGAAAATCCATGGCAAGTGAAATTTTAAAATTAACGGCAGAGGTTATCATTTCCCATGCATCTATGACCGAATTATCCACCCAGGAATTAGTCGACGAAATTAAAGAGATCTATGGCGTCTTGTCTTCTCTGGAATCAGGTATGGCTCCGGAGATCATCGCTTCTGCTCCGGCAACCGCATTGGTGAAGAAACCGCCGATACCTTTGAAAGACATCGTTACGGAAAAATTTGTGGTCTGTCTGGAGTGCGGCAAGAAATGCCGGACTTTGAAAGCACATATCAAGAAAGCCCACGGGTTAATGCCAAAAGAATACCTTAAACAATTTGGGCTTGATGCGAAGAAATTTCCTCTGGTGTGCAGGGAGTATTCGGCAAAGCGGAGTCAGATGGCCAAAGATAGAGGATTTGGAAAAGAGGGAGGCAGGAAGAAGAAGTCGGCGCCGGCGGCAGCTAAGTAAACCTGGGGACCCCTGGCTACTTAAAATAACGGTCAAATTTTGGGAATGAGGCCGAGCTCTGGGCCTCATTCCTGAGATAGGGAAACGTTTTCGGGGTTAAACTCGTTGAGAAGGCTCTCCAAAACCATTTTCGACTGCAGGGCCAAGGTGGCCGCATAATTTCAGATAAGGTGTCCAGACCTGCCTCCGGCGGGCCGCTGGTTCCTTTTCTAGCTAATTCCCGAACGCTAGGCTGGAAAGCGCTGTCGAACTTTCGCAGCAATCTGACGATCCGTCATCTTGTCAACTGTTTCAATTTCCACGATGCGTCCACCGAGGTTGTCTCTTTCAAGACGCCTTTTCAGTTCCCCCTTTGCTTCACCCGGGCCAAATATCAGAATAGATTCTGCATCCCGAATAGACGCAATTACCGCATCGTAGTAAATGTTGAGATATCCCGTAACCCTTCTCTGGCGGCTATCTTGTGCCGGTACTTGCTCGGGTTCATAGGGACCCTTAAGGGGTGAATCACCAGAACGGCGGAGCTGTTTTTCCACATTCGATATGATCAGTCCTATCTCTTCCCCCTTGTCCGTAACAGCCACGATAATAGCCTTTCTATGGTCAATCCACAGACCCACTTTTGTTCTCATCGATTTCTCCTTTGTCTATCTTTTCGCCAACCCGGTTAAACTCCGACAAGCCAGGATCTGGGCCTCCTTCAGGATCTAGAAAATCTCCCCTCGGGCCATCGGCAATTCCCGGCGGTTCCCCTAGGGTGTCCAGGTGGTGAGGCATTTAGGATTCAGCAGCCGCCTAAACGGCCGCCGCGGGACTCCCGCCTTCCACCGGGACACTGAAGGTCCGCAAGATATGGTCCGCCAGCAGGGTGGTGAGAACGTTGCCTCCTTCCCGCCGGGTGGCGATGACCTCGATATCATGGGGCACCCCGTATTCGTCGGTGAAGCTCAAGTGTTCCCCGTCCTTAAAGCCCCCCCGGCGAAACCAGGCTTCCGGCGGCAACAGCCAGGTCTTCCCGTATCGGGCCTCAAACTTGAAATACGACGTGGCATCAAAGGGAAACAACAGGTAAAGGGCCAGTTCCTCCGGGGTGGCCGGACGTCCCAATTCCTTCTGTAAAATGAGTCGCTCCCGCTCCAGGTTTGGTTCCGGCAGGGGAACCAGGCCCCCCTCCTCTTCCAGGATCTGCTGCCATTTCTTGCCGTCATGGTGCTGGTATTCCAGGACTTTTTCATAGATCCAGGGCTCCGGCTCATAGAAAGGCAGCGGCCCATAGCGGCCCAGGAGCACGTTCTGCAAGTCCAGGGAGGGCTGCTGGTACCGGCCATGGAGGACGTTATTCATGGCGGTGGTCCAGAGGATAGTGGAGCCCGGGGTTACCGCCCACCAGTTCCCCAGCTCCACCTGCACCCGGGCCAACTCCTCCAGAATCTCGGGGATTCGCTCCAGGTAACCGCCCCGGTCCGCCAGTTCAAAGACGCTGGTCAGAGCTCCGCCGGTAAGTTTATAGTAGGCCACGGTGGGATCATGGCCCCGGAAAGGGCTCTCAAAGGGCTCATAAATCTTGCGCTCCTGGCGCAGCAGGTTGGAAGACTGGATGAGGGAGGCGATATCCACTCCCACGGCCTTCTTGTTGTAGTCCTCCAGGGCCTGGATCAGGGTGAGGGCCGGCGCCTGGCCGTAGATGGAGCCGTAACCATGGTCCGCCACATCCACGATCTTCACCCCCGCCAGAATGGCGGCGCTCATGCGGCCGATGTCGTTGCCGTCGGTGTTGCAGCCATGATAGTGCAGGATGATGCCCGGAAAGGCCTGGCTCAGGGCCGCCACCAGTTCGCCCAGGCGCTTGGGAGTCCCCAATCCGGCGTAATTCTTGATGGAGACGATAACGTCCGGGCCGGTGACCTCCAGGATCTCCCGCACCTTGGCCACGTAGTAGGCGTCGGTGTGCTCCTTGCCGGTGGAAAAGCAGATGCTGGGCATCAACAGCCGCCCGGCCCGTTGCACCTCTTCACAGACCGGGATCAGGTTGGGCACATGGTTGAGAAAATCATAAACCCGCCAAACGTCCACGTAGCGGGCAAACTCCCGGACTACCAGACGGATGACCTTTTCCGGATAATGGCGATAGCCGAATAGGGAAGCCCCCCGCACCACCGTCTGCAACAGGGTCCCGGGCATGGCCTTGCGGATGATGCGCAGCCGCTGGAAGGGGTTCACCTGGCGCCGCATCAGGTCCACGTGCACCGAGGCGCCGCCGCTCACCTCCACCGAGAAAAAACCGGCAGCCTCGCGGGCGGAGGCCACCCGCACACTGGTCATGGGCATCTGCCGGTTCTTGAAGTCGGACTGGGAGACGTCCCGCTCATTGTTGCACAGGTAATAGCCATCCACCCCTCGCAAGGTCTCCAGGATGGCCGCCGGTTCCATACCTTTTTTTATGCGGGGCTCCATGCGTTCATGCCTCAAAAAGAGTTTCGAGTTGTAGGGGCGACAGTGGCACAGGCTTCCAGCCTGTGATCGGGTCGCCCAGTTCCTAGTCTCGAGTTTTCAGAGTTAAACCTTGAACTTTGAACCTTGAACTTTGAACCTTGAACCTTGAACCTTGAACCTTGAACCTTGAACTCCTTCTCACTGGGCATAAGGGTTCTTGCCATGGGCATTGATCTCGGCGATGAGGCGGGCGACCTTGTCCACCTCGCGTTCCTCTTCCCGATAATCGAGGAGTTCCGGGTGCTCTTCGATGTAGGCGGTATCCAGCTTCATGGCGATAAAGTCCGGCTCCTGGACGATCTGCTGAAAGTAGGGGATGGTGGTCTTCACCCCAATGATCAGGAAGCCGTTGAGGGCTCGGGACATGCGATCCACCGCCTCCCGCCAATTGAAGCCGTAGACCGTGAGCTTCACCATCATGGAGTCATAATAGGGGGTAATTTCGTACCCCTGGTAGATGCTCCCGTCCAGCCGGACCCCATGGCCGCCAGGTGACTGGTAGACCTGGACCACCCCGGGACTGGAGAGAAAGTCGTTCTTAGGGTCTTCGGCATTGATCCGCAATTCGATGGCACAGCCGCGCTCCACCACCTGCTCCTGGCTGAAGCTGATGGGCTCGCCCATGGCGATGAGGAGCTGCTCCCGGACTAGATCGATGCCGGTGATCATCTCGGTAACGGTGTGCTCCACCTGCAACCGGGTGTTCACTTCCAGGAAGTAGTAGGCCCCTTCGGGCTCCACCAGAAACTCCACCGTGCCGGCGCTGAGATAATTGGCATTCTTAACGACCCGCACCGCGGCGGTGCAGATTTCCTCCACCAGGTCCGGCGCCAGCCCGGCAGGGGCGACCTCGATGAGTTTCTGGTGGCGGCGTTGGATAGAGCAGTTACGGGTGCCGAGATGCAAAACGTTCCCGTAGTTGTCGGCCAGGACTTGGACTTCCACGTGCTGCGGCCGGTTTATCTGCTTTTCCAAATAGATAGACGGGTCCCCGAAGGACATCAGGGCCTCGGCCCGGGATCGTTCCAGGCCGGCCAGCAACTGTTTCTCATCCTCCGCGTCGCGAATCCCCCGGCCGCCGCCGCCGGAAACGGCCTTGATCATCAGGGGATAGCCATGGGCAGCCGCGAATTCGAGGGCCTGCCGCTCCCCCGGAGGGCCCGGGGTCAGGCTGGCAGTGGCGGGAATCACCGGGATTCCCGCCTCCTGGGCGATCTGGCGGGCGACCACCTTGCTCCCCAGGTTGCGGAGCACCTCCGGAGGCGGTCCGACGAACACCAGGCCCGCGTCGATGCAGGCCTCGGGAAAATTGGCGTTCTCCGCCAGAAAGCCGTAGCCCGGGTGGATCGCCTGGGCCCCGGTCTCTCTGGCCGCTTCGATAATCTTGCCAATATCCAGGTAATCTTTCCTGGGGCCGGCGCCGATACACACCGCCTCATCGGCCCGCATGATATGGTAGGCGTCCTTGTCGGTCTCTTCATAGACGACCACCACCTTGAGGCCCAGTTCCTGGGCCGAGCGCATGATGCGCAGGGCGATCTCCCCGCGGTTGGCGATCAGAATCTTGTCGATCTTCTGCCTGGCCGACATGAGGAATCTCCCGCTGCCCCACCCTGGGGCTGACTGGCCGGCAGCCGGTCTTAAAGCCGTCTGCTGCCGGGCGCACCCCGGTTCCCACTGGCTTCCCGGGCCCCCGGCGCTTTTTAGATTTAGCAATATATCATGACGGGCCGTCAAGGGCACCTGGGGATTATACCCCCGCCCTATTTTTCCTGGTTATTGGCCCAAATCGGCCGCTCCCGGGCTTTACCCGAGGCTGCCGCCCAAATTCCTTCTTGTCCTAAGGGTGATTCTGGGTTAGATAAGACCTTGAGCCCGCACTCACGCTTAGCCATATCGTTGAGGGGGCTGGCGCCCCATGAAGATGCAGCCGAGCCAACGTCATCTCTTTGGCATTCCTTCCTTCAAGCGGTTTCTGGCTGCTCAAATCTCTTCCAATCTCGCCTATCAAATGTTCTCGGTTGCCGTGGGTTGGCAGATTTACGACTTAACCCGGAGCGCCCTCAGCCTGGGACTCATCGGCCTGTCACTGTTCCTGCCTCAATTCCTTCTCTCTTTGGTGGTGGGACACGTGGCTGATCGCTATGAGCGGCGGCGGATTGCTTCAATCTGTTTCCTCAGTGAATGTGCCCTGGCCGCAATGCTGGCCGCCGGCAGCTTTGCCCACGCCCTTAACCCTCACCTTATCCTCGCCTGTGTTTTCCTGTTCGGCGCGGCCAGAGCGTTCCAGAACCCGACCATGCAGGCTTTTTTGCCCACGTTGGTGGAGCCGGACATATTGCCGGAATGCCTCGCCTTGAGCGCGACGGGGTGGCAACTCGGGAGCATCCTGGGCCCGGCCCTGGGCGGCCTCATCTACATCGCCGGCGCCGGTTCAGCCTACACCTGTATTGGCGCCTGTTATTGTCTGGCGGCGCTGTTTGTCTTGGGCATTTCTTCGCCTGCGATTGCGCCTCGCCGCCAGCCACCGACCCTGAAATCGGTTTTCGAAGGGATCACCTATATCCGCAGCAAGCCCGATATACTCGGCGCCATCTCCCTGGACTTGTTCGCAGTGCTGCTGGGCGGCGCCACGGCTCTGCTGCCTATCTATGCCCGGGACATTCTCTTCACGGGTCCCTGGGGGCTGGGATTGCTGCGGGCGGCGCCGGCGGTGGGAGCGCTCTCCATGTCGGCGTATCTGGTACGGTGGCCCCCCAAACACCGGGTAGGCAGGATCATGTTCGCCGCGGTGGCCGGGTTTGGCCTCGCCACCATTGTCTTCGGTCTCTCCCGGTTTTTCTGGCTGTCCCTGGCCGCGCTCATGGTCCTGGGGGCAACCGACATGATCAGCGTGGTAATTCGCTCGACCCTGGTGCAGTTGGAGACTCCGGATGAAAAACGGGGACGGGTGAGTGCGGTCAATTTTATCTTTATCGGCGCCTCCAATCAACTGGGAGAATTCGAATCCGGAGTCACTGCCGCCTGGTTGGGCACGGTGCCGGCGGTGGTAATCGGCGGTATTGGCACCTTATTGGTGGTGGCGCTATGGATGCGCCTGTTTCCCGGCCTGGCCGGACGCGATGAACTAATCCCGGAAAAATTGTAGCTTCACTTTTACTTCCTAAAATGTGGCGATGGCGCGAATTTTGCTTCCTTTTTATCAGGAGAACCCATCAACATAAGAGAGAGGCTCTCATAATGGAACGATACGATCCGGAACGGATTAAAGAATTGGTGGCCAAAATCTTCGAGAGCACCGGGGTGCCCGCAGCCGAGGCGCTGATTCTGGCCGACTCGCTCGTCGAGGCCGATCTGCAGGGAACCTCCACGCATGGAGTTTCGCGGGTAGGCATCTACTCCCGGCGGCTGCGTGAAGGCCTCATTGATCCCAAGGCGGAGATCACCATCGAGAAGAAGCAGCCGGCCGCGCTGACCATCAATGCCAACAACGGCTTGGGCCAGGTACAGGCCTACAAGACGCTCCAGCTCTTGATTCCCATGGCCAGGGAATCGGGCTGTGCCGCCGCCGCCATCCACAACTCCAACCATTGCGGGGCGCTTTCTTACTTCACCAATAAAGCCGCCGCAGATGACATGGCCCTTTTGGCGATGACCAACGTCGAGTCGGCCATGCCTCCCACGGGCGGACGTTCGGCATTTTTCGGCACCAATCCCCTGGCGATCTCATTCCCCACCGGCAAAGACTATCCCGTAAAGATCGATCTCTCCACCTCGGTGGTGGCCCGGGGCAACATCATAGCCGCCCGACGCCGGGGCGAGGCCATTCCCCTCGGTTGGGCCCTGGACCCGGAGGGAAACCCGACCACCGATCCCGATAAGGCCATGGCCGGGACCGTCCTCACCATGGCGGGCCACAAAGGTTACGCCCTGGCTTTAATGATAGAGGTGCTGGCGGGGGTGCTCTCGGGGTCGGATATCGGTCCCTGGGTGGGCTCCCTGTACAAGGATTTTTCCCGCACGCAAAACATCGGCCATTTCTTCTGCCTTTTCAATATCGCCGCCTTCATGGATATCGCCCTCTTTAAAGAGCGGATTAATGGCCTGCTGGACCATATCAAGGGCTGCGAGAGGCTCCCGGGAGTTGACGAGATCCTTATCCCCGGCGAGCGTTCCATCAGAAAGACCCGCGAAAACCGCACGCTAGGCATACCTATCGGTGCGGAAACGATCTCAGAGTTTAAGGCTCTGTGCAGTGAGTTTGGCATCCCCTTCTCCCTCGAGGACCTGCAAAAAAGATAAGGACCAGGTTTTGGGGGAGAGCTGGCCGGGCTGAAGATCGTGGGCGGCTTGGTTCCCGGGCTGGGCCGCCGAAACCGGTAATCAGAGGATAGCATCAGGACACGCTGACCGGCAGGTGGTTTTATTCTGATTGACTACCCCCGCCTTTTCGCCATAGACTGGTCCTCAAGGAATAATCCTCGATGACCACTCTAAATCTTAAACCTACCCACCAGGCTGTCCGCGCTTACTATGATGAACTACGGACACTTTCTAACCTCGACTTCTATGCCGAAGGTTCTGTCTCACCGGCCTTTGCCGCCCTCTTGCGGCACTGCGCCAAGCAGGTCCGTCTCAGCCTGGTGGAGCAATATCCCCTTCAGAAAAACGGCCGAAGCCTGAGGCTGGACGGCGCCCTGCTCGATAATTTCCGGCTGCCCCACGGTTATTGGGAGGCCAAGGACACTGCCGACGACCTGGAAAAGGAGATTCAAAAAAAATTCCAGGCCGGCTATCCCAAAAATAACATCCTCTTTCAGGCCCCCAACCGGGCCATTATTTACCAGGATGGGCGGGAATATTTCAACCAGGATATCACC
>JBAVAG010000029.1:0-10421 GCA_049585595.1 Desulfobaccales bacterium
GACCGCTGACGCCGCCCACGGCCTGCAAAGCAAAGACGAGACCAGAGTGCTGGTGCGCACTTTCAGCGACAAGTCCCTGGGCGCCTATTACTATTACAACCGGGTTAGCGGGGAATTCCGGAAGCTGGCGGAGGTCAGCCCCTGGCTCCATGAAACGGAACTGGCGGATATGCGCCCTGTTTCCTATCAGTCCCGGGACGGATTGACCATTCATGGTTATCTCACCCTGCCCAAAGGATTAGCGCCCGGGAACCTGCCGGTGGTGATCAATCCCCACGGCGGCCCCTGGGCTCGGGATCACTGGGGTTTCGACCCGGAAATTCAGTTCCTGGCCAACCGGGGCCTGGCGGTGCTGCAGATTAATTATCGGGGCTCCACCGGCTACGGCAAGGCCTTCTGGGAGGCCGGCTTCAAGGAGTGGGGACTCAAGATGCAGGATGACATCAGCGACGGCGTGGCCTGGCTGGTGAAGCAGGGCCTGGCCGACCCCCGGCGCGTCGGCATTTATGGCGGCTCCTACGGCGGCTACGCCACTCTGGCCGGAGTCACCTTCACCCCGGACCTCTATGCCTGCGGAGTAGATTACGTGGGGCCTTCCGACCTCTTCACCATGTTGGCCACTTTCCCGGCCTACTGGGACCTGGAGCGTCAACAGCTCTATGAAATGGTTGGCGATCCCGTCAAAGACGCGGCCTTGCTCCGGAAGGTCTCCCCTCTATTTCACGTGGACCGCATCAAGGCCCCCCTGCTGGTGGCCCAGGGGGCCAACGACCCCAGGGTGAAAAAGGTGGAGTCGGATGAGATCGTTGAGGCCCTGAGGAAGCGGGGCGTCCAGGTGGAGTACATGGTCAAGGACAATGAAGGCCACGGCTTCCAAAACGAGGAAAATCGCTTCGACTTCTACCGGGCCATGGAACGTTTCTTCGGCAAGTGGCTGGGCAGCAAGGTGGAGACCCAGGCGAAATCCGGCCACTAGGGTTGTACTTCGTTAAAGTCCCCCTTTGGAAAAGGGGGATTTAGGGGGATTTCGGCAACCTGCTTCAAATCCCCCCTGCCCCCCTTTGTCAAAGGGGGGTTAAAAAACCGTAATTTGAAATGTTATAGAATTTAGGAAGCATCACAGGGGAGACCGCGGGATCGCTCTCCGGGGTCACGCCATTTTTTTTGCAGGTGCGAGGCTGGCCGAGGGGGCTTATTGCACTTGGGCGCCGGAATGCCTATGTTCATGTGGAGGCCGCGGCTGGGGAAACAGCGCGGCAAATAGGAAAAGCAAGGGCCAATAACCCGGCCCCGCCGGGAGTAGCCCGAATAAGATGTTCAACTCCGGTGACCCGCCGGATGCAGGGAGACAGCTCATGTGGGAATATTCGGATAAGGTAATCGACCATTTCCTCCATCCCCGGAACGTGGGGGAGTTGGAAGGCGCCGACGGCGAAGCTATGGTGGGCAACATTTCCTGTGGCGACGCCCTCAAACTCACCTTTAAGCTGGACGACCAAGGCCGCATCCAGGAAGCCAGGTTCAAGACCTTCGGCTGCGCCAGCGCCATTGCCTCGGCTTCAGCCATGACCGAGATGATCAAAGGCATGACCATCGAGGAGGCCGCCAAGATTACCGACCAGGATATCGCCGACTACCTGGGAGGGCTGCCCAAAGAGAAAATCCACTGTTCCGTCATGGGCCGGGAGGCCCTGGAGAAGGCCATTGCCCACTATAAAGGGGAGGCCGTCCCCGGCCTCGAAGGCAAGGTGATCTGTGAATGCTTCGGGGTTACGGAGCCGGAGATCGAGCGGGCGGTGCGGGACCACAACCTGAAGAGCGTAGAGGAAGTCACCAATTACACCAAGGCCGGCGGCGGCTGCGGTGGCTGTGCGGACGCCATCCAGGAGATCATCGACCGGGTGCAGGCCGCGGCCCCAGGGGCGCCCCGGAGGACCCCGCTCACCAACCTGCAAAAGATCAGGCTGATCGAAGATACCATCCAGCGGGAGATCCGTCCGGCCCTGCAGCAGGACGGCGGCGATCTGGAACTCATCGACGTGGTGGGTGACCGGGTAATGGTTGCCACCCGGGGGACCTGCGCCTCCTGCGCCGCGGCCCAACTGACCCTGAAGGACTTCGTGGAGGCCAAGCTCAAGGAACTGGTGGCCCCCGAACTGCGGGTGGAGGAGGTGGCGCCATGACTGTCATTTATCTGGACAACAACGCCACCACCCAGGTGGATGAGGCCGTTTTAGAAGCGATGCTCCCTTACTACCACGAGCTCTACGGCAATCCCTCCAGCATGCACACCTTCGGAGGGCAGGTGGGCCGGCGGCTGCGGGAGGCCCGGGAGCAGGTGGCGGCCCTCTTGGGCGCCGCCCCGGACGAGATCATCTTCACCAGTTGCGGCAGCGAAAGCGACAATACCGCCATCCGCTCGGCCCTGGCCACGTTCCCCGGCAAGCGCCACATCGTCACCTCCCGGGTGGAGCACCCGGCCATTAACGCCCTGGTGGCCCACCTGGCCAAGGAAGGTTACCGGATCACCGAACTGCCGGTGGACAGCCAGGGCCGCCTGAACCTCGATCAATACGAGCAGGCCCTCACCCCGGATACCGCCATCGCCTCCCTGATGTGGGCCAACAACGAAACCGGGGTCATCTTTCCGGTGGAGCAGGCCGCGGCCCTGGCCCGCAACAAGGGCATCCTGTTCCACACCGACGCGGTGCAGGCTGTGGGCAAAATCCCCATCGACCTTCGGCAAAACTCCATTGACATGCTCTCTCTATCCGGCCACAAGCTGCACGCCGCCAAGGGAGTGGGGGTCCTATACGTGCGCAAAGGCACCAAATTCGCGCCTCTCCTGATCGGCGGCCATCAGGAAAAGGGGCGCCGGGGCGGTACCGAAAACGTTCCCAGCATTATCGGCCTGGGGTTGGCCAGCCAGTTGGCGGCCGAGAGAATGGACGAGGAAAACACCAGGGTGAAAGCCCTGCGGGACAAGCTGGAGAATGCTCTGTTGGCCAGCATCCCCAAGAGCCGGGTGAACGGCGACCGAGTGCAGCGGCTCCCCAATACCAGCAATGTCAGCTTCGAATCCATCGAAGGCGAGGCCATCCTCCTACTGATCAATGAACTGGGCATCTGCGCCTCTTCCGGCTCCGCCTGCACCTCCGGGTCCCTGCAGCCGTCCCACGTGCTCCGGGCCATGGGGGTGCCCTTCACCATGGCCCACGGCTCCATTCGCTTCAGTCTCAGCGTTTTCAACACCGAGCGGGAAATCGACTATGTCGTCGAAAAATTTCCGCGGGTCATCGAAAAACTGCGGGCCCTGTCCCCTTACTGGGGGGTAGGCGAGGCCGTCTGCGCCACCATGGAAGGCTGAGAGGGGATTATGACTGCCAAGGCCGATCCGGAACTTGATGAACGGTGCAAGGTGGAGGCCAGGTCCGCCCAGGAATTCCGGGAAGCCATCCCCCAGATCGTCGAGCAACTGGTGGCCTCCTGCCATCTGGAAGACTGCTTCGACCACGTGGGCCCGGAGCCCATCCCCTCCCGGGAGCAGGCGATCGACCTCATCCACCGGGCCTGCCGCCTCCTTTACCCCGGCTATTTCATCCGCAAACGGGTGGACCAGGTCAACCTGGGCTACTATTTCGGCCAGGAAGCGATGGCCTTTTTCGAGGTCCTGTCCCGACAGATCACCCTCGCCATCCGCCACGAATGCCTGCGCCACGACCTCCCCTGCACCCATTGCGAAGAGCGGGGCCAGGAGGACGCCATCCGTTTCATGCGGGAGCTGCCCCGCCTGCGCCGGGCCATGGCCAAAGACGTGCGGGCCGCTTATGAGGGCGACCCCGCGGCCCGGAGCTTTGATGAGATCATCTTCAGCTATCCGGGCCTGTTTGCGGTCAGCGTTTACCGCCTGGCCCACCAACTGGTGGACCAGACCGTGCCCCTGATTCCCCGCATCATGACGGAATACGCCCACGGCGCCACGGGGATCGACATCCACCCCGGGGCCCACATCGGCGAGAGCTTCTTTATCGATCACGGGACCGGGGTGGTGATCGGGGAGACCACCGAGATCGGCGACCGGGTGCGGTTATACCAGGGGGTGACCCTGGGAGCCCTGTCCCTGCCCCGGGAGCAGGTGGACTCGCTGCGCCTGGTGAAGCGCCACCCCACGGTCGAAGACGACGTCATCATCTATGCCCAGGCCACCATCCTGGGGGGGAAAACCGTCATCGGGGCGCGCTCCGTCATCGGCGGCAACGTCTGGATCACCGAGTCGGTGCCCCCGGACACCAAGGTCTTTTTAAAGAAGCCGGAACTGGTTTACCAGGACAAAAAGAGCGGCCAGTAGTCTCGGGGTTGACCGCCTTTGTCATCCTGAGCGAAGCTAAGGATCTGGATTCTCCGATCGCTTCGCTCCCTCAGAAGGACAAATTGGGGGACTTCGCAGAGGTCTCAACCTTGAACTTTGAACCTTCAACCTTGAACTTATCCTTTCCGGAGGGCTGAAAATGAGCGGCATCCTTTCCGATCTCATGGCCGCCGTGGGGAAAACTCCGCTGGTGCGGCTCAACGCCCTGGGGCGGGGCCTGCCCGGCGCCCTGGCGGCCAAGCTGGAGTCCATGAATCCCCTGGGCAGCGTCAAGGACCGCATCGGCGCGGCCATGATCCGGGCGGCTGAGGCCCAGGGCTTGATTACCCCGGACACCCTGATCGTGGAACCCACCAGCGGCAATACCGGCATTGCCCTGGCCTTCGTCTGCGCCGCCCGCAGATATCGCCTCATCCTCACCATGCCGGAAACCATGAGCCTGGAGCGCCGCAAGCTTTTGAAGCACCTGGCCGCGGAACTGGTGCTCACTCCGGGGAGTCAGGGCATGACCGGGGCCATCAACCGGGCCAAAGAGCTAGTGGCCGAGACCAGGGGGGCCTTCATGCCCAACCAGTTCGCCAACCCGGCCAACCCGGAGGTGCACCGCCGCACCACCGCCGAGGAGATCTGGGCTGACACCGGGGGCGCCGTGGATTTCCTGGTGGCCGGGGTGGGCACCGGGGGGACCATCACCGGGGTGGCCGAAGTGATCAAGGCCCGCAAGCCTTCTTTTAAGGCGGTGGCGGTGGAGCCCGCGGCCTCGCCGGTGCTCTCCGGCGGCCCACCCGGCCCCCATAAGATCCAGGGTATCGGCGCCGGCTTCATCCCCGAGATCCTCAATACCCGGATCATTGACGAAATCATCCCGGTGAGCAACGAGGCGGCCTTCGAAACCGCCCGCCAGGTAGCCAGGCAGGAGGGCATCCTCTGCGGCATCTCCTCCGGGGCCGCGGTCTCTGCCGCGCTCACGGTGGCCGCCCGGCCCGAAAACCAGGGGAGGCTCATCGTGGTGATTCTCCCCAGCACCGGCGAGCGCTACTTGAGCACCGAACTGTTTGCCGAGACCTAAGAGACAAAGAAGGGAAAATTAAAATATTGCCAACAGAAAAGGGCGGCCAGGATTTCTCCTGCCGCCCTTGTTAGGCTTTGATATGGTTACTGGTTAGCGAGCCGTGGCCTTGGCCAGTTTTTCCCGTTGGGACATGCAGTTGCGACACAAAGGAGTCTCCGGCATGATCTCCAGACGCCGGGGTTCGATGGGCTGGCCGCAGACCTCGCAGAGGCCGTAAGCGCCGTTTTCCAGGCGCTGCAGGGCCTCCTCGATGGCCTCCAGCTCCTGGCGTTTAGGTCCCAGGAGGGTGAGGCTGGTTTCGGCCAGCAGGCTGACCGTGGCCTGGTCTTCCTCATCCCGGGCGGTGGCCAGCATTTCCTGGTAACCGTCGCCGATGCTGCTCTTGAGCTGCTCCTTGACCTCCAGCCAAAGGTTCTTCTTGCGCCCCAGCAGGCGATCCTTTACCTCCGCCAGTCTCTCGGGGGTCAGTCCTGCCATCCTTGGTCCCTCCACAGGATCGGTAGGCGAGGCCGCCATGGGGGCTGGCCCCGGATGTTACTCCAGAAAATCCTCCAGCGCCGCTTTGCGGGTGGGGTGCTTCAGACGCTTCAAGGCCTTTTTCTCAATCTGGCGGATGCGCTCCCGGGAAACCTTGAAGGCCCGGCCGATCTCCTCCAGAGTGTGCTCCACCTCTTCCCCGATCCCGAAGCGCATCTTCATGATCTTCTCTTCCCGGGCGGTGAGGGTGGTGAGGATGGAATCGGTCTTCTCACCCAACTGGGAATCGAGGATGGCCTCGTAGGGGGAGACTGCCTTGTCGTTGCGGATGAAGTCACCCAGCCGGTCTCCTTCGTCCCCCACCGGGGTCTCCAGGGAGATGAGCTCATCAGCCAGGTTAGTGACCAGGAGAATCTTGTCCTCGGGCACCCCGGAGCGCTCAGAGATCTCCCGCAGGTTGGGCTCCCGGCCCAATTCCTTCAGTAGATCGTAAAAGGCCCGGTAACAACGGTTGCGAATCTCCTGCAGGTGCACCGGAATCCGGATGGTCCGGGTCTTGTCGTAGATGGCCCGGGTGATGGTCTGCCGGATCCACCAGGAGGCAAAGGTGCTGAGGCGGTAGCCGGTGGTGTAGTCATAGCGGGTAACCGCCTTCATCAGCCCCAGGTTGCCTTCCTGAATCAGGTCGGAGAAGGTCAAGCCCCGGTGTAGGTACTTTTTGGCGATGCTCACCACCAGACGCAGGTTGGCCTTGATCATCTGATCCCGGGCCAGGTTGACCTCGCCTTCAGTGACCTCGATGCGATTGGCCAGTTCCTCCACCTCATTGGCCTCGGGATGGTGCTTCTGAATCTGGACCAATTTCTGATGGATAACCTTGAAGAGCTTCTCTTTGCTCTGCGCGGTCTTATCCAGGGTCTTAAACCAATCCTGGACCTTCTTTTGGAGATAGCAGATCTCTTCGAGATCGGATTTCGCCTGGGAAACCAATTCGAAGATGGCCTCCTGTCCCTCTTTGATGATGCGGCCCAGATGGCGCTCCTCTTCCGGGGAGAGGATGGAATAGCGCAGCATCTCCCGGAAATAGGCGGCCACCAGCCCCTCATGTTCCGGGATTTCCTCCACCTCCACGTCTTCCAGTTCCTCCTCCAGACCTTCCTCCGGCCCGCCGCCATAAGCGGCCACGTCCAACTGGTCAGTCACTTCCAGCTCTTCGTCGGCCGGACCTTCGTAGGGGGCCCGGAAATCGAGGGATTCGTTATCTTCCCCGGGAACTATGAGATGAAATTGATCATAGGCGACCAACTGTTCGTTGGCGGCACCCAGATCAAGGAATTTCTTCAGGTAGTCTTTTTCCATGTATGGGTCTTCCCTCGTGGTTGCCCAGCTCATTGAGGTTAAATGATGTATTTTATCTTATTTTGCAATTAAGTCAACAAAAATATTCTGCTCTTTTCACTCATCGGCCATCAAGGGCGGAATCTTTAACTGGCCGCTTATTTTCTTTTTCTCCGAAATTTTCCCGAAAATCGCTCAAGACCGCCTCATGTCCTAAAAACCACTCGCGGACGCCCAAAAGGCGCGGTCAGCCGGGCCATCAGGAAAAGTGTCAGGCTTTTTCCCCCTACCTCCGCAAGTTAGGGTCTCCGGCTTGTCCTCCCCTGCCAATCGTTTGCTGCCCAACACCTGCCAGACATCGTCTGTATCGGAATAAATAAGATAATTATCCATAAAAAGTTGTCAAGGGTTTCCCTGATTTCCCTTCACTTTATTTTTTCCAGGTACCCGGCCTTGACCCGGCCCTCACCCGGCGGTATGATTTCGCCACCCCCTAGTTGCGAGGCTCCCAATGGACCATCAATTTATCGACCAATTGCAGGAAGGCATGACGGTGCACCAATTCTTCCTGGTGCGCCAGGTGGAGAGCCGCACCGATAAGACCGGCGCCCCCTACCTGTCCCTGGTGCTGGGCGACAGGAGCGGCGCCCTGGTGGCCCGGGTCTGGAGCAAGACCCTGACCAAATGTCCCGGTCCCTTCGCCCCGGGGGATTACGTGGCAGTCCAGGGCCAGATCGATTCCTACAAGGGCGAGCTCCAGCTCACCGTGCAATACCTCAATACGGTTGCGGCGCTCACTGCCTTGGGCAAGGACCTCAAGGACTTCGATCCGGAAATCCTGCAGTGGTCCACCGCCTATGACCGCCAGCAGTTGTGGGGGGAGTTGCGCCAATTGGCCGAAACCCATATCCAGCCGCCCCTAAGGCAGTTGGTGCTGCGCCTGTTGGACCGCTACCAGGAGCTGTTCCTGGTCTGCCCCGCGGCCCGCCTCTACCACCACCCTTATCGGGGAGGTCTGCTGGAGCACACCTGGTTCGTGGCCCGCCATGCCTTGGCCTCCCTGAGCATCTACACCGACCTCAACCCCAGCCTGGTCTTGGCCGGCGCCATCCTCCACGATTTGGGAAAGGTCAAGGAAATCACCAACCCCGCCGCCCCGGAGTCCACGGTCCCAGGCCAACTCCTGGGCCATATTGTCCTGGGCTGGGAGATGGTGCGGGAGGAAGCCCGGGCCATGCAATTCTCCGATGCCAACCTGCTAATACAGGTAGAACACATTATTCTGGCTCATCACGGCGTTTTGGAATTCGGCTCCCCGGTTTTGCCCAAGACCCGGGAGGCCATGCTGGTTTATACCCTCGACGACCTGGACGCCAAACTCAAGATGATGTCCCAACACCTGGAAAGCGACTCGGGGGAGGGAGATTTTACCAGCTACCTCCGGGTCTTGCAACGGGGACTGTATAAAGGCGGAAAGACGAGGGAGATCGGCGGCCAGGAAAGCAATGATGAGTAATTGACATTTTCCGATCTCGTTCTTAATTTTAAATTTGAACCGTGCAGGACCGCGGCGAGGCGGCATTTTGGCATAGGCCCCGGGAAAGTCAATCGGGAGGGCATTTATGTTTAAGAAGCTTTTGGTTCCATTGGACGGCTCGGAAATTGCGGCGAAGATTCTTCCCAAGGTGACGGAACTTGCCAAGTGCAATCAGGCCAAAGTGACCCTCTTCCATGTCTGTCAGCGCGGGATCCTCCCCAGCAAGGCCGCCGAGGCCCGGGAGGAAAAATTCTGCTCCATCTTCCTGGCCACGGCCGGGAAGGACCTCCAGGACCAGGGCCTGGAGGCGGACTCGATTTGCGTGGACGGGGTGCCGGCCCGGGAAATCATGGCCTTCGCCCAGGATAAGGGTTACGACCTCATCGTCCTGGGCACCCACGGGGCCGGGACGGTGGCCTGGTATCTGGGCGGGGTCGCCGAAAAGGTGGTCTCCCGTTCCGCGGTGCCGGTCCTCTTGGTACGGACCCTGGAATTCAAAGCCCCGCCCCTGAAAGAGGGTTTCTCTGCGGCGCCGGGGATTGACCTACCAATGGATCCCAGGGCTTGACTTCCCCGCTAGCTTACAGCTTTCAGTGAATATCAACCTCAGGGACCGCCGGGCCTGGCTCGCCGGTCCCTTTTTGCTTCAGGGCCGCCTTAGGGGCGATCTATTTGCTGGAAAAAATCCGGTGGACGGCAACACCTTCTGCCTCCACCGGATCCAGGGCAATTTACCCACCCGCGGGGGCAGGTTCCTCCGGATGGGAAGTCTTGATGAACAAGGCTCCGATGATGCCGATCACCACACAGAGAGCAATGAATACCCAGGCCCCCGTATAGGTCTTGGCCCCACTGGCGTGGACAACTACCAGCATGCCGAAAATTTTGGCCGCAAAGGCAGCGACGAAATAGCCGACCCCATTAACGAAGCCCATGGCCTTGCCATAAACCTCGGGCGTAAAAATTTCGGCCGGCACCGCCAGAAACGGCCCCCAGGCCATGTTGGCAAAAAAACCCATCCCGCAAAGAGCCAGGGCCAGAATGGAATGATCCGCCGCTTTCAGCGTGGAGAGCAGCAGAATAAAAGGTATCAGGCCGATAAAGCACACCAGGATCATGACCTTCCGGTCGTTGCGGAACAATTTGTCTGAAAGGTACGAGGAGGTGAAGCTCCCGACGGCCCCGGCCAAAAAGTAAAGTGAACTCCATAAACCCATGGTCGCCAGTTTAAACTTGAAGACGTCCGACAGATAAAGAGGGATAAACACCAGGGTTCCCCAAAACGCTATCTGCATGACAATGTCCACTACGATGACGGCCACATAGCTGCGATGCTTGAACATGTTCAGAAACGAGAAGGTTTTCTGCGAGAGGATTTTGGCCTGGGTGTCCTGTAATTCACCCTTCTTGAGGATGCCTTCCGCCAACTCCTCCTGATAAGATTCTTCGAGTTCTTCCTGGGTGATATACTTATATTGCTCCGGCCTGTCGAAGACCAGGAACAAGATCAGGAACAAGGGAACTATGCCGAATCCCGCGGTAATAATAAAGACGATGCGCCAGCCACCGAAAAATACTGCCATCTGGGTTGCCAGGACGCTGGCCCAGGCCGGAGTCAAGATCCAGGC
>JBAVAG010000030.1:0-6749 GCA_049585595.1 Desulfobaccales bacterium
CGGGGACAACGTCACCCTGGAAGTGACCCTGATTACCCCGGTGGCCCTGGAAGACGGGCTGCGCTTCGCCATCCGGGAAGGCGGCCGCACCGTGGGCGCCGGCGTCGTCAGCCAGATTGTGGAATAATACTATGAGAGATATCATCACCTTAGCTTGTACCGAATGCAAGCGCCGGAATTATACGAGCACCAAGAATAAGCGGCGCACCCCCGATCGGCTTGCCTTCAAAAAGTTCTGCCCTTTTTGTAGAACGCATACCCTTCATCGCGAAAGCAAGTGAGTGGGCGAAGACAGGCCAGTAGCTCCAACGGTTAGAGCGCCGGTCTCCAAAACCGGATGTTGGGGGTTCGAATCCCTCCTGGCCTGCCAATCAAGAGGTGAGGGTCTTGGCACCGAGGGTTGTGAGGCGCGGTGGGGCGGTTTTAGTTGCGCTGCCGGATTTTATTCGGGATTAGCTTGAAGTGAGGGGCCGCCACCCCGAGGCAGGATGTTGACCGGAGGCGGGTTGGCGGGCTTCCGGTATCAGGTGTTCAGAGCACCGCCAGGCAGCCACCAGGGCGACCGCGATTATGAAGAAGAACAAGAATAAGCAAACCAAAGAAATCAGCCCCGGCGGCTCCGGCAAGGTGGTCAAGCTGAAGCCCGCCAAACCCCGGGCTCCCCGGTTCAGCCTGCCCCCCGTAATGCTTTATATCGAGAAGACCAGGACCTTCCTGGGGGAAGTGGTCACCGAGCTCAAACTGACTACCTGGCCCAGCCGCAAGGAGACCCTGGGAACTACCGGAGTAACGCTGATACTGGTGCTCATCATCGCCATCTTTTTAGGTTTGGTGGATTACGCCCTGTCCCATCTGGTGCAGAGCTTTATCCACTGAGGCAGAGGACGCGGCTGTGGCCCTGAAGTGGTACATCATCCATACTCATTCCGGCTTTGAGCAGAAGGTCAAGGGCGCCATCCTGGAGCGGGCCAAGGCCCGGGGGCTGGAAGAGGCGGTGCCCGCGGTCCTGGTTCCCATGGAGACGGTGGAGGAGATGGTCAAGGGCGAGCGCAAGCTCTCCTCCCGGAAATTCTATCCCGGCTATGTCCTGGTGCAGATGGAGCTGAACGACGACACCTGGCACCTGGTGAAGGACACCCCCAAGGTCACGGGTTTTGTGGGCAGCAAAGAGGAGCCGGTGGCCATCCCCGAAGAGGACGCGGCCAAGATCATCGCCCAGATGCAGGAAGGGGTGCTCAGGCCCAAGCCCAAGATCAAGTTCGATACCGGGGACAAGGTGCAGGTCAACGACGGTCCCTTTGCCAATTTCACCGGGGTGGTGGACGAGGTGCGGCCGGACCGGGGCCGGGTGCGGGTGATGATCAGCGTCTTCGGGCGTCCCACGCCGGTAGAGCTGGAGTTTACGCAACTGGAGAAAATCTAGCTACAGTGCACCCAGCCTATAGCATGGACTATATAGCGAGGCTCATTATCCCTCGCTGCTGTTAATAAAATATTTGCATTGAATGAGTATTCAGTAAGGAGCAACCTCGATGGCCAAGAAAGTCATAGCGCTGATCAAACTGCAAATTCCGGCGGGGCAGGCCAACCCCTCGCCCCCCATTGGCCCGGCCCTGGGGCAGCACGGGGTCAATATCATGGAGTTCTGCAAAACCTATAACGCCCGGACCTCGGCCCAGGAAGGGACCATTATTCCGGTGTTGATCACGGTGTACGCCGACCGCTCCTTCACCTTCGTGACCAAGACGCCGCCCGCCGCGGTGCTGATCAAGCAGAAGGCGCAGCTGGCCAAAGGCGCCAAGGAGGCCGGGCGGGAAAAGGTGGGCAAGATCACCCAGGCCCAGTTGGAGGAGATTGCCCGCCAGAAGATGCCGGATTTGAACACCACCAGTTTGGAGATGGCGATGCGCAGCATCGCCGGGACTGCCCGGAGCATGGGCATTGAAATCGAGTGAGAGTTACCAGTTACCAGTTCCCGGTTCCCAGAGTAATTCTGGCAACTGGCCACTGGCAACTGACCACTGACCACTAAATAGAGGTGCTACCGATGGCCAAACATGGCAAAAGATATCGGGAGGCCGCCGCCCAGGTGGACCGCAATCGCCGCTACCCTTTTAGCGAAGCCGTTGAGATAGCCTTGCAGACGGCCTCCAGCAAGTTCGACGAAACCCTGGACACCGCGGTGGCCCTGGGGGTCAACCCCCGGCACGCCGACCAGATGGTGCGGGGCGCGGTAGTGCTACCCCACGGGCTGGGCAAAACCGTGCGAGTGCTGGTTTTTGCCAAGGGAGAGAAAGAGAAGGAGGCTCTGGAGGCCGGGGCCGATTACGCCGGCGCCGAAGACCTCATCGAGCGCATCAAGGGCGGTTGGCTCGATTTTGACAAGGCCGTGGCCACCCCGGATATCATGGGCCAGGTGGGCAAAATCGGCAAAATCCTGGGCCCCCGGGGCCTGATGCCCAACGTCAAGGTGGGCACTGTGACCTTCGAAGTGGCGAAAGCCGTCAATGAGTTGAAGGGCGGCAAGGTGGAGTTCCGGGTGGACCGGGCCGGCGTCGTTCATGCCCCGGTGGGCAAGGCCTCCTTCGGGGCCGAAAAACTGCTGCAAAACCTGGCCTCCCTGATGGAGGCCCTGGTTCGCTTGAAGCCGGCCACCGCCAAAGGGGCGTATATGAAGGGCATTTATGTGTCCACCACCATGGGTCCCGGGATCCCGGTGGACAGCTCCGACGTGAAAAATTTGCTGCGCCAGATGTAAAGGAGGTCTCGTCCGGTGGTGCGCCAGGTAATCAAAGAAAAAGAAAAAATCGTCCAGGAAATCCGGGAAAAGGTATCCCGCTCCCAGATCGGCATCCTCTCGGATTTCAAGGGGTTGAAGGTGGAGGAGATGACCGGCCTCAGGCGTCAGCTCCAGGAAGCCGGGGCCGAGCTGCAGGTGGTCAAAAACACCCTGCTGCGCCGGGCCGCGGCGGCTGATTCGCCCATCGCCCCGTTGGTCCCCAAGATCAGCGGGCCCAACGCCTTAACCCTGGGATACGCCGACCCGGTGGCCCTGGCCAAGATCATGACCAAGTTTTCCCAGGACAAGCCACTCTTTACGATCAAGGGCGCGGTGCTGAGCGGGGAGTTCTTGAGCCCCAAAGACCTGGAGGCCCTGAGCAAACTGCCGGCCCGGGAAGTGCTGCTGGCCCAGTTGCTGGGGGTGCTCCAAGGGGTGCCCACCGGCCTGGTGACCGTGTTGGCCGGGGTGATCCGCTCGCTGCTCAATGTGCTGGTGGCTCACCGGGATCAGCAGGCGAAGGCCGAAGACGCCGGGGAAGACAAGGTGGAAGCTGAAGGCGCCGCGGGCGGCAACGTGGCAGCCGAAGACGCCGCGGAAGACGAGGTGGAAGCCGAGGGCGCCGCGGGCAGCAACGTGGCAGCCGAGGGCGCCGCGGGCAGCAACGTGGCAGCCGAGGACGCCGCGGAAGACGAGGTGGAAGCCGAAGGCGCCGCGGGCGGCCACGCGGCAGCGGAAGACGCCGCGGAAGACAACTAAGGTTTGCTGGCAGGTGGCGCGGCTGGCAGCCGCCGGCGCCCACAGCCCTGTAAAAGATTCGTTATTACCCAAGGAGGAAGATCGATGGCCATTTCTCGAGTCGAGGTAGTGGACTACCTGGCTAATATGACGGTACTGGAGCTCTCCACCCTCATCAAGGAGCTGGAAGAGAAGTTCGGCGTGTCCGCGGCGGCGCCGGTGGCGGTGGCTGCGGCGATGCCGGGGATGGCGGCCGCGGCGGCGCCGGCGGCCGAGGAGCAGACCGAATTCGACGTGGTTCTGACCGCCTGCGGTCCCAACAAGATCCAGGTGATCAAGGAAGTGCGGGCCATTACCAATCTGGGCCTGAAAGAGGCCAAGGAAGCGGTGGAAAACGCGCCCACCACCGTTAAGGAAGCCATCTCCAAGGCGGAAGCCGAAGAGGTCAAGAAGAAACTGGAAGCCCAAGGGGCCAGCGTAGAGGTTAAATAGGGTGCTGCGCTGCGGTTCCCGCCGATGACGGCACGGGGTTTGGGGCCAAAATAGTGACAGCTGCAAAGGCCGACCGGGGGAGCCCTCCGGTCTCCTTTGCCATTCTGGGGGATTAACGGCAAACTCCTGGAGATTTGGGTGGGTTCGGGCTACACGAACCCCGATTTTTTCTTTCCAGGCCAGCCTATTTAAGGAGTATCCATGGCCAACGCCTTATCGCCCTTAAAATTGTACCGCAAGAATTTCGGCAAGATCGAGCGGATTGTGGAAATCTCCAATCTAATCGAGATGCAGAAGGAGTCTTACTACCGCTTTCTGCAGAAAGATCTGGCGCCGGAGGCGCGTTCCGAATACGGCTTGCACGGGGTGTTCCGGAGCGTCTTTCCCATCCAGGACTTCAGTGGCGCCTGTTCCTTGGAGTTCGTGGACTACGATCTGGGTGACCCCAAGTATGACGTGGATGAATGCCTGCAGCGGGGCATGAGCTACGAGGTCCCCATGAAGATTCGGGTCCGTCTGGTGGTTTACGAGACCGGGGCCGAGGTGAAATCCCGGACCATTCGGGACATCAAGGAGCAGGAGATCTATTTCGGCACCCTGCCCCTGATGACCGAGAACGGCACCTTCATCATAAACGGCACCGAGCGGGTGGTGGTCAGCCAATTGCACCGCTCGCCGGGCCTGTTCATCGATCATGACCGGGCCAAGATTCACTCCAGCGGCAAGATCATCTATTCAGCCCGTTTGATTCCCTTGCGGGGCTCCTGGATAGACTTCGAGTTCGACCCCAAGGATATCCTTTACGTCCGCATCGACCGGCGGCGCAAGTTTCCGGTGACCATCCTCCTGAAGGCCCTGGGGTACAGCACCGAAGAGCTGCTCAATTTTTTCTATAAGACCGAACGGATCTTTCTGGATGAAGAGGGCATACGCCGCCCGCTGGTTCCGGAATTGCTGCAGGACAAGACCAGCAGCGCCGACATCCTGGATCCCAAGACCGGGGAGGTGGTGGTCAAGAAGCTCAAACGACTCACCCCGGTGTTGCTGAAAAAGTTGGAGCGGGCCGGAGTCACTAGCATTCCCGGGAACGTCTCGGAGCTGGTGGGCCGGGTGGTGGCCCACGATATTCTGGACCTCGAGAGCGGCGAGGTCCTGGCTCACTGCAACGAGGCCCTGGCCGAGGACAAGATTGGTTTGCTGCAGCAGAAGGGGATCAAGGAGCTCGACCTCCTCTTCATCGACGGGGTCAATGTCAGCGCCTGCCTGCGGAACACCCTCTACGCCGACAAGACCGCCACTGCCAAGGACGCCATTCTGGAGATCTACCGGCGTTTGCGCCCCAGCAACCGTCCCAATGAGGAAGTGGCCACCACCTTCTTTAAGAACCTCTTTTTCAATCCGGAATACTACGACCTCTCCTCGGTGGGTAGGCTCAAGCTGGACCTGAAGCTTAGGCCCCCCGAGGAGCGCCTGCCGCTCAACCAGACTACGCTCGAGCCGGAAGACATCCTCCTGGCGGTGAAGGAACTCATCACCCAGAAGGACAAGGAAGGCCCGGTGGATGACATTGACCACCTGGGCAACCGGCGGGTGCGGGCCGTGGGCGAACTCCTGGAGAACCAGTTCCGGGTGGGGCTGGTGCGCATGGAACGGGCCATCAAAGAGCGCATGGCCATCCAGGACCTGGACACCCTGATGCCCCACGACCTGGTGAACGCCAAGCCGGTGCAGGCGGTGATCAAGGAGTTTTTCGGCACCTCCCAGCTCTCCCAGTTCATGGATCAGACTAACCCGCTTTCGGAGATCACCCACAAGCGGCGCCTCAGCGCCCTGGGACCCGGGGGCTTGACCAGGGAACGGGCCGGATTCGAGGTGCGGGACGTCCACCCCACCCATTATGGCCGCATCTGTCCCATTGAGACGCCGGAAGGTCCCAACATCGGCCTCATCGTCTCCCTGTCCACCTTTGCCCGGGTCAATGAATTGGGCTTCATCGAGACCCCTTACCGGGTGGTGAACAAGAAACAGGTGGGCAACCGGACCGAGACCCGGGTCACCCGGGAGGTGCGGTACCTGAGCGCCTTGCAGGAGGGAGACTCGGAATGGACTCCCGGCGACCCCCGGGTCATCGCCCAGGCCAACGCCCCCCTGGATGCCCAGGGGCGTTTCAAGGTGGACCTGATCGAGGCCCGCAAGGGCGGCGAGTTCATCATTGCCAACCCCAAAGATATAGAGAACATGGACGTCTCCCCCAACCAGCTGGTATCGGTGGCGGCATCCCTCATCCCCTTCCTGGAGCACGACGACGCCAACCGGGCCCTGATGGGTTCCAACATGCAACGCCAGGCAGTGCCCCTGCTCACCAGCAGCTCACCCATCATCGGCACCGGCATGGAAAACGTGGTGGCCCGGGATTCGGGGGTCACCATGGTGGCCCGCCGGGCCGGGGTGGTGGAAGACGTGGACTCCACCCGGGTGGTCATCCGGGCGTCGGAGCCCTCCAGCGGCGGCGACGGCTCGCCGGTGGACATTTACAAGCTCACTAAATTTCAGCGCACCAACCAGAACACCTGCTTCAACCAGCGGCCCATCGTGGGCAAGGGCGACCGGGTGGATAAAGGCCAGATCATCGCCGACGGGCCGGCCACGGGCATGGGCGAACTGGCCCTGGGCAAGAACGTCATGGTGGCCTTCATGCCCTGGGGCGGCTACAACTTTGAGGACTCCATCCTGGTGAGCG
>JBAVAG010000031.1:0-13992 GCA_049585595.1 Desulfobaccales bacterium
ACCATCTGGGCCCCCATGTTCTCGAACTTATCTTCCAATTCAATCTCTTTGGCCACGGTAACCCCGTCCTTGGTGATCGCCGGGGCGCCGAAGGATTTTTCCAGGATCACGTTGCGGCCTTTGGGACCCAGGGTTACCTTCACCGCCTCCGCCAGGGTATTGACCCCCCGCAGCATGGCCTCCCGGGCCTTGACGTCATATTTAATCTCTTTAGCAGCCATGTTATTACCGTCCTCCTTTAAAAAATCTGGATAGATGAATAATGATGGTTCGGGTGAGAGCAGATTGCCGGGCCGAACTTTAATCGATAATGGCCAGGATATCTTCTTCCCGCATCATCAGATAATCTTCGCCTTCCACCTTGATTTCCGTGCCGGCGTATTTGCCGAACAGGACCCGGTCCCCCGACTTGACCTGGAGGGCCATGCGCTGGCCTTGCTCGCTCATCTTGCCCGGGCCCACGGCCTCGATTAGGCCTTCGATGGGTTTCTCTTTGGCGGTATCCGGGATGACAATCCCGCCTTTGGTGACTTGGATCTCTTCGGTCCGTTTGACCAGGACTCGATCATTCAAGGGTTTAACCTTCATGCAAAACCTCCTCGTGGTGAATTGAGAATTTCCTGATTGTTAGCACTCTGAAGCGTTGAGTGCTAATCTTACAACTTTACCTATTAATTTTGGAAAATCAAGGGGGCTGGGAAAATTTTTCGGAAGAATTACGGATGGACGCCCCTCGGGCACGAGGGGCAAAAAAACAGCGGCGCTGGCAAATCGGCGCTCAGCGTGCCTGGGACACCATCAAGGCCGGAGACTTCGCCTTGGAATACTTATCTTTATCTTTCGATTTACCGGAAGAGGCGCCGTTCTTCCCCTGGGTTTTGTTCTTGGCCGCAACCTTGACGGCCGGCGCACCCTTCCTGGACCTGGCCAACTCCGGTTTCTTAGCCCCGGTCTTGGCCACCTTCGCCGGCGTCTTTTCTTTGGTCTTGCCGGCGTGGCCCGCCTTGGAGGATGCGGCTATCCCGCCAAACATGGAGGCCTGCACCGGGCGGGGGGCCTCTTTGATCCCAGAATGATCGCTCTTCCTGGTGGTGGCATTCCCGGCATAGGAACGGGGGGTGGCTTTGGCATAAGTCCTCGATTTCGGGGACGGAGCCTTAGTCTCCTCATGGCGGGAGGCCTGCGCATGGTGGTAGGCCTGGCCCCGGCTCCGGGAATACTGGCGGCTGCCGCTCCTGGCGGCCTCCACCGGATGGGAGGCCACCGCCGGATACTCGATGCGGGCCAGGGTGAGGTTCCGGTTGAAGAGCTCCTTACTATTGGCTGGCAGTTTCAGGGTATAATTGGGGCTGTCCGGAGGAGTAACGCCCCGCAGCAACTCCGGGTTGAGGGCTTGCAGGTCTTCCTCCGGCCGGTTGGTGGCAAAGGCCGCAGCCTTCAAGGAAGTGGGCTCGTCCACCTGGACCTTTTCAAATTTTACCGGAGGTTGATAAGGAATCTTGCCGAAGCCGAATTTCTCCGGATTTTTGGCAATGATGGTGGCCGCGATCATCTGAGGCACGTAATTCTTGGTTTCAGTGGGGAGGCACTGGTTGGCGGAGAGTTCCCAGAAATTCTTGTGGTTGCTCTGGTCCAGCTCCCGCTGCACTCTGCCTTCACCGCAGTTGTAGGAGGCGGCCGCCAGATACCAGGAGCCGAATTGTTTATACAGGTCCAGGAGATACTTGGCCGCGGCCCGGGTCGATTTCTCCGGGTCCCGGCGCTCGTCCACATAGCTATCGACGGTCAGCCCGTAGCGGATGCCTGTGCCCTTGACGAACTGCCACATGCCCGAGGCGGCCGCGGGGGAATAGGCCTTGCAATTGAAGCCGGACTCGATCATGGCGAGATAGGCCAGATCTTCCGGCAGACCATTCTCGTCGAAGACCTCTTTGATCATGGGGAGATAGCGGGTGGAGCGGGCCAGATAATTTTTGATGACCTCCTTACGTTCGGTGGAGAAATAGACCAGGTAGGCCCGCACTTCCTTGTTCATCTGGATGGGCACATCGAAATTGACCTGATGCTCCCACTGTTTAAGTTCCTCTTCCAAACCGGGGTTCCAGCCGGGGATACCGCTCTTGGCGTAGAGTTCCTCCAGGTGCTTGCCGGTCAGTTCCTCGCCCAGGGAGTCATCGGACGCCTCCGGAGCCGGGGTCGCCTGCTCCTGGACCAGGGGTTCCGTCTTCGTAAGGTCGGCCTTGGGCCCGCCGCCGCAACCGGCTATCCAGGCCAGACACCCCAGACAAAAAACTACCCCGCCCAGCCGCGGCAGCCACTGGCGTCTAGTCATTCCCCGCTCCGGGACTGTGGAAATTTCAGGTTTGATAACTTTCGCTCCCCAGGAGGTCCCCAAATTTTTCGGATTTTCCCCGTATAACAGCATTTTTACAGCAAATCAAGGGAATTTTTTGCCCTCGGGGCGGCCCGCCCCGAGCAGGGAGGGGTTCCCAAATGGGTAAAATATTGTTATCATTAATATCTCAGGCAACTAGTGATGAATAAAAGAAAATTAGCACATGGCGAAATTTTGCTGGCCCTGGTCCTTTGGGGGGTGGGGCTGGCAGCCGTAGTTTGGGACCGCCGGGAGTTGCTCCAATGGTTGTACTTCTTCTCCTGGTATCCCCTGATCCTGTTTTGGGACGGGATTCTCTTTCACCTCCGGGGCGATTCCTGGCTACTGGACCGGCCCAGGGAGCTCTTCAAGATGGCCTTCTGGTCCGTGAGCTTCTGGCTTATCTTCGAGGCCTGCAACCTGGTCTTGAGAAACTGGGCCTATGAGGGAGTAGTGGCCATTCCCTGGTTGCGCTGGCCGGGCTATGCCCTGGCCTTCGCCACGGTGCTGCCCGGCGTCCTGCTCACCGCCCAGGGGCTGGCGGCCCTGGGGGCCTGGCGGGGGGCCAGGGGCCGGCCGCTGCAGTTGCCCTTCGCCTGGGAACCTTTAGCCCTGCTGGGCGGGACCGCCTCGCTAGTCCTGCCCCTGGTCTTCCCCGCCTACGCCTTCCCTCTAACGTGGGGCGCCTGGTTCCTGCTCCTGGACCCTTTCTGCCGGCTGCTGGGGGGGCGCTCTCTCATTCAGGCCTTTCTCGACGGGGAGCGGCGGGAGCACCTCTGCCTGCTGACCGCCGGTCTCTTTACCGGCCTCTGGTGGGAGGCCTGGAATTACCCGGCCGCGGCCCGCTGGGTCTACTCGCTGCCGGTCTTGAACTTCGGCAGGATCTTCGAAATGCCGGTCCTGGGCTACCTGGGGTTCCCGCCCTTTGCCCTGGAGTGCGCCGTCATGTATAATTTTATGAGGGTCCTGGACGAACGGGTCCTCAATACGCCTCGGCGCCGCGGTTGGTCCTGCCTGGTCCAACTGGCCTTCTGGATCACCATGTTTGCAGCTATGGACGCCTGGACCGTGATATCCTTTAAGTGAGCAGTGAGCGGTGAGCAGTGAGCAGTTGGGTGGGGCGGGCGTCCCCACCCGCCGTCCCAACGGATCGATCATATGGGATTAAAAAACCAACACCAAATAAAAGCCGACCTTGGCATTAAATAAGGTTCATAGTTCTGAATACGGAAAATGGAAAACAGAAAACGGAAAACCGTCCCCTAGTCTATGCCGTCTCCCTGGGTTGCGCCAAGAACCTGGTGGACACGGAGATCATGCTGGGCCGCCTCACAAAAGCAGGCTGGCAGGTGGCCGCGGACCCGGAGGCCGCGCAGTTGCTGCTGGTGAACACCTGCGCCTTTATTGAGGACGCCTGCCGGGAGGCGGTGGATACCGTCCTCAAGTTGGCCCGCCACAAAGAGGCCGATCCCTCAAAACGCCTGGTGGTGGCCGGCTGCCTGGTGCAGCGCTTTGGAGAGGCGCTGGCCGCTGAGCTTCCGGAAGCCGACTATCTCATCGGGGTCCACGACTTTCCTGACCTGGCAAAGATTTTGGGGCAAAGGCCGGGAGCGAACGCGCCCCGGCTCTTCCACCTGGCCCCGCCCTACGCTTACCCAGGCCCCGAGGCCCGCTACCCCGCCACCCCCGGCCATTTCGCCTATCTCAAGATCGCCGAAGGTTGCAGCCACCGCTGCACCTTTTGCGTCATCCCCCGGATCCGGGGCCCCTACCGCAGCCGCCCCCTGAAGACCCTGGTGGCGGAGGCCGTGGCACTGGCCGCCTCCGGGGTTAAAGAGCTCATCCTGGTAGCCCAGGACACCACCGCCTATGGATCGGAACTCCCGGGACATCCCGGGCTGCCGGCGCTGCTCAAGGAGCTTAAAGCCGTTCCCGGTTTCCGCTGGATCCGTCTCCTTTACGGCTATCCGACCCGCATCACCCGGGAGTTGCTGGAAGTCATGGCGTCCGACCCCCGTATCTGCCCCTATCTGGATATCCCTATCCAGCACGGCCACGACGAGGTCTTGCGGCGCATGGGGCGCGGCTATACCCGGGCCCGGATTATCGACCTGGTGCGCCTGATCCGGGAGGTCCTGCCGGGGGTGACCCTGCGCACCACGGTCCTGGTGGGTTTTCCGGGGGAGACCGAAACCCACTTCCAGGCCCTGAAGGAACTCCTTGAGGAGCTGCGCTTCGACCATCTGGGGGTCTTCCTTTACAGTCCTGAAGACGGCGCCGCCGCCAGCCGCTTTCCCGGGCAGGTGCCCCGCCGCGACGCTCGGCGGCGGGCCCGGATACTTAAGGGCCTGCAGGCGGGGATCGTCAAGGCGCGCCTAAAGGCCCTGGTGGGCACGGTGCAGGCGGTACTGGTGGAAGGGGAGAGTCCGGAATCCGAGTATCTCTTAAGCGGCCGCCTGATCAGCCAGGCCCCGGAAGTTGATGGCCAGGTGTACCTCACCGCCGGTGCGGGCCGGGTCGGGGAGGTCCAGGCGGTGCGGCTCACCCGGGCCCTGCCCTACGATCTGCTGGGAGAAATTGTCAGTTAGCGGCGTGTGAGGGTGATGTTGGCCCAGGCTTCCAGCCTGTGATCGGCCGCCCGGTTTTGGGTTTTTAGTTTTCAGTTTTCCGTTTTCCGCGAAAGGCAAAGGCCAAATCAAATTCAAAGCCATATAGCGGGACGGAAAACGGCAAACGGTAAACGGTAAACGGTAAAAGGTTCCCCTATGGCAGGCGGCGGTGCCGCACCTGTCCGTCTTCGTCTAATAAATTGACATCCCTTGGGATGTAAGCTAATTTATGCACATGAATGCCTCCCCCAAACAGTTGCTGAAGGCCGCCCTGGAGAAGGACCTTGCCGCCATCGATGCGGCACTGGACGCCAATCTCCGGACCCACGTGCCTCTGATCGCCGAGGTGGGGCGGCATATCCTGCTGAGCGGCGGCAAACGGGTGCGGCCCCTGCTCTTCATCCTGGCCGCCAGGATGTGCGGCCACCAAGGCGACCACCTGGCGGACTTCTCCACCATTTTTGAGTACCTGCACGCCGCGACCCTGTTGCACGACGACGTCATCGACGCGGCCCAGCTGCGCCGCGGGGCCACCACCGCCAACAACATCTGGGGAAACCAGGCGGTAATCCTGGTGGGGGACTTCCTCCTGGCCAAGGCCCTGTCCATCGCAGTGACCACTGATTACCTGAAGATTCTCAAGGTCCTGGCCCAGGCCACCACCCAGATGGCCGAAGGGGAGATCCTGCAGCTGATTCACACCGGCGACCTCAAGATCACCGAGGCGGAATACTTTGAGGTCATCACCAGCAAGACCGCGATCCTCATGGCCGCGGCCTGCCAGATCGGCGCCATCCTGGCCGGGGCGCCGCCGGCCCAGGAGGAGGCCCTGGCCCGCCTGGGCCTGCATCTGGGCATCACCTTCCAGTTGGTGGACGACCTCCTCGATTTCACCGGCGACCAGGGGGAAATAGGCAAAGAGGTGGGCGCCGACCTGCGGGAAGGCCGCGTCACCCTGCCCTTGATCCACGCCCTGGCCCAGGCCGGGCCCGGGGACCGCCAAAGGCTCCAGGAGCTGGCCCAGGGCCTGACACCGGAAACGGCCCCGGAGCTGCGCCGCCTTCTCGACCGCTACGGCTCTCTGGAGCATAGCCGCTCCCTGGCCCGCCAACACACCCTCAAGGCCCAGGAGGACCTGGAGATTTTCGGGCCCTGCCTCGAGTCCACTTATTTCCGGCTGATCACCGAAGAATTGCTGGCCCGCACTCACTGATCCCTGAAACCGGATCAGGGGATCTGACTCACCTGCAAAAATTTCCCTGAGGTTTTAAATTTCTTGACATGCGGGGTAATCTGTTGTTAGATTTTCTCCGTATCTTTAGCATGTCGGACGAAGGCGGGGCGCGGCGCCCCGGGAGCCAATCGGCAGGGTATGCTAAATACCCTCCTTTTTTTTGTCTGACTGCTTCTCAGTCGATGCGGCTCTGTGGGCCGGACGGGTTTACCATTTCAGGAGGAAAGGCATAATGAAGGAAAAAGGGAAGGTTAAATGGTTTAATGACGCCAAGGGTTTTGGGTTCATCTCCAGGGAAGACGGTCCCGATGTCTTTGTCCATTTCAGCGCCATCACGGGCGACGGTTTCCGGTCCCTGGCAGAGAACCAGGAAGTGGAGTTTGAGGTGGTCCAGGGCGCCAAGGGACCCCAAGCCCAAAACGTCATGAAAATTTAACCTTAGGGGGCGGCCCGCGGGGCCGCTAAAATGCGGTTTCCTGTTTTCCGTCTCCTGGAAAAGGCGAGATCGAAGTCAATGGCCTTTGGCAGAGGCAGCAAACAGACCATTACCATCAGTTAAGCCCACCCGGGTCCCTTCCAGGCAGGGTCCGCCAAAAAAGAAGAATGATCCCGGTAGCCGGCAGGATCATGGATCCTGCCGGTTTTTCTTTGAAACGGTTTTCTGTTTTCTGTGAAAGAAAAATCAAAGTCAAAGGCCGAAATGCGGTTTTCGGTTTGCTGGTCTATGTTGGGAAAACCAATGTAGGGGCGGGTTTTAAACCCGCCCCTACAGGGACCAAAAAGAGAAAACAGAACAATTCCCAAGATAATTGTACCCAGGGAATAAGGCCTTTACTCCCTCCCCCTGGGAGGGGGAGGGTTGGGGTGGGGGTGAAACTGTTTCCGGTTTTCGGTAAAAGGCAAATCAAAGTCAAGGGCCCCATAGCAGAGTCAGAAAACAGAAAACAGAAAACTGAGGTTAAAGATGAAGATATGTTTTATGGGGTTGGAGCTCCCGGAAGGCAAGGTTAAATATCAGGATGAGCGGGTGATTGCCCTGGATAAGAAATTTGAGCCCAAGAAGGTCACTCCGTTCTATGCGGAATTCATCAAAGAAGATTGTCAGCAGGGCGACGCCTTCCTGGTCTCCCGGGAGAAGGTCCTGGATCTGCTGATCCTGGATATGGAAAAGCTGGAAACCCGGCGGGACCGAACCCCGGATGACCGGGAAAAGGAGTTGCTGAGCCGCTGTCTCGGATATTTGGAGAAGGAATTACCCCTTTGTGACGTCGATTTTTCCGAAGAAGAATTAGCCCTCCTCAAGCCTCTGGCGCCCTTGAGTCTTAAGCCCACCGTCATGGTCGAGGGCCAACCCGGGGTCAACAACGCCATTGAGCAGGTCCTCCACAAGGCCGGTCTCACCTTTTTTTACACCGCGGACAAAAAAGAGGTGCATGCCTGGCCGATCAAGGAAGGTTCCGACATCGTCACCTGCGCCGGCAAGATTCATTCCGACCTGGCCCGGGGTTTCATCAAGGCCGAGATCGTGAGCTACGAGGACTTAATGAAGGTTTTCAACTGGCAGGAGGCCCGCTCCCGGGGCTTGGTGCGGCTGGTGGACCGGGACTACACCATTCAGGAAGGGGATGTCATCGAGATTCGCTTTAATGTCTGACGCCGGGGGGATATTGGCACCTGCTTCCAGCCTGTGCTCAGGTCCTCCTGTGACCCCGGTGGCACAGGCTTCCAGCCTGTGTTTTTTTATTTTCTCCGTCCCCTGAGAGGGGTGTTTGGACCGAGGGACCGTCAGGTCGGCGGCGCCTTTACTGCTCACTGCTCACTTTTTCTTTTAATCATGCTTTTTAGGCGCAAAAATCTCTTTGAAGAAATCCCGCATATACTGCCAGGAACGCCGGGCTGCCCGGGCATCGTAGGCGACCCCGGAGGCCTTGTTGCTGCCGGCTGCGGGATTGGTGAAGGCGTGCACCGCACCGCCGAAATAGACCATCTGCCAGTCTATCCCCCCTTTTCTCATGGCCTCCTGGAAGGCGGCGATGGACTCCCCGGAGACGTGGGGGTCGTCGGCCCCGTGCAGCACCAGGATGGCGGCCTTGATGGCCTTGAGTTCCACCGGAGTGGGCGCCAGCAGGCCCCCGTGGAAGCTCACCACCCCTTTAAGGCCCTCGGCGCCCGTATAAGCCAGCTCCAGGACGGTAGTGCCGCCGAAGCAGAAGCCGATGGCCCCCAGACGCCGGGGGTCGACCTCCGGGGTCTGGGCCAGGGCCTTCAAGGCCGCCTGGGCCCGGGCCTGCAGCAGGGCAGGGTTGCCCCGCAGTTCCCCGGCCAGCTTGGCCGCCTCCTGGGGGTCCCGGGCAACCAGGCCCTGGCCGTACATATCGGCGGCCAGGGCGACGTAGCCCAGGCTGGCCAGTTGTTCCGCTTTTTGCCGGGCAAAATCGTTGAGGCCCCACCACTCATGGACCACCAGGACCCCGGGACGCCGGCCCCGCGTGGTGTCGTCATACGCCAGGTAGCCCTTAAAGACAGTGCCGTCATACCGGTATTCCACGGTCTTGGTCACCATTGCCGCCTGCACCTCCGCTACCGAAGTCAAGGCCAGAATCATCAGCAGGAAATATCCAAAAATCAGGCTGTTTCTCATATCATTCCGCCCTGTTAGATGTAGGGGCGACCCGTTGGGTCGCCCGGGCGACTCAATCACAGGCTGGAAGCCTGTGCCACTGTCGCCCCTACAGCTAACGCAGCAAATAGCCGCCATCCACGTACAGGGTGCTGCCGGTGGTGAAGGAATTGCCCATCAGGTAGAGGACCGCCTCGGCCACCTCTTCCGGGCGGCCCACCCGCCTGAGCGGCGCCACTTCGGAGAAGGCCCGGAACATTTCCTGCCGGCGCGCCGGGTCCATACCGGCGAAGATGGGAGTATCCACGAGCCCCGGGGACACGGCGTTGACCCGGATGGGGGCCAGCTCCACGGCCAGGGCCCGGGCCAGGGACTCGATGGCGCCGTTGATGGCGGCGATGACGGCCACCCCGGCCCGGGGCCGCTGGCTCCACATACCGGCGAAAAAGACTATGGAACCGCCGGGCCGCACCAGGGGGGCCCCGTATTTCGCCGCCAGGTACTGGCCCCAGAATTTGCTCTGAAAATCCGCTTTCGCCGAGGCGCTATCCAGGGTCAAGAACGGCCCCCCGTGGATGGTGCTCCCCGGGGTGGTGAGGTGGTCGAACTCGCCCACCTCTGCGAAAAAGGTCTTGATCTGCGCCTCTTCGCCCACATCCAGGGCCAAGCCCCGCACCGGGACGCCGATTTCCTTCTTGGCCTTCTCCAGCTTCTCAGTGTTGCGGCCGGCAATGACCACCTGGGCTCCCAGGGCCGCCGCGGCCTTGGCGGTTGCCAGCCCCATGCCGGAGGTGCCGCCGATGACGACGATGCGTTTGTCCTTCAAATCCATGATGGCCTCCTAAACCCGGCCGGCGCCGGCGGAGATACTATGGCCGCATCAGGCAGGTGATCTTGCCCTTAAAACCGACGATGTTGGCGGTTATGCGCTTAACCCTGGCCATAAGTTCTTCGTTTTCGAACTGGGCCTTTTTGAGGTAAATGAAGACCTCGCCCTCTTTGACCTCCACCTCTACCGAGGGAATTTCCTGGATCAGGGCCGCCTCCACCCGGGCTGATAGGGATTTATCATCCACCAGCCTTTGGGTTTCGGAGTCGGACTGAAAGCAAGGGCCTTTCAGGGCGCATTTGATGACTTCCACCGCGTCGTCCACCGTCATGCACTGGATATGGATCACCAGGTCGTAGAGGCTGGGGTCCGCGGTGTCGATCCCGTAAAGGTGTTTGCTCCATTTGCGGCGTTCTTCGTCGTCCTTCTGCAAGATCCGCCGGGCTTCCTCGGCGGAGATCTTCTCCCGCTTCATCTCCTCCTTGACCCGATCCTCCATGGAGGCAATGATCCGCACCTTGAGAATGTGGGGAATCCCTTTCAGCAGGAAATGTCCGGCCAACCCGTGGTAGACCACGTTGTCTTTCTGGACCTGGCGCAAGAGGGCCGCCCGGATGTAGGCCACATATGGCTCTTTGCCGGAAGTGAACCGTTCAAAAATCGAAGGCGCATCGTGGATGGCCCGGACCAGCTTGATTTCCGGAATATTGAAGCGCTCCGAGGCTTCCAGGAGGATATCCCGGGAAAGGCATTGATAGCCCAAATCGTGGGCCAGTTTTTCCGCGACCTCCTTGCCGCGGCTGAAAGATCCTCTGGAAATGGTAATGATCGCCACGTCTGCCACTCCTTTGCGAATGGTTATTTTCGGCCAACCCCGGCTGGAGGCCGGCGCCCGCCTCTTCTCAGGGCTGCTTGGGCTTCACGCAGCAGGTAATCCCCATGTCCACGTCGACGATGCTGGCGGCCAGACGCTTGATCCGGGATACGAGTTCTTCGTCTGCGCACACGGACTTCTTGAGGTAAATGAAGATCTCGCCCGCCTTGGCCTTCACCTGCACCGAGGGGATTTCCTGCATCAGGGCCGTCTCTACCTGGGCTGCCAGGGACACCTCGTGCACCAAGCTTTGGTTCCCGGGTTTGGGCTGAAAGCAAGAGCCTTCCAGGGCGTGTATGATGAGATTCACCGCGTCGTCCACCTGGACGCACTGGACCCGGATCACCAGGTCATAGAGGCTGGGATCCCAGGTGTCGATCCCGTAAAGGTGCTTGCTCCAACTGCGGCGCTCTTGGTCGTCCTTCTGCAAAATCCGCCGGGCTTCCTCGGCGGAGATATTTTCCCGCTTCATCTCCTCCCGCACCCGTTCCTCCATGCCGGCAATGATTCGCACCTTGAGAACATGGGGAAGGTCTTTCAGCAGGAAATGCCCGGCCAACCCGTGGTAAATCACGTTGTCCTTCTCGACCTGGCGCAGGAGGGCTGCCCGGATGTAGGCCACGAAGGTCTCTTTTTCATACGAGAAGCGTCCCAAAATTGAAGGCGCATCGTGGATGGCCCGGATCAGCTTGATTTCCGGGATATTGAATTGCTCCGAGGCCTCGAGGAGGATATCCCGGGAAATGCATTGATAGCCCAAGGCCTGGGCCAGTTTTTCCGCAACCTCTTTGCCGCGGCTGTAAGACCCCCTGGAAATGGTAATAATCGCCATGTCTCCCACTCCTGGCTCAATTGAAGATGATTATTTAACTCTCCTGCCGATCCGACGGTTCGTTCTTGCGGATTGTTGATTTTAGCCAAAATTAGGTAAACGGGAAACTATTTCGGCGCGGGCTGGGAAAATTCCTTGGCCACCACCTTGCCGTTGAAAAATTGCACGGTGATCACCGTGTCCCCCTGGACCCATTTGGAGGTGGTTCCGGAAAATACCGGAATCTCCAGCCCGGTGGCTGAGGTGGGCGGCCCCAGGATACCCTGCACCTCTTCCTGGGTCATGCCCAACTGGATCTGGTCAAAATTATGCTTGCTGATCCTGGAGCTGCAGCCGGCCAGGCCGGCGATCACCAGGGCTGCCAGCACCAGCAGGCCCAACCCCCGCAAACCGACGCACTTCAAACCTATCCTCACGGCCACCCCCTCGGCCCGGGGACACCGCCGACCCGGCAGCCTCCGGCCCCTTCTCAGCGATCTTCTCAAACTCCTTTGGATAAATCAAGTTTCGCACCCGTTCTCAGGGATTAAGCTCTGAATCACCGAAGCGCCAGCAACCGCAAAAACTCATTGGCTCTCAATAGTGTCCGGCAAGGTTTGCGCCCACATTTTTCAATCTTCAATCGCCGGCCTTTATGCAAAATCTCTGCCTGACACAACAGATCGGCTCTGGGGAAGGGCCCCCTGGTTTTCCAAATTAATCCTTAAGCCATCCTCGGCCCGGAGAACCTCCCCGGGAAACTCCCGGGACGCCAGGGCCACCACATCCACCTCGTCGCTCGACGGGTAAAAGTGGGTCAGCAGCAACCGCTGGACCCCGGCCCGGGCCGCCAGGCGTCCGGCCTCCGCCGGGGTCAGGTGCCCCGGGATCTTGATGGGGTTGGCCGCCTCCAGGATCAGGAGGTCGGCCCCCTGGGCCAGGGCCGCCAGGGAGTCGCTTTCGTCCGTGTCCCCGGAATAGACCAGGGAACGGGACCCGGCCTCCAGGCGGAAGGCCAGGCTGCCGTCAATGTGGTTGGTGGGGGCGCTCTTGACCCGCAAACCCACCCAGGCCGCTTCATCAGGGCCGTCAGGGGAGAGCTCCCGGAGTTGCAGGAGGCCCGCCGGCGGCTCCAGCCAATCGCCGAAGGCGGACTTAAGCCGCTCCAGAAATTCGGCAAAGCCCCGGGCCGCCAGCAGCCAGAAGGGCTGGCGCCGGGAATATCCCAGGGCGTACCGGGTGGCGAACAAAAAGGGTACCAGGTCCCCCACGTGGTCGGGGTGGCGGTGGCTCAGGGCCAGGATGTCGATCTCGTTGAAGTTGAGGCCGTGGCGCAGCATGGACCGCAGGGTGCCGGCCCCCAGGTCCAGGAGCACAACCCGGCCCGCGGCCCTCACCGCCAGGGCCGGCGAGCCCCGCCGCAGGGACGGCACCCCGGTGCCGGAGCCGATGACGATCAGTTCCACCCGGTTATCTTCCTGAAGTTCCGCCTCTAGCCCCCGGTTCAATCACTGGCCATCCACATTACCCATCTGGGTCACATAAAACCAGTCTTCCGGCATGGTCAGGTAGTTGTGCATATCCATCAGGGTGAGGTAATGGCCGCGCTCCTCATGGGCCACGCTCATGAAGAAGCGCCGGGCCAGGGGGATCTTGGTCTCCCGGGCCAGCTTGGTGTAGTAGTCGATGGAGCATTCTTCCATCTTGATGCCCGTGCGCAGGGCCTGGAGATCGTCCTTGCCACCGGTTTCCTGGCCTGCCTGGGCCATGGCCAGAACGCAGATATAGGGTTCGTGGTGGGGCGGGTTGAAGGCGGCCATGGACTCGGTCCAGGCCGGGTCCTTCTCCAGGTCCCGGTAGATTTCGTTGAATTTCTCGATATGGTACTTTTCCGATTCCGCCAGATACTCCAGGATCTGGCGCACCCCGGGGTTTTGCACCTTCTTGGCTGCCTCCAGGTAGAACTGGCGGCCCTCCAACTCCATCTGCAGGGCGTCTTTCAGGGCCTGGAGCATGTATTCCTGCATTTTCATGGGGCCTTCTCCTTCCCAATATGAGAGACGGCTCAAGGGATCGAAGCCGGAATCGGGCATGAATTAAAACAGCCTTGCCGCCGTCGGGCTTCCCTCAACATAAGGTTAACGGCTTCCATTGTCAATCGGGATGGTCCCGGGGCCGGGCCAGCCGCGGCAGGGGCGCAGGTTCGATCCGGTGAATCCATTGTGATTGGAGTTCAATGATTGTCATTACATCTCAAAGCATTGACTTTTAACTCCCCCTTTGAAAAAGGGGGGCAGGGGGGATTTAAGATAACCCCTTGAAATCCCCCTAAAATCCCAGTAGTGTCCGGCAAGGTTTTTGCCATGAAACGGGTACAAGAAACTTGCATGAAAATAGCTACCCTTCACAATCTATTATCTTATGGAAATTTCAAACTTTTTCCCTCTCCCCCAATGGGGGAGAGGGAGTTTTGTCGCCTCCGGGCTGCCCCGTCTTCTCTGGCTTAGGCTTGCTCTCCGTTTTTCATTTTTCATTCGCCAGTCCCTTATGCAAAATCTCTGCCGGACACCACTGGGATTTAGGGGGATTTCAGGGACTTATTTTAAATCCCCCCTGCCCCCTTTTTCAAAGGGGGTTTAAA
>JBAVAG010000032.1:0-12612 GCA_049585595.1 Desulfobaccales bacterium
CCCTTGCATCGCTGGCGCAACTTCGCCTTGCCTAGTTATCAGACTGAACTTCGGCCATTAATGCAAGGAGGCATAGCCTAACAAGGCGCGGCAGCCGACGCGCCGGGTCAAAGGAGAGTGAAATGAATGAACAGGAAGCCTAAAGGAAATAGCGCAAGCAAAATAGGACCTTCTGAAAGCGAAAACCAAACTGAAAGAATTGAACGCTAAACTAATGGAACTCTCGGAGCTGATGGAAAAAATAGAAGAAGCGCAGGACCGGCTATAAAAAGTCGAAGAAAAACTGTTTCTCGAAGGTTTTAGCAAAAAATCGTCTTTCGACCGCCTCGATAATGGAAAAGATTAGAAGAGCTTGAAAATGCAGCGCAACCCTGCCCCAGGCATTTACTATCCTTTATCCTAGAAAACGCCAGAAGAGGAGGGTTCCAAGGGGGCTTCCGATAACCTTTGTCGAACCGGTCGACCCCAAGACCTACTTTCAGCCTGGTACTGAGGACACTTCTAGAAAAAGCTATCTTAAGAGATAAGCAAGATAGCGAATATCTTGCCAATGTCGCATCTTACCTCAATCTCCCGATAATTTCTGATAGGCTCTGAATATCCATACCCCCCAAACCAGAAATTTATCCGTTTGAACGGCCTCTCCTTTTCATTTATAATAGACGCATGCCTGACAAAATCAACGCTCTGGAAAATAAAAGACTCTCTGGCAATGTCCCCTGATATTGGCGGGAATATGAATAATAAAATTCTGCGCTTCCTGATTCTAAGCCTGATGGTTCTTCAATGCGGCTGTGCCCTGGAGAATTATCATCAAGGTTCTCAAGACTATTCCGGGCCTAGATATTCTCAAGTCACGGAGAGCCCCGGGACATCATACGGATCCTCACCCGGCTGAGTGCAGCTGGCGGGCTTTCAGTATTGAAAGCCAAATAGAAGAGCTGGCAAGCCCCACTGGCATTATGGCGGCGGCTGCAGCCGGGGATAGTCGCCGCTTCTGTTTCCTTGCCAGCCTTCCTGGCAGTGATTAATTTTACCCAAAAAAGAGGTCGGCCCCCGGGTGGAGCGGGTTGCGAACCTCAGAGACCCAAGGGAGATGGAGATATGCCCAAACGGAGATACAAGGTGCGGGCCGAATGCCCTGCCTGCGCCTGTGGCGACATCAGTTTCCTGGGGCCGGAGGACTTGAGGGAAAGGTTTATCGGCAACGAAAAGGAGATCGACATCCTCTGCCCCATGTGCGGCACCAAGACCAAGGGGAAGCTGGCGGAGGAAGGCCCGGAACCCGGGAAAAAATAAGGGGCCCGGGCGCCCCCGGGGAATAGGGCGGGCACGGAGGCCCGCCCCACCGGCCCGCCTAAGGGGGCCGGGCGCCCCCGGGACCAGGGCCTGGAAGAGGGCGGAACTCCGGGTCCGCCCCACCTGAGCAGAGCGACAGGTCACTTCGCCAGGAAGTCGAGCAAGGCCCGATGGAATTGCTCCGGGGCCTCCAGATGGGGGATGTGGCCGACCCCGGGAATCTCAACCAGTTGGCAGTTAGGGATGTCCTTGGCCGCTGCCTTGCCCAACAGGTCATAGCGGCCCTTGTCTTTGAGGATTTCCTCGGGCACCCGGCCCCGCCCTACGGTGGTCCGGTCTTTTAGGCCCACCACCAGCAGGGTGGGCGGCTTGATCAGGAAAAATTCGTGCCGCACCGGCTGCCGGTAAATCATTTGGAAGGTCAGGGCCGCGGCCTTGGCATAGCGTGGAAATTCACCGCTCAAAGCCTCCCGGCAGCGAGTCTCCACAAATGTTTCATACTCCGGCTGCCATTTGACAAAATAGTGCTTGACGAAGGCCCGGTATTTCTCCGGGGTCATATTCATCTCGATCTCATAGAGCTGCGAGGTGGTCTGGGGCGGGACGAAGAAGCGGTAGTCCTCCAGACCGATGGGGTCTTCCAACACTAAGCGGCTGACGCGCTCCGGATAATTGCGGGCCAGGCGCACCGCCAGCATGCCCCCCATGGAGTGGCCCACGATGACGGCTTGCTGCACCTTAAGTTGATCCAGCAAGTCGATGGTGTTGCGGGCCAACAGGTCGAAACTGTAGTCGATTTCCGGTTTGGCGGACTTGCCGAAACCCAACTGGTCCGGGACGATAACCCGGTATCCGGCGGCCGTCAAGGCCTTGATGGTATTCTCCCAATAGCTGCCGTAGAAGTTCTTGCCATGCAACAGGACCGCGGCCCGCTTGCCATCCCAATCCTTTGGGGCCACGTCCATGTATGCCATCCGCAGTTGCTGACCTTGGATATTGAGGGTCAGGAACTGCACCGGATAGGGGTAGGGATATTCATCCAGGGCAATGCCCAGGGGCGTTGTATAGACCGGCGCCTGCTCCTGCGTGTGACCGGAAGCGGCCAGCAGCAGCGAGCCCAGGCCCATCGCCAAGATCCAGAAAAGAACGGTTTTGCGTCCCATGAGACATCCTCCAGCGCGCCTGGGTTTATTGGAAACCCAAAGCCCGCAGCGGGCCGGGACCTGCTGCCGGCGGGCAAATGATCGGCTGTCTAAATGATAATGTCTAAAACGGGGGATGCCAGTGACGGGGGAGTTATCCTGGAGAAATAAGTTTTTGGCTGGAAAAACGAAGCGGGAGCGCAGCATAATCAGCAGCGCTCCCGCTCCCACCTCAACCGACGCGGCTCAGCCAGCCGAGGTATTTAGGGTTAATGGCCCGAAACCCAACTCCCTTGCCCGGGCTGCCCCGCTGGCGACTGAGTAGTATTGGAACCGCTAACGTTTCCCTGGGTCGTTGAGCCATTGGCCCGGGGCTGGAAACCGGGGGTATTGGCTCCCGCCTGGAACGCGGAAGCACCGCCGGGGCGCTGCTGAAACTGTTGGCCATAGAAATTTCCCGGGCCGCGGGGACCAGGCCCCATGGCGTTGGGCCGGGGGTAAGCATTGGGGCCACCCTGGACCCAGGGGCCGCCGCCGGGCCGCTGCTGAAACTGTCCGCCATTGGCATATCCCGGGCCGCCGGGACCAGGACCCCTGTAGTAGGGCCGGAAGCGGTTAGCATTGGGGCCCCTTTGAAACCCGGGGCGCCCCTCGAAACGGCGGCCATAGTAATTTCCCGGGCCCCGGGGACCACCACCCATGGAATAGGGCTGGAAGCGGGAACCATTAGGACCGGCCTGGAAGCCGGGGCCGCCGCCAAACCGCGGTCCGGCCATGGGGCCGTTATTACCAGGTCCCTGGGGTCCGCCATAGTAGGGAGTCCGCCCTGGCACAGTAACATTTCCGGCCCAGTAAGCGCCGCCGCGTTGGTATCCGGGAGCCGCCACGTAGGGAGCGGGTGCCGGTGCCGGTGCGTAGGCATAGGCCCCACCCCCACCTTGAGGAACGACGTAGGCGGGGCCGCCAGCGTAACCGCCGCCGTAGCCGGGGCCGCCGCCGTAACCGCCGCCGCCGTAACCGCCGCCGGATCCTAATAAAGATGCTAAATCTTGTCCTAATGGCAACCCGCATCCTGCTATGGCCAGCGGGGCAATCAACAAGGCAACCACCCATCCAATTCTTGCCATGATATCTCCTTTAGCGGAAAGACCGCCATCCCCCAGAGTCAACGATTATTGCCCTTCCAATTGCGGCGGCCAAGTAGCCGACCAAGATTGCCTATCATCCCCGGGAGACTCGAGCGGCTATGTGGTTATCCCCCTGCCCCCTAGCAGCCAGGCTCGGAATCGAATCGAGGACCTGCCACTGGTGCTGCCTCTTGCTAACCGATTAGATAAATCCTGGGGTGATTTGTTAATTTGTTATGGGGATTTTCCGCGAAAAATTTGGTAGCTCCTCGGACAGGCGGAATATTGCCACTTAATTCCTGCTTCCGGACCCGTGGCCAGACTCGGAGGCAGAGGGAACCAGGGGATTTCGGGTGGTGTTCTTGCATCTGCGGGGGCGCCGGGGTCTTTGGATTTTGCTTGCTTCCCAGGCCGCCCTCGGGATATCCTGCTAGAAACACAATAATAATCAGAAAAACCATAACTAGCCACACCAGCCCTTCCGGATCCTGAGACTTTACCTATGCCTGACGTGGCCCCACCCCGGGGACTCATCTTCGAACTGGCGACTCCCTTGCATCCCGACGGCGCCCTGGATGAGGTGAGCCTGGGCCGCCTGGTGGAGCGGGTTATCTCCCAGGCCGACGGTATTCTGGCGTGTTCCCCCGACGTGGGGGAGGCCCTGGAGCTACCCGGGCCTACCCGGCAGCAGCTCTGTTCGGAGCTGTTAACCGCGGTGGCGGGCCGGGTGCCTCTATTCTTCGGGATCACCACTCATACGGCAGAAGAGACCCAGGAGCTGGCGGCGGCGGTCCGTGAGAAATGCCGCCGTCTCGGTTATGGCGGCCAGGTCTTCCTGGTGGACCTGCCCCTGTGGTACCACAGCAACCGGGGTCTGCCCCAGGCCTGCCAGCGGCTCCTGGAAAGGGTTTCCCTGCCCCTGATCCTACTGAACCTGCCGCGGTTGATCAGCCGGCGGGCGCCCTTGTTCAAACGCCGCAATATCCGCACCCATGTTTTCAAGAAATTAGCGGCCCTGCCAATGGTGGTGGGACTGATCCACCAGGGGGATATGGTCCGTTTCCTCAATTACCATGGCGCGGCCGCCAGGCGGCCGGAATTCGCCTTCTACGAGGCGGATGAGGCAAACTTTCTGGCCCGTCCCGGGGCCTGGGGGGTGGTTTCCCCCGGCGCCCAGCTTTTCCCGGCTTTTTGGAGCCTGGTCACCCGGGTCTGCCTCCATCCCGAAGAAGTGGACCGGGACCCCGAACTGCAAATGGAAACCTGGAACCTGAGCCAGCGGTTACAAAAGCTTTCCCGGGCCTACCGCTGGCGCCCTGCAGCCTTGTTGAAAGCCGCGCTTGCGGCCCAGGGCATCTTCAGCAGCGCCGCCCTGGCCCCGGGAACGGAGCCGGCTTCGCCGGAACAGCAGGAGGCGCTGCTGGCTTTGCTCGATTCCCTGAATCAATGACCGGGGGGAGGAGAAAATCACCTGGGCGGCGAGGGGTGTTAACCTGGGGGGCACTAATTGCTGCTTTATGTTATATTGCTGCGATTATTCCCGCCTGGGCCGCGAGAGCACCTGGCGCCCCCCCGGGGCAACGGGTAGTCGAAGGCGCCGGAGAGGAGCTGGCCGGGCGTCTGGGCTGCTTTGCCTGCCATAAGAAGGGGCCGGGCAGGCTCGCCCCCTCCCTGGACGGTGTCGGCTCCCGCCTCACCCGGGAGCAGCTGCAAGTGGTGCTGGTCCAATCCCGCCGGCTCCATCCCGGAGCCAAGATGCCCAGCTACGCCTACCTTCCCGGGGGGGAACGCCTGGCCTTGCTCGATTTTTTGGAGAGCCTCAAATAGCTCCGTCCCCGGTGGCCCAGGATATGACATTGAAAACTACGGGTTTTAACCCTCCCTAAAAAAGGGGGCAGGGGGGATTTAACATAACCTCCTGAAATCCCCCTAAATCTCCCTTTTTTAAAGGGGGACTCTAATACCCTTGTAACTTAGATTTTCTTCAATTTTCTTGCGGAATTGCCGCGTCTGCCGCAGGCTGGGCATATGGCCGGTTGATCGCCTGGGAGAGTCGAGGCGCCCCCGCGCCCCGATGCTCCCATTAATAATTGGCTGGCCAGGGGATGCTTGCCCCCATTAATTATTTCGCCAGCCCCGGTGTGCGCCCCCCCCCGATCATCTTGACCCGGCCGGGAAGAGTGATTAATTTAGCAGTAAATCCGCGAAAAGGAGGTGATAAGGGGTATGAAACTTGGCAAAGAGGCCTTGGCTAAGGAGGCGGCCTTCTGGGGAAAGGTCAAGAAGCTCGATCCCCGTAAGGTATGCCACAAATGAAAGGAATGAAAGGGGTAAAGTTGCCGGTCCGGCAACCTTCTGAGGGCAGATTTGGCGGGAGAGGCGGGGGCCAACGCCTGACGGTTGCCAGCCTTTCTTGCCACATCTGCTTTTTCTTGCCCATTCCCGAAACTTGAGAGACACCGCCCCCACTAAGCACCAGCGGGACGCCAGGGGAGCCTGAGGCGCCCCCTGAGATGGCGAGATCCCATGTCCCTGGCCCGGCCCTACGATTTTCTCATCCAGTGGCACCTTACCGAGCGTTGCAACCTGAAGTGCCGTCACTGTTACCAGGAGGGAGCCGGCCAGGTCCGGGAGCTGTCCCGGGCCCAGGTATTCCGGGTCATCGAGGAGATTGCCAGGATGCTTGAGGACTGGCGACAGGCCTATGGCCTCGATTTCCAGCCCAGCTTCAATGTCACCGGAGGCGAGCCGTTTTTGCGCCCGGACCTGTTCGAGATAATAGAAGCGATGGCGGCCATCGGCTTTGAAATCTACGTCCTCTCCAACGGCACCTGCATCACCGCTGAAAATGGACGGCGGCTATCCGAGCTTGGAGTTCACGGGGTCCAGATCAGCCTGGAGGGTCCCCGGGAGATTCACGAATACATCCGGGGAGGCGGCAGCTTTGACGCCTCCCTGCAGGGGGTCCGCACCCTTTTGGCGGCCGGACTGAAGGTCAGCCTCAACGCCACCCTGTCCCGGCTCAACGCCGGCCATCTTCGGGAGCTGGTGGAGGTGGCCCGGGGCCTGGGGGTTGCCCGCTTGGGGTTTTCCCGGCTGGTGCCGTCGGGGCGCGGCCGGGACATGCTGGACCTGATGCTCTCCACCGCCGAGGTTAGGAGGCTTTACGAAGAAGTGCGGTCCTGGCAGGTTAGGTTAAAGGGCGTCCTGGAGATCGGCAGCGGCGACCCCATGGCCGCCCAGATGGAGGAGGAGGCCAGGACGCCGGCGGCGGCGGCGGAGGCTGCCGAGCCGTTCCCGGCGGGCGGCTGCTCCGCCGGGGTGGCGGGACTCACCATCCTGGCGGACGGTGTCGTGGTCCCCTGCCGGCGGCTGGCGATCCCCCTGGGCCAGGTCGGCCGGGATTCGCTGCGGGAGATTTGGGCCACCGCGCCGGTACTGGAAGCCCTGCGGGACAAAGGCCGCTATTGGGGCAAGTGCGGCGCCTGCGCCCGCTGGGCCGATTGCCGGGGTTGCCGGGCCATCGCCTATGAGTATGCCAGGGCCCAGGGGAAGCCGGATTTCCTGGCCCCGGACCCCCAGTGTTTCATTGATGAGTAGCAGCTGTCAGCTTTCAGCAGTCAGCTATCAGCAAAGGCTTGAGAAATCGCTTCCTCTTCTCCAGCCTGATCGGAGAGTCTGTAAGTGAAGGCTATCCGACTTATTGCTTTGACGGTTTCAGTTTTCCTGGCTGCCTGCAGCTTTGGCTGCGGCCCGACTAAAATGGAGATGATGCAGCAGCAATATGATCAGGCCTACCAATCCGGCCAAATTTCCACCCAAGAATACCTAAACCTGACCAGCCAGCTCGAATTCCAACGGGAGCAAATTCTTTTTGGCGTATCGCCGGCTTTACTAAACTATTCCATCCAGCAGAAGTCCATAAATCAATGGAGTCGGCCAGACAGCTGCGATATCTTTAGCACCCCGCGCTGAGGCCATGTGGCGGGAGTTAGTGGCACAGGTTTAAAACCTATGCCACCAAGCGCATCCCGCCATTGGCCTATTCCATTGAAAATGTATTAATTGCGAAGGCTGCGGCTCTGTGCGCAAAGGGTGGAAGCCTGTGCCACTGGCGGCATTCTGGGCTGATGGCTGACTGCCGAAATCTTCTGGAGGTTACGGCAAAACCCCAGTCTGCCCAAATTGTCATTCTGAGCGAAGCGAAGAATCTAGTAATTTTTAGGGACTTGAGATACTTCACTTCGTTCAGGATGACAAGAAATCAGGTTTGGCAATCTTCTATAAGGTTGTGCTTCGTAAGGCGAATGGCGGGATGCGCTTCGCTTTCCCGCCATTCGGGCTTCACTTCGTTCAGGATGACAGTGAAATCAGTCAATCAGAGGCAGGATGGGGCCTTGCCGTTTCTGTTCCCAGGCCCGGCGGATGACCGCAGTGGTGGACTCAGTCAGGCGGAAGGAGGGGAGATCTCCCAGGGGGGTGAAGCGGGCGGCGGTGATATCCGAGGCGGGGCGCGGCTCTCCCTCCAGATAATCGCACAGGTAATCTATCAGGACGTAATGGTAGGCGATCCGGCCGGCGGGATCGGGGAAGATGCGCGGCAACACCGCGCAGATCCCCAGGGGCCGCACAGTGAGTCCGGTCTCCTCGGCGATTTCCCGGGTGAGGGCCGCGGTCAGGGTCTCCCCCAGCTCCACCAGGCCGCCGGGAAGGCTCCATTCATCCCTGGCCGGTTCCTGCCCCCGGCGCACCAGGAGAACTTCCTCCCCCCGGAAGATCACCGCGCCGACGCCCACGAGGGGTTGATCGGGATAGTGGCGTTTCATCCTTAATCAGTAAGCAGTGAGCAGTAAGCAGTGAGCAGTAAAACCTAATGGCTGAGCATCACTGCACTGACTAAATCCATGCCTTTTCCCCAGGCAACTAAATTCCGGTGTGGTTTCGGGTTTTTCTCTCTCATATCCCAATTCCTAATTTCAGCGATGACTTCCTATTGCTCACTGCTCACTTTCCCTGGCCCCCTTCCCCAATGGTGGGCAGTGCCCACTCTACACACTGCTCACTGCTCACTGCTCACTCCTCACGCCTCCATCCGCAGCGAGCGCTTCACCCGAATGGCCGCAGCGCCCCCCACCGGGCAGACGTGTTCGCACTGGCCGCAGCCGATGCAGAGGTCCCGGTCCACCACCGGCAATTTGACCTTGACCCGCTCTCCCTTGGGGGAAATGCCCTCTTGTTCCTGGAAGAAGATAGCCTTCTTGGGGGCAACCGGGCATTGCTCCTCGCATACCAGGCAATCCTCGGCCTCGGTGAAGGGGATGCAGCGGCTGCGGTCGATGAAGGCCATCCCCAGGTCGGCGGCCTGCTTTTTCGGTAGGGGCAGGTGGGGGATAGCCCCCGTGGGACAGACCTGGCCGCAGAGGTTGCAGGAATAACTGCAGTATCCCATCCGGGGGATCAGTCTCGGGGTATAAAATCCTTCCAGTCCCGCTTCCCAAAGCACCGGCTGGAGGCCGTTGGTGAGGCAGACCTTCATACACTGGCCGCAGCGGACGCAGCGCGAGAGGAACTCTCCTTCATTCTGGGCTCCCGGGGGGCGGATGAGGAACTCGTCCGGCTGCCGGGCCAGGGAACCCAGGCGGATCATGGGCGCCAACACGGCTCCGGCTGCCACCGCGGTAAGCACCTGGCGCCGGCCCAGGTCCAGGGGCGCCCGGGGCGCCCGGGAGCGCATCGTGAAGCTTACCCGATTGTCCTTCTGACATTGGTCCAGGCAGCGGAGACAGAGCTGGCACTCGGCGTTCTCATGGCGTGCCGGCTTCCCGGGGGCAAAGGCGGCCATCTTGCAGGTTGCGGTGCAGTCGCCGCAATCGGGGCACAGGGCGGCGGGCCGCCGGCGCAGCAGGCTGAAGCGGGCCAGGAAACCGTACAGCGCTCCCAGGGGGCAAAGGGCCCGGCACCAGAAACGCTGATCCACCCTTTCTGCGGCCACCACCAGCCCAAAGAGGGCCAGGGTCAGGAACGGCAGCAGATAAACGAGGGGCTTGAAGGGGAGCACGGTGGCTTTTAAGAACCAATAAACGGGTTCGCTGACGTAAGTTAAGGGCGGCCCCAGGTTATAGATGGCCACTGAGGTGTGTTCCACCCCGTACCCGAAGGTCGGATAGAGGACGATGGCCAGGGTGCGGTAAAGCAGCGACAAGGGGTCGAAGAGTCCCACCAGGTTGACCGAGAGAAGGGCGCCGGTCAACAGGGACAGGAGCAGATAATATTTGGCCCGGCGCCAGCGGGCTGCCACCCCCCGGTCGGGCCGGGGGCGGAACAGCAGCCGCCGGGCCCCGTCCAGGGTGGTCCCCATGGGGCAGACCCAGCCGCAGAAGAAACGCCCCAATATCAGGGTCAGGGCGACGAAGGTCAGGGACCAGAAGAGCCCGGCCACCAAGGGGCTGAAGGTGATAAGGTTCGCCGCCAGGATTAAGGGATCGAAGCGGAAGAACAGGTCCACCGGCCAGGCCAGGGTGGCCTGCCTCACAAATTCAGCCTTCAGAAACAGGAAGAAAAACAGGCCCAGAAAGATGATCTGAGAGAGGCGCCGCAGGGTCAGCCAGGCGCCGGAACTCAGCGAGAATTTTTTCCATTCCATATATAAAAGACTCAATCCTGAGAGGGATTTTCATTTAGCATAACCCGAACGCCGATGCACCGGGCCTTCTTTCGCCAGACTCAAAATCGATGGCCAGGCCGACTGCTGAAGCTGCCCGCGGCCAGCCCTTACGCCGACAGGACCTTGATCTTACTGAGGTCCATCTCTCCCCGGCCCCCCTGGTGGGCCTTGACCACGTAGCCCAGGTCCTCGGGCTTTAGGCCAAAGAGACCGGCGCCGTAAGCGTCCAGAGCCACCGGATCGGTACCGGCGAACAGCAGGTTTTTCACCGCCAGGTCCTCCGGGCTGCCGCCCTTGGGGCCGTTGCGCAGCATGATGCGGGTAGCGTCCAGGACATGCAGGTCCGGGCGTAAGACCAGATTCATGTCGGCGATGTTCTGGGCCAGGCCCACGTGAATGCGGCCCCGCCAGCCGCCGATGGCCCCCATCATATTCTTCAGGCACATGGTGACCCGGGCCTCGGAGTGCTGCTTGGCCACCGGGACATTGATGAAGCGGTCGGCCTCCAGGATGTCCTTATAGAAATACCATTTCTTCAAGGCCCGGGCCTTTTCGATGGTGAGTTCCACAAAACGCCGCTCGTCCACGAACTCCACCACCGCCCGGGGGTCCTTGATGGCCTCCACCGCGGCCTTGATCCCGGAAGACTCGTAAGACCGGCGGGCGTCGTCGCAGGTGTTGTCCAGGACCTTTACCTGCCTGGCTCCCGCTTCCAGACACAGCTCCACCACCTGGCGCACCACCAAGGGATTGGTGTTGGCGCCCAGCTCCGGGGTTCGGTCCCAGGCCATGTTGGGCTTGACCACCACCACTTCCCCGGGGTTGACGAATTTTTTCATGCCCCCCAGGGCCTGGACGGCGTCGCCTACCAGATGAGCGTAATTGGTCCCCTGGACCTTCACCAGCAGTGGCTCGGGGGTCTGGGCGGGGGCCATGGCCCAAACTTCCTCCGGCAACACCAGGCGGCGTCCGACCCCGGCCACCAGCCCCAAGGCCGCCATATATTTAAGAAAATCGCGGCGGTGCATCTTATCCTCCGGCTTTCCTCTAGATATTTTTTAGTGTAAGCGGGGGTGGGCTGGTTTGCAAGTTTTTCTTGACAAAAAGGAAGGCGACATTTATTAATGACCCCATAGTCAGTTTAATGACCAGAAAGTCATTTATGTGTCCCGGCTCCCAGCCTACTAAAAAGGAGATTGTCACCGAGTTCCGCACCCGGGAGATCCTGGCCGCGGCCCGCCGCTTGATGCAGAGCCGCGGGGTGGAGGCGGTGACCATGGAAGAGATCGCCGCCAGCGCCGGGGTGGCCAAGGGCACGGTCTATCTCTATTTTCCCGGCAAAGATCAGCTGGTCCAGTCCCTAATCTCCCAGGTGGGGCAAAATATCCTGGCCGATATTGAGGCCGTGGTCAGCGGCAGCGGCGCCCCCCTGACGAAGGTTCAAGAAGTGGCCGCAGTGTTGTTGGATTACCTGATGCGGGAAAGGGACTTATTCCCTGTTTACGCCCGGGATTTGCTCCGGGGCGGCCGGGGCGCAGACCAGGGTTATTGGCTCCACATGCAGGAATTGGAAGATAGATTCGTCACCTTGGTCAACCGGCTATTTGCCGTAGGCATCGAATCGGGACAGTTTATCCGGGCCAACCCGCGGTTGCTCACTTTTATGCTGCGGGGCCTGGTGCGCGCCGTAGGGTACTACCAGTTGACGGAAGGACAGGAAAAGGCGGTGAAAGAAGCCCTGCCGGTTCTGCTGACCCTGCTCTCCTCGGGTCTGATCCGGGAACCGCTCGTAAAAAAAGCCGGAGAGGCGGCTGCGGTATGAAGCCAATAAGTCCCTGGCGCCTGCTCCTGTTGGGAACGCTGACCTGGAGTCTGGCGATAGCGCCCCCTGGCGTCGGGGCGGGGGCCCCGCCCCCGGCCCCAACTTCGGCCCCGGCCACCCTGGATCTGAAGGCGGCTCTGGCCCTGGCCTGGAAGGCCAACCCCAACCTGCGGGTGAGCCGCCTGCAATCGCTGATCGCCGGCGAAGAAGTGGTGCGGGCCCGCTCCGGATTCCTGCCCTCGCTCAAGTCGGAAGTGAGCCAGACCATTTACGATGATCAAATAAAGACGAAAATTCCCCCCGGAACCATACCCGGGTTTTCCAGCACCGTCGTTTTCCCTACGACCAACCGCAATTTCTGGAGCAGCAAGACCTATATAGACCAGACCATCTTCGATTTTTGGCTCACTCCCTCCAAGTATCAGGCCGCGGTGCTGGGAAGCACAGCCAGCAGGCTGGAAACCGCCAAGACCCGGGACGACCTCTTTCTCGGCGTGGCCAAAGGTTATTTCAGCACCCTGCAGGACCAGAAGCTGGAGGTGGTGGCCCAGGAGACGG
>JBAVAG010000033.1:0-5170 GCA_049585595.1 Desulfobaccales bacterium
CCCCCAATCCCCATAATATGGGGGCGACCCCTTGGGCCGCCCCCATTTGTTAAGCCGGGCTGGTCGGGCGCAACTCGCTTTCCCCGGCTAATTCCAGGGGTTGGAAGGGGGGGTATGGGGGAAGGGCAGGGGCCGTCGGCCCCTGGCCCTCCCCCCAAAGATCTCATCACACCTGGCCGATCAGTTTGTCAAATTCCTCCACCGGCAGGGCGGGCGAGGTGGTAAAAGAGATGCCGGTCATCTTGCTCAGGGTCAGGGAGGCCTTCATGGCCGCCTCGACGCCCGGCAGGTTGACCACCAGCAGCAGGTCCTTCTTTCCCAGCACGGCGTAAATCGCCTTTACCTCCCCGCCCAATTCCTTGACCTTGTCCCGCACCTTCTGGGTGCGCCCCGGACTCATCTCCTGCAGGGCCTGGGCCGTGTATTTGCCAAACATCAGGAATGTGGCCATAAGAAAACCTCCTTTTTATTAGCTGTCAGCTTTTTTTTAGCCGTCAGCTATCAGCCATCAGCTTTCAGCTAAAGCAAAAACTGGTTAAAGGTTTTATTGCTTATCTGACCTTGCCTTTTGGCCTTTCCCTTTGGGTTTGCTTTTACTGACTACTGACTACTGACTACTGACAGCTCACTGCTCACTGCTCACTGCTCACAGCTCACTGCTTACAGCTCACTGCTTACAGCTCACTGCTTACTGCTTACTGTTTACTGCTTACTGCTTACTGCTTACTGCTTACTGTTTACTGTTTACTGCTTACTGCTTACTGCTTACTGCTTACTGCTCACAGCTTACTGCTTACTGCTCACAGCTCACTGCTTACTGCTTACTGCTTACTGCTTACTGCTTACTGCTCACTGCTCACTGCTCACTGCTCACTTATTTCACGCGCCAGATGGTCCCCTGGGGAGTGTCTTCCAGGACGATTTCCATTGCCGCCAGCGTTTTTCTGATGGCGTCGGCCCGGGCCCAGTCCTTGCGGTTCCGAGCCTGGAGGCGCTCGTCGATGAGGCGGGCAATCTCTTCCGGGGTAATCTTCAGGTCCACGGCCTTCTGTCGCAGGGACCGGACCATCTCGGCCGGGTCGTCCTGGAGCAGATTCAGCACCCGCCCCAGGTCAACCAATTTCTGGTAGATAGCGGCGATGAATTGGCGATAGGGAGGATCTTCGCTGGGTTGTTCCAAGAGCCGGTTGGTTAGCCGCACCGCGTCGAAGAGGTGGCCCAGGGCCTGGGCGGTGTTGAGGTCGTCAGCCAGGGCCGCGTCGAACTGGGTCTCGAGCTTGCTGATCCGGTCATACTCCTCGCCGCTCAATCTTTCCAGATGGGAAGAGACCGTTGTGGAAGGAGAAGAACCTTGGGGATGGTGCCATAAAATATCCTGAGCCTTCGCCAGGCAGGTATAGAGCCGCAGCAGGGCGGCCTCGGCCTCGGCCAGGGCGGCGTCGGAGAAATCGAGAGGGCTGCGGTACTGGCCGTTGATGAGGAAGAAGCGCACCACCTCCGCGGGAAAACGGGCCAGGACTTCCTTGATGGTGAAGAAATTCCCCAGGGACTTGGACATCTTCTCCTGGTTGAGGGTGAGCAGTCCGTGATGCAGCCAGCAGCGGACGAAGGGCTGGCCGGTGGCCGCCTCGGATTGGGCCAGCTCGTTTTCGTGGTGGGGGAAGATCAGGTCCTGGCCGCCGCCGTGCAGATCGAAGGTCTCCCCCAGGTAGTGCATGCTCATGGCGGAACATTCGATGTGCCAGCCGGGGCGGCCCGGACCCCAGGGGCTGGGCCAGGCCGGTTCTCCGGGTTTGCTGCTCTTCCAGAGGACGAAGTCCAGGGGGTCTTCCTTGTTCGGGTCCACCTCGATGCGGGCGCCCGCCCGCATGTCATCCAGGTTCTGGCCGGAGAGCTTGCCGTAGCCGGGAAAGCTGCGTACCCGGAAATAGACGTCGGCGGCCCCCCGGTAGGCGAAACCCCGCTCTTCCAGGCGGCGGATCAGGTCGATGATTTGGGGCAGGTGCTCCGTGGCTCGGGGCTCAGATGAGGCCGGGTCCAATCCCAAGGCCGCGGAGTCTTCCCGGAAAGAGGCGATATAGCGCTCGGCCACGTCCTGCCAAGAGGTTCCGGTTTCCTGGGCCCGGCGGATGATCTTGTCATCGATGTCGGTAAAATTTCTTATCCAGTTGACCGTCAGCCCCTGCCGGCGCAAATAGCGCACCAGGACCTCAAAGACCACGCCGGAGCGGGCATGGCCCAGATGGGTATCGTCGTAAACCGTCACTCCGCAGGCATAAAATCCCACTTTCCCCGGGGTCAGGGGCTTGAAGGCTTCCTTGCGCCTGCTTAAGGTATTATAGAGTTGCATCGAAAAAGGGGGTTGACAATGTCGGCCAGATAAGCGAAGTCAATCCCCAGCAAATTTCCTGGCAGGAAAGCCGCAGGGGGAGCCATGTCCGAAGTAGTCAGTAAGATAACCAAAAACGCCCGCGAAGTCGTCTTGCTGTCGCTGTCCGAGTTTAAGGGCCGCCGCCTCATCGATATCCGGGTGCACGTGCCCGGGGAACAAGAAGGGGAATGGGTCCCCACCCGCAAAGGCATTTCCCTGGCCGTGACTCTTTATCCGGCCTTCAAGCAGGGGCTGGCCGAGCTGGAACGGGCCTTGCTCAAGCAAGGTCTCCTGGACCCGGAAGACCTGGACCCGGAAGCCCCGGAATGAACCGGCGCCTTTAATATATACCCCATCTACCCCGGCCAGGCAACGAAAAGACGGCGGCGTCCAGGCGGCCGGGGGGTGGGCGAAGCAGGCCCGCCCGCTGGCGGACTGGCGTGGGCCCGTGGTCGGAGGCCGGAAGAATAAACTATTTAGGAGAGGTTTTTTTCACCGAAAACCGAAAACCGAAAACCGAAAACTGGAAACCTTCTTTATCCCAAGCGCCTTTCTCCAGGGCGCCGGAAATTTTTGGCCCCGCCTTGCTCAGGCCTCCGGGCGTCACTATCTTGATTGAAAAAGACGATGGCCGCCTGATTCGTTTTTTCGTTGGAGGCGGCGGCCGGAAAGGAGATGAGCATGACCTATACCGCTAAGGATTTTTCTTTTCTGCTGGGTATGAAGGGCTTCAGCGACACCTTGCTCAAGAATCATTTCACCCTCTACCAGGGCTATGTGACCAACACCAACAAGGTCCTGGACCTGCTGGCGGCCCTGCTCAAGGACGGCAAGCAGGGAACCCCGGAGTTTGCCGAGCTGAAACGGCGCCTGGGGTGGGAGTTCAACGGCATGCGCCTGCACGAGCTCTATTTCAGCAACCTGGGGGGGAACGGCGACCACGCCAAGGCCCCGGAACTTGCCAAAAGGGTTGCGGCCCAGTTCGGGTCCGTGGAGGCCTGCGCCAACGATTTTATGGCGGTGGGCTCCATGCGGGGCATTGGTTGGGCCGTTTGCTACGAGGACCCGGAGTCGGGCCTGATTTTCAACCAGTGGATCAATGAACATGACGTGGGGCATCCGGCGGGTTGTAATCCCCTGCTGATTCTGGACGTCTTCGAACATGCCTACATCACCGACTACGGCCTCAAGCGGGCCGACTACATCTCCGCCTTCTTCAGCAATGTCAAATGGGAAGTGGCGGAGCAACGCCTGCTTTGATTAGGGGCGGCAAGGGAGGGGTGAACGGTGGAGATCGCCGCCGCGGCGAGCCGTCTGCCCCTTTCGCCTTTACTGACTCATGGGTTGCTTGATCCCGCTTTCCGCCGAGAAATCCTTTACATTCCTGATCCCCCGGGGATAACTAACAGATAATCATTGGCAGTTTGGTCAGCCAGGAGAGAGCATGCGCCGTACGGGCTACGTTTATGACGACCGCTACCTGCTGCACGATCCGGGGTCCTGGCATCCGGAACGTCCCGACCGGCTAAAGGCCATCCAGACCAACCTCAAGGATAGCGGGGTCCTGGAACTGCTGCTCCGGCTCAAACCCTATCCTGCTCCCCTGGCCTGGGTGGAGCGCCTCCATGATCCGGCGTATATCCGGCGGTTCCAGGAAGCCTGCCAGCGGGGTCAAAAAATTTTTGAGGTGCAGGACTGCGGCATCAGCCCGGAATCCTATGACACCGCCCTGCTGGCCGCGGGCGGGGTGATGGCCGCGGTGGATGCCATCATGGGAGGTGAGGCCGATAACGCCTTTGGCGCGGTGCGGCCCCCTGGGCACCATGCCGAGCGGGACCGGGCCCTGGGCTTCTGCTTTTTCAACAACGTGGCCATCGGCGCCGTTTATCTCCTGGAAAACTTCGGCATCGAGCGGGTAGCCATCATCGATTGGGACGTGCACCACGGCAACGGCACCCAACACGCCTTTGAATCCGATCCCCGGGTCTTTTACCTGTCGCTGCACGAGGACCCGCAGTACTGCTATCCCGGCACCGGCCGCCGCGAGGAGGAGGGCAAGGGTCCGGGTAAAGGTTTCACCCTGAACCTGCCTCTGCCACCCCGCAGCGGCGATACAGAATATTTGGAGGCCTTGCAGAACGAGGGCCTGCCCCGGTTGCGGCAATTTGCCCCGCAGTTCGTGATGATTTCCGCGGGCTTCGACGCTCACTCCGAGGATCCCCTGGCCCATATGCGTCTGACCCGGAGCGGTTTCCGGGAGATGGGCCGCCTGGTCCAGGACCTGGCCCAGGAAAGCGCCGGAGGCCGGCTGATCGCGGTTCTGGAGGGTGGCTACAACCTGGAGGTTCTGGAGGAGTGCGTCGAGGACCTCCTTAGAATTTTCCTGGACATCCCCTTGGATCATTTCTGATGAGAGGGGGGCGCGGCCTGATCGTCCGCCCGAGTTTTCTGTCTCAGAAATAGGGCGGCCCGTGGCCCCAAAATTTGGCGGGCACAGCCCGCCCTATGATGTCTGAACCCTTCCCCCTGACCCGGCCGCCATCGATGGCCATCTAGATTTTCGGCCAGGGAAGTCGAATTAGGAGATGGGACTCCGGGCCCCTCGTGGCCAATATTATCTGTACGGAAATTTTTTTGAAATTCTCCAAGAGAATGCTGCAAGGCCCTGAGAGGCAGCTATGTTATGCATATTAGCACGCCAAAAGCAGGGTGGGGAAGTGTGAAGATATAGCAGTAATTGGAATCGCGACGGGTGTTATTCACCTCGCAATGAGAGGTACATTAACCAATTGCTCCGCA
>JBAVAG010000034.1:0-140249 GCA_049585595.1 Desulfobaccales bacterium
GTCCTGGGCCGCGGCCGGGCCTGCCGCCAGGGTCCAGCACGCCAGAACCATAGCCAGGAACAGCAAGACTATTTTCTGCAAAGGTTCCCCCTTTAGTCCTTGTGGACCAATCCCCTTTCCTTCGCTTGAGAATATTAATGAATTTTCCCGGTCCGTCAAGTTTTAGCTTCTTTGGTCAGGGCCGCCCGGGGCGCTTCCGGCCCGCAGGCGGCCAGCGCTTGGAAAAAGCCGCCAGGCGTTCTCCTCCCGGAAGCACCGGGCGAACCGGCTTGACAGGTAAAAGGGGGAGCCTTAGAAGAATTGCAGGGCCCTGGTCTTTTGCCAAGCCTTAAGGACAACCAAATTCGGAAGACCCGCCATGGATCCGGAAGGCGTTCGTTTCCGCGACCGCGTCGACGCCGGGAGGCGCTTGGCCGCCTTGCTGGCCAGGTATCAGAACCAGGATGCCGTAGTTTATGCCCTGCCCCGGGGCGGCGTGCCGGTGGCCAGGGAGATCGCCGACGCCCTCAACTGCCCTCTGGACCTGATCATTATCCGGAAAATCGGCCATCCCTGGAATCCCGAATATGCCCTGGGGGCCATCGCCGAAGACGGACTGCTGGTGGTCCAGGAGGAAGAATTGGCCCGGCTGGACCGGGACTGGTTCGCCGCAGCCCAGCAAAGGGAGCTTAAGGAGGCCGCCAGAAGACGGCAACTCTATCTTGAGGGCCGGCAGCCGCTCAGCGCCGCCGGCAAAATCGCCATCCTGGTGGATGACGGCATCGCCACCGGCTCCACTATGCTGGTGGCCGTCAAAAAACTGCGGCGGGAAAAACCGGCGAGGATTGTGGTGGCGGTACCGGTCGCCCCCAAGGAGACGGCCCAAAGGTTTGCCGAAATAGTTGATGAGTTTGTAGCTGTGTCCATTCCCGAGACCTTTTGGGGGGCCATCGGCTACTATTACGATGACTTCACCCAGGTCTCCGATGAGGAAGTGATCGCTTTATTACAGGGGAAGGAGCGGAAGTAGCGGCCGGGTAGATCTTCTCTCTCGTTCCCAATCTCCAGCTTGGGAACGCACCTATGGCGCCAAGCTCCGCTTGGCGAGAGCCAGCCTGCCCCAGGGCGAGCCTGTATGAGCAAAGCAAGAGCTTTGCATTAAAATGGGTTCCGAGGCTAAAGAGCCCTCTGGCGTTTTGCTTTGATATGAGGCTATGGTATATTCAGATGGCCGGGCCGGATCGGATTGCCGGCCTGGGGACTTCCCAGGGGTAACCCCCTCGGGAAGACCTGTAAGGCATATCCAGCGCGACTGCTGATTCCTGAGGAAGTGCCAGGCTCACTGGTGGGGCCCCCGGACTTCAAATCCGGTGTACCTTCTGAATAAGGGGGTAGGTGGGTTCGATTCCCATGCACTTCCGCCAACACTTTGCGGGACTGGAGGTCAAAATTTTTGGCCTCCTTTTTCTTTGGTGAGTAGGTCGGTGAGTAGGTGGTGAGTAGGTTCGAGCAGGGCACCCTCCAAGAGCCTCATTGTGTCCCGGAATCGGGGGTCGATGGCTTGGAGGTACCGCTCGGTGGTTTGCAGGTTCTTATGGCGCAGGAGCCGGGAGATCACCGGCAGGGACACCTTCTTTTTATCGACCAGATATGACGCCACGAAATGTCGGATGGTGTGGTAGCCAAACTGCGGTAAACCCGCACGGCGACAGATTGAGCGCATGAGTTTGAAGCGATCCCTGTAGCGGTTATTAGTGAGCGAGTTGACAAAAACCCACTCACCGTCTTTACGGCTCTGCCATAGACCCCACAGAACTTTTTCCAAATCCTCATTCATATCCAACCAGTCGCACTCCCAAGCCCCTCCCCGGCGTTTGCGTGTCCAGAGCCGCACGGCCCTTTGCTCGAAATTCACATCCTCCCACTTGAGCCGCAAGACCTCGTCTATCCGGGCCATGGTATGAAAGAGCACCATCAGCAAGGGTCTTTCCGATCCGGCGGCAACCAGCAGACGGGTCATTTGCTCAGGGGTGGGAATGACTTTCTTAACCTTTTCCACCGGGAGCTTGTCTACCAGGGCCACAGGGTTCGAGGGGATCATGAGGCGCTTGAAGCCCCAGTTGAACAGCCGCATTAACTCTGTGCGGTCTTTGTTGAAATTGTTATTGGTGGGCCGGGAGAGAAGATAATCCTCCACTGCCCGGGTAGTTACCTGAGATGCTGGCACATTTCCGACATGACCCAGGAATCGCCGAAAAACTATCTTACGATACTCAAGGGTTTTGGGGGCAAGGCTTCTTTCGGCCACCCGCAGGTATTCCACCATCAGGATCTCTAAGTCCAAAGCGCACGGAGTCGGCGAGGACGGAGGGATCGGCAGAGGGAGGCCCTTGGTCAATGTCTCCCGATGTTTTTCCATGTCTCGCCGGGCATCGGTTTTGGTTGGTAACCCGGTCTTGCTGTAACGGCGGCCCAGATGCTGAAACTGGTATCTCCAGTTGCCGGTCTTGTCCTTCCATAATGGCATATATGACCTCCCTTCGGAAACGCAGGGCACGGATCCCTGCGGGATAGAAACCGCCCAGACGATGACTTTGGGCATAGACTGTCCTCACAGAAAGTTGCAACAGCCGTGCCACTTCAATGGGAGTCAACAAGGAGTTCATCCGCGTCTGCTTGATCCTGAATAAAGTCCGCGATAGATTGCGCAAGATGTACTTCTACATTTGTTAATGATAGTAGTGAGTTATGTTTTTCGGGGGGTAGACGCATTAGATTTCCTTACTACTCTCTATATATAAATACCCATATTTTTCTCTTTGGATTTTTCTTAAGGGCCACGATAAGAACATCTACACCATCTACCTCAAGATTTCTGTAACCACCTTAAATGTCAAAATATTTTTCTATTCCCCACCTGCATCATCTACCCCGGATGCTACGACCTTCCACCCGGTTTGCCGTACCCCTGGTCCCTTCGGGACTCTTACCAGGTGCAGCCCCCTGGGGCCGTAGCGCGTGCCGGCCCTTTTTGCCAACGCCCAGCCGAGTGCGATGCCGAAGCCTTCCTCGTGCCCATGTGACCCAGCGAGTTTCCCGGGTAGGAGATTCTTTAGGTATGAAAGCTCTCCCCCCTCGATCTCCGCCACTATGTCTTTAACGAATCTAATTTTGTCACCGTAGAGTTCATGCCAACCAGCCAAAAAGGCCTCCCACTCCTGGCCTTCCACATCGCCGATCTCGTACATTTCCTCGCTGTTCCCCAGGAAGCCTTCAACGCCGGCATATTGCAAGATGCCGCCCACGATCCGGGTCCATGCCTCAAAGCTCCCCGGGACCGGGACATCCGGCTCGGGGCAGCCGGCCAGATACCAGGCCCGCGCCATGGTCAGCAGGGCCACAATCAGCCGGCCACGGTTCGCCGCGACCCAAGCCCACAGATCCTTATGCTTGAACCCTTTACGCTTCCAGGGCCGGGACATCTTGGCATCAAGGCGTACCCAGTAACACCGCCGGGGCAGGTCGCCCCCGAGTTGGATGTTATTACCATTGATGAACCAGGAGACATTCACCGGGATTTCTGCCGTTTTGCTCAAGCCCAGGATGCGTCCGCTGTGCACCTTGGCGGTGATAGCCGAAGACAAGGAAGGGGACCGCACCAGCCCATCCACATTGTCAAAGCAGATGATCGTGGATCCCTTGAGAAGTTCTGCAGTAATAACCTTTGACCACTCGGCGTCTTTGTCCCCCTGGAACGGGGTGGGGGACAATGGCGTCGGCCGTCCCCTGCTAATGTCTCCTATCATTTCCTGCATCATGGTTTTGCCGGTCCCGGCATTTGTGGCGCTATTGATTCCAGCAGGGACCGCCCCGAGAATGGCGTGGCGAACGATAGGCGTCAAGTAGGAGGCCATGGCGTTCGCCTTTGATGCCAGGTCGACAAACGGAAAGTCCCCAAGCAGTTCTTCCTGAAAAAAGAGCGCCGCCTCTTTGGCGTCTTTTTGTGAAGGCTTTGCCAGCATTTGGGGTAGGGCAAATCCAGGCATGGGCCGATAGTAGAGCTTTGTGTCCGGGTCATAGCCCGGTGTCGCCAGGATGGAGCCGCCAGGCCGCAAAACCGGAACCTCCACAATCCCCTTGAGGGCTGGGAATGGCCAGGACGGCGCCGCCAGAATATTCTGAACCAAATCTTTTGGTGGCGAGACCTCAGTGGTTGATTCCTTCCCCTGCTTCATGAAGTCCGCCGCCGCGGTCAAATAATGACGAAGCCCGGGCTCGTCTAGTGATTTGATAGACGGTGTGTCATTCTCATCCACCACGACCCTGGCCAACTCCCCCATTCTGACGAATAGCTCCGGCGGTTCATTGGCGGCGTGAAGGGCGGCGACCGCCTCGGCGGTGGTGTCTCGCAGCTGGCGGTTGTTGATCTGGATCACGGGAAGGCCATCATCAGGCTGATCTCCGGCGGCCGCGGTGGCCGCTGCCGTCTCGCTGGCGGGCTCGGGGGGGCAGGTCTGGGCCGATTTACTTTTCCGGCGCTTGCTGCCGCCACCGCGCCACACTTCTGTGGTGCCGGCGATGGCCTTTGCAATAGTCCACTCCCCATAGGTTTGTCCCCCCCGGGACTCATCCCATTTTTCCCGCATAAGCGGGGATCTCCGGAAAATCCGGTCCATTTGCTCCGCGTCTTTGCGGGTCCACCAGGCCAAGGTTGAACAAAGAGAGAAATCGGCCTCAGATTGTGAGGTGAGGGAATACCGGAAAAGGAGGTCGTCCAAATTGGCAAAGTTCATAAAGTGATCGAATTTTGCCCCGCCTTTCGATTTGCGGATTCGATCGATTAGGTCATCATCTGAAAGACCGCAGGAGCCGGCCGCCCCCTCTCCTGTGGATTGGCCCGGCCCCTGCTTGAACTCCTCGGAGGGCTTGCCGAAAATCTCGCCATGCAGAGCTTCAAGCTCAACTTTGCGGGGTTCGATGGTGAGGGGGGTTACCTCAAGGTGGTGGCCGGTAATAGTAAGGTAGCGGTTTGCATCGTAAGCCTCAAAATTCCCCTTTCGCCGCCGCCCTGGGGGTAGCTTGCCCTTCACCCAGATATGCACCCCTGTCCCGCTTGGGGAAATCTCCGTATAGCTCGCCAGCCGGGCAATAATTTTTTGTGCCCCTGGTTCGATTATTTCGGTTTCAGGGTCCCGACAATGATCCAGGTCGATTACGGTATAGGGTCCGGATTTTGTCAAAACAAACCCCAGCCCCTTTAGACCTACTCCGTTTCGGGCTAGTGCTGCAAGCGCAACCGCGAATGTGGCCCAAGTCTCGGGCCGGTCAACCGCGGCATTCTCTCCCGTGTGAGCATTCACGGGAATTTTAGTTAGCTTGTCGCCCCGGACCTCTTCCCGCCACAGGACAAAATTGGGGTGGGGCCTCAAATCCTGGGGGATGTTCTCATAATCGGGGTTCATGCCGCTGCCCCCCATGCCATTAGAGCCTTATCCATAGTCAGGGAAAGCTGAGGCTCGAAGTGGGTGCTATCTGGGATAAGGCCCCGTAGGAAGAACAGCCGCAAATAGGCTTGATATTTTCCAGAAGAAAAATTATAATTGATAATCATTCGCAGTACCTCATTTCACCCTGCCCCTGGCCCCCACCAGGGGTTTAACTTTTATTGCCCGGTTCGCATCTCGTGGACTTTCTGTCCTTTCCCCCAGGTCGGGGCCAAGGTTTCCCTTATCAGCTCCGATAGGCTCTTGCCCGTTTCCAGGGCTGCCGCCCGCAGACGCAAATCAATATCTTTGGGAAGCCTCACCCCCATGTTCCCACCATGAAATACCTTGGGCCTTGGCATTGGTGCCCCCCATATTGGAATTGTTGTTTTTAATGATATTACCGGGCAGAAGATTAAAATCAAGGAAGTGAGGTAAGGCGTAACAGGTTCGCTTAGGATTTCTTGGATAATCTCAATCCGGGCAACAAATAAAAAAGGCAACCTAAAAGGTTGCCCAAACGGTTCAAAAACCCTGACTGGTCCAATTGATAGTTCCTACTCAGAAATGTCTCTAAAAATGGGTTCTCCGTAATATAGTTCTTTATCCCGCTGATAGGCATTGATGAGAGCATTATAAATTTTTCTCTCTTCTCGCCGACATTTTTTCTCGTCAGTCGAATCGGTGATTGAACTTTTAGCAATACGCCACAAAATCTCGCTTTCTCCCTCATTCTGGTTCTGGCGCTCTTCTTCGACCATCCGCCAAACTACTTTCTGTTCAAATTTATAGCTACTGGCTCTGTTCCTGGGTTTGGGACGCCTAACAAGTGCGCGGTGGGGGCCAGAAATCTCCAGGTCTCTCCAATAGTTATCGACCCAAGCCATGATGTCTGTCTTAATCTCACTCGGGGGGTAACTTAGCTCGATTTCAAGAATTAAGAACCTTCCAAACAGTTTCTTGGGGGCTAAATTTATAATGCTGTCCTTTTGGATTTGATAAGGCCATATTCTGTTATCCTGACACCGGATAACCCTGACGGATGAGAGAACAACAGGAGAAGGTGAGTCATTACCGTCGGGGTCCCAGGCGTCTTGAAGACTATATTTTATAGCCAATTCTCTGCCTTCCGGTGATTCAGGAAAATTTCGCCTAAATAGAGGATGGAATCTGTTATCGCAGTCTTCCGGGTCAAGGTCCTCTTCTGGATACTTTCTCATAAGATAATTTTTGAAAGCCTCATCAAAGTCCCTTTGATATCTCTCGGGATCCTCTCTCAAAAATTCCCGTCTTTCCTCAATTCTCTGCCTTCGTTCTGCATAAATCTGGTCAGCATTCTTCGCCATGGCCGCTTCTCCTATACGGTTCCCCAAAAGTTTGGTCTCCACAAGACGGTGAGATTACTGGGCGTGGATTTAATTTTTCATAGACCAATCAATCGATTATTACAAGGACGAATAAATCATAAAGCTGGTGGGGTTGTGGAAAGCGGGCTGACCCTCCTACTGTCAGGACGCAGGCAAGGACCCGGTTTCAAACCGCGCTTCATAAGGGCCACGGCCTCTCCAATCTGAAAAAGACCGGATTTTAGGACCAGCATACTGATTATTTTGTGATTACAAGGGGTTCGCCAGGGTTGGATGGATCAGGATGGGTGAAGGGATCGGGGTGGGTGGGTGCCTGGCCTGGGGGTTGGCCCTGGATGTTGACTTGCTGCGGGCCTTCCAGGGCCTGGATTACCACGGTGATGCCGCCCTGTTGCTGGGGGGTTTCAGCAAGTAAGCGATGAATCTTGCAAACTAACTCGCAGGCTCTAATCCTGACTTGATCACTTTTCGACTTGTCAATCAGCTTTTTAATGATCTTGGCGATCTGCACCGGACCCAGGCCGACCAGGGAAAAGATTTTTACCGGGTCTGGTGCGCAGGGGTCATGCCCGGGCCCCCGCATCGTATCCACGGCCATTTCCAGTTTTTCGATCTGTTTCAACTCGTTATCTTCACCAAACCTTGATTTTACGCTCGCAGCCGCGGCCTTTTTAGCATCGGCCTTTCGTTGTTCAGGCGGCCGGGATAACGATGCTTGACGACATTGCTCCCGACGTTCCTCTGAAACGGCCATTTCCCCCTACCTTCAGCCTGATCTCGGACTTGTAGATTAATTTTGCAATAGATACTCAATCGCATTAATCGAGCGAGAAGTCAAGATTATTAAACCAAGAAGACCCCCGGTCACTATCATGGAAGGTGTGGCGGCCCATGCTCCCTAAAAAAGTCTTAACCTATTGGCCTCCACTCGTGGCATAATGCCCTTGGTTGAGGACCGATAAATCCCCGGAAACCTGCCTAAAGGAGAAAATTATAATGGCAAATATTGATACAACTGTTTCACCTGATAAAATATCATTCGGCGAGATTTTTGATTATTCAGAAATTCACTCTGAATACCTCACAAGAATAGTAAAACAGGTACTATCGATAATTTCAAGATCAATTGACCTTTATGAAGATGGATTTGGACCAATTCATGAAAGAAAAACTTTTACTGGTGAGGCTGGAGAAGTTACTGAGGATGGAGATATTAATCTGGACTCTCAAATGCTTAAAAATTATGATGACGATGTTGTGATGGCCCTCATTGCCCATGAACTTGCGCATCATCATCTCAAACATTATCTCTACCCCGCTGATGGATTAAAACAGGAATATGAGGCGGATGAACTTGCAAGCAAATGGGGATTTAATATAGATAAATTTAGGGAGGTATGCGGCCCGCCAACAATCCAAGAGCAGCCGATTAGACGATAGGACAACTCCGTGCCAAAATGTGGGCGGGCTACAGGGCGTTTAAGGCGCTGGATTGCTAAAAGAGTGGCACAGGGAGTAGGCGGCACATTTGTTTCTTAAAAAAATATAGGAAGGGAAATATGCCCGGAATTGCAGGTCTAACCGTTGAACAATTCCAGGATAAGATCAAGCACTTTGACCAAGCCTATGTTCGAGACTGGAATGCATGGTGCCAGGCTTTGAAAGCGCAACAAAATGTGGCATCGAAGTTCGGCGAAATTCTAAGGAGTTGGCAAGCGTGCCGGCCAAACCGAATGCGGCGTACGCAACAAGAAGCACAGCACGATCCCCCCTTTCTCGAAAACTTGATTATGCAATCCAACCGGTACATTGAGGCGCTACAAAGCTTCGATATCCGGGGTCATGCGGCGTTGAATGATGAAGCGTGTCGTGCACTCGAGCAGCTTTGGAATATTTTCCAGAATCTTTCCTACCATGGCCGGGCGCGAAATGGACTTGCAGGCATTGTTGGAATTTCTAAAGCAGTTCTCCTGCTGACTGAGGGACGCGTGGGTCCTGCGTTCGATTCGAAAGTGAGAGGTCACCTTCAAATTCTGAACCTCTTAAACGCGCAGCAATGGATTGATTCGCTTCAAATAGTATCAGAAGACATTCTAGCATTTGAAGCCGCAAACCAATGTACCTTGCAAGAAGCTGCTCCTCAGGCATTCGCAGATCTGCACAGTGGGCGTATCTATGATATGGCACTGTGGTCCTCGCGGATAATAAGATAACTGGGCAAAATGTCGTATATTGTCCATATTCAAAAGCCCCCCCACCATACCCAAAGGTGGGTGCGACTATTCCCGCCGCTGCCTCTTACCCCACAACCTCTCTGGGAGCGCCTGAGACGGCCCAGGATGAACGCTCAGGGCTAATCCATCCTTCTACCCCTGCCTTGGTGCGGGTGTGCCGCCCCAGACCAAGATATGTTGACTATGGGGCCCATTTGGGAATATAGGTATAAGCAAATGATAGAATGATTGATGGTCGGGTCCCGTGCCGAAGGGGGAAACCCTGGCACTTCAACTCATCCGCGAACTATCGGTCCATCGGCTCAGCATACCAAATGGAGGAATGATGGTATGAAAACCGTCGTCGACGCCTGCCAGCTTCAGCCGAATGCACTCTCCGTCAAGCTCAGTGACCAGATAGAGGAACTCGATGAGCTGATCGCGGCCGAGAAAGAAGGCACCGCCTTCTTCGATAAGACGTATATTACCCACGGAATGCAGGACCTGATCAGCGAGGGTATTGCGCGCCTGGCTGGAGCCTCGTCTCAGGCCGTTTTCCATCTCAAACAGGCCATGGGAGGTGGCAAAACCCACCTACTCATCGGCTTCGGCTTGCTCGCTCGTCATCCGGAATTGCGTAAGAAATACTGCGCCGGCATTCTACACTCGTTGGACTTCAACAGTGCCAACGTCGCCGCCTTCAATGGAAGAAATAGCCCGGCTCATTTTTTCTGGGGCGAGATAGCCAGCCAGCTTGGAAAGGCAGACCTCTTCCAGGATTATTGGGCTTCCGGGCCGAAGGCACCCGACGAGAAGGCTTGGCTCCAGCTATTTGATGGCACCGACCCCGTGCTGATCCTGCTGGACGAAATGCCGCCTTACCTTGAGGATTTGGCAACCCGCCCGATAGGTGCTGGCACCGTTGCAGACATCGCTACACGTGCCTTTGCGACCCTGCTCACCTCGGCGAGCAAGAAGTCCAATGTGTGCGTCGTGATCTCTGACCTATGGGCCGCATATCAATCAGGGGGCGCCCTGATCAATCGAGCCCTCGACAATGCTCGCCAGGAACTCGGCCGCCAGGAACGCAACATCACGCCGGTTGACCTTGCTGCCAATGAAATCTACGACATCCTGCGTAAGCGCCTCTTCAAGTCACTCCCCGATAAGGAGGAGATCGGAGACATCGCCACAGCCTTTGGCCGCAAGCTGGAAGAGGCCGCTAAGTCCAAAACCGCCAGCCGCGGCGCTGAGGCCATCGCCGATGAGATCGCCGCCACCTATCCGTTCCACCCCCAGCTCAAGAACATCATCGCCCTTTTTAAGGAAAACGAGCAGTTCAAGCAGACCCGCGGCCTTATCGAGTTGGTATCTCGTCTGCTCAAGTCCGTGTGGGACCGGCCGGCCAATGACGTCTTCTTAATCGGGCCCCAGCACTTCGATCTCTCGCTGCCCGAGGTCCGCGACAAGATCACCGAGATCTCCGGGATGCGCGAGGTCATCGCCAAGGACCTGTGGGACGCACAGCAATCCGCTCACGCCCAGGTTATCGACCTGGAGACCGGCAAGGAAGCCGCCACCCAGGTTGGCGCCCTGCTCCTCACGGCCAGCCTCTCTACTGCCGTCAATGCTGTGAAAGGCCTTACCCGCGAAGAGATGGTCGAGTGTCTGGTCTCGCCCCTGCGCGAGCCTTCCGACTTCCTCGCGGCCTTTGAGGAATTAGAGAAGGCGGCGTGGTATCTGCACCACACGCCAGAAGAGCGCTACTACTTCGATCGGCAGGAGAACCTCACCAAGCTCTTGCAGAGCCTGGCCCATGACGCCCCGCCGAACCAGGTCGATGACCTCATCCGGCACCGCCTGCGCGAGATGTTCAAGCCGGCTCGCAAGACGGGATACGAAGAGGTTCTGCCACTACCCAGGCTGGAAGAGGTGGCTGACCTCGTGCGCAAGAAGCGCGTGCTGCTCGTGGTGAGTCCCGATTCAAAGATCCCGTCGGAGGAAGTCCAGAAGTTCTTCGAGGGCCTCAGCCAAAAGAACAACTTGTGTGTCCTTACGGGTGATAAGACGGCCATGGGTAGTGTAGAAAAGGCTGCTCGCTATGTCTATGCCGGGCAGGAGGCCGATGACCGCATCCCCGGAGGCCATTCGCAGCGGAAAGATCTCGAGAGCAAACAGCAATCCTATGAACAGGACTTCAACTCTACCATCCACAGCCTCTTTGACAAGGTCCTCTTTCCCATCCAGCGTGCCGGGAAGCCCTCACAGCTTGCATCCAAGGTGCTGGACATGACCCGCGATGCCACGAAGCCCTTTAATGGCGAGGAGCAGATTGAGAAGACCTTGACCTCCGATCCATTAAAACTTTACCTCGACGTTGAGAAGGAGTTTGGCGCCATCCGTGATAAGGCGGAGGACCTGTTGTGGCCCGAGAATCAAGACGAAGCGCGTTGGTCCGACGTGGTCGACCGTTACGCCGAGCAGGCCGGCATGGTGTGGCTGCCGCCCAAGGGCCTCGAGGCGCTCAAGGCGATTGCCTGCAACCGTGGGCTATGGGAGGATCTCGGCAACGGTTACGTCACTAAGCGTCCGAAGAAGAAGCGTACCTCGGCCCAGATTATAGTTGAATCCGGGCCTGATGATGAAGGCAAGGTGCGTCTCCATGTCAATCCACAGAATGCCGGCCCCGCTCCCCGCGTGTATTTCGCTGAGGAAGCGCCGGTCTCCGAGGAGAGCTCGCAGCTGACAGACCAGACCTTAACCACGGCGGCGCTATCCGTAAACTTCCTTGTCGTCGATCCATCGGGTCAGTACGAGACTGGCGCTCCGGTACCCTGGTCCAACACCCTCGTCCTGCGCAATAAGCTCTCGGATTATGGAGGCAACCGCAGCGTCGAACTCTTCGTGGCCCCTCGGGGAGCGATCCGGTACACACTTGACGGCAGCGAGCCGCGCGACGGCACGCCCTACGAGGGCCCCATCGCCATCGGCGACGGGGAGGCCCTCCTGCGCGCCTTCGCCGAGGCGGAGGGGCTCGAGGCCAAGGCAGAGTTCCGCTTCCCGGCCAAGGGCAAGAAGGGCGTGCAAATCGACAACTTGAAGCCCGCGCATCTCGTCTCCCGCACCGGCCGCAAGCTCGACTCCCGGGGAAAGACCTTCGAGGGGCTGAAACAAGCAGCTGAGAAGTCCGCCACCTTCGAAGGCATCGTGCTCACCGTCGGCCAGGGCAATCAGATGATCGCCGTCAACGTGGGCGAGATCCCCGTAGACGGAGCATTCATCGAAGCGCTGCTCATCAAGGTGCTGGAAAAGTTCACCCCGGACACGCCGGTCACCATGACTTTCCGTAAGGCTCACTTCATGTCGGGTCATGACCTCAAGGACTTTGCCGGTAAACTTGGCATGGAGTTACAGCCAGGGGATGTCGAACAATGAGCGAGCGCAGGCCCACAACCGTTGATTTCGGCGCACCTGACAAATTCGGCGCGCATCTCTTCCGCGTGGAGATTCCGGCCTCACGCCATGAGCCGGTCGTGATCGTCGAGGACTATGGTTACCGTGGTCAGGAGAGCGGGATACCACGTGAAGAAACGCGCGTCGTCCTGACACGTCCAGTCTGGTCCGCCATCGCCGACATTGTTCGCCACGAGTTTAACGGTCGTCTCAAGGCAGCCAAAATTCTCACGGCCCGCTGGCACACCGGCACGAATCTGGTCGACCGGCTCCTGGGCAAGGAGCTTTGCGTGCTCGCCTGGGCTGCGGAGACGGCCAACCCGGAGCAGTTCCCCATAATTTGCAGCAAGTGGGCCGCCCTGCGTCCGGAGGAGCGCTGGTGGCTCTTCTCCATGACGGTGGCCGAGGCGGGTTTGCCAGAGGACAGTGAACGTGGCTGGCGCCGGGCGCTGTTTTTCGCGCTCTCTGACGGCGACAAGGCTGCATCCCGGAAACGGCGGCCTCGTCCGGTCGAGCAGGATATGGTTAAGCTGCCGCTGTTCAAGGACTCCAAATGAGTGGAGCCGTGGTTCCATTCTCCCTCAAAGATGCGCCTGCGCTCATCGAGCGGCTGTTACCGGTCCAGAAGCTCTCCGCCGAGGCCTACAAGGAGCAGATGGCAGGTAACGGCAAGACTCTCACCGCCCTCGGCAACTACTGGAAAGGCCGCAAGCCGCTGATCCTCAACAAGGCATGTATCCTTGGCTGCCTACTGCCCGCCACAGACGACCCAGTCCGCGACCTGGAGATCTTTGAAAAACTAATGGCCATGGATGACGAATCTTTCTCAGTCCGCTGGAAGCGCCGCCCTAAGCCGAAGGAGATTCTCGGAAAGCTCTCCATAGCCCGAATTGATGACTATTTCACCGTGGAACCGGAGGACGTTCTGCCGACCTCGGCGCCGGTGGACTGGTCAAACCCGGATTACAACAAGGTCAAGGTCATCTGGCGCGAGGACCTCACTGAACTGGACCGCCGCCGTCTGGAATCACAGTTGCTTCCCCCCGCGTCTTACCGCGAGCGCGTGGACGAGGCCAGGCGCCCCGAGGAGGTTGTGGACACCGTTGACAGCCACATCTGGGACGCGGTCAATGCTCACCTCGGCACGAACGCCCACTCGTTCCCGGAATTGGTGGAGCAGCTTGGCTTCATGCGTTACGGCCATCGGCCACGCCTGGCCGATACCTTTTGCGGCTCGGGGCAGATCCCTTTTGAGGCGGCCCGCCTCGGCTGCAACGTTTACGCCTCCGACCTTAACCCGATAGCTTGCATGCTCACCTGGGGTGCCCTCCACATCGTCGGCGGCTCAGCGGAGAGCTGCGCCAAGTTGGCGAAGGATCGCCAGGCACTCATGCGCCGGGTGCAAGAAGAAATCGATCATTTGGGGATAGAGACCGATGGCCAAGGCTGGCGCGCCAAGGTGTTTCTGTACTGCGTGGAGGTACGTTGTCCGGAGAGTGGTTGGGCGGTACCCTTGCTTACCACCCGTGTCATAAGCAAGGGCTACCGAGTGGTGGTGGAACTTGTCCCGGATATGGTTAAAAGACGATACGATCTTCACGTCCTTTCCGGAGTAAGCGAGACAGCGATGGAGGCCGCTGAGGAAGGCACTGTTGGCCGAGAAAACAAATATAGCGAGGCATACTTATTTCATCAAGTAAATGGAGTGAATTACAAGACCAAGATTTCAACTCTACGTGGCGATTACCAGAAGTCCGACGGTACATTAGGCAACCGCTTGCGGCAGTGGGAGAAGCTTGACTTTATGCCCCGCCCTGATGACCTACTGCACGAGCGTCTTTACTGCATCCAATGGATGCGTCCAAGAAAGAAGGGCAAGGGGGAGGAGTACGAGTTCCGGACCGTGACTGAGGACGATCTTCAGCGAGACAGAATTGTTCAGGAATATGTTTCCCAGCATCTGGCGAATTGGCAAGCTAAGGGATGGGTGCCCGATATGCGGATCGAGGTAGGAGGGCCCCCACGCTATCAAGGGCTTGACTTGGTTAGAGCGCGAGGCTGGAATTATTGGCACCACCTTTTCAACCCCCGGCAGTTATTGATCGCGGCGACATTACGAAAGAACATCGACGCTCGATTGGCGTTTCCTTTCAGCAAGTCGCTGAACGTCAACGCTCGATTGAGCATGTGGGATAGCAACCCTGGACCTGGGCGATCCGGAAAGACACAAGGAGTCTTCTATAATCAGGCATTGAACACGCTTTACAACTTCGCCTGCAGGTCAGTTGGATGGACCGCTGACGCATTTATTATTGAAACTAAGAATTATCCTTTTGCACCAGGTGTTAAATCCACCGTAAAGAACATCCCGGCTCACATGCATACGACAGTTAATGATGTTTATGTTACCGACCCACCCTACGGTGACGCCATCAAGTACGAGGAGATTCTCGACTTCTTCATCGCCTGGCTGCGCAAGAATCCGCCACCGGAGTTCTCTGACTGGATCTGGGACAGCCGCCGCTCCCTGGCCATCCAGGGAGGGGGTGAGGACTTCCGGCGCGGCATGGTGGCGGCTTATAAGCGCATGGCTGAGTGCATGCCGGACAACGGCATCCAGGTCATCATGTTTACCCACCAGTCCGGCTCCATCTGGGCCGACATGGCCAACATCGTCTGGGCTTCCGGTCTGCAAGTCACCGCGGCCTGGTATGTGGTCACCGAGACGGACAGCCCATTGCGCGAGGGCAGCTATGTTAAAGGCACCGTGCTGCTGGTGTGCCGCAAACAGCAGGGGGCGATTAAGACCACCCGGGACGACCTTGCCTGGGAGCTTCAGGAGGAAGTGGAAACCCAGGTGGCCTCGCTCACTGGCCTCAATCAGCAGGCAAAAGGTCTCTACCGCGACGAGAACGTCTTCGAGGACGCCGACATCCAGATGGCGGGCTACGCCGCCGCCCTACGCGTGCTGACTCGCTACGCCGTCATCGACGGCCGCGACATGACCGTCGAGGCGCAGCGCCCGCGGGTGAAGGGCGAAACCACCTTCGTCGACTCCCTGATCACCTTCGCGGTGGACACAGCAAACCAGTGCCTCGTCCCCCAGGGCATTCCCCAGGCCCATTGGAATAAGCTCAGTGGCGCGGAACGCTTCTATCTGAAGATGCTTGAAATGGAGGCCCGTGGCGCCAGGACTCTGGACAACTACCAGAACTTCGCCAAAGCCTTCAAGGTACGCGACTTCCATAAGCTCATGGGGAATGAGCGCGCCAATGCCGCCCGGCTCAAGAGCGCAAAGGAGTTTAGTCGCGCCGAGATGAGCGAGGGCTCGGAGCTATACCAATCCACATTGCGCGCCGTGCTCTACGCCCTGATGGAACTGCAAAATAATATAGACGGCAATGAGGTGCTGGCCCACATGACCCTCAACATTCCCAACTACTACGCCGACCTGACCAAGCGCGACCTGGCCATCGAGTTGGCCGACTACCTCGCAAAACGACTCGAAGGATTGCGTCCCGACGAAGCCACCGCCGCACGGGTTCTATGCCAGCTGCTGAAGCACCAGGGATTTTGATGGCGACCGGCGCCGGAAGAGGGGCAGGCTATGAAATTGCCGCAAAACGGCTCAAGAATGGCTCAATCGAATCATCAGCCGGGAAGGACGGAAATGGCTCATAAATGGCTCAAGGGGCTCAGCTGTCTGGATGCAAGAAATGGGAAGTCGATATGGAAGTGAAAGCTATAAACCGATTCTCTTCCCGCCGCCAGCGCCTCGACCATGCCTTCCTGAGCGCCAAATTGAAGGACGCCAAATCTTACAAGCGCATCGCCGGCTACTTCCGCAGCTCGATCTTCGAGCTCGTCGGGGAAGAAATCGCTGCAATCCCCAAGGTGCAAATCGTCTGCAACAGTGCACTGGATGCGGCTGATGTAGCCGTCTCGAAGCACGTCCGGGAGACGGCGCTCAAGGAACGCTGTAACGAAGCCCCATCAGAGGTCGAGGCCCTTCTGCACCGGGATCGCTATCGGCGGCTGCACGAACTGCTGACCAGCGGACAGGTCGAAATTCGCGTGGTACCGAAGGACCGTGTCTTTATCCATGGCAAGGCCGGCGTTATCGAAGCGGCCGATGGCTCGAAGACCTGTTTCCTCGGCTCGATCAATGAGACCAAGAGCGCCTTCGCCCAGAATTACGAGATCGTCTGGGAGGACCCTTCACCCGAGGGCGTCGTCTGGGTCGAAGAGGAGTTCGAGGCGCTCTGGAAGGACGCATATCCGCTGCCGGAGGCCATCATTGAAGAAATCAAGCGGGTCGCCGACCGCGTGGAGATCCGCTTCGAGGATGCAACGCCTAATGAGTTGCCTGGCGCCGCTCTCGCGGAAAGTCCGATCTATCGGGGAGGGGAACAACTCCAACCATGGCAGCGCTCGTTCGTGACGATGTTCCTCCAGCACCGGGATACCTACGGCAGGGCCCGCCTGCTCCTTGCTGACGAGGTCGGCGTCGGCAAGACGCTGTCGCTGGGGGCCAGCGCTATGATCTCAGCCCTGCTGGACGACGGTCCGGTGCTCATTCTTTGCCCATCGACGTTGACGCTGCAATGGCAGGTAGAACTCACGGACAAGCTCGGCATCCCGAGCGCGGTCTGGGTGTCCACGAAGAAGGTATGGATTGACCCGAAAGGTCACATCATCAAGACGCGTGGGCCGGAGGACATCGCCCGTTGCCCATTTCGCATTGCCATCGTCTCCACTGGACTGATCTTTCACGAATCGGATGAACGCCGGTACCTGCTCGAACGCAAGTACGGCACTATCGTCCTCGACGAGGCGCACAGGGCGCGTCGGCGTGGCGGGTTGGGGGATAAGAAGCAAGAGCCAAACAACCTCCTCGCCTTCATGCTCCAAATCGGGCCACGCACCAGGAACCTGCTGCTCGGGACGGCAACTCCAATTCAAACCGAGGTCTACGAGCTTTGGGACCTGCTGCGCATCCTGAATGCAGGTGCGGAGTTCGTAGTCGGACGTGAGCCCTTCGCACGCTGGCCTGATTGGGAGAAGGCTCTTCCCGTGGTAAAGGGCGATGAGCTGCCAGTAGACGAGAAAGATGCCTGGGAGTGGCTCAGGAATCCCCTGCCGCCCGGGAGCGAAGACGCGTTGTTCGCGACGCTGCGGCTGCAGTTGGGACTCCCCGACTTGTCTTTCTTCACGGATCGTGGTTTCGGGTCTCTGGGATTCCTTGAGAAACAGGCGGTCGGCCAGGCCCTCTCACCCGGGTTTCTTCGGGAACACAACCCTGTCGTGCGCTGCACCGTGCTGCGCCGCCGGCAGACGCTGGAAGAAGCTGGTCTCCTTGAAAAGATTGGCGTTGAGGTTCATCCTGATCCTGATGCGCCAGCGACCGCTTACCCTGGGGTGGGGTTCAGTGGCCTCGGCCTCCTGACGAATCACCCCTTCGACCTCGCCTATCGGGCGGCCGAAGGATTTACGGCCGCCCTGAAGAAGCGTACCAAAGCAGCCGGTTTTATGAGGACTTTGCTGCTGCAGCGTATCTGCTCTAGCTTCACCTCTGGGCGGGCCACTGCGGAGAAGATGCTGCGCAGAGAAACGCTCGAGGACGAGGAACAGACGAGGCTCATGGAAGAAGCTCTCAGTGCCCTAACTCACGATGAGGCCGCGTTCCTGCGCACAATTGTCGAAGAACTGTCCCGGCCAGAGGCCCGCGACCCCAAGCTGGCTGCGGTCCGGCACTTCCTCACTGAGCATCGCACCGAAGGCAAGACCTGGCTCGAGCACGGCTGCATCATCTTCAGCCAGTACTACGACACGGTGTACTCCGTCGGCGCGGAACTCGCAAAGTTGCTGTCGGGTGAGCCCGTTGGGGTCTATGCAGGGACAGGTAAGAGTGGTCTATTCCGGGGTGATGACTTTGCTTCCGTCGAGCGTGAGGACATCAAGACAGCCGTCAAGAAGCACGAGATCCGCCTCCTTGTCGCCACGGATGCAGCGTGTGAGGGCTTGAACCTGCAGACCCTCGGTACCCTGATCAACGTCGACCTTCCCTGGAACCCGTCGCGGCTCGAACAGCGGCTGGGCCGGATCAAGAGGTTCGGTCAGGCGCGCCGGACGGTGGACATGCTCAATCTCGTCTATCATGACACTCAAGACGAGAAGGTCTACCAGGTCCTGTCACGCCGGATGAAGGACCGCTACGACATCTTTGGCGGACTGCCGGACACCATAGAGGACGATTGGATCGAGACCGAGGAGAGGCTTGAGGAGATGATGGACGAATATATCCATCTCCGGCAGCAGGCCCGCGACGTCTTCGAGATTCGGTATCATGAGACCATTGATCCCGACAAAGACCGCTGGGAGCTGTGTTCGAGGGTGCTGGCACGGAGGGATGTCGTGGATCGTCTTTCGGTGCCTTGGTGAGCCGGCGCCTAAACTGGCTGAGGAGAAGTTCTCAAAGGGATTTTCAAAAACTTATCAGCAAGTCTGTCACATAAACTCGGCGATATGAGAAAAAAATACCGGAAATGAGGAAATTTATCCTGGCTTCAGGCACCGTCTATGGAATAGCGCCTCGATAAGCTTACATCCTCAGTGCAGTGTTTGCCGCCATTGCTGCGGGTGCAGCCTGGTGGACAGCCAGTTTTTCTTACCCAAGAGATGTCGAACCTCCAGAACCAGATCAAGTCTGGCCGAGGCGCAAGGATATTCCCGACTCGGTAAGCAAGGATCAGTGTTGAATCCAATTGCTACTATATTTCCGCAGTTCACCACCTGGCTTGTTGAGTGCTGATATGCTCATCATAGCTGGCTCTCAGAGCCTGTTGTTGATTGCTCTCGATGAAAAATTGAAAAAATTTGCGAGAGTATCATTGTCGGCAGGGGGGGCGCATGTGACCCATCCCGGGTATGCTTTCCCTGGCCGAAATTCTTCAGGGAGGAGCGGCACTGCTGGCGGGACCGCGGAGCTCAGCTGGCACATGTGGACGCCGGGGGCCCGGGGCCGGTCATGGCCGTGGCTGGCAAAAGGTGACGAACCTATCACCCAGGCCTGTTGACGCTGGGTATAAGCCTGCACCCTTGGCGTGATAACCGATGAAAATTTTACCCTCATAGGCGTGGGGACAAGGGGAAGCCAATAAAAGACCGAGAAAGCGGGGGGCCATCCACCAAAGAGCAGATATATTTTGGATATGGGAAGTTTTTGGAGCGGTGATAAGTTTCGGACCATAGCAGAAATCAACATCTTCTTAAGAGGGCTTGGGGGCCCCAGCAGAGTCTTTGGGGAGGGCAAAATAAAAGGTAGCAGCCTCTTTGACCTTCCATTCAGCCCAGACCCTCCTCTCATGGTGCTGGATGATGCGCCTAACGATGGCCGGCCAACGCCAGAGCCTTCGAAGCCTCCGCCGCTGTGCAGGCGTTGGAAGAGGTGAAAAAGGTAATCTCCTCACAGACGATATGTTCTAGTCATGGTATTTTTTTCAATATATCATCATGGCCTCAGCCCTCCTGTCTGCATTTCCCATTTTCACTTTGCACTCGGAATCTCTAAAGTTATAATATATACAAAAGATTAGGCTAAATGACCATGAATCGGCCAGTGGGACCCTATACGACCTTCGAAGCCGATAGCAGCTCCACCGGAATGACCTCCTTCCTCCCGGGTGATCAATGCGTTTAGAGCGTTCACTTTCGTTTGAGAGGGTATTGCCGTCATGACACTCCCCCACCGTGAGTTGAGGAGTCGTACCCGACCAATGGCACGCGCCATTTTCCTGCTCTCCGCCGGTTTGATAGCCGCCGCCTTATCCATCGGCTACATCAGCTATCGTTATTCTTTTAGAATAATGGAGAAGAGTTACCAGAGCTTCTACCTAAATAAAGCTCAAATGATAATTGAGGCTGCGAACCTTAGCGCCGCCAAGAGCGATAAGGAGTACTTGCAAGCCCTGGACAGATATTGGCTGGCTGCGGGCAACAAGCCGGCCGATGAATACCTCTGTGTGGTGGATAAAAACAGTAATTTGCTGCTCCATACGGCTAACCCTGAAACTGTGGGCGATTACGCTGGTAACAATCCCATTTTGAAAAATGGGGGTGCATTCCCTCATAAAAAACTCTGTGATCTGGTGGGGGCTCAAAAGGACTATACCGGGCAATACATCTCCAGCAATGGCTCTGACCAGATCGCGGCCTTCATCCCAATCACGGAAAAGAAATGGATGCTGGGTGTGCATCGCTCTCGAAATGCCTTTTACCAAGAGATCGAGGACCGCTTCCGGCCACTACAGGTTGGCTTTTTGTTTGTGTGTGGGATCCTTATGCCGGTCAGCCTGTTTCTGTCATTCATGATCTATAGGTTGTCTCAAAAAAAACAGTTTGCATTTGAGCAGGCGCTTGAAGAAAGCGAACAGCGCTATCAGTCCCTCGTAGACACGATGCCCCAGTGCCTCTGCCGGACTGATCTTAAGGGGGGCCTTATTTTTGCCAACAGTGCCCTGCTGTCTTTTCTGGGAAAATCCCTGGACCAATGTCTTGGCCGGATGCCGCAAGAGATTTACCCTGACCCTTTTTGCCGCCAGTATTTGGCTGATGACGTGGAGGTGATCAGCACCGGCCAGACAAGCGATGTTGTGCGGGAATTTCGGTCTTGGGATCAAGGGGAGACCACCTACCTGGAAATGGTGCGCCATCCGGTGAGTAATGGTCAGGGATCCATTGAGGGGGTGCAGTGTATCTTCTGGGATGTAACCGACAAAAGGCTTGCAGAGGAGGACCTCAAGCACACCAAGGCGCAGTTGGAGACTGTCTTGCATTCGGTCCCTTCTGGGATCGTCGCGGTTGACAATCAGGGTTGTTTTACGATCATTAATCCCAAGGCGGAAGAAGTACTCGGCTTTACCCAAGAGAAGGCGCAGGGGGCCCCTGTCCAAGACTTTATTCCCGATACGGGCTTGCTCGAGGTCCTAAACACCGGCCGGCTGGAGTTAGGGAAACCTTTCGCCTGGAAGAATAAGTCTCTCCTGGTCAGTCGAAGCCCTATCCTTGAGCGGGGAGAGCTCGTAGGGGCGGTATCGATCTTCCAGGACGAGTCCGAACTGGAGTCGGTGCAAAAACAACTGGAAGAACTTCAACGGCTAAACGACGAGATGTCCTCCCTCATACAAAATTCTCACGATGGCGTCCTGATCACAGACACCGAAAAGGTGGTAACGGTCAACCCCAGCTTCGGGCGCATCACCGGCCTGGCGCCAAGTTCAATCGAAGGAAAGGACATCATCGGTCTGGATGCCGAGCACCACGTCTGCCTGGCAGTCGTCCAGGCAGTATTCCGCCATGTCAAAAGCCATCGGTCCCCACTTACTATCCGCCGCAGACTTCAGATCGGTAACGAGATATTCGTCACTGGCAATCCAGTGCTGGACAAATACGGCCAGGTGGTGCGGGTGGTAATGAACATACGCGACGTCACTGAACTGAAATTCATAGAGGAGCAGATTAAGCGACTCTCGTTGGCCTGTCTGGATACAGAGGCGAAAGCCCTCGATTCGCCTCAGGCCGCATTAGGCATTGTGGCCGAAAGCCCCGCCATGAAGAACGTGCTCGATTTGGCGGTGCGGGTGGCTCAAGTCGACTCCACCATTCTTTTAAGTGGTGAGAGCGGCGTGGGTAAGGATTTGATCGCCAAGCTGATTCACAAGCTGAGCAGGAGGCACGACAAGCCTTTCGTCTCTATCAACTGTGGAGCCATTCCCGAAAACCTGCTTGAGAGTGAATTGTTCGGCTACGAGAAAGGCGCCTTTTCCGGGGCCGACCGTTACGGCAAGCGCGGCCTATTCGAGGAGGCGGCGGACGGCATTGTTTTCTTGGACGAAATAGGAGAATTACCTCTGAACCTCCAGGTGAAGCTGCTCAAAATCATCCAAGAACAGCGCAGCAGGCGGCTGGGTAGTGTAAAAACGGTTGAACTGGACATCCGCATCATGGCGGCAACAAACCGCAATCTCAAGGAAATGGTGGCAGCTAACCAATTTCGTGAGGACTTGTTCTACCGGCTTTATGTGGTCCCCATCGAGATACCCCCTCTGCGCGAACGTCGCGAAGATATTCTGCCGTTGGCGCTGAAGTTCCTAAAGACCTGCAACAAGAAATATGAGGTCTCGCGCACCTTGGGCCAAGAATTGCTGCGCGTAATGGAGAACGCCCGGTGGCCGGGCAATGTGCGCGAACTGCAAAATGTGGTCGAACGCTTGGTGGTAACGGCCGAAAGCAATGTGTTGGAACCGCGCCATCTGCCCGATTCAATGCTTCCCGAGTCAGAGCAGAAACCATCCTTATCAGCGCGATGGCTCGGAGGTGGCAGCAACCTGCAGAAGGCGAAAGAAGAGCTTGAAAGAGAACTGATCCAAATGGCCCTGGCGCAAACTAAGAATACTCGGGAGGCGGCCAATTTGCTGGGGGTTGACCACTCCACCGTGGTGCGCAAGGCCCGGAAGCTGGGATTGCCTATTAAGGGCGAAGCGATCTTACACTAAGCTGTTTCCAAACCCGCCTTAGGCCCTCCACCAAAGCAACATAGCTGTCACAAGTAGCATCACCGCCAATACTTTACGGTAAAGTAGATTGGATGCCTTGGTGAAGGCCCAAAAGCCCAATGCGGATCCCGCAGCCACCGCGGGACTGAAAATCAGGGTGTCCCCGAGCATCTCCCAATTGAACATGCCTCCCACCACGTAGAGGAAGGCGATCAAGATGTACTGCATGGAGAAAAAGGAAGCCAAGGAGCTCTTGACTTTAAGGGGATTCGGAGTGACCGACATAATATACATGGCGGCGGGCGGTCCGCCTATGGTAAAGGCGCTGAGGAAGGAGCCACTGAGAAAGCCGCAGAAGTGCCCCCACCAGGGGCTACGGGTGTGCCGTTTCATGAAAACCTGCGTGAGGGGTAACGCATTAAAAATAACCACCGCAGCAATGAAGATGGCCAAGGCTTTTTTGAGCGTCGCCCCCGGCAGATAATGAAGCATGAAGGCGCCGATCGGCAAGCCCAGGATTGTGCCCGCAAACAGGGGGCGCATGGAACTCCATTCAAAGTAGGCCCGATAGTACCAGGCCTGGTACAAAGAGAGGCAGAAGCAATAAGGGAACTGGAGGGCCACCGCACTTTGGACCGGCAGGAACAATGCCAAGGCAGGTACAGATACCAAGGCGAACCCGAAGCCCGTGAAGCTCATGGTGAAACCACTGAGCAAAAAGATGAAGGCGAGAGCCAATTCCTTTGGAATCACCGAGCCTCGTTCATTCAAGGGTAATGACGGCGCTCCAGGACCCGTCCCGGGGACACCAGCAACACCTGGGGGCCCCCCTCACCTCTGAACAGAAGGCGAAACCAACTGCGACAGCCCCGCACTTCCCGGTAACTTAGGCCGAAAAGCCTGGCCATTCCCCGGGCATATCGCCGGTGGTGAGGCCGCAAACCGGTACCTGTATCTACTAGCACCACCTCATGATAGCCTGCGAGCATCCGTTGCCCAACCCAGAGGGCATTCTCGGGGCCGAACCTTTCTCGATCTAGGAAGTATTCGCTGTATGGGGTCTGGCCGTGGTCAATCCATCCCGGACTGAGATAGAAGGTGCCTCTCAGCCCTTCCTGGGGACCAGCCATTTCCCGACCTAACAAAATTGGCACGCAGTCATGGGCTAGGGGCAGCACAATTTCCACCCTTTGGGTCCTGAGCCCTTCCAGACCTCCCCCGCAATATCCATATACCAGGAGGATCCGGCGCACCTTTTTCTTCCGCTCGAGCTTCTTCAAGGCCGCGGACAGCTCCTGCCGCAAGCGATCGGGGAAGCGGTGCAGCCCCTGTTCCAAATAAAGCACCCGCCGCGGCGGCACCCCCAAGCTGGTCAGTTCCGGTTCGAACACCCGGCAAGCCAGCACGGCGGTTTCTTCGCTTTCCAGTCCCCCCATGGAATTTAGTCGATTTATGGCCATGCGTTCAAGATCAGTTTTTACGCTTGCCACCAAAAGTAAACTATGAGTATTTCTTACAATCTTTGGATGCCCCGAGGGCGCCTACCAGGTCAAAAGCAGACTTGCTCCCGGAAGCCAATGCCTTGGATGCCTCTTCATAGAGCAAGTCCAGCGCCATGCTTCTTATTTCCATGAACCGGGAGGATGCGAGCATTTGGAATTCCCTGGGCCTCGGCAGGTCGACCTCTATCTCGGCCTTTATCCTTCCGGGCTGATAGGTCATAATAACTAGCTTGTCAGCCAGGAAAATCGCTTCATCTATCTCATGGGTGACGAACAGGTTGGTCCGCCCCACCTCCTCAAAAAGTCCAACGTAGAACTCCTGCATCAATTCTCTGGTCATGGCGTCGAGGCCCCTGAAAGGCTCATCCAATAACAAGATTTTGGGGTCGTTGATTATGGCCCTGGCAAGTTCCGCCCGACGTTGCATCCCCCCCGAGAGCTGGGCCGGGTATTTGTCCTTGAATTCGAAAAGCCCCACCTTATTGAGGATGACCTCAGCCCTGTCTTTTAGGACCTTTTTTGCCATCCCGTGAACCCGACAGCCAAAAGTCACGTTTGCATAAACAGTCATCCATGGGAAGAGGGCAGGCTCTTGAAAGACCACCAGGCGGTCACAGCCCGGCCCGGTGACCGCTGCTCCGTCTAAGTACACGGAACCAGCCGTAGGTTGCTCATATCCGGCGATGAGTTTGATGAGGACCGTCTTGCCGCATCCACTTGGTCCCATCAGAACGGTGAGTTTCCCCCGCTCTATCAGAAGGCTGCAATCCTCAACGACGGTCTCCCGTTCCTCGTCCTTTTCGTATACCTTGGACACGCCCACGAGGCGGACTTCACCAAAGTTCTCACTGCTCAGCTTCCCTTTGCCGTTATTTGGCATCTGGTGAGGCCCTCCTTTTAGATTTTTCTCTGCCATGGCATGGCCTTTTCACCGAGCCACCGCACCAGAGCGCTGCAGAGGTAACCGGCCAGTCCTATGCTGATCATGCCCACCACAATGAATGGTATGCTGTTATTTGTATAGGCCTCCCACGTGGCCCTTCCCAGGCCGCCTTGACCAGCAATCATTTCGGCTGCTATAAGGACGTTCCACGTCACTCCCATGCCTACGGTCATACCGGTAATGATGGATGGCAAAGAACCGGGCAACAAGATCCGCCAGAAGATGTCCTTGGGTTTGGCACCGAGCGAGGAAGCGGCCCATTTGAGCGTAGCCGATATGTTGGATACCCCTTGAAGGACATTTATCACGATGATGAAAAAGGCTCCAATAAAGACAAGAAAATAAATGGAGAGTTCCCTGGTGGGCCAGAACAGAATCGCCAATGGTATCCAGGCGATAGGAGGGATGGGCCTGAGCATCTCGAAAACGGGGAAGGCAAATCCCTTGAAGGCCTTGCTGATGCCCATGGCCAACCCCAGGGGGATGCCGATGATCTGGGCCGCAATAAAACCCACAAAGATGCGCTGAAGGCTCAGCCCCCAATCGCCCCAGTAAGCCCATGTGGCCGCGGCTTTCACCCCGCTGGCGTATACCTCTCGAGGGAATGGCAGGTGTCGGAGGTAAGGCACTTTTACCAAAACCACCAGTTCCCAAAGGGTCCCGAACATCAGAAGGGACAGAAATCCTCTCAGTGTCCTGACGTTAAAAAACCTCTTGAAAAATTTCATTCGAAGATAAGGTGTTTTTATGCCAGGTCCACTATGACTCTTCACATATTCAGACACAGTATAAAGCCCTCTCCATCCTTTCTCAGCTCTTAGGCCAATTCTCTTTCGCCGGCTTGGAACGCCTTCCTTGCCTCCTCGTGCACGGCATCGAGAACCTCGCGTTTAAGATCTAGATACAACTTGGAACTTTTAAGATGATGATCCCTTGGCCAAGGAAGATCCACGGTCACGAGCTTTTTGACACTTGCCGGTCTGGTGGTCATGATTACTACTTTGTCTCCCAAGAATATGGCCTCGTCCAGATCGTGGGTAATGAAGAACATGGTGCGAGGACTGGTGCAGAAGATTCCTGCCAGGAATTCATGCATTACGGTCTTGGCAACAGCATCCAGGCCCCTGAAGGGTTCGTCAAGCATCACCACCCGGGGCTCGTTTATGAGAGCCCGCAGGATCTCTACCCTCCTCTGCACCCCGGAGGAGAGTTCCTCGGGGTATTTTTCCCCTATTCCGGCCAACCCGACCCGGTTCAACATTTCTTTCCCTCGCCTGACGGCCTCTTCTTTATCCGTTGTACGCTGTACGATGGGACCATAAATAATGTTCTCCATCACCGTCTTCCAGGGGAAAAGTGCACCGTCTTGAAAGACCACCATCCGGTCGAAGTTGGGCTCGATCTTTTTCTGGTGGGAAGATATCAACTCACCGTCCAGGAATATTTCTCCCGCGGTAATGTTGTCAAAGCCCGCTATGGCGTTGAGCAAGGTGGTCTTGCCGCACCCCGAAGGCCCGACTATGACAGCAAACTCGCCTGCGGCGATGTCGAAGGAGCAATCTTGCATGGCCAGCACATGCACCCCCTCGGGATCGTAGATCTTGGTGACGTTTTTTATGGAAATAGCGCCCTGAGTGGCCCTTTGGCTGGCCATTTACGCCCCCCTGCGGCTGGCTTCCCACGCCATGAGTTTGCGGCCGACTGCCCTGATAGCCGCGCTGCTGATAAAGCCCAGGACCCCTAAAGTGATCATGTAGCAAACCACCTGATTGTACTGGTACAGGGAATAACCTTCATAAATCGCATATCCCAGCCCCTTCTGTCCTGAGATGATCTCGCCTGCCACCAGGGACATCCAGGCTACTCCCATGGAGATTTGTAAACCTGTAAATATGAAGGGCAGGGCTCCGGGCACTACCACGTCCCGAAAGATATCTTTAGGCTTGGATCCCAGACAGCGGGCGGCAAGGAAGTACTTTTTGTCTATGGAAAACACGCCCAAAAGCGTATTCAGCACGGTCGCAAAGAAAGCTGCTATAAAGGTTACGTACACCACTGCCATCTCAACCCAGGGCAGTATGAGAACAGCCAGGGGTATCCAGCTTAGGGGCGGCATGGGTCTCAGGATCTCCACGATAGGGAAGGTGAAATCGTAGAAAATCCGATTCCAACCCATTAGCAGGCCGAGGCTCACCCCCAGTACAGTAGCCAAAGAGAAGGCGATTAGCGTCCGGACTATGCTGTACGCCATATCCTGATAGTACTGCTGAGTAAAGAGGGACCGTCCAGATGCAGGTTCGAAGCTGATCAATTCCTTGAATACTGAAATAGGATTCGGGAGCAACTTAAAACGGGGTAAATTCAGGACCCCGGTCAACAGCTCCCACAAAACCAAGAACAGCACAAATCCTGCCATGGCCCTGTAGAACTGCGGGTTTAGAAGCGCTGTTTTAAATCGATTGACCATTTTGGATTTCTCCTGGACGTTGCCTCATAAGATGGACTGATGCCCCACGACTGGTTAAAAAGGCCTGGCCGGACCGATTCACCAAAAAAGTAGTTAGGCCCGGCCAATCTGTCCGAAAATTCGCTTAACCTTTGAAATCACTCGGGGGCAGGCCACCGGTGGCGCCGATCGGTATCGTCACCCCCATCTCCTTTAGGGCCGCGTTCACCAGATCGGTGTAAATGGCGCCTGGTAACGGTTTGTCCATAGGAATGATTTTCCGTTCATGGAGAAATTTGAAGCTATCGTCAATGAAGGCCATGACGTGATCGTCGAAGCCCACCTGCAGGAGCGTAGTGTTTTTCTGAGACCCGGTACCTTCCGGATAACGGCCATAAAGGGCCATCCAGAGATCCTTCACGGTGTAGCCTGGCAACTCTTGCCCCACCATCTGCGCGGTCTCGACGGGTTTCTTGAGCATGAACTGCAGGGCTTCTATATCGGCCTTGACCCAACCCTTGGCGCCATCGGGACTGGAATCAATGAAATCTTTCCGCATAAGGATAAAATTTGCGTCCTGAGCGGACCACTTGGAACCTGTAAAGACCAGCCTGCCTTTGCCGGTGTCCATTATCTGGGCCACGTGGGGCTGAAACGACTGGGCGGCATCTATCTTTTTTGACTCAAGCGAGGTCATGATGATGGTCGGATCCAGGTATTCTATCTTGGGGTGGATCCCTGTTTTCCTTATCAGGCTTGAAACAAACCGGTCTCCACATGACCCTTTGCCCGAAACCCCTATGTTTTTGCCGTCGAGCCATTTTACCGCCTCATCGATATCCTTAAAGTTGGGCGCATCGCTCCTGACGAGCATGCACGAGCATATTTGTCCTGTGTCCGAGTAGGTGTTGACCTCCACAATCCTTATGTCGGCAATATCTCGCTTCGTTGTCGCCACAAGTGCGGGCATGTCCCCCATGTAGCCTATTTGGCTCTTGTTGGCCATCAGATTGGCCACAATGGGAGGGCCGACAACCTGGATGTCCCAGGTGACATTGCTACCTGCCGGGAGATACTTCTTCCAGAGATCGAGATGCTTGATGACCACCCCAGACCAGCCCCCCACCCAGCTCGGAAAGAAGCCGACGGTGACATCCACCGGCTTACCTGCAGGCGGCGGTGCCGCGAAGGCCTCCCCGGGCGAAATATTCCTGGAGGACAGAAATAACCCGATGCTCGAGAGGCTCAGCCCCATCAAAAGCGCCCTTTTGATAAATTGTCTGCGGTCGACCCCGCCCATTTCAAACTTTGTGATCAATTCGCCCAATTCATCACTGTATTTCATCGGTATTCCTCCTTCATGGTTGGTGTTTGCAGCTCTAGCGGGCGTTGTTTCCATCCCGGCTCCGGGCATCATTTCAAATGAACGATAATGAGAACAGAAATTCATACTGAGGAAGGGCTTCAAGTAATGTGCCAGCGGCATTAGGCAGGCTTTTGAAGATATTCGTCTTATAAACCAATATGTTATTGCATAAGTCAGCTTTTGCGGTGCCTTCCGCCTTTTTCAAAATTTTGGTGCAAAAAATTAACCTTAATTGAATTCATTGTTCCGCAGGCCGACACTCCACTGGACTCGACCTGACTGAAAGCCGGCATGGAAAACCTCCGAAATGTCTTCAGGCCCCCCAGAGGCTCGTTCTCAGGGGACAAACCTTAGGGACTGAGACCCAATCCCTTCATCAACAAACTGGAAAATCTATTGGTGCAAAAAATCACCAAATGCTAATTTTTGGTTCCATATTGCACCGGCAATGAGGAGGATTACCATAGAGAAACATACAGATTCTTAAAATCGATGGACAAAGAGATTAAGAGACGGCAAAAGCAGCCGATTGGTTCAGACTGATAGCCCGACTGGAAACGAGATATGGCACAAATTTTGAAAGTCATCAAATCAAATGATTGAGCAGGGGCAAGCTTAAGGGCCCAGGGGTTAGAGAAAAGTGGTCCCAGAGGAAGGTGGGAGGTGAAAGAATTGGTAAGCCGCAGCCATGTCAACCTGGGGGTAAGTTTTTATCCTGATTGGTGGAAAGCAAATTACGGTATCAATTTCGGTAGGGATTACTATTTTGACCCCGACTACCGGGTCGATGCCGCAGTCAGGCAGCAAAAGGCCCTAAACGACCGTTTCGGTGACGTAGGGCTGGGGTCTCCCAACCCGCAGCCGCGTCCCTTTATCACCTTCGGTATGGTGATGCTGCCGGCCATTTTTGGTTGTGAGATCGTCTATGAGGATGGGGCCCTGCCATGGGCTATCCCCCTGAATTTGGCAAAAGAAGAGTGCGAAAATCTCACCAGGCCCGCTCTGACCCGGGTATCCCCTATGAAGGAGGTGCTTGAGCAGGTGGAGCATCTCAAGTCTAAGTACGGAAGGGTGGTGGGGGACATTAATGTCACCGGCGTACAAAATCTGGCCCTCAAACTCAGGGGTGACGAGCTTTATATTGATTACTTCGAGGACCCGGAGTTCTGCCATCGCCTATTACGCTTCTGCGCCGAGTGTATTATGGATCTATGGAAGTTGATTTATCCCATAACCGGGAGCGGTGCGGCTGACGTCACTCCCATGTGTGACCCCAAAATTTTCTGCGTGCCAAACTGCACGGTGGAGCAGATTTCCGGAGATACCTACAGAGAGTTCGGGCTTCCCTACGACAACTTGCTGGCCGAGTACTGTCATCCTTTCGGGATTCATCACTGCGGCAGCCTGGACCCGGTGGCTGATGAATATGCCAAGGTGAAGAACCTGGTTTTCGTGGAGGCAGGCTTCGGCACCGATTTCGCCCGCGCCCGCAGGTTGCTGGGGCCGCAGGTTGCCTTTAACGCCCGCATCAGCCCGGTACTCATGAAAAATGGCACTCCCGAAGAAGTCGCCGAGGCTGTCAGGGGGGCGATTGCCCAGGGCGAGCCCTTAACCAACTTCTCCATTGATACGGTGGGATTGACCAACGGGACGCCGGACGACAACGTGCGAGCCGCCAGACGCACGGCCATGGAATTCGGCGAGATTCATTAACTTTTCCCAGCAAGAAAAGCCGACATCATGAAGACAATCATCCACAGTTCTAGCAGGGAAGTAATCATCGGTCCGGACCAGCCGCTGGTGATCATTGGCGAGCGGATCAATCCCACCGGCCGCAAGAGGCTTGCCGAAACCTTGGAAAAGGGCGACATGTCTTTGCTGAAACGCGAGGCCCTAGCCCAGGTCGAGGCAGGGGCTCACGCCTTGGACGTGAACGTGGGCATGGCCGGATCCGATGAAAAGGCACTGATGATTGAGGCCTTGCAAGCGGTTTCCCAGGTAACCGATGTGCCCCTTTGCCTGGATTCGGCGAAGCCGGATGTGCTCGCCGCGGGGCTCGATTTTTACAAGGGCAAGGCCCTGGTCAACTCGGTCAACGGAGAGGAGGCCAAACTCAAGGAGGTGCTGCCCCTGGTGGCCCAACATCGGGCGGCGGTTGTGGCCCTGACCATGGACGGCAGGGGCGTTCCCAACCGAGCCGAAGAGCGCCTGAAGATCGCCGACAGGATCATCAACGAGGCGGCTAAACTGGGCATCCCCCTGGAGGATATCATCATCGACCCCCTGGCTATGAGTGTGGCCGCAGACGAAAGGGCAGGTCTGGTCTCACTTGAGTCCATGATGATGGTGCGGAACGAGTTCGGCGTGAACCAGACCATCGGAGCCAGTAATATCTCCTTTGGCCTGCCGGACCGCAAGGCCGTCAGCGCCACCTTTCTGGCCATGGCGGTCATGGCCGGGCTGACGTGCCCCATCACCGACCCAACCGTGTGGGAGATCAAGAGAACCCTTCTGTTGACTGACCTGTTGACCGGGAAGGACGAGTTCGCCATGAATTATATCACCGCCTACCGCAGGCAGTTCCCTGAGTTAGACTAGAATCGAACTGATAAGGATGGGATATGACCGATCTGGAAGCAATTAAACAAGCAGTGATTCAAGGCAATCGGAAAGAGATAACCGGGCTGGTACAGGCTGCCCTGGACAACGGCGCCGATCCGCAGGTGATCATCAACGATTATATGATCGAAGCCATGAAGGAGGTGGGGGCGCGTTTCGAGTGCAAGAAGATATTTGTGCCTGAAATGATGATTGCGGCGCGCACCATGCAGACCGGTCTGGACATCATCAAGCCCTTGCTCGAGGTCAAGGGAGTCCAGAAAGAGAAGCGGGGCACCGTGGTGATCGGCACCGTCTTCGGAGACCTCCATGACATAGGCAAAAACCTGGTGGTGCTGATGATGGAAAGCTCAGGCTTCGAGGTGATCAACATCGGAGAGAACGTGTCGCCGGAGACCTTCGTTTCAAAGGCCCGTGAATTGAAGGCCGACGTGGTTGGGTTGTCAAGCTTGTTGACCACTGGTGACCAGTATGTCAAGGCCACGGTGCGGGCCCTGAAGGATAGCGGCCTCAATGGGCTAAAGGTTATCTGTGGCGGGGCCGCAGTGACAAGGAAATTCGCTATAGAAGCCTGCGGAGCCGACGGTTACGCTGCAGACGCGGTTGGCGCGGTGCGCCTGGTCAATGACCTGCTGGGTCTGGCTGCCTGAGTCTCCTCCCCCATATTAAGTGAGCCGAATTACAGTAAGATTGCGGTATCACGTCTTGCCTTTTTGAGGCAACTTTTCCATGGAAAAGCAGGTGGTATTCCAGCCGTCCGGTCGCCGGGTGACGGCCGCCCCGGAGAAGAACCTGTTTGAGCTCGCCTTGGAGGCAGGGCTCAAGTTGGAAAGCCATTGCGGTGGCATGGGCCAGTGTGGTAAGTGCCTGGTCCGGCCACTTGGCGCTGCCAGTCCTTACCGTCCAGAAGAATTGGAGTTACTTGGAGAAAAGTGCTTAGCTGATGGTTACCGGCTGGCCTGTCAGTGCTTCTTGACCCTTGACGGGACCGTGTGGGTGCCCCCGGAGAGCTTGCTCCACGAACAAGTGATCCTTACTGTGGGTGGGGAGGTGGCGATGGGTGTTGACCCGGTTGTGGAGCAGTTTTCCTTGACGCTGGATCCTCCTTCCCTGGCCTCTCCCATCTCGATACAGGGGCGGATACGGGCGTCATTGGTGAACAGCGGCGTAGTTGCCCCGGACGACGAGTTGACGATCCCGCTCTCCCAGGCACGCCTCTTGCCGGATGCTGTAAACCGGGGGCAAGGAAGCCTAACCGCACTTCTGCGACAAGGTCGCGAGTTGGTGGGGATCTTGCCTGGCAGTGGTGGGGAGTGCCTCGGCCTCGCCGTAGATATGGGGACCACCACGGTTGTGGCCTACCTAGTGGACTTAGTGAACGGCCGTTTACTGGCGGTGGAAGCCGAGATGAATCCCCAATTGCAGCGAGGAGATGATGTCATCAGCCGCATTTCCTTCTGCAGCCGGGAACCCGCAGGTTTGCAGGAGATGGGGCGTATGGCGGCCGAGTCCGTTAACCGTTTGGCTAAATCCGTCTGCAGGAATGCTGGGCTGTCAGTAAAGCAGATCGCGGAATGTGTCATGGTGGGAAATACCGTCATGCACCACATCTTTCTGGGTCTTAATCCCAGCGGGCTTGCCTTGGCTCCCTATACCCCCATCTTACATGAGCCGGTGGAGGTGAAGGCGGTGGAGCTAAGCCTGAATCTGGCACCCGAGGCCTGGGTTCACTGGCTGCCAGTGAAGGCCGGATTTGTGGGAGCGGACACGGTAGCGGTGGCTCTTGCGGTTGCGGCTGACCGAATAGGCGATCCCACCCTGATTCTGGATCTCGGCACCAACGGCGAGATGATCCTGGCACAGAGGGGGCGCATCGTCTGCTGTTCTACTGCAGCCGGTCCGGCCTTCGAGGGAGCCCATATTCTTCATGGCATGAGAGGGGCCGCCGGAGCGGTCGAGCGGGTCAGCTTGGATGCAGGGACCTTGAAGCCAAAGCTGAAGGTAATCGGGGGTGGGCCTCCCCAGGGCATCTGCGGTTCGGGTCTGGTCTCATTAGTGAGCCAGCTTCTGGCTGCCGGAATTCTCACTCCGACAGGATCGTTCGGCCCCGCGGCTCCCACACCCTATTTGCGATCCGGCTCCCAGGGGATGGAATATCTCCTGGCTCCCGCAGGGGAGACGGACCTGGAAACCGATTTGGTCCTTACCAGTAAAGATGTGGCTGAACTTCAGCTGGCCAAGGGGGCAATTCGGGCAGGGGTGGAGATCCTCATGCGCGAGTTGGGGGTGAAGCAATTGTCCCGGGTCCTCCTAGCCGGGGCCTTCGGCAACTATCTGGACCCGGAGGAAGCCTGCTCCCTGGGCCTCTTTCCTCCAGTTCCGCCCGAACGAGTTGAAGGAGTAGGCAATGCGGCTGGGACCGGTGCAGTAATGGCGCTTACCAGCAGGGCTTATCGCCGCCAGGCGGTCCAGTTGCGCGAACAGATGCAGTATATCGAGCTCTCCGGTTCCGCGCCCTTTCAGGACTACTTCATTGAGAGCCTGCCTTTCCTTTAGGAATGAAAAGAAAGAATTGGATGTGAACCCGCAATCCTTTCTTTGCTGCCGTTCTGCGATTTTTTCCCCTTCACGTAAATATCTGAAGTCGATTTCATAACTGAACCATTTCTCCATTATAACGCGGCTATCCTGGGATTTTTTCAAGTACATGACGCTATCTTGCCAAACCTGAGGCTTATCACCGAGCCAGCAAAAAGTGTTTTTATAATCTTCATATCTCCAAAGGCGTTTGTGGGGGGGATGATGTGAGGTGCCCATTTTTGAAAAACGTTATCTTAAAGGCAATGGGCCAACTGGACTGCGCTTATCATTGCCGCATATTCCCCCCGGCGGCACATACAAGGTCTTCAAGAGCCTGGTAAGGCTGAGCGCCGACCACTACCCGCCCAGCAACCATGAAAGTTGGAACCGCGGTAATGCCGCAGGTGCGGGAATCCTCCCAGTCACGGTCTACTGCTTCCTTGAAAGCCCTCTCAGCCAAGGCTTGTTCCGCCATCCGGCCATCAAGGCCAATTGCCCCGGTGATCTCTTTCAATACTGAAATATCGGCGATGTTCTTGCCATCAGCGAAGTATGCCTGAAATACAGCCTTGTGAAACTCATCTCCTTTCCCCAATGTCTCAGCCCATTTCCCGAGTTCTTGCGCCCGGCGGCTATTATAGGTCCTCGTGCGCCTACCCCACGGAAGTCCCAACTCGGCAGCGACTTCCTGCAGACGCCCCATGGACGAAGGGAGGTCTAGGCCCCGTCCCTTGAAAAGCTCCTCGAGGCTCATCCCCTCTTCCGGTGTTTCCGGATGCAGGGGGAAGGCAATCCACCTGATCCCTATCTCGTACTCTTCCTTTAGCCTTTCAACACGCCCGGTGATGAAGTAGCACCAGGGTCAGACGTAATCGGAGAAAACCTTCAGGATCAATCCACCGTTTTGGTCCATGGTATGATACCCGCGATTGTGATATCCGATACTATTACTGCAACTATTGCCGGCGGATCTTTTCCATCGCTGAGGTAATGGCCTCCTTATTGAGGACAAACTCCATCATCCCCACCTGCTGCTGGTAGGTTTCCGGATCCACCAATTCCTTGATGCGGTCTTCCAGGATGTGATACACAGGGAGTCCCAACGGGACTCCGGCCAAAGGACCTGCGAAGGTGGGGTCGCCATTGGTGACGGTTTCAGCATAGATTGCCGCGCTTTCCGCATCGGGAGAGCCCAAAACCACCACCAGGTTTTCCGTGCCGTTGTCTTCAACGGCTTTCTTGATAGTCCCCTGATCTTCCAGATCCATGGCCCCCGCTGCAGTTCAGACAAAGCACTGGGTCAACGCCAGCACCGGCTGCGCTCCTGCGGTCCGGACGCACTCGGCAATTGCCGGGGCTGGCACCCCATCCCGTTCCCCGATGCAAATGACTTTCTTTCCTTGTAACATCTGACGCAACCTCCTCGGTTACAGTTAGTAGAATTATCCTCCATTTCTTTCCAATAGGAATGACATCCCGTCGGACAATTTGGTCATCTTGGCCAGAAAGAGACTGCCTTTGCCCAGAAACATGGCGTTGCGTAAATCTCCCTGGAGCATCCGCTTTCGTGCGTGACCCAGAAACGGCAAGGCGGAGGGAATATGCCCCTGGGTGGGGGAAAAGCCCGGCATGCCGTGGGTGCGCACGAACTGATCCAAGTCGGCGGGAGTCAGCAACTTATGCATAACGGCCAGTCCGCCAATCATGCGGTAGTTAGCCCGGGGGGTGTTGCCGCTGCCGGCCGGTTCGGTGATTTCCGGGTTGTGCATCTCCGTAGCGTACTTACCAATATCCGTAATCTTCAGGCCAACCCGGTCCAACGGCTTAAAAACCAGGGATTCCATGATGGCCTGCTGCGAGGAAGATGCCGCCACCTCATGCTTGCCCACCACGTCAAGCCTGATCCTGGGATTGACCCCGTCATCCTCGCCCACCACCACGGCCAGGGCCCCCAGCACATCCTCCATGATGGGGGTGTTTTTGGCCAGATGCCCCCGCATCTTCATGCCGAGCTTAGCCAGGGAGCCGCCGCCCACTACCGCCACCTCCTTGAACACCCCGGCTTGAACCAGGCTGGCCGCCAATACCATGGTATGCACCGGGGCACAGCAAAAGGCTTTGATATCGGCGCCGCTACTGTTAACGCACCCGGCTTTTTCCGCCATAGCCTTGGCGAGGTTGCCGGCGCCCCGCTGGTAGCGGTCGCCCACGGCCTCTTCCCCGCAATTCATCAGGTAATCAATGGCTACGGCGCCGGGCCCAAAGGAAGTGAGCAGGTGGCGCAGGGCCAGGATTCCCGAGGCCTTACAGGCCAGGTTTTCCATGAGGATGGCGGCCCTCAGGTTTTCATCTTCATCGTGGCCATTGAGAAAGCAGCCCACCAGCTCGGCATCCTCATAAATGGGGAGAGCGCCGCCAGCAATTTTCTCATTCAGATCCTGTAAGGGGACTCCCGTTCCCAACCGCTCCAGATCCTCATCCTTAATCAGAGGGTGTTTCGAAAGGGACTGCCTGACCTTGCCGCTAAAGGTTTCTTCCAACTTGATCAGGTCAAATTCATCCACCACCTTCATCAGGCCGTAGAACTCGGATTGAGGCAGGATTTCGCCAAAAGGGCCGAAACGCTGCGCCCCTTCCAGGGGATGTTGAAACCAGGGCTGTTCACTTTCCCATAGATTTTCCGGAGGCAGGGCGCCGATGAAAACCTGGTGCGGCGGGTAGGCAACGGCTTCCTCATAGCCCCGCAAGCGGGAGTTGATTTTCTCGAGTAAATCTGGTTCCTTGGGAATTTCCCGCACCGGCTTCGATCCGTAGCGGACCAAGTCCGGAGTATGGGCCAGCACATAGGAGACTCCCTTGACTACCGGATAACCCATTTCACCTGCCTCCTGCTATCACCGGACAGTTCCGTCAGCCGTTCAAAATCGTTGGCTCGCCCACCGGCGATTGCAGAGCGGCCAGAGCTCGATCCACCAGTTTTCGCCGCAGCGCCCGATCGTTGCCCCGCAACGAGTCCCTGTCCCTCAAGTGGAGGTCAGGATGACCGCCTGCACCCCGTCTGCAATCAAACCCCGGGCAATCTCCTGGCCAAATTTGCGGGCGTTTTCCAGGCTGGTGCCGTTGCCGGTGGTAGTGAAAAAGTGCTGGTAGTATAATTTGCCGATCTTGCCCTGGCGCTCGCAGTCCCGGAGCGCGTCCACCGGCAATACCCGGTCGGGGTCTTCATTGGCAAAGACATTGCTGTAGCCACCGTCGACGGACTGGGATTCTTCTCCCGACAAGTCCTCGATGCCCTCCAGTCTGTACTTGAGAAACTTGCTGGCCCGGGCCGACTCCAGCCGGTCCGGGTTGCCCTTGGGAACGATACCGCCTTCGGTTACCAGGGCCACGGATCCCCACCGCCCGCCGCATCTTCCCAATTGCAGTGGTCGCGCCGGAGCTCTTGGCATCAGACTTTCCCACTGCCCAGCCCCCCTCGTTAAAAATACCAGGTTTTACTTATTGGGCTATCCTAATAATTTTGGACTGCTCCCCAATATCCTCTTTCTTGCAGGTGATTAAACTGACAACAATCAAAATGATGGCACTGACCAGAAGTCCCGGATAGAGGGAAGAGATACCCTTCGGGTACAGGGAGTGCCAGATGAAGTCAGTTAACGGCCCCAATATGGCAGCCGCGATGCCACCTGCCGGGGTGACCAGGCGTTTACAGAACATGGCGCCCAGAAACGGGAAGAGGGCAGTGCAACCCCGCAACCCCATGGAGAGGAAGGCGAAGCTCAGGAGCAGCTTGCCCAAACTGCCCCTGACGCAGACAACGGCGATAACACAAAGACAAAGGATTAATGTCCGCTGCACCCACAGAGCCTTTTGATCATTGGCTTCCTTAGCAATATACGGTTTGTAGATATCTCGGGTAAGCATGGTCGAAATACCGAGGTTTAAACCGGCGATGGTTCCGATCACCGAAATAAACAGGGTGGCTAAAATAATCCCTGCGAGCAAGGGTGGCAGGTAATGCAGGATGAAAACCGGTAAAACTTGGGCAGAAGTAGTTGCCACACCGGGGAAGCTGGCAAGATGGGCCCTCATATACAATCCGACCAGGACGCCACAGGCGCCAAACGGGGGAATAAGAAATGCTGAGAGCAAAGCGCCCAGGCGAGCCTTGCCGAAACTCCTGGTGGCGGCAACCGCCTGAATGTAGGTTTGAGTGCAGATGACTCCCACCACCAGCGAGAATCCGGCTGCCAAGTCCCGTGACACTCCTCGGCCAAACAGAGAAAACCATGGGAAAGGGTTTGGAAAAGCGTGGTACATCGCCCTGATCCCGCCAAATTGGTAAAGAGACACGCCAGCGGCGGCTATCATTGCCCCATATAACAGGAGTATTTTGACTGTGCCAACCATACCGGTGCCCTGAATCCCGCCAGCCATAACATAGGCCAGAGTTATTAATATAGTGATAATCACCGCAACAGTAGGATTGAGATTAACCACTGAAGTTAGCAGGGCCACCGCGGCCAGACCGTTGGCGATAACATTAAAAAATATGCCGAAGCTCGTGAAGATACTGGAAATGGGTCCGATTGCCGACCCGTAAGTCCCGACCAGATACTCAGGGATGGTGGTTATTTTGCTCGAATAAATGGGCCTGAGCATAAAGGTCCCCAAGGCCAGGAAACCGATCCCTGCTCCGATACAGAACCACCAGGCGTCCAGGCCGTAAAGAAACGCCAATTGTGCGGTACCAATGGTAGCGTTTCCCCCCACCATGGTTCCCATGATAGTCCCGGCAACGACTGCCGCCCCCCCTTTACGGGAGCTGCCCGCAAAATCTCTTTCGTCTTTAACCCGGGTCCCGGCATAGAGGCCAAAACCAATAATTACCAATAAAGTAATTATCATGCCAATTATATGGGCCGAGCTAATTAATAACATAATACTACTTGCCTCTCATAATAATAATAATCAGCCTCAGGCCTCTCCTCAGAGGCCGGATATCGCATCATATGGCATCCGTCTCGAACAGGGTGGGCCCGTCGACCCTGGTCTGCAGGGCTTTCACGATGGCCCTGGCGAATTTGAGTCTCCAGTCCCTCTCGTCCTTGGCTGAGAGAGCCGGGTTGCCGCAGGGGCAGCTGAAGCGGGTTCCCCGGAGGACGCGGTTGGCGCCAACCTTGAGCGCCACTGCGGTCAGGCTGGTTACAGTCACCGTGGGCAGGCCCGCTCTTTCCAACTCTTTTCCCATCGTAGCGCCGCTACGAGTTCCCGAACCTCAGGTGGCCACAAGCAAAGCCGCACCCACCTTCTGAGCCAGCAGGTCCGCGGCGATTTCCCTGGTATGCTGGGCCATCTGGCTTAAGATGCCATGATTGCCGCAGGTTACGTAATATGAATCCAAAAGTTCCCCGATTTCGCCGCGCCGGACCAGTTCCCGCAGGGCATCCACCGGGACCATCCGATTGGGATCGGCCAGGGCGTGCGCTGCATCGTACCCGCCGTGAATCACCTCGTAGTCACCGGACTTCAGTGAATCGAGCCCTTTGATGCTATACTTGAACCACCTGGAGGCGCGCACCCATTCCAGCCTGTCAGGGTTGCCGCTGGGGACCAGGCCGGACTCGGTCACCACTGCCAGGCGCAGCCGCGCTGGATCGGTCACGGGAGGGGGCGGGGGAACTTTGTCGTAATTTGGTAGGGGGACCTCCGTGGTGAAAGGGAGCCCGGCAATCCGGGCCAAGAGGAGGTCGAGGGCCCTCGAGGAGGCAGACCCGACCACGAACGCATTGATCCGCTGGCCGCGGGGAAGATACCCCTCGACCGCAGCGGGTCCCAGGGCTTCTCCACGCCCCAGCTTCAAGGCCAGACGAGCCATGCCGGCCAGAGCCTCTTTCATGCCGACGGCCGAGGCACTTGTCGACACGATTAGTAAATTTGGGTAGAGCCCGACAGCGGCATTTTCCTTGAACATCCCGGTGACTGCGGGTTTGCCGAGATAATGGGCGACGTCGGCACAGACCCGGCCGCAGGCCAGGCCGTAACGCCCGGCATTGAAGGCGGGCCCTGCAATAACCATGTCAGGGGCAAATCCTTCGATCAGCTTGAGCACGGCGGCGGCAGCCTGCTCCATGTAGTCCGCAAAAAAGCCGTCTCCGCAGACCACCGTGCCCACGACCTCGGCTTCCTGGCTCAGGGCCTGCTGGAAGGCGCGGCCAGGACCGGTTACTCCGGGCATTGCCTGGGGAGAAAAGTTCGCTTTATCTTCGCCGCCAATCCCGCCAAAAAACTGATTCAGATAATGAACGATGCGCATGATCAATACTCCTGTGCCGTAACGCCGCGCACGTTGGTCTCGATGGTCGCCGCATAGAGTTCCTGAAGCGGCAGATCGAGTTCCCCCTGGGCTGGCTCGCCCCGGTGGGCCAGGTGGGTTCCCCCAATCACCTGTGCGACGGGCGGGAGGTGCAGCCGCCTGTCGATCCCCCCGCTGCTGGCAATGGCCACAGCTTCGGGGACGAAGTCGACTAAAGGAATCTCCTTGCCTGCGGGCCCTCCGTACTCGTGGACGACGATCCCGGTGGGAATCGCCGCGGCCTCGAGGGCCTGGACGGTCAGCATAAAATCTATATGGGTATTGCCGGTCGCTTCGTAGGTGCACAGCGCGCCGTCCGCCCCCAGCAGGGTCGCCAGTTTTGCCACAAACTGGGCCGAACGTTCCTTCAGAAATTCGGTCTCATGGTGGCCCCGGGAAATGATCACCCCCCGGAAGTTGATCTTCCTGCCATGCTTCTGGTACAGGGCGACGAGGGACGGATGCCAGGTGTGCCTGAAAGTGGGTGTCCGGGTGCCGATTTTATAATTGGCGCCAACGACGGCTCCGTCCAGCATTTCGTTCGGATGCAGGATGGTGGGCAGGGAGCCGCTGAACTCGTAGCCATAAACATGGGTCTGGAGCATCGGTCCCTGGGCGCGCACCTGATGCACCCAAACAAGCCGCGGGAGGCCCGCAGTCTCTTGGCCGAGATCGAAGATTTCCATTTGGGGAGGAGTAAGTTTCCGGGTCACTCCTGCCAGAAAGCCCGCCACGCGCAGCGAGGCCCGCCGCAAGGCATCATCGTACTCCACGTTCGTGGAGACCTCTCCAGGCACAAATTCGAGCAACAGATTGATGCGATCGGAGCAACCACTATAAACCGCTCCGGGCCCGGACATTTCGATGATGCCTTCTTCAAAGGCATGGACTCCACTGGCCGGGAAAGGGAAGTCCCCCACCTCCACTACTGTGAAACCTTCGAGGCGGTGAGTGCGCCCGGAACCGCAGGTGCGCGGTGGGCCGTTGAATCCCGGAAACGCACAGGATGGACCGCTCACCTTAAATAGCGGCTCGATGGCGTCAAGTACCCGGATTACCCGGACAGAATCCCCGGGAAATACCAGATGGAGGTGGACATCTTTGATCCGCCCATCTTTAAGGATCAGGTTTCGTATCGCCTTCGTCTCGATGGTGAGGACGCCATCCCGATATTCTGTCCGGTCTCCGAAGCGGGCGGACCGGACCCTGAAAGAACCTAATTCCAAGTGCGCCATTATTGTGAATCTCCCTGTTTCGAGACTTCACCCCTTAGGTCTTTTGGGATCTCTTCCGGCTTGACTGGATAGATGCGGCACAAATTAAAACGAAGAGACCAGGTGCCCATTTCTGCTCCGCAAACATCATCTCCATCTTCAGTCAAGACATTTATATTCGATAACCAGACCCCAAAAAGGGAAGGTTCGGATTCCGGCATCTCCGGATACCACCAGTCAAAGTCGGCGTGGACCACGCGGGGATCCAGGCCTGCAAAAACCTTACATTTCTGCATTACCCGGCCACGCCGGGTCTCAATCCAAACCCACTGGCCTTCAGAGATCCCAAGTCTCCGGCAGGTTTCCGGGTGCACTTCCACCACTGGGAAAGGGTACTGTTGCCTGATGATGGATACCTGGCGCCAGTCGGTATGCATATACTCCAGCCGGCGGGCTCCATTGATCATTATCAGTGGGAACTCTTTTGACAGCTCTAGCTGACTGACAGGCGTGATCGGTTCTTCCTGATATTTCGGTAAGGGATCGTACCCGAGCTTTTTGAGCAAGGTGGAATATAATTCCACTTTCCCGGTCGGAGTGGCGAATCCGATCTTCTCGTATTGCTGGTACTGAGGTGGATTAAGGATCTGCTTAGTCCTTTCCCGGGCAAATTTTTCGAACTTGAGACCAAGAGCCTGAAAACGGTAATCCAGCATCTCTTCCGAGCTCTCCCAGGACCAGTGTTGGGCCTGTCCCAAGCGAATTCCCAGACCTCGCCAAAACCCGTACTCGTCACGGCGGTCGTATTCTCCGGGCACAATAGCAGGCAAAATCGCCGGGCTGGCCGTCAAGCTTCGGGCCAGGCCCAGGTAGGAGTATGCCTGCGGTTTTTCCAGCCAGCTGGCAGCCGGCAAGACATAGTCAGCGAGAGCCGCGCTGGGCGTTTTAAAAGTGTCCATCACCACAAATAGATCGAGTTTCATTAAGGCATCATAGACCCTTCGGGTATTAGCGTGGGACACCATGGGGTTGGAGCCGACACTGAACAGCGCCCTGATCGGATAAGGCCGGCCGGTCAAGATGGCCTGATAGAGGCTGGGGGCGTGTCCCTGGCCTAAATACCAAACCGGCGGTTCGGCCCGGCTTCCCCAGGTACGCTGGGTCAGCTCTTCCAGTTCAATCTGCAAGGGCCAGCCATGAAACCGGTATCGATCCGTGCCGATCTGTTTTTCTTTTTGGGCGGCGGGGAGCAGGTCTGTAAGCTCCATCTCGCGGTCCGAGAGATAAAGCGGATGGGGCCCTGGGAGTTCCTCTCCACCCTTCACATCAATATTGCCAGTCAGGGCTGCCAAGATCCACCTGGCATGAATTGCCGGAACCGCATTTGCCTGCTGTTCCACACCCATGCCTTCCACAAAAGCCGCAGGTTTCGTGGCGGCATAGAGACGGGCTGCCTCCCGAATGAGCTGAGCCGGTACCCACGTGACTTTTTCAGCTTCTTCCAGGTTGCACTGTTCGACTCTGGCCTTGAGTTCGCCGAACCCGTAGCACCACCTCGTAACAAAGTCGTGGTTATAAAGGTTCTCCTCAATGATAATGCGAATCATCGCCATCAGGAGAAAGGCATCGGTCCCGGGACGCAACTGCAGCCACAGGTCGGCTGCGGCTGAGGTCTCGGTGCTCCGGGGGTCAATGGCGATGAGCTTGGCGCCTTCTTGGATGGCCTTCTTGCTGGCCTCATAGACGATGGGGCGGCTCACAAAGGTGTTGCATCCCAGCAGCACAATGCAACGGGTGGAAGGCGTGATGCTGAACGCCGGGTACCAACCGACGACCGCCCGGGCAACGTTGACCCGAGGCCCCATGCAAATCGGCGACGGCCCGGTGTAGTTCGGGCTGCCCCACAAGTTCATGAACCGGGTCCCATATTCAAACTGGGCCCAGTTGTCGCCGCTCAGCAAGCCGACGGCCTCGGGCTGGTATTGTTTCCCGATTACCGCCAAGCGCCCGGCAATCTCATCTAAGGCCTGCTCCCAGGAAACGGTTTCCCAACTCCCTGCACCTCTCGGGCCGGACCCTTTTAAGGGAAACTTGAGACGGTTCGGGTGATAAAGCCATTCCACCGCCGCAGCCCGGCGATAACACTTGACCCTTTGAGCCCCGGAGCACCTTTCCCCTAAAGAGTGATCCAAAGTTAGACGCAATAATCGCCGGTCCTTGACATGGGCCAGAACCTGACATCGTCCTTTGCACCACTGGCAGGTCGCTTGCCGTTTTTCTTCCATGGGTCCAGTTGCCAAGGCCTCAAGGATCGAAGGGTTAGGCCGTATTAGCTCGAAAAGTCAGGATGCTCCTGCACTTCCCTAATAATTTTAGTGAACCGGAAAAGTCCGGAATTTGGCGGTGCCGTCACGTTCAACCTGCGCCACCAGGCCCAGCTCCCATTCTATGTACTCCCGTTTTGCCTGTTCCGGGGCATCCGGGTGCATATAAGGCATATACCACGTGTCATCCGCCTCGCTTATGGCGTGCTCCATACCCCTCGCGGTCGGCAACCCAGCACTAATCCAACCCGTAGTCCCACCACCCAAGACCATGATGTCGGCCGCTAATTTTATATCCTTTAAATCTCTGGCGGCGAGGTGGGCTAACCTGCCATCTTCAGATGTTAGGATAAATCTTTTGATGTTTCTGATTTTTGACAAATCTTCTCCCAATCGGGAACGTATTCCCCACCAGGCCCCTGGAATATGTTTTTCCTTATAAAAGCCACTGGCAGCTACGTCGATTACCGCTATCTCAGGGTTCTTCAGCAGCTTCGCAAGCTCGCCGGCTGTCAGAGTATTGGCCTTTTCCAGACCAGGCAGCCGGGATTGGTAAGGACCCTGAATTAAAGGCAAGCCGATGATCCCGTTTTCCAGCACCCAACAATCTGTCCAGCCCATCTGAATTAACCAGGAGGCAGTAATGGTGGCCCGGACCTCGGAATCGTCCAGTAACACCAGGCGCGCGTTGAAAACGCTGATATATTCATCAGTTGCCTGAATAAGTTGCCCGCCCTGAACATTACGGGAACCTTCCAGATGCCCGGCTGCGAATTCATCCGGAAGCCGAACATCGATGACATACAGGGTCCTTTCGCCGCCCTCACTCATCCACTTTTTTAAAGTGTCGTAGGCGATCTTTCTGACGCCGAAGCGTTGGGCTACCCTGGCGGCGCCTTCCCTGGCTTTGGCAAGCCCTTCGAATGATGGCGCCGGAGCTATTCGGGTTTGCCCGTATTCGAGTTCGAACCCGCTTAACTGCCAGCCCATGGTGCCATTTTCCAACGCGGCCACCGGGTTCGGGATACCTGCGTTGAGCAGCGATTGCGCCCCAATGATGCTCCGCGTGCGTCCGGCGCAATGGACCACGATCGGGGTGGCTGGATCTTTCACGGCGTCGTGGACCCGATAAACCAGATCGGCGCCTGGGGCGTTGGTGCTTCCCGGGATGGTCATCAGGTGATATTCGCTCGTTGGCCGGCAATCCAGAATGAATTGTTTTTCATGGTTCGCAACCTTCTGGTGCTCTTCCTGGGGAGTTATGAAGGGGGTATGGTATTTTTCGGCAATCCACTCGCCAAAGGCCTTGCTACAAGAACCAACGCCGGAGAAAAGCTCAAATCCGGCATCCCGCCAGCCCGAAATTCCTCCCTTAAGGATCGAGACATCGAGGTAACCCAGCTCGCGCAGGCGCCTGGCCGCTCTTTCATCCAGCCGCCCGACATCCAACGGCTCCTCACTGATGAGCACGATTTTGGTCGCCAGCCGCGGCACGAGGTCGCTAATCAGGATTTCGAGCTGACTCAACGGAACACAGGAGGAGCGCAGGAGATGCTCTCTGGAAAAAGGGTTGCGTTCCCTCACGTCCAACAGCGCGATCTCCATATCGCCCTTGAGGAGGTCCTTAAGCTGGTGTGCTGAAATGTAGTGCATCTCTAAAATCCTTTCAGACCATTCGAAATAGGGAGATCCGGGTGAGCCAGCCTCCTGAACCGCTAAAAATTGGGAGCAGAAGTATCAGTCCTACGCTTAGTGAGGATAACGACCTTTGCTAAGACCGGCGTTCACCAGCGCCCTGAGATTGTCAGGGGACACCCCCGGGGGAACGGTGCAATCCGCAGAAAGGAAAAAGCCCCCTCCCTGCGCAGCCTTGTCAATGCACGCGGCTGCTTCGGCTTCGACCTGTGCAGGCGTCCCCTGGAGAAGCGTGTCTACAGCCTTGACGTTGCCCATGATGGTGATTTTAGATCCGAAGTTCTTCTTGAGCTCTCCCAGATCCACCTTGTCCACGTGCAGGATATCGACATTTTCGTCTGTGACCAGGTCGAAGCGGTCATTCCAGTTGCCACAGGTATGATACATGATCTTGACATCCTTATGCGCCTTGATATCCGAGAACATGCGCTTGTTATAAGGATGGGAGAATTCCTGATAATGGGCGTACCTGATGCAATCTTTATTGGCTACGGGATTCGACAGGCAAATGATGTCGGCCCCGGCATCCGTAAGGGCTTTGCCATAGGTGGTACAGGGACCGATCACGGTTTCCAGCAACTCTTTGACAAAACCGGGATCCAGCATGATGTCGAGGTAGAGCTGACTGGAACCCCTTAACATGCAAGCCGTTCTGAAGGGAGGGGACACCCAGGCGCATATCGGTACGTCCTCCCCGAGTTTAGCCCTGAGCCCGCGGACGACATTGAGAAGGAAAGGCATCCTGCCGTCTTTTTGCGGATCGATTTTGGTTTTGACCTTCTTAAGGTCGCCCTTGTCCTTCAGCAGGGGTTGAGAGATCCACGGAGGATCGTCTGCGGGCAGGTCCATCTGGGCTCCCAAGGCCTCATCCACGGCAGGCGTACACCAGATATCGAAAGCGGCGTCGATCTGAAAATCTTTGATAAGTCTGGCCTGGGCTTCGACGTATTTATTGCCATCGGCCCAAATGTCGGCGAAGGTATACCCAGAATACCGGATGGAGATTTCCCTGGAAGCAAGGACAATGGGCACCCGGTCGGCTTCCCGGTGCGCCATAGCCTCAAACACCCGTTCCCGGGAGCTCATCTGCGGAGTCTTAGTCATCAGCTTTCTCCTTGATCGCCAAGATCGCGACTATTTTTTTACCAATTCTTTCAGCAGATCGACAGCGACGACGGCATCTTCGGCATAAGCGTCAGCGCCGATCCGACCGGCGAAGGCTTTATTCAAAGGCGCCCCCCCGATGATCACTTTGACCTGGTTTCGGAGATTTTCCTCTTGCAACAGGTCAATCACCTTTTTCATTTCCATCATAGTGGTGGTGAGCATGGCGCTCATCCCCAGTACCTGTGGCTTTTTCTCTCTCACTGTTTCGGCGAACAAATCTTGTGAGACATTGATGCCCAAGTCGATAACTTCAAAGCCAGCGGCTTCCATGAGCATTATGACGATATTCTTGCCCACATCGTGCAGATCGCCTTTCACAGTGCCAATCGCAACCCTACCCGCCTTGCCGAAGGTGCCGCTCACCAACATCGGCTTAAGCAGATTTACAGCTTTTTTCATGGTCTTGGCACTGAGGAGAACCTCCGGGATATACATTTCCTCCGCTTTAAATCGTTTCCCGACAATTTCCATGCCGGAGAGCAACCCCTGGTAGATGATTTGCAGCGGCTCATAGTTATTATCGATGGCCTCGCGAGTAAGGCTTTCAATTTCGCCTATTTTACCTTCAATCACAGCCTCACCAAGGCGCTTAAGGATATCCATTGTGCCCCCCGCTTATCTTAATCTTAGCGATGTCAATCAATCCCAGCCATGTAAACCTGGGCGTTATTATTCAAAACTTGGTAATACCTTTAGGTATTGCCAGAACTGGATGATTGGCTGCTGCCAATCATTATTAGGTGCTGTCCTCATATTCCATTATTATCATGGTCAAGCTTCCGCCAATGTTCTGGAGATTTCCGTGGCGCCACCCTCCGCAGGGGAATCGGCATGCAATTGCTCCCATTTATCGAGGTATTGGGCAGACTCTTCCATGTGGGCCCGCATGAGCCTTTCAGCCTTTTCAGAATCGCGTTTTTCAAACAAATCTATCAGTTCCAGATGTTGAGCCAGGGCACTCTGCAATCGGGGCAGGAAACCGGAGGTGCGAAAGCGGATAAGCCGCATATGGTCATAGAGGGTTTTGGCGATATCAATCAATATTCCGCAGTCACTTCGCTTTAATATAAATTCATGAAATTTGATATTCGCCTGGGAGAATTCATAGCGTTGTTTTTCGAGAATTGAATTAAGAAAGGGAGTAAACATTGCTCTCATTCTGGCAAAGTCTTTACTGATGAAATTGGGGGTGGCCAAACGCGCCGACATGCCTTCCAAGGTTGCCCGTACCATAAGTATCGAAATAATTTCCTTCTTGCTTTTCCTGACAATAAATACGCCTCTGTATGGCACCACTTCCAGGAACCCTTCTGCCGCCAGCCGATTAATGGCTTCCCGCACCGGGGTCCGGCTCACTTTTAGCTGGGCGACCAGTTCCTTTTCATCTAATTTGCTGCTTTGGGGCTGGGCCCTGAGATCCGTTGTCAGGATGTATTCTTTGATGGCGTCGTAGGCCTTTTCACTGAGTCGCATGTGGTCGCTAAGAGCTATGGGCTTCATATCTTAGGCCTCTTTATTGATTAGGTGCTATTATCTTTGCCATATCGATCTCAGGTATTTCTCACATGCCGAGGTAGGCTTTGGTCAGGCGGTCGTCTTGCAACAACCGCTTGCCAGTGTCGGCCAGAACGATGGCGCCATTTTCTATGACATAACCGTAATCTGCGATAGAGAGAGCGTGGTGGACATTCTGTTCTACGAGCAGCACCGTGGTGCCCCGGGAACGGATACTCCGGATCAGCTCGAAGACCTTTTCGACAAAGAGAGGCGCCAGCCCCATAGTGGGCTCATCCAGCATCAGCAGTTTAGGCTCGGCCATCAGGCCGCGCCCGACAACCAGCATCTGCTGTTCGCCGCCGGACAGGGAGCCGGCAAGTTGCTGCCGCCGTTCCTTTAACACCGGGAGTAAGTCCAGGATACGGGCCAGGTTTTCCTTTTTCTGGGCTCTGGCCTTGCGACAATAGCACCCCATATCCAAATTCTCCATGACGCTCATGAAAGGGAAAACCCGGCGGCCCTCCGGGACTTGCACCAGCCCAAGCTCAACAATCCGGTGGGGAGGGAGCTGGTCGATGCGCTTCCCGAGGAACTCAATTTGCCCAATCTTCTGGTCGATAATGCCGGAGATACAGTTAATCGCGGTACTTTTGCCAGCCGCATTGGGACCGACCAGAGTCACAATTTGGCCGGCGTCAATTTCCAGGGAGACCCCATGCAGCGCCTGAATATCACCGTAGTAGGAATAAAGATTATTGATGCTTAGCAACATGGGGCCTACCTAAATATCCTTATCAAGAGCCGGTCCTCAGGTTTCTCCAACCTCTGGTTCCCGGCATTCCTCTGGCCGTGCATAGGATTCACCCAGGTAGGCCTCAATCACCCGCCTGTCTCTGCAGATCTCTGCCGGCCTTCCCATGGCGACCAGTTCTCCATGATGGAGAACAAAGATCCGCTGGCAAAGGCACATGACGGCAGCCATGACATGTTCGATCAGCACCACGCCGATGCCCGAGGCGTGGAGGCGCGCAATGGTATCCGACATCTCCCGAACCTCCGGCAGGCTCAGCCCTCCCATAACTTCGTCCAGGAGCAAGAGCCTGGGCTTAGTCGCCAGAGCCCGTGCCAGCTCCAGCTTCTTCCGCAGCCCGATGGGCAGACCCTGAGCGAGATCGGCAGCGCGATGGGAAAGGCCTACCTGCTCCAGCGCCCATTCAGCCACTTCCCGAGCCTCTCTTGGGTGCCGTTCGTGGCAGAGCGCCCCCACCAGGGCGTTGTCCAACAGGCTCAGGTGACTGAACGGTCGCGTCAACTGAAAGGTACGGCAAAGACCCATGCGGGTGATCCGATGAGGTTTCCACCCTTTCAAGTCATGTCCGGCAAAAATTACGCGCCCCTCGGAAGGAGCGTAATAGCCGCTGATCACGTTAAATAACGTGGTCTTTCCTGCTCCATTGGGACCGATTAGCCCCACCAGCTCATGCCCATCTATCTTGAAGAAGACGTTCTTTACCGCGACCAGGCCTCCAAATCGCATGGTAAGAGCGGATGTTTCCAGCAGCATTGGACCAACCTCGGGTTATATGGGTACAGAAGAGCGTCGGGCAGACCGCCGCCGGAGACGATCTCCTACCTCCACCACCAGGCCCTTGGGCATGAATAACACGACCAGGACCAACAGCAGTCCATAGATTGCCATGCTGACCCCGCTGGCCGCTGTGCCGCTGAAGGCTGATCGCAGGAAGATTTGCAGGGGCGTAATGAGCGAGGCGCCCAGTATGGGGCCGATAGCGGTGCCCATGCCCCCGATAATCGCAAATAGGGCGAACTGAATGGAAAGATCCAGCGATAGACAGAAACCCGGTTCCAACCACGCGAAATATTGGGCAAAAAGAGACCCGCCCAGGGAAGTCAACGCGGCGCTGAGGGTGATGGAGGCGAGCTTGGCCCATAAGGTGTTAACTCCGAGGGCTTCCGCAGCATCTTCATCTTCCCGGAGCGCAACCAATTTGTAGCCCAGAGCGCTCTGCTCCAGCCAACGGGAAATGCCGTACACCGAGAGCATCAATCCGCCAAATATATAGACCCAGACCAGCTTGCTGGAGAAAGTGAGGTTGACGATACCGGGGTTAAAGGGGATCATCACCCCTTCTGAGCCCCCCGTGACGCCGCGAAGATATACCGCCATGATCTCCATCAACTGACCAAAAGCGATGGTGCATAACGCAAAAAACTTGCCTTTGAGGCGCAGGGTCACAATACCGATGAACAGAGCCAGGAGGACGGAAAGGGCCATGCCTGCTAGCATGCCTATCCAGGGAGATACGCCCAAACGGGTGTAGAGCAATGCCGAAGTGTACGCCCCCACTCCAAAAAAGGCCGCATGACCCAAAGAAAACTTGCCGGCGTAGCCGCCCACGATATTCCAGGCCCCAGCCATGGCGCTCCAAAGAAAAATGAGCCCGATTATCTCTCTGAAGTAGGGCTGATCCACTGCAATAGGCAGCAGCACCAGTCCCCCCAGGGCAAGCAGGCCCCAATAGCGGCGTAGCAGATCGCCGGCCCGCGATGCCCAGCTTCCCGAGCCGTCTGTAAGTTGAGATTTTTCTAGAAGCCGCTGGCTCATTTGAGACCTATTTCCTCCGCGCCCCGTTGACCAAAAAGCCCGGTGGGCCGGAATACCAGAACCAAGATGAACAAGGCGAAGTAGACGGCTGTTTCCAGGCCGGGGTCTATAAAGAAACCACTGAGGGTTTGCGCCAGTCCAATCAGCAGCCCGCCGAAAAGGGCTCCGGTCATACTGCCCATGCCGCCCAGCACTACCACCACGAAGGACGCCAGGCCGAAATTGGTGCCCACAGATGGAAAGATGGGGTAGCTTGGAGCCAGTAGGGCTCCGGCGATACCGACCAGCGCAATCCCGAGAGCAAACGTCAGCAGGAAGACTTTGTCAATATTGATCCCCATAAGCTGGGCGGCCGTGCGGTCCTGCACCGTTGCCCGGATGGCCCTGCCGGAATAGGTCCAGGCCATAAAAGCAAAGAGCAGGAGGGTTATGGCAATGGCCACCAGAAAGGCTATGAGAAGTGAGAAATTAACCTGGATCCCTGAAAACCTGAGAACGGCGCTGGCTGTGGGAGATTGAATAGTCCGATAATCGCCGGACCACAGCACCAGCGCCACATTTTGCATAAACAGACCTAGCCCGACCGTGGCAAATATCTGCACTACCATGGGCGAGCCGACGGTACGGCGAATGACGAGGATGTAGATGAGCGCCCCAAACAGGAAGAGCAGGAGAACCACGAACGGCACCGCCCAATAGGGGGAGATGCCAGTCAACTGCACTATCCAAAAGCAGGCGAACATCGCCATCATAAGAAATTCACCGTGGGCGAAATTGACGATGCGCATCACTCCGAAAATTAGGGTCAGCCCAATGGAGATGAGGGCGTAGACACCGCCGATCAGAAGGCCGGATACCAGAAGTTGAATAAGGATAATCTTATTCAAGACGCCTCCATCTTGAAGAATCCCGAGTTAGGTCCGGGCTGACCAGGGGGGCAGCGGCACCATTATGGGTTCTTTGTTGGCGTATTTCTCGGGCCAAACGACCTGAGTCTGGCCGTCCTGCCATTGCAGCACCACGGAAAAAGCCCGGGAGTTCAATCCTCCATCCGGCTGGTCGAACGGTATGAACTTGCAGCCGCAGCCGTTGGCCATGGTCCCGTCGGGTAAATCCAGGGACAGTGCCACTTCCCTCACCTTGTCAGGGTCCAGCGAGGGGGCCTTGGGAAGGACGTATTGGAACAGCAGCATGGTCCCCGCGAAAGCCAGGTAGCCATTGCCGGTGGGAGTGGTTCCCTTTAACTTTTGGTAGCGGGTGATGAATTCTTTCTGCAAGGCTGCTGCCGCTGGGGTCAGGGCGCGTGGATTTACATCGGTGGGGAAGTCAGAGCTGAACACGCCATTTGCAATGGGGCCTAAATTCTTAGCAAAGTTGGGAACCCCCCAGCCTCCGGAAGTTGCAACTATCGCTTTGACGTTCAGATCCAAATCGTGCGCCTGTTTCCAGAAAAGCACGGCGTCGCTGCCGATCCCGGCAACCAGCAGAATATCCGGATTGCTGGCCTTCAGCTTCAAGATCACGGGTGACAGGTCTGTCGATTTGGCGCTGTATCCTTCATTAGTCACAATATTGAAGCCATATTTTTCGGCGAAGGTGGTAATTCCTTTGCCGACAGATGACCCGTAGGTCCCATCTTCCCAAGCAATACCCACCTTTATCGTTTTGGGATCTAGCCCCAACTTGGGAGCCAAGTACTTGTCGGCAAAAGTGGAGGCGCCACCGCCGGTCCCGGTGGCGTTAACACCGGTCTTAAAGACGTACTTGAAGCCTCGGCGGGTAATATTATTCGCCACTCCATGGTTTTCCCAAAAGATAATCCGGTTCCGTTCGGCGACGGCGCTGGCCGTGAAGGCGATGGCCGACGAGAAACTTCCAATCACCAGTTTCACCCCTTCCCGGGAGATGAGCCGATTCATTTCGTTCGTTGCCGCGGTCTGATCAGGAGCATCAGCGCCCACGAAGACAATTTTCCGGCCGTCGATACCGCCTTGTTCATTGACCAGTTGCCGGGCAATCTCCGTCCCTATCAGGCCCTCGTTTCCGCCAAAGGCCATGTTCCCGGTCAAAGGAAAAATGGTGCCGATGCGGATCTCCTCACTGGCCGCCAGCCCGGAGCGCAAAAAATAGGGACCAACCGCAACTAAGGCCGTGGCCTTGAGGACCCCTGAGATGATCTGCCTTCTCGTGAATCGAGCTTCCAAGAGTTCCTTGATGCCGTCACGCTTTTTGTCGTCCATGGCGTCTCCTCTCCTGAAAAAATGTTTTTCTCCGGGCCTGAATCAAAGAGGTAGCTTTTCTGAGAGTATTTTGTATATTGTATACAAACCCACGTCAACAAAAAAATGATCACTCGATTTTTCCCGGCACTTGCATGGTCCGCTTGAACTTATTGCTGGTTTCTTTTATCCTGGGGAGGTGGGGGCGCAGTATAGGACTAGGCCGGGGAGCGGCCCGAGGCCCGCGGGCCGTCCAGGGAAGAGGGAGAATCTAAAACGCTTCCCCTTTCCCGGTTGCGAACTCTTCTCTGGACTCATAAGCGATAAACTCCGGCCGGTGGTCTGGGAGGTGGGCCCTGTCATTTCTAAATTTCTTGCCTGCTTTTATCTTGCTATAATAATTCGTAAAGGGAGCGAGAAAATGCTTTTGGTAATCAATGGCAGCCCCAAACCTCATGGTAACTTGCAACGCATGCTGGAAAAAATTGCGGAGGACAGCGGGAAAGATTACGAAATTATCCATCTGGCCAAGTTGAAAATCAATCCTTGCCTGGGCTGCGTTAAATGTGCGGATACCAAACGCTGCATCCAGCCGGACGACATGGGTCCCCTCTATGACAAGATTTTAGCTGCTGATGCCCTGATCGTCGGTCCAGTCGTTTATTTCGCCAAGGCCAACGCCTTTACCCATACCTTTTTGGAGCGCCTGTTTCCTTTGCGTCACGTTAAAATGCTGACCGGGGGCAAAATTGCCGCCGTTGTTGCTGTAGGAAGTAACGGAGCAGAGCGATGTGTCAATGAGGTCGTCTTTCATCTGGAAAATTACTTTAATTACCGGATTGTGGGTTCGGTTTTTTTTAACAGCGCCACTCCGCCTTGCTTTAGCTGCGGCTATGGCACCACCTGCCTTTATGGAGCTCCAGCCAGATATATGATGACTCCCGAGGAATTTAAAAATTTCACCGAAATTTCCCCAGAAATGTTCCAGCGCTTTGAAGACCACCCCAAAATAATGGCCGCCTGTGAGCAACTATCCAAGGACTTGGCCCAAGCCATCTCAGGATAGGATTCTTATGGTTTAATCATGGGGAAAGCGCGCCGGACCCAGGTGGTAAGGTCTTCCAAAGTTTGCTGCCAACAACCGGATGAAGGGTAGCGCCGGGAGAATCAGGCCGTTGTCCAAGGGTCCATCGCCTTCTTCGGCAGCTATTCGGTGGCAAGCGGAAAGGAGCAAACAGTGAATCTGCGCATCGAGGGTTGCACCTTCCCCAACTGGGATGGCACAGATCAGAAACGGAACATGAATGTCGAAGGAGACGAGCTGAAGGTAACCAACCCCGCTAGGACCACTGGCTGAAGGAACTACCTCGTCTTTAAGCGGGCCAAATAGTCGACGCTCGAGTCAAGGGGATCGAGGAACTGCTTTACAGGTCTCCTTTGGCGCGCGGATCCTCACACATAAGTGCCGACCTTCAACTGCTGCCGGTGGGTCGTGAAAGTTGCGCGATTTCAAATTTCGGTGAAGGCCTGCAGAGCCGCAGCATAGGCTCCCTACCAATTCCGGGGCAAGGTCAGCAATGCCCTTGCCTTTTTTGTTGCCGAATGAAAGATAACTTGCCACTATACGCCCTCCCGCTAATCCTTCCATATGGTTCGTATATTGGAAAGCCTTTCCAAGATCGCTTCTCAGAAAATGCGCCACGCATTTGCAGGGGGTGTTTCTACGGTCACAGGTTCCCCGCCGACCCGGCGAGAATTTTTCATCAAAATTTTTAGGGAGGCCCCATACCAGGGGGGGGCCTGCTGCTCTCGCCCCTCGATGAATTTTTGAAAAAATTCCCGGACGGATCATTAGTCGGCAGGGGGGGGTAGGAGTCCCACTATGGTATTGCCTTCCGGGGCCGAAAAATCCTCTGGAGCGCGGGCAGGGCTGGCGCGTGGCTGGCGGGGACAGGCGCCCGGTGCCGGCGGGGGCTCTGTCAAACGCTGGCGCGGCTTCCCATGCGGTCAGCGGGGCTCACGGGCCTGAAAAGCCCCGATACCCTCCAACCCTTACTAACCCCCTTTGGCAGGGTCGGTTCGATCGTTTTGACGCCTGCCTCCCTCGTGTTCAATCGCATGGAGGCCATCCCAGAGATCGGCCTGAGCCTCTTTGCCGGCCTTGGCGATCCAGTCGCGCCGAGCAAGGTCCGCCAAGACCAACCCCACGACATGGCGATCATCGTCCTGGGGCGTGGGGGAGGCTCTGGGGCTGGGATTGTCATAGGTGATGATCACGACGTTGGATCGGCCCAGGTTATCAGCGAACCATTGCTACCCCTCAACCTCACCTCCTACTGCTTCCCATGAGGTCAGCGGAACCACAAAAAAGGCAGAGCCATTGCTGGCTCTGCCTGGTATGGCTGAAGTGGATAGTTTGCTTAATCCTTCATTTTAAATGACAGAGTTAAAATCCTCAGCCTGTTTGCCAAATTCCTGAACTTCTGGTTCAAACTATTATACTGCCCAAATCGGTGAGTAGGTCGGTGAGTAGGTTGTGAGTAAAAGGGGGGTAAATCCTGTCACTCGGTGCAAAGTCAATGCGTCAACCATGCTGGTTTCAAGGGCCTCTCCCAGAGCCATGAGTTCTTCAAATCCGGTGTACCTTCTGAATAAGGGGGTAGGTGGGTTCGATTCCCATGCACTTCCGCCAATACTTTTCGGTACCGGAGGCCAACAGCGTTGGCCTCCTTTTTCTTTGGCGAGCAGGCGGGGAGTAGGTGGCGGCAAAGGTCAAAAATCATGCAGGGGGGCGCCTGAAAAGTTCCTTAAGGCGAGCTGACCAGGCTTTGCCGTAGGTCCAGATGGCTGCGAAGAGGCCACCCATGATCCCGGCGGCCGCCACCCCCACCGGACAGCCGGGTTGCCCGCAAAAGGGACAGGGGGCGGCAGAGCTGGCGTAGATGCCGAAAAAGACCAGCCACCAGGAGCCAAAACGCAATAAGCCGCCGATTACCGGATATTGATAAATCTTCCAGGGGCGCGGCTGCCCCGGCGGAGGTTCCGGAACCTCGTGCTTCAGACAGGTTGGGTCGGCCCCCGCAGGCGCCGCTTCTTGCCGATCAGCCATGTCATCCTCTAACCTATCGCAAAACCCCATTTCCCTGTCATCCTGAACGGAGTGAAGGATCTCAAGTTCATAAAAATACGAGATTCTGCGCGGCGCTCAGAATGACCTGTTTGGGGCAATAATGGGTTTAGCAATAGCCTCTCGAACTCTAATAAACCGGGCCGCGGGGCGTCCCGGATTCAGTGCGCCTGGCGCGCCTTGGCCTTCTCTCGCAGCAGCGGGATGATTTTCACCCGCAGGTCGTCCCGCACCTGCCGGAAGACCGCCATGATCTCCGCTTCACTGCCGGCGGCCCGGGCCGGGTCCGGAAAGCCGACGTGCCTGATCTCGGTGTCTCCAGGAAAGAAAGGGCATTGCCCTTGGGCCTCATCGCAGAGCGTGATTACCAGGTCGAAGGGTGCACCGGCCAGCTCGGCCACCGACTTGGACCGCTGGCCGCGGATATCGATGCCCAGTTCGGCCATGACCTGGATGGCCCGGGGGTTGACCCGGCTGGGCCGCACCCCGGCGGAAAAAGCCTGGGTCTCGCCGGCCAGATCGTGGTTGACCAGACCTTCGGCCATCTGGCTGCGGCAGGCGTTCTCGCCGCAGAGAAAGAGCACATTAAACATTTCTCTTCATCCCTTATGGGCTGGTTAATTCAGCAGGAGCGGGGAGTTTAATCCAGTTCCTCCAGCCATGCCCGGATGCGGCGGTCGATCTGGTCCCTGATGGCCCGGAACTTTGCCAGCTTTTCCGCCTCCGTCCCCGAAAGGGCCGCCGGGTCCTCAAAAGGCCAGAAAAGCCGCGCCAACACGCCTGGGAAAAGCTTCGGACAAGTTTTTTCGGCCTGGCCGCAGACGATGATCAAATACCGGATATTCACCTTGCCCAAGAAATCTTTCACTCCCTTAGCATATTGCCCCCCGAGGTCGAAACCGGCTTCCTCCATCACTTTAATGGTATAAGGATTAATTGGCTTGGGTTCATAGCCGGCGCTGTGCACCTCAAAGCGCTCTCCGGCATACTTTTTCAGAAAAGCCTCGGCCATTTGGCTGCGAGCCGTATTGCCGGTGCACAGGAAAAGAACCACTGGTTTCGCCTGTTCCCCTCTATCCATCGCCTCATATTTCCTTGATTAATAGCCGCTGAACTGGCTAACCTTTCATTGCTACAAAGAATGACGGAGACCGAGCAACTTTCCGGCCGTCATGACTCCTTAACGGCGCGCACCTTGACGCTGATGACCTTCCCGGACAGACGCCCGTCCATCCCCGGACCCTCATAGGGAGACTCAGAAACCACACCCACTTCCGCAAAACCGGCGCGCCGGATGGTCTCCAGATAAACCTCTTTTTCCAGGGCCCCGGCCAGGCAGTCGGCCCAGGCCGCGGCGCTGTCCCGCACATCCGGCGGCAGTTCGCCGACGGTCGTCAGGTCGGCGACCAGCAGGCGCCCGCCTGGCCTCAAGACCCGATGCACCTCTTGGAAGCTCGCCAGCTTGTCCATGGTTAAATTTATCACACAATTGCTGATGACGACATCCACGCTGGCCGAATCCACGGGCAGATGCTCGATATCGCCCAAGCGGAACTCCACGTTGCCGAAGCCGTGCTCCTGGGCCAGCCGCCGCCCCCTGGCCACCATCTCCCCGGTCAGGTCCACGCCGATGACCCGGCCGCGCTCCCCGACCTTTTTGGCCGCCAGAAAGACATCGATGCCGGCGCCGGAGCCCAGGTCCAGGACGGTCTCTCCCTCCTTGAGGTCCGCCAGCGCCGCGGGGTTGCCGCACCCCACTCCCAGAATGGCCATCTCCGGCACCAGGGCCAGGTCCTCGGCGCTATAGCCCACGGCCAGGCAGTGGTCGCTGGTCGTGGGCCCGCAGCTGGGGCAGCAGGACTTGACTTCTCCGCGGGCAATCTTGCCGTAACGATCCTTGATAGCATCCTTCAGTTTCTGCTTGTTAACAGCCATGGCAACCTCCTGCGCCGCTGGATTTTGGTTATCCCTGGTTAGCTTCCCGGCCGCAGCCGGCGCCCGCCAGGGGGGTAAAATATTTTTCCCGGAACCGCAAGGCCACGTTCACCAGGCTGATGAGCACGGGGACCTCCACCAGGGGGCCGATGACCGCGGCGAAGGCCTCCCCCGAGCGCAGGCCGAAGACCGCCACGGCTACGGCGATGGCCAGCTCAAAGTTATTGCTGGCCGCGGTAAAGGACAGGGTGGCGGCAATGCGATATCCGGCCCCGACTTTTGCCGACATATAAAAGGTGATAAAAAACATCGCCAGGAAATAAATGACCAGGGGGATGGCGATGCGCACCACGTCCAGGGGAAGCTCCACAATGTATTCGCCCTTGAGGGAGAACATCACCACAATGGTGAACAAGAGGGCGATGAGGGTGATGGGGCTGATTTTAGGCAGAAATTTTTCTTCATACCACTTAAGCCCTTGGCGCCTGACCAGGAAAAACCGGGTAAACATGCCGCCAAAGAAGGGGAGGCCCAGGTAGATCATCACGCTTTCCGCCACCTGGAGGATGCTGACCCGGACTTCCAGGCCCGAGGCGATTCCCAGCCAGGCGGGCAGCACCGTGACAAAAATATAAGCGTACACGGAAAAGAACAGCATCTGGAAGATGGAGTTGAAGGCCACCAGCCCGGCGCAGTATTCGGGATCGCCCTGGGCCAGGTCGTTCCAGACGAGGACCATGGCGATGCAGCGGGCCAGGCCGATGATGATCAGGCCTACCATATACTCCGGATAGCCCCGGAGGAAGGTGATGGCCAGCACGAACATGAGGATGGGGCCGATCACCCAGTTCTGGAACAACGACAGGGCCAGGACCCGGATATTTTTGAAGACCAGAGGCAGTTCCTCGTAGCGCACCTTGGCCAACGGCGGGTACATCATCAGAATCAAGCCGATGGCGATGGGAATATTGGTGGTGCCCACCTGGAAATACGTCAAAGCCTTGGTGAAGCCGGGCAGCAGATAACCGAGGAAAACTCCAATGCCCATGGTCAGAAAAATCCACAGGGTCAGGAAGCGGTCTACGAAACCCAGGCGTTTGGCGCTAGCGGCGGCCATAAGTGCTCCTAGTTCTTGGATAAGCGGATAACCGTTTTTATGGGTGTAATCTGGTCAAAAAAATTTAGCCTGCTCCCAGCCAGTCCGGAGTCAGGTAGCCCCTGGTAACCAGAACCCGAAAATTTTCAGCCGGATCAAGGGCGCCAGTGATTTACAGGAGCGGGCCTCGGTGCTCATGATACTTCTTTATAACCGGTTATCCGGGTAAGTCAACATAAAAAAATAAAAAACCTGCTAAAAAGCTCAGGAGCAGGAACAGGCGGCGGCGCCAACTTGCCCCTGCCCTTTGGCCGCCAGCCACTGCTCCAACCGCTCCCTGAGGGCCTGGGCCTCCGGGCGGGAACTCAAGATCTCCGCCAGCAACTTTAGCTGTTTGTCCTCGGCGCTCCCGGGTGCGACGTGCAGCCGGTAATTCATCCACACCCCCTCCCGGCGGTCCGTGACCCAGCCCAGATGAAAGAGATGGCGCAGGTGCCGGGAGGCCTTGGATTGGGTGATGCCCAGGACCCCCATGATGTCGCAGACGCAGAGTTCCTCTTTCGCCATCAGGAGCCAGAAGATCTGCAGCCGGGTTTCGTCGGCCAGGCATTTAAAGAGCTGGGCTTCCTTTTTCATAAACTCTATATAACCGGATAAGCGAATATCGTCAACTTAATTTTGCTGGTTATCCCTAAGTATTGCGTCCCACGGAAACTTTCCATAAATGCTTTGCCAATTTCCCTCCCCCTTGAGGGGGCCACAGGTGGGGGTGGTAATTTATCTTTCATTTACCATATGTTGCCACCCTCCCCCCAACCCCCTCCCCTCTCAGGGAGGGGGGTTATCTCAAATCTTTTGTTAAGATAATTGTGGGATATATCCCTGGAGGCCTGGCTGCCGTCAGGAGTGTCCGGCAGAGATTTTGCCCAAGGACTGGGGAATGAAAATTGAAAAATGTAGCCGCAAGCCTTAAGCCAGAGAAGGCGGAGGCCGGAAGCGCCAAAACTCCCTCTCCCCTGTGAGGGGAGAGGGGAGAAAGCAAGAGAACTCCATAAATTAATCAAAGAAGATTTCGGTGTCTAGATTACAACGGCAGATTAGCAAAAACCTGGTCGGACACTTGTAGGCTGCCCTTCATTTCGAAGTCATTTGACCTCTATCTTGACCCGGACCTCTTCTGTCGTGGCCACAGGCTTGCCGCCCTTAATCGCCGGCATAAATCGCCACTTCTTGAGGGTATCCAGCAATATCCTGTTAAGGAGCGGATTCGCAGTCGGCTGGACCAGTTCCACCTCGACGCTGCCATCTACGGCGACCTGAAAACGCACCAGGGCCTCGGAATTAAAGGCTTCCGCCCGCAAATCTTCCGGAATGTGCGGCATTGGATGGAGGATGGCCCGGGCGCCGCTGCTCCCGTACATGTTCCCCTGAGGCGGGCCTTTGCCGCCATATGACCCACCCTGGGACCCATAGTTGTTGGCGGCGGGTTTCACCTTGGCAGTGGCCGGCCCTGCTCCCGGCAGTCCCCGGGCGCCGGCGGGCGCGACAGGAATCGCCACGGGGGCCACTGCCTCCTCTGGGGGCTCCGGCTTCTTCTTGGCTCGATGGATCGGCTTAGGCTTCTCAGGGACAGGCTTTGGTCTCACCTGGGGCGCCGGTTGGGGCTGGACCACGGCGGCAGGTGGTCCCGGGTTGGTGCTCTGGGTCGGATAGTACTGCTCAAGCAACTGGGCCTCGATGGGAGGCGGCTCCGCCGGCCGTTGGGTGGGCTTTCCCATAAAATACGCCAACCCCCATAACGCCGCCGCCCAAATCAGCAGGGCTGCCGGCAGCGTCCACGGGAGGCGGTGCCAGGGGCTGTCCATGCCCTGGAGCACCCTCGCTGAGGCAGTCTCACTCGACATGCTTGACCGCAATGAGAAAATGCTGCGCACCCGCAGCGTGCGCTTGCATCATCGCCTGCACAATTACGCCGTAGGGGCCGCCGCTGTCGGCCGCCACAATGACACTGGCGTCCTCTCCCTTGAGCATCGGTTTCAAGGTTTCGGCCAGCGTCAACAGCGTCACCGGGGTCTCGTCCAGGAGGATGCGGCCGTCCAGGGTGACGGTAAGCGTCACCGGGGTCTTGGGCTGCATGGCGGCGGCGCGCCCCCGGGGAAGGTTAACCGCCAGGGAATGCAGGTTCTGCATGGACAGCGAAGCCAGCATGAACGTGACGAGAAGAAAGAACATCACGTCGATCATGGGAATGATCTCGATGCGGCCGCGCCGGCTCTGGCGGGACTTACGCAGTTTCATGGTTGTTCTCCCGGATAACTTCAGCCATGCGGATGTTGTCCACCAGCCGCGTCCCCAGCCGTTCCATTTCGTCCAGCACCTGCGACTGCCGGCGCGCAAAGAAATTGAAGGCGAACAGGGCGATGATGGCAATGAAGAGGCCCAGCGCGGTGGCGATCAGGGCCTGGGCCACCCCTCCTGTCACTCCGGTTGGATCCACCAGGCCGTTGTTGCCGATCAGGTTAAAGGCGCGCATCATCCCGGTGATGGTTCCCAGCAGTCCCAAGAGAGGGGCCGCGGTGACGATGGTTTCGAGCACCCACAAACCCCGGCTCAAGTTATTCTCAATCAATTGGGCCTTATCGCCGGCGCGCGATTCCACGAACCAGACCGGATTCCTGCGGTTATCCACGACATCCCGGAAAAACTGCTGGAAAAAGTTGCGCGTGTCCAGCTCCTGCAACTTTCGCTCCAAATCCGACCAATGAAAACCATAGGTTTCCACGAGTTCGAGCATCGGCCCCGGAAGACGCACATACCGCCAATAGACGAACGCCTTGTCGATTATGACCACCACCGCCAGGACCCCGAGCAGCAGCAGGAGATAGACCATGGGGCCGCCTAATTTTATCGCTTCCAAAGCCATACGTATTTCTTGCATCGTCAATCTCCATACTGAATTGATGGTGCCGCCGGGGAACGTCTTGCCCTCGGTCAACCCTCAAAATAGTTTGCTAAGGCCGGCGAAGAAGCCAATCCGCGGCCCGTACTGGGGCGCGAACACGCCGACTCCGGTCCCGGTCCTGATTTCATTGATTCGGTCCAAAACGTTGAGGACGGCCAGGCGCAACTCGACGGGGCCGATGCCCACCAGGTCGAACTTACGCTTCACCCCCAGATTGAGCTGGACGCTGTCCGGCACGACTTCCCGGTTGGCGAACCCCGCCCGCAAGCCGGTTCCGAAGGTCATATCGGCGGTGAACAGCGTTTCCCACCACTGGTAAGAGACCCCGCTGGAAATGGTATAGAGCTGGTCGTGGTCCGTATGAATCCAGCTATTGGCGATGTAGTCCAGTTCAGCCTGGGAGAAGTTATACTGCCCCGATACCACCTGCCTGGCCAGGCTTTCGGTGCGGGCCACATTGGCGTAGGCGGCCCAATTCCCGAGGTGGTAGTTGGCGGTCAGCTCCAACCCCAGGATTTTCCCTTGCGCATAATTGAAAGGCGCAAAGATCAGGGCCTGGCCGAACTGGCCCTCGTCGATCAGGTCCTTGGTGATCTTGTAGAAGCCATCAAGGCCAACTTGCGCTGCGGGGGTGATCTTCTGGATGACGCCGGCGTCAAAATAATGGGACCTTTCCGGCAAAACCGGTGAATTCTGACTGACTTCCGGCGCATTGGTGGTGTTCTGGTAGAGGTTAATTGACTTGTTCAAGATCAGCTCGGTGGGCGGCGGGGTGAAGTAGCGGGCATAGCCGGCGTGCAGTGTGGTATCCGTCAAGGGCTTGTAGACCAGGCCCACGCGGGGGCTTAGCTGCTCGGCAGTCACAAATTCGTCCATATAGTCAAACCGGAGCCCATAGTTCACCGTCCATTTGGCAAAAGGCTTCCACTCGTCCTGTACGTACGCTGCTACAAGGACGTTGCCGTTCTTCGGCTCGTTGTCCTTGATCGTGAAAGGATACCCGGAAACGTTGCCGTCGATCGTCGGGTAAACCGTGGAGTTATTGATACTGGTGGTGTCTTCATAGCTCGTGGTAAAGCCCATGCGGATCGTGTGCGCCTCATTCAGGTGGTAACTTCCGTCACCTTGCCATTGGTTGATAAAACTGCTTTGGGAAACATTCGAGGCGACCCCGTTGAAGACCAGGTCACCGACGAGGTCGGGCACGAAATGAACGCTCGTGTAACGGTTGACGTAAGATACTTGGTAATTGAAGTCCGATCCGATGGTGCTTTGATAGGCCAGGGCCTCATAACGATTGGACTCGTACTGGTTCTCGTTCAGGCTCTTGGAGTTGAAGTTGGGCTGGTCCGGTCCCAGGAATTGCGGAGGTAGATTCGGATTATTGGGAATTTGAAACGAACCGTTGTAGTTGCCGAACATCACGAATAACCGCGACGTGGGATTGAGGAGGTAAGAGGCGTACGCGAAGCCCGTAGCTTGCTGCGTATAGTCATGAATGGCGTTTTGGGCGGAGGTGGTGTTTTCGATGCCCAGGTTGTCCGCCAGGTAGGAACCGGTCATAAAGTAGGTCAGTTTCCCAGCCGACCCCCCGTATTCGAAGCTCGGGTTCAAGGTGGCCTGGCTGCCTCCGTACATATCGACCCGCCCTCCATTCTCATAAAGGGTCTTGGTTTGTATTTCGATCACTCCCGCCTCGCGCTGGCCGTATTGGGCCGGCAGGGCGCCGGTCATCAGGTCGATGTTACTGGCAAACCGGGTCTGCAGGACCTGGCCGAAACCGGTAATCCCCTCTGGTAGTATGATGCCATCAATGCGGTACTGAGTATTGGCGTGATCACCCCGGATGTGCAACTGGCCGTAAGAGTCATTGGCCACACCGGGCGCCTGGAGCAGCACCTGGTTGAAGGGCGTGTTTTGCCCCAGAGGCAAGGCGGTGATATCCTGCTGGGTGAAATTGTACATGCTGCCTCCCGTCTTCGGTGACAGGCCATTTTGAGCCTGGTTCAAGCGCTGCGCCTGAACTTTCAGCTCCAGGGCTTCCTGGGCGGCCAGGGTCAGCGCCGCAGTGGCGGTGGTTCCGGCCTTCAGCGTCACGATGGCGGTGCCTGCCTGGAAGCCGGATTTTTCGCCCAGGACCGCATAGATGCCCGGCTTCACGTTCGAAAACACGAAGTTGCCATTGTCATCACTCGTAGTCCTGCCTTTGATGGTTTCATCGGGTGCTTTCAGCACCAGGCTGGCCCCGGCCAGGGGTCTTCCCAGGGCATCCTTGATCGTTCCCTCGATTTGGTCATTGGCAAGAGGGGCGGCATAAACCACCGCGGCCATTATGAGGAAAGAAGCGAACGCCAGTGCGGAGCCTGTCAAAACCTTTACGAATCGCATTGCCTTATCCTCCCGGCAAGGGGTCTATTTTCAATTCGACCTGGCAGCCTGCATTGCCCGGCGTCACAAAACCGCGAATTTAAGGAGCTGGGAGATGGGCCGGGACAGTTGCGAACCTGGCCCCCGGGCCGTGAAGAGGCCCTGGTGAGGGAAGTATAAACACAAATGCAACAGAGTTGCAAATGATTTCGCCCCGGACATCCGAAAACTTTCGCACTCAAATAACCGGGCTCAATATTTCAGGTTTTTTCTCAGGTTTATGGAGGGGGGCAATTGCAGATAGAAAATGGCAGGTCTGATGATTAACCGGGCCTGGGGCGTGAGCGCCTTGATAAAAACTGCGGTTCCAACCATATTTTATCGACCCGCCATTGACCCTGTTCGATATCTTCTTATCTTTTTATTGCGTCAAGGCTGTTCCGGCCACAGGAGCGCAGGCGTGAATTATTTCCCCATCGCCATTCCCTTCTTGTTATTCCTTATTTTTATTTTCATCGCGCTAATCGTCCTGATCGAAGTCGAGGTTCTAGTGTATGCCTATCAAAAGATCGGCATCAACCCGCGGCATATCTTTGCCCTGTTGCTGCTCTCACTCTTGGGAAGCTATGTAAACCTCCCCGTTTATCACCTGCCTCCGGAAGCGGTTAGATCGGGAGGATCGGTTTCCTTTTTTGGCGTTCCTTATGCAATCCCCGAGGTCACCGAATGGCCGGGAACGGTGATTGCCATTAACGTGGGGGGGGCGCTCATTCCCTTGATCCTGTCCATTTATCTCGTCTGGAAAAACCGGCTATTTCTTCAGAGCCTGGCGGCGGTGGCCATCGCGGCGGTGATTATTCACCGGCTGGCCTATCCGGTGCCCGGGGTGGGTATTGCCGTGCCGGTGCTTCTCCCTGCGGTCGTCGCCCTGGTGCTGGCCCTGATCTTCTCCTGGAAGCAGGCTCCCGCCCTGGCCTATGTCGTGGGGACCATGGGGACGCTGCTAGGCGCTGATCTGGCCAACGTGGGAAAACTTCAGGGGCTGGGGGCGCCGGTGGCTTCCATAGGGGGAGCCGGCACCTTTGACGGCATCTTTCTCACCGGCATCCTGGCGGTCTTCCTGACCGGCCTGATGAGCAAGAACCGGCCTCTCCGTCAGACGGCAGGGGACGCAGAAGCCCGTTAATCCTGGAATTTCCGAAGAAATCTCCTCATGTCCATTTAAATTAACTGACTAAAGGAACCTTCCCGCCAGGCCTTGAGACTGATCTGATGGAAAGCGCCATAATCTGGATAAGCCATAGACCCCGCCGCTTCATTGGGCGTGGGTCTGAACGCTGATCAGATTGCCCTTAAAGAAGGTGAGCTCGGTTCTGGGCGCAGTCATTCCCAGGTGAGTATGGCAGTCCTGTAAGAGGTAATATTTCCAGATGTCGAATTTGTTCAATCCCTGGGCGGCCACGATCTCATCCGGTTCGCCCAGGGCGCTGCGCACCTCCTGGTCCGTCCATCCCGGCTTAAGTTCCTCGGCGGCGATGGCCGCCACCCGAATCGCCCGATCCTTTCTGGCGGTGCAATCCTGCACCATGCCGGGGCTGGCGCAGGCAGCCGCCCACAAAGCAACGGCCGCCAGTAACACGACTATTTTTCTCATGGCTTCCCCAATTCACTTTTACTTTTATCTAAGCGAACCTCGCCAAATCGCCTTGGCCCGACCAGGCTTTATTAATCATCAAAAGAGGGGTTGGCAACCCTGCCAGCCAGCCTCTGAGACCATTGCCGGCCGCTTTGCGGTTCCTGCGGCATTGCCGTCTAATTTGTGGCGCTGATGCCTGGACCGCGAGCTGAACCGGCTCAGAAAAATTTCTGGCCCTTCCCGGTCCTAAGATTTGACAAAATGTGCAGAATTTTTGTAAAATTAATCATTCAGGCAATGCGGGACCAGTAGGGCTATTCCAGAAGGGGGCCTTTACCGGTCGTAGCCCCTATTTTTTGCCTGGAATTTCTTGGAGGTCGTAATGAGAGTACGAGGCAAAGTTAAGTGGTTCAGTGATTCCAAAGGTTACGGTTTTATTTCCCAGCCCGATGGTCCCGATGTCTTCGTGCACCACAGCAACATTTCGGGTGAAGGCTTCAAGAGCCTGGAAGAAGGCCAGGAAGTCGAGTTCGAAGTGGTCGATGGGAAGAAAGGCCCCCAGGCCCAGAACGTCGAAAAGGTCTAGCCCCGCTTCCACACCAGCGCCAGCCCGTCCGGTCCTGGGGCCGGAAACCGGGAGGCGTTTTTGTTCCTGCCACCCGCGTCGGTCCCGCGGGCTAAGGGCAGGTATGCCCGCTCGGTTCCCTATGACCAGCATGGATCAATATCTGCGGCAGGCGGCAAACCCTGAGGTGCCGCCCCAGCCCGAGGAGATTTTATGGCTAAAGTAAAAAATGGCGATTTTGTGCAGTTGCACTATACCGGTAGCCTGGAAGACGGCACCGTTTTCGATAGCAGCGTCGGCCGCCAGCCCCTGGAGTTTCAGGTGGGGGCCGGCGGGATCATTGCCGGCTTTAACGATGCCGTCATCGGTATGGAAGTGGACGCTGAAAACCAGGTGACCCTGTCTCCGGATAAGGCCTACGGCCAGCCGCGGGATGACCTCAAGCGAGAATTTCCCAAGGATATGCTGGGGGACCACCCCGTCGAGGTGGGTCAGGAACTCCGGTTCACCAGCCCCCAGGGCCCCGTTACCGGAACGGTTTTGGCCATCGAGCCCGATAAATTCATGGTGGACTTCAATCACCGCCTGGCAGGCAAGACCCTGCTTTTCAAGATCAAGGTCCTGGGCGTCACCGACCATCCGACCCAGCAGCCGGCCTGCTCTTGCGACTCCGCCTCTTGCGACACTGGCTCTTGCGGCCCCGGCTCCTGCGGCCCCGGTTGCGGGTGCTAATTAAATTCTCCCGCACCCTGCGGCGCTCCCCCGGGCGGGAGAGACTTGATAGATAAAAGACCCCTTGACGCTCCCGTTAATAACTCGGCGGGAGGGTGGTATTCCCAGGTTGGCCATTCCTGAACCTGGTCTTAAATACGAAGGGGCGGGTCGATAACCCGCCCCTCTCTATTTGGGGACATTTTTTAGGGGGCCGGTCCTGCCTTACCGGTTGGGCGCCGGAGGATTGGCCTGGGTCTTGGGCTGCTGGAAGCATTGGACGCCCTGCGGCGCCTGGGAACACTGTTGTTGCGGTGTGGGGCACTTCTGGCCCTTGTTGGCGGCAGGATTGACCACGCAGGTCCCATTCGGCCCACCCGTGCACAATCCGCCGTGGTCTGCCGTTTTGCCCACCGGGCCGCCTCCCTGGTTTTGGGCCAATGCGGGCCCAGCCAGGAGCATCAAGCCAGCCAAAGCCAGCGCCCAGACGTTGGTAAGGCACCATATTTTCTTCATAAAATTATTTTCCTCCGCGAAGTATTTTTCACCTTACAAATATTATTCAGGAGCGCCCGGCCCCCTGGGGCCAGGGGGTTGGCCAGGTCCCATACCGGGGCCCATCCTGGGGCCCGGCCTGGGGCCCTTCCAGCCCCGGGGACCCCAGGTTCCTGCCTCGGATTGGTTCAGGCGGTGCTGAATCAGATTCAGGAAGGCAACTTTTTGGGCGGGTTTCAACTCCTTGCCGATCTCCAGCAAAAACCGCACCTGCTCCTCTTCCAGCTGGCCCTGGAGGGTGCTGATCTCCCCGATCTTCGCCCGCACTTTGGACATGTCCGGAGCCTCGACCCTTAACAGATCGAACAGCTCCTGGCGTTTCAGGAACAAGGCGCTGCGGATTTCGGCGATCTTGCCCCGGTGCTCCGGCAACATGCCGTGAACGGCCTGCCGCTGTGAGTCTTCCAACTTCAGAGCGCCCCACAGGGCCCGTATGGGCAGGGGGTGCGGCATTCCCTGGTACAGCCCTCCCTGGTCGTGATAGCGGAGATAGGCAAAGGCGCCTATGGTCCCGAAATTCAAGGCCAAAGAAAAAATTACCAGATATAAAAGCCAGTTGGGTTTCACTTGCCGCTGCCGTTGACTTCGTCTTCCTGATAGGAGGCGAGAACCATTCCCATGGACCCCCGGGGATAGTCATGAAAGGCATCCAGGCTGGCCACTTCCGATTCGAGGCCGGTTTCCTGGGTCAGCGGATAAAAATCCCGGCCCAGCGTGCTTCCCAGGAGGATTCCCAGGACCAGGGAGGCGGCCAGCGCCAGGGACTGCCAGGCGCGGCGCCGCGGCCGCGGCAGCCGGGCCCTCACCTTTTCCGGCAGCCCCGGGGGCAGCGCCGCCTCGGGCAAGGACCCGAGGGCTTGCTCCAGGGCCTCCAACTCGGCCAGTTCCCGGCGGCAGCGGGCGCAGCTTACCACGTGCCGGGCAACTCCGGCCGCCACTTCAGGGGCCAGTTCGCCGTCCAGCCAGGCGGAAAGTCGGTCCTGGACCTCAGGGCACTTTGGGGCCATTTGCTGATCTCTCCCTAAACTTTATCCTTAATCTGGTAATGGGAGCGGCCAAGAGATTTATGACGCCCCAACCTAATTTCTCCCCCAGCGGGGTAGGTGATAAATAAGGGCCCCATGTGTGATAAATAAGAGCGCCCTTAACAATCCCGTTAATAACATAACACTAAAAATCGCCAAAAACGGCGCGGCCGCCGCGGCTGCCCGGCGCCCCGCCCGGGGCGGCGAGAGGCCTATCTTAAAATATAACAAAAATTTCTGCGGTTGGCTGCATTAACCGGGGCCTTGCTTCCCCCTGAAACCCTGGGCTGGCGGTGGCGCAGGGCTCCCTTCAGTCGAGATACTCCTTAAGGGCCTTTTTAAGGAACTGGCGGGCCCGCTTCAGCAGGCCGTCCACCGCCTGGGGACTCAGTTCCAGGACCTCTCCGATCTCCTGATAGGAGAGCCCGACGAAGCGCTTCAGGACCAGGGCCCGCCGCTGGTTCTCCGGCAGCTCCCCCAGCAGCTCCTCCAGACGGCGATGCAAGTCCATCTCTTCCAGGACCTCCAGGGGATTGGCCCCGGGGTCCGGAGGCCCGGTCCCCTCCTCCTGGTCCAGGGACCCAACCATTGGACGCCGGCGGCGCAGCAGGTTGAGGCAGTGATTGGCGGTAATGCGATGGAGCCAGGCGGAAACCTTCGCCTTGGGTTCAAAGCGGTGGGCGTTCTCGTAGACCTTGAGAAAGACCTCCTGGGCTGCGTCTTCCGCTTCCAAGTGGTCCCGCAAAAGCCGGTAGGCTATCTGGTAGACCCTCTGCTGGTGGCGCCGGACGAACTCCTCCAGGGCCTCCGCGTCCCCCCGCGCCAGCCTCTTGAGAAGCGCATAATCGAGATCAGTGGGGTCGGGGCTCAAAACGGGGTTAGGAAGATGCCCTGGTCTTTCTTTAAGGCCCGGAGCAATTCCAGGTGCCGCAGCACTGCAAACTCCCGGCGCACTTCGTCTTCGCTGATCCCCAGGGCCGAGGTCGCATCCACAACGGAGACCTCTCCCTTTTCTGCGACCAGCTCATAGAGCTGCTGCTGCCGGGCGGTGAGGGTGAGGCCGCCGCGCAGGTCCTTGAGGGTCCGGGCGCAGTGCACCGCCCAGGGGTCGCAGCTGCGGATCGGACTGAGGGCCTCCACATAGCAGTCCTCACAGAGGACCTGGTCGAAATAGCGCCGGGGCTCCTCCCCCTGCAACCCGGCGCCGCACCTGGTGCAAAAATCCTGGCTCGTCAAGGTTTCTTCAACTCCAGGCCCTTCCCCTCCCGGCAGGGAAGGGAAAGAGACCTTGGGCATCAAGGATGAGGGACCGGCAGGGGCCTGCCGGCCGGACCTTACAGCGTGTAGTCGCCTTCCATCTCCAGAATAAACTCGCCGGATTTCTTCGAGGGGGCCACCGTAAAGGTACCGGTCCCTTTGAGGGTGCTCAACTTGCCGATACCCTTGTAAACCTGCCATTTGCCCTTGGTCAACGGACCTGTTTTCTCCCCCTGAAAACGGGAATAGACCGCGCCGTTCTCATAGGTGGTCACGGCATAGCCGCTCATGGCGCCGTCGCCTTTGATGCGGTCGTGGAATCCGACGCTGCGCCGCGAGACGAAGGCTCCGGCCACCCCGGGGGTGTAATCGATGGGCTCTCCCTCCAGCTCGGTGAGCATCAGGCAATGGTCCGGGACATCACCCACATAAAGGGCCTCCCGCCGGGTGACGTAGGTCTTAAAGCTGGCTTTGCGCTCCATGGTCTTCCCTCCTCAGAAGTGGAATAGCTCGAGTCGCCAGGGGTTGTGCCTCTCGTCCGCAGGGCAACCTCCTGGTTGAAGTTAAATATCCAATTCATGCAGTTCAAGGACGTTGTTTTGAATAAAATCGCGGCGGGGCTCCACCTTGTCCCCCATGAGGATGGTGAAGATTTCATCCGCGGCCACCGCGTCTTCGACGTTGACCTTAAGGAGGGTGCGGGTTTCCGGGTCCATGGTGGTTTCCCAGAGCTGTTCCGGGTTCATTTCCCCCAGCCCCTTGAAGCGCTGGATATTGATGCCCTTCTGCCCTTCCTCCAGGATAAAAGTGACCATCTCCTCCAGGGACGGGAATTCCCAGGTGCGGTCTTTGCCTTCCAGCAGGTGGGGCGGGTGGTGAAAATCCTGGAGCCCGCGGCTGTGGCGGACCAGGGCCTGGAAGTCGCTGCCGCCCAGGAGGTCCCAGTCCAAGCGCATCTCGGCCCCTTCCCGGGACCCGGAAGTAATGACCAGGGCCCAGGCGTGGTGCTCCTCGTCGGGCTCCAGGCGGGCGCCGCCGAACTGGGCGTCGTTTAAAAAGGAGGCCGCCAGGTCCCGTAGCAGCTCTTCCTGGCGCAGGCTCTCTTTGGAGACGATGCCCTTTTCCAGCAGCCACTCCAAAACCCTGCGGTCCAGACCCCTCTTTTCGAAGCGTTGCAGATATTCCTGATATGCGATGACCTTTTCCAGGGCCTGACCCAGGGGTTCCCCTTCCAGGGTGCGGCCGGCGCCCAGGCGGAGGCGCTTTTTGTCCATGCCCCGCTTCAGCAGGTGCTTTTTGAATTCGCCGTCATCCTTCAGGTAGGTCTTCTCCGAACCCCGGGTGAGGCGGTACAGGGGCGGTTGGGCGATGTACAGGTAGCCCCCCTCAACCAGGGACGCCATCTGGCGATAGAAGAAAGTGAGGAGCAGGGTGCGGATGTGGGCCCCGTCCACGTCGGCGTCGGTCATGATGATAACTTTGTGGTAACGCAGGGTCAGCAGGTCGAGTTGTTCCTGAGAGAGGTCCGAACCCAGGGAAGAGATCAGGGTGCGGATCTCGGAGTTCTCAAACATCTTCTCGGGCCGGGCCTTTTCCACGTTGATGATCTTGCCCTTGAGGGGCAGGATGGCCTGAAAGCGCCGGTCCCGGGCCTGCTTGGCGGAGCCGCCGGCGGAGTCGCCCTCCACCAGGTAGATTTCCCGGCGGGCGGGGTCCCGCTCCTGGCAGTCGGCCAGCTTCCCAGGCAGGGTCATATCCCCCAGGGATCCCTTCTTCCGCACCAGGTCCCGGGCCTTCCGGGCCGCTTCCCGGGCCCGGGCAGCATCCAGCAGTTTGGCCAGGATGGCCCTGGCCACTCGCGGGTTCTCACCCAGATTGCTGAGCAGGTGCTCATACAACAGGTTTTCCACCAGGCCCTTAACTTCGCTGTTGCCCAGCTTGGTCTTGGTCTGCCCCTCAAACTGGGGATGGGGCAGCTTGACGCTGATCACCGCAACCAGGCCCTCCCGGACGTCCTCCCCGGTGAGGTGGCTGTTCTTCAGGTTCTTGGGCAGGTCGCTGATCGCCATGTATTGGTTGATGGCCCGGGTGAGCCCGGCCTTGAAGCCGCTCAGGTGGGCGCCGCCTTCCCGGGTGTTGATGTTGTTGGCGAAGGTGAAGAGCTGCTCGTTGTAGGTGTCGTTGTATTGGAAGGCAATCTCCAACTGGATGCCGTTTTTGCCGCCGGTGAGATAGATGGGATCCTCATGGATGGGGGTCTTGTTGCGGTTCAGGTATTCGACGAAGGAGACGATCCCCCCTTCATAGTGAAACTCGTTTTTCCGTCCGGAGAGTTCGTCTTCCAGGAAGATGCGCACCCCGCCGTTGAGGAAGGAAAGCTCCCGCAGGCGCTGGGCCAGGATGTCATAACTGAAGACGATTTCCGGGAAGATCTCCGGGTCCGCTTTGAAGGTCACCGTGGTGCCCCGGCGCTTGGTCTTGCCGGTCTTGGCCAAGTCGGTTACGGTCTGGCCCCGTTCGTAACGCTGGTGATAGACCTGCCCGTCCCTCCGGATCTCCACCTCCAGGTATTCCGACAGGGCGTTGACCACCGAGACCCCGACGCCGTGGAGGCCGCCGGAGACCTTGTAGGCCCCGGAATCGAACTTGCCCCCGGCATGGAGGCGGGTCATGACCACCTCCACCGCGGGCAGTTTCTCGGTGGGGTGCGGCTCTATGGGGATGCCCCGGCCGTTGTCTTCCACCGTGACACTCTGATCCGAATGCATTTTTACCTTAATTTCGTTGCAATGGCCGGCCATGGCCTCATCGACCGAGTTGTCCACCACCTCATAGACCAGGTGGTGCAGTCCATCCAGGCTGGTGTTGCCGATGAACATGGCCGGGCGCTCCCGCACCGGCGACAGGCCCTTGAGAACCTGGATCTGTTCGGCGCCGTACTCATGCACCGCGGTGTCGGGGGCCGGGGTTTGGTCCGCCAATTTAATGCTCCTCCTCAAAACGGGCTCTTGGGGGCCCTTGGCAAGTCTTCCTTAAGCGCTGCTTGTACTGTTATCCTGAGCGAAACCAAGAACTGGTTCGCTGAAAATTGCCGTCCCGGCGCTCCCTTGGCAAACCCTTCACTCCCCGGGATTCTTGCTGGTCCCGCTAAACAGCTCATTCACGGTTTGGGGGGAGAGTACTTTGTAAGGGAAGCTCTTGGACGCCTTTCCGGAACCGGTGCCGCTCGGTGTGTCGCGTCCCCATGCTCAAATTTATATCAGAAAAAGCCCCTTTGATCAATCGGCAATACCGGCAGGAGTTCCTTTAATCCGGGGCACTGCTTTAATTTCCAGCATCACCTCGCCATAGCCGCCGCATTCGACCCCCACATCCAGGCAGCGGACCTGGTGCATGAAATGAAACGGGTTGGGGTCCAACCCTTCGCCCAGGCGTTCGTTGATCAGGGCCACCGGCACTGCCAGTTGAGAGACCAGGTAGACGCAGAGACGCGGCGGGCACAGCTTCGTGAGAAAATTGCCGTCCACGTCCAGGATGAACCGGTCGCCCACCTGGTAGCCGGAGTTGCAGTGGCGCGCCTTAACCACCTCGGCGGCGATGGAATAGCGGGCCGCCACCCGGGCCAGCCGGTCAATGTGCCTGAGGCGCGGGTCGCCCTCCTGGATCTCTCCCCTCTCGGCGTCTCCGTATCCGACCCGGTCCGCGTAACGCCTGAAGATTTTGTCCTCTGCCATCACAGTTCCCGAACGGCGGGCAGGGACGCCCGCCCCAGCGCAGGGACGCTCGCCCCACCAGGCCAGTCGCGGCCCTACAGGCTCATGGGCATGATGATGCTGAAATAGTGGGGATCGCCCTGGTCCACCAGGCGGCAGGGGCGGTCCTTGTCGTTGAGCTCCAGGATCGCCATCTCGCTCTCCATGGCGTTCAAGGGTTCCAGGAAATATCTGGCGTTGAAGCCCACCTCCAGGGGCAAGCCGGCCGGGTCGCCGGCCTCCATGAACACGGGCACCGTTTCCTGGCCTTCCCCCACCTCCGGGTTGGTGAAGGAGACCTCCACCCGGTCGCTGGTGAGATTGAGGATGACGCCCTTGAAGCGCTCGCTGGACAGGAGCGAGATGCGCTTGATGGCCTCTAAGAACTCCCGGCGGTTGACCGCGAAGCGGTAAGCGAAGGTATCGGGGATGATGCGCCGGTATTCCGGGAATTTCTTGTCCAGCAGCAGCCGGATAAAGAGGTAATGGTCATCGGCCCTGAGGGCCAGGCTCTGGGTGCTCAGGCCCAGGGAGACCTTCTCCTCTTCCGCCAGGAACCGGATCACCTCGGCCATGCCTTTCCGGGGGATCAGGATGCCCTTCTCGATGGAGAGGCTCTCGCTGCCGGGCAAGGGGCGCTCGATCAGGGTGAGGCGGTGGCCGTCGGTGGAGATGAGGCGCAGCAGGAAGCCGGTGTCCACCTCGAGGCGCTCCCAGAAGATGCTGGAAAGATGATATTGCAGATCGTCGAGGGAAACCGAGAAGATGGTCTTTTCGATCATCTCCTTCACCATGTGGCTCTCCACCTCCACCAGGTTCTGCTCGGCGATCTCCGGCACCGGGGGAAACTGGTCTGCGGGCAGGCCGTTCAGTTGGTAGCGGGAGTCGCCGGCCAAAATTTTCATCCCCCCTTTATCCGTGGCCCTCAGATCCAGGGTGTCGCCCGGAAGTTCCTTGATGAGGTTGAAGAAGTAATGGGCCTGGATGGTGACCGCCCCGGGCTCCAGAATCTCTGCCGGGTAGAAGCCGCGGAAACTCACCTCCAAATCGGTGGCCGCGATGCGCACCTGGTTGGTCTCGGTTTGCATGAGAAAATTGCCCAAAATGGGCATGGTGCCCCGGCGGTCCACCACTCCCAGGGTCCGTCCCACTCCCTTCAACAAGGTTTCCCGATCGATCTTCACCTGCATCTCAAGGTTCTCCTAAAATTGTTTTAAGATAAAGTTAACAGTATTAATAAGGGATTGGGGTTTGGTTGATAAGTGGGTCAAGTTATTTTTATTATTAGATTTTTTATTGACCGTGAGTTTGCCTGCTACCGCGCCGGTCTGCCAGTTATGGGACCCTTCCCGGGAGCTGACCGCCGGGTAGGTCGAAAAGCGGCGCAGATGGCTAAATTCTCATTCAGATCCAGATGAAAACCTAAAGGTGATTGCCTGAATATCCCGTCTTAGGAATCGCCCCAGGAAGGTAATTCGCCTCCCCGTCACTTGCACACCGCACCCTGGCTGCCGGAGGACACCATGCGGCCGTAGCGGGCGAGGTAGCCGTGCCGGATCTTGGGTTCCGGCGCCTGCCAGCCGGCCCGGCGCCGCTCCAGCTCCGCATCCTCCACCAACAAGGTCAGGCTCTTGCCCGGGATATCGATCCTGATGCGGTCGCCCTCCTGGACCAGGGCGATCGGCCCGCCGTCCGCGGCCTCCGGCGAGATGTGGCCGATGGCCGCCCCCCGGGTGCCGCCGCTGAAACGGCCGTCAGTGAGCAGGGCCACCTCTTTATCGAGGCCCATACCGGAGATAGCCGAGGTGGGGGTGAGCATCTCCCGCATGCCGGGGCCGCCCCTGGGGCCTTCGTAGCGAATCACCAGGATGTCGCCGGGCTTGATCTGGCCGTCCAGGATGGACCGGGTGGCCTCCTCTTCGGCATCGAAGACCCGGGCGCGGCCCTCATGCACCAGCATCCCGGGATCCACCGCCGATTGTTTCACCACGGCGCCGTCGGGAGCCAGGTTGCCCCGAAGGATGGCGATGCCCCCCTGAGGATGGTAAGGGTTGGCCAGGGGGCGGATGACCTTCTGGTCCAATACCTGGACGGCGGCCAGATTTTCGGCCACGTTGCGGCCGGTGACGGTAAGGGGCGAGCCCTGCACCAGCCCCGCCGCCAGGAGAACCTTCATGACCGCAGGGATGCCGCCGGCCCGGTCCAGGTCCTCCAGGTGATGGGGGCCGGCAGGGCTCATGGAGCAGAGGTGAGGGGTGCGGTCGGAGAGGTCGTTAAACAGGTCCAGGGACAGATCGTGGCCGGCCTCCCAGGCGATGGCGGGAACGTGCAGCACGGTGTTGGTGGAGCACCCCAAGGCCATGTCCACCGCGATGGCGTTTTTAAAGGCGTCCAGGGTGGCGATCTCCCGGGGCAGGATCTGGCGGTTCACCAGGTCCATGATCCTGAAGCCGGCCTCCTTGGCCAGACGAAAGCGGGCCGCGTGCACCGCGGGAATGGTGCCGTTGCCCGGCAGGGCCATCCCCAGCGCTTCGCTGAGGCAATTCATCGAATTGGCGGTGAACATGCCGGCGCAGGAGCCGCAGCCGGGGCAGGCGCACTCCGCCAGGTCCTTCAATTCGTCTTCGCAGATCTTCCCGGCCTTGACGGCCCCCACCCCCTCAAACACGGTGATCAGGTCCACTTCCTTTCCCTGGTAGCGTCCGGCCAGCATGGGGCCGCCGGAGATCATGATCGCCGGGATATTGAGGCGCAGGGCTGCCATGAGCATGCCGGGGATGATCTTGTCGCAGTTGGTCACCAGGACCAGGCCGTCCACCGGGTGGGCGGTGGCCATCACCTCCACCGAATCGGCGATGAGTTCCCGGGACGGCAGCGAATATTTCATCCCCTGGTGGTGCATGGCCAGGCCGTCGCAGACGCCGATGACCCCAAACTCCAGGGGAGTGCCGCCCGCCAGGCGCACCCCCGCCTTCACCGCCTGGGTGATCTGGTTCAGGTGAATGTGGCCGGGGATGAATTCGTTAAAGGAATTGGCCACCCCGATCAGGGGTTGGTCGATCTCCCGGTCGGTGAGCCCCATGGCCTTGAAGAGGGAGCGGTGGGGATATTTTTCGAGGCCCAACTTCATCAGGTTGCTGCGCATGCTCGTTGCTCCTTGCTATCACCTCCGCCGGACGCCCCGGGACCGATCCACCAGCAGCGCCCAGGGGTCTCCGGGTTTTAGGGTTCTTTACTCCGGCTCCGGGGCCGCCGGCGCGGCTGGCGGCTCCTGAGCCGGGGCCTCCTGAGCCTGGGCCTCCGGGGACCCTTCCTTGGCGCCGCGTCTGGACCCCCGTCTGGGCCCCCGTCTCCGCCGGGACTTGCGAGGCTCCGCTTTGGCCTCCGGGGTCTCGCCTTTGGCCTCCGCGGCCTCCCGTTTGGGTTCCTCAACCTCCCGTTTAATGAATTCGAGTTGGACCTCCTCCGGGGACAGGCCGGCTGAAGAGGTGAGCACGATGCGGAGGTGGTATTGCTCTTCCAGGGCCAGAATTTCCCGGCGTTTCTGATTGAGGAGGAAATTACCCACCTCCAGGGGCACCAGGGCCCGGACTTCCTGGATGGAATTTTGCGCCACCTGGACGCTGATCTGCCGCAGCAGGCTGAGACCAAGGGTGGGCACCGTCTTAAGGCGGCCGCGGCCCTGGCAGACGGGGCAGGGGTTATAGGCGCTGGCCTCGGCGGTGGGGCGCAGGCGTTGCCGGGAGAGTTCCAGCAGGCCGAACTTGGACAGGTGGCCCACTGACACCCGGGCCTTGTCCCTTTTCAGGCTCTGCTTCAGGGCCGCCTCCACCTCCTTCTGGTGTATCTTGTCCCTCATGTCGATAAAATCGATGACCACCAGGCCCCCCAGGTCCCGCAGGCGAAGCTGCCGCGCCACCTCCTGGGCGGCCTCCAGGTTCGATTTCAGGGCCGTCTCTTCCAGCTCTTTCTGACTGGTGCAGCGGCCGGAGTTGACGTCGATGGACACCAGGGCCTCGGTGGGGTTGATGACGATGCTGCCCCCGGATTTCAAAGGGACCAACTCGGCGTAGATGCAGTCCAGTTGGTCCTCCAGTTGGTAGCGGCTGAAGATGGGCAGCGGGTCCTTGTAGAGCTTCAGGGCCTGAAGCTGGCGGGGCGCCGCCATCCGCAGCCAGCCGCGTAATTGTTGGTAGGCTTCCGGGTCGTCCACCAGAATGGAGTTGATATCCGGGGTCAGATAATCCCGGACGCTGCGGGTGATCAGGTCCAGGTCCCGGTAGAGCAGGCAGGGGGCCTTTTGGTCGGCTGCGGTGCGGTTCAGGTTTTCCCATTGCCGCAGGAGAAATTGGAGGTCCTTGGCCAGGTCCTTGGTCTTGGCCTGCTGCCCGGCAGTGCGGATGATGAGACCCATCTCCGGGGGTAGGCCGATTTCCTGGGCCAGCTCCTTGAGGCGCAGGCGCTCATCCTCCTTTTCGATCTTGCGGGAAATCCCCAGGTGGGCCTGTTTGGGCAGGAGCACCAGGTTGCGCCCCGGCATGGATATGTAAGTGCTTAGATAGGCCCCCTTGCTGGCGGTCTCTTCCTTGTAGACCTGGACGATGATCTCCTGGCCTTTGCGCAGGACCCGCTGGATCTTGGTCTGGCCTTTGCCCTGGACCTTTTCCTGGTAGTAGTCGGGATGCACCTCGGAGATGGGTAAAAATCCATGGCGCTCACCGCCGTAGTTGACGAAGGCGGCCTGGAGACTGGGCTCGACGTTGACCACCACCGCCTTGTAAATATTGGCCTTGGTCTGCTCCCGGGCCGAGGTCTCCAGGGCAAACTCATCCAACTGCCCTTCGGCCACGATGACTACCCGGAATTCCTCCGGGTCCGCCACATTGATGAACATCTTTCGAGGCTGGGTCATGGGCTCCTCAGGAAACCGCGCCGCAGGAATTCCCGGAATCCCGGCTGGCGGTCTTGGGCATGCATGCGGTTGACCGCCAGCGGCAGAGAGGCGGGGCTCTTCAAACTCCGGATGGGGCGCAGCTCCCGGCGGCGGAAATAGGTGGTTTTTACCAGAAAATTGATGTCCCCCTGCACCGGCTGGAAATGGAGGAAGCCGTCCTTGACCGCGATGGGCATGGGCAGGCCCGTCTCTCCCACCTGCCGCCAGCATGCCACGGGCTGGGGGTAGTGATTGAAATTCCGGTTCAGGTAATGGATGTCTCCCGGCGACATCTCCCCCAACTGGAAACTTTCCACCATCACGTCCCTGGAGAGACCGGGGTCCCAGGCCAGCAGGCCGCCCTTTTGGGGCTTTTGGGGGTTGTTGGCCACCACTTCCATGACCATCCGGTACCTCTGTTGGCCCAATTCCAGGGCCAGCCCCAGGCCGGCGAAATCGAGGGAACCGGTCAGATAGTCCAGGTCCTCGATATTATAGGAGATTTTGTCCGAGAACCCCTGCAGCCACTGGTCAACCTCCTCCCGGGAGTGATAGATCCGTTCCCGGGGATGGTCCCCTGCCAGGGAAAAGAGCTGCCGGTCCAGGGTTTGCTGGATCACCATCTGGCCGTGGTTATGGAGACGCCTGGGACTTTGCCGGTCGTAAAAAAATTTTCCTTCCTTAAGGTTCAATCCATGGTAGCTGTTTTGCACCATGAAAAAAACCTGGGAAGGTCGAAATCCAAAGAAATTCCATTGGTAAAACTCTTTCTCCAGGTGGGCCAGCATTTCTTCGGATACGATCAGAAGCAGGTGCTGGCGCCCCAGGACCTCCCTGGGGTCCTCCCCCAGCCCGCGGGCCACCTTTTCCAGATCGAAGGCCAGTTGCAGCATGTGGCGGGTGCCCAGGGACAGGGACAGCAGCTCCTGGGGGGGGCACTCGAGGCTCGCGGCCAGGGCCTCCGGGGTTATCGGCTGGCCGCCCTCCTGGCTGAGGAGATGGGCCAGTTGCGGGACGTTCAGGTCCTGGGCAAGATTGAGGAAATATTTGGGACCCAGCATCAGGCGGGTGCCTTCCCCGGCGGCGGCGTGCTCGAAGAGCACCTCGCCCCGGAGGACCGCAGCCTGGGCCCGGGACAGCCGGGCGGCAACGTCCCCATCCTCCAAAACCAGCACCCGGCGGGGCGCCTCCAGGAGCTCCAGGCGGGGATAGCGGTTCAGGAGGCGTTCCTGGGCGGCGATTTCCGCAATGGAGGAGAACTGGCCCAACTTCTCTTGCGCCAGGGCCAGGCAGGTAAAGATATAGTGGTCATCGGAGCCGCAAGCGGCTGCGGGGTCTAACGCCAGGGCCATAAAAGTCCTGAAATATTGATAAGTTAAATGTGGTATTTATCACGGCTCCGCCCGGATGTCAACCATCTTTGGGCCTGGGAGGGCCGGTGGAGATGAGAGGGAGCCGCGTCAGGGGGATCACAGGGCCGGCCGCAGGTAGCTGGGCGCCAGTTGTTGGGGCGAGGCGGCCAGGCCCGCCTGCAAGCGCCGCCGGGTAAGAAGGGCCACGGTGGCCGCCCGGGGATAGCGGCTTTCCGGGGCCGCCAGCGCCACCCCCGCAGGCAAGTCCCCCACGGAACTCACCCAGGGACCGGTGAGGATCAGGGGCGGGGTCAGACGGCGATAAAATTCGGCCAGGGGCAGGCGGACGGGTTCGGCCTCAACCAGGGGCTGGTCTGCCGGGCAGCGGTACAGGCCCCAGTAGACCTCGCCCCTCTTGGCGTCCATGACCACCCCGATTCTCTGGGATTGAAAGGGAACCTGGGCCGCCAGCACCTCCAGGGTGGGCACCGGCACCAGGGCGCAGCCCAGGGACCAGGCCAGGGTCTTGGCCGTGGCGCAGCCGATACGCAAGCCGGTGAAGTTGCCAGGCCCCACGCTGACGCCGATGGCCCCCAGGTCGGCGGGGTCCCGCCCGGCGGCGGCAAACAGGGCCGCCAGCCGGGGCAGCAGCCGGACCAAATAGGCGCCGGCGCCCGCAAGGGTTGATTCCCCCAAGGTCTCCTCGTCTTCCACCAGGGCCAGGCTGCCGGTGTCGGTGGCGGTATCCAGGGCCAGGATCAGCATGCCGCCTCAGTGGGGCGGATTCACCAGCCGGGCGATATCCTGGTAAAATACCAGGATCATCAAGGCCAGGATCAGCATCAGCCCCACCCCCTGGGCGATTTCCCGGTACTGGATCTCCACCGGCTTGCGCCGCACCGCCTCTATGGCGCAGAAAAGCAGGTGGCCGCCGTCCAGGATGGGGATGGGCAGCAGATTGAGCAGGAAGAGGTTGACACTCAGGGTTGCCATAAATTGCAACAGCGGCGCCATTCCGGCCTTCGCTTCCTGGCCCGCCACCTGGGCGATGAGGATGGGCCCGCCCAGGCCCTTCATGGGCGCCTCGCCGGCCAAGACTTTATAAAGGCTGAGCGTGGTGAAGTAGGCGACTCCCCAGGTGGCGTCGCCGGCCCGGACAAAGGCCCGCCCCATCCCCACCTCGTCAATGGCCAGGTTCTTATTGTTAAGGATGCCGATGATCACTGCGGAGGATTTGCCGCCGAAGATATTGGGGACTTCCTCTCTGTGGGGGGTGACTTTCACCGTGATGGTCTGCTGGCCCCGCTTCAGGGTCAGATCGAGCGGGTGCTCCCCTGTCTGGCGAATTATGGGGGGAAGGTCCTCCCAGCGCTTTACCGGCCGGCCATTCAGATCCAGCACCTGATCGCCCGGTTGCAGGCCCGCGGCCGCCGCCGGGGAATTTGGCTCCACCTCCGTGATTACCGTGGTGAGATAGGGAATGCCGTTTACGGCAAAGACCAGGAATAAGATTACAAAGGCCAGGATCAGGTTGGAGATCGGCCCGGCCATTATGATGAGGAAGCGATGCCAAAGGGGCTGGTGCATGAAGGAGAAAGGTTGCAACTCCGGAGGGATCTCCTCGCCGGGGTTTTCCCCCAGCATCTTGACATAACCCCCCAGGGGCACCACCGACAAACGGTAGTCGGTGTCCCCGATCTTTTTATGCACCAGTTGCGGGGGGAAGCCCAGGGAGAAGGCCTCCACTCTAACCCCAAAAAGCTTGGCTACCAGGAAATGCCCGAGTTCATGGACGAAGATCAGAATCCCCAGCACAAAAACGGTCGCCAGGATAGTGATTATGATGGACATGTTTGGGGGTGGTTCTCCTCGAAAATGTTTGAATTAGCCTGCCCGGAACTCGTTGGCCGGGAGGCTAAAGGGGCTTTTCCCGGAGCTGCCGGGGCGCTGGGCTCTGGCCAGGCCAGGCCGGCTGAGAGGAAGCCCATCTCTTTAGTCGCCAACCTTGGGAGGTATCAGGCCCGCGGCAAAATCCCTGGCCCATTCATTGACCATCAGGACCTGGCCCAGGTCGGTGAGATCGCCGACTTCATGGGCCTCCATGGTCCGGGCCACTACCCGGGGGATCTCCGGAAAGCTGAGGCGGCCGTCCAGGAAGGCGGCCACCGCCACTTCGTTGGCGGCATTGAGCACCGCGGGCATGGTGCCGCCGGCGCGGGCCGCGGCGTAGCCCAGGGCCAGGCCCGGGAAGCGGGTCTGGTCAGGGGTCTCAAAAGTGAGCTGGGCAATCCGGCACAGGTCCAGAGGGGGAGAATTCAGGGGCAGGCGGCGCGGGTAATTCAGGGCATAGGCAATGGGCAGGCGCATGTCCGGAACTCCCAACTGGGCGATGACCGACCCGTCCACGAACTCCACCAGGGAATGGACGATACTCTGCGGGTGGATATAGACCCCGATCTGGTCCACCGGCAGTCCAAATAATACCGAGGCCTCGATCACTTCCAGGGCCTTGTTCATCAGGGTGGCGGAGTCGATGGTGATCTTGGGCCCCATGCTCCAGTTGGGGTGTTTCAGGGCCTGGGCCGCGGTGGCCCGTTCCAGGCGGTCCGCTCCCCAGGAGCGAAACGGTCCCCCGGACGCGGTGAGCCACAGGCGGCGGATATCGGCGCGGCGTTCCCCCTGGAGGGCCTGAAAGATGGCGCTGTGTTCGCTGTCCACCGGAATCAGGGGGACACCCCGTTCCCGGGCCAGGTTCATCACCAGGGGACCGGCGGCCACCAGGGTCTCCTTGTTGGCCAGGGCCACCGGCAGACCGGCCCGAATCGCCGCCAGGGTGGGTTCCAGACCCACCGCTCCCACCATGGCGGAAACCACCATCTCCACCGAAGCGGTGGCCACCGCCAGGGCGCCGGACCGCCCTGCCAGGATTTCCGGGCCCGGGGCCACCAACTCTCGAAGCCGGGCCGCCGTCTCCTCATCCTGCACGGAAACCAGAGCCGGGCGGAAGCGCGCCACCTGCTCCGCCAGCAGTTCGACGTTCTTGCCGGCAGCCAGCCCTACCACCGCAAAGTTATCGGGGTATTCTGCCACCACCGCCAGGGTGCTCCGGCCGATCGATCCGGTGGAGCCCAGGATGGACAATCGCTTCATAGGGTGAGCCAGCCCTCGTCAGTCAATGGGAATCGCCCGCCGCGCTTTCGCCGCGCCATTAGGCGATTATCCCTGGCGATTATTGTAACTACAAGGTGTCAGCCTGTAAAGGATATCTGTTTCCTATCCCTGCTAACAGGCCTTCGACTCGGACTCTCACCGAAAACCGAAAACTACCTTCATGAGGAAATGGTGGGCAATGTCCACCCTACAGCTTGTGTTTACTGTTTCTATTATGGGGCCTTGGTTTGTGGTTTTGCCTTTCACCGAAAACCGAAAACCGAAAACTGCCTTTATCAGTCTTCCCAGGGCCAAATTTGCGCCAGGGCCTCCAGGGACGGTTGCAGGCTGCCTTCCTGGTGAGGCTCCAGGGTGATGAGGGGCCGCGGCCCGCGGTCCGCCAGGAAGCGCAGAATCTCTTGCCAGGGAATGGTGCCGGCTCCCAGGGCCAGGTGGGAATCGGCGTCGCCGCGGTTGTCGTGGAGATGCAGCTGCCCGATAACTGGAGCCAGGGTGTCGAGCCAGCGGGCCAGGTCGCCGCCGCCGAAGGCGAACAGGTGGCCCGCGTCCAGGCAAACCTGGAGATTGGGGGCAGCCACCCGGCGCATTATCTTAAGCAGCAGTTCCGGATCGGTTTCGTAGACATTTTCCAGCATGACTTGCACGTTCCCCTGGGCCGCGGCTCGGGAGGACAGCTCCTTCCAGGTGGCCGCAGACCGGGCCAGATATTCCTCGAGGTCGCCGTCATAGAGTCGGGAATCAAAACCCAGGTGGCAGACCACCGCTGCCGGCCGGAAAACCGGCAGATAAGCAAAGGCCTGGCGCAGGCGCCGCCGGGAGGCGGCCAGGATGGCGTCATCCAGCGATCCCGGCAGCAGGTCCTGGAAGGGGGCGTGCAGCGTGATTCGCCTGCCCGCCGCCTGAAAAGCCCGGGCCGCCTTGCGGAAGACCCGGGGGGGATAGCGGCTTAAACTGTAGGCATCCAGGCCGATCTCGGGATTGAGGCCCAGTTCCAGGAAACGCTCCAAATAGCCCCGCAGCAGGTAGGAAAAGGGAATGTTGACCTGCACCTGGGAGGCCAGGGCCGCGACTGTGATGGCCATGGGGTTGGACCTCTCCCCTGCGAGGGGGACGGCACCGGGTCAGGGGTGGCTTTGCATGGTTTTCGTAGGGGCGGACCCATGTGTCCGCCCTGTAGGGGCGGGTTTAAAACCCGCCCCTACCTGCTGCCCCCGCTTTCGTAAGGGGCGCACACATGGGTGCGCCCCTGGTTGGGATTAGCCTCGACGGGAGCAGGCTTCAAGAGGTGAATTGGCACAGCTCCACCAACAGGCCGAAGGTGGCCTTGGGGTGGATGAAGGCCACCCGGGAGCCGTGGGCCCCTTCCCGGGGGGTTTCATCGATGAGCCGCACCCCGGCCGCCTTCAGTTCCGCCACCGCAGCCTCGATATCATCCACCTCCAGGGCCAGATGGTGGAAGCCTTCCCCCTTGGTTTCCAGGAATTTGGCCACCGGACTGTCGGCCGCGGTGGGCAGCAGCAGCTCCAGGCTTGACTCCCCCACCTGGAGGAAGCTCACCCGGACCTTCTGGGTCTCCACCGCTTCTTCCCCCTTGAGTTTCAGGCCCAGGTTCTCCTGGTAGAGCTTCTTGGGGGGGTCCAGGTCTTTCACCGCGATTCCTAAGTGGGCGATGCGCTTAATCTTCATGAGACGGGCTAGCCTCCTTGGCTCGGTGGGATGCGAAAGTAATCAGGCGGCCATCGGCAAATCACACTTGCCCTTAAAGAGCAGAATTATATATGATGGCAGGACGAAGGAAAAGCCCGAGAGACTGTTCGTTAAATTTATTTTTGGCCTTTTTTCGTCTTAGGTCGAAGAATCAGCCGCCCGCGGAGGGACTTTGATGAGCCGGGATGATGACTTCCAGCGCCTTTCTGAGCGTCTCGCCTGCTATCGCCAGGAAACGGTGGAGCTGCAGCGGCAACTGGTGCGCCGCAATGCGGTGGGACCGGAAAACGGGGGCCCCGGCGAAGGAGCTAAAGCCGCCTACCTGAAAGAACTGTTGGAAGGCTGGGGCCTCAAGGTGGACTCCTTCCCGGCCCCGGATGCCCGCCTGGCCGAAGGCCAGCGCCCTAACCTGGTGGCCTGGCTGCCGGGGCGGAGGCCCGAGAAGGTCTGGGTCCTCAGCCACCTGGACGTGGTGCCGCCGGGGGACCTTTCCCTCTGGCACTCCGACCCCTTTACCCTGAAGGTGGAGGGAGACCGCCTCTATGGCCGGGGCACCGAGGATAATCACCAGGGTATCGTCATCTCTCTGATGGCGGCCAAGGCCTTCCTGGACCTGGGGCTGACCCCGGAGCGGTCCGTGGCCCTGGCCCTGGTGGCCGACGAAGAGACCGGCAGCCACCTGGGCCTGGAGTTTTTATTGCGCAGCGCCCCCCACCTCTTTTCTAAGGAGGACCTGATCATCGTGCCCGACGCCGGCAGTGCGGACGGCACCCTCATCGAAATAGCGGAGAAATCGATCCTGTGGCTGAAGCTGACCCTGGTGGGCCAACAGGCCCATGCCTCCCGCCCCGAGTTGGGGCGCAACACCCTCAGGGCCTGTGGACACCTGATCGTGGCCCTGGAAGGCTTGTTCCGGGAATTTCCCATAAAAAACGAGCTCTTCCAGCCGCCGGAGAGCACTTTCGAGCCTACCCGCAAGGAGGCCAATGTCGACAATATCAACACCATTCCGGGACGGGACGTCTTTTACCTCGACTGCCGGGTGCTGCCGGAGATTGACCTGGCCCGGGTGGTGGGCCGGGTCCGGGCCATCGGCGCCGAAGTGGCGGCAAAGTTCGGCGTAACCCTGGAAGTGGAGCCGGTGCAGGAGCTGCCCAGCCCCCCCCCCACCTCGCCTGCGGCGCCGGTGGTCCTGGCCTTGCAAGCGGCTATCCGGGAAGTCTATGGCCGCGAGGGTTCCCCCCAGGGCATCGGCGGCGGCACGGTGGCCGCCTTTTTCCGCCAGCAGGGGCTGCCGGCCGCGGTCTGGATGACGGTGAGCGACACCGCCCACCAGCCCAACGAATTCTGCCTGCTGAGCAACCTCCTGGGGGACGCCCGAGTGCTGGCCCACGTGTTTCTGTCGGCGCCCTAGTACTGTGTCCCATGGAAACGGTGCCTAGATGCTTTGCCTTTTTCCCTCCCCCTTGAGGAGGGAGGGTCGGGGTGGGGGTGGTAATTTATCTTTCATTTACCTCCATATGTTGCCACCCTCCCCCCAACCCCCTCCCCTCTCAGGGAGGGGGGTAACCTCAAATCTTTTATTAAGATAATTCTGGGACATAACACTAGCGTCGGGCTTGGTAAAGAGTATGGCTTTAAATCAAGAAAACCTAAGTTCCAAGGGTCTTAAAGCCCCCCTTTGAAAAAGGGGGGGTCAAAAACAATAGTTGAAAATCTCAGGGCAATTATGAAGTTTCACCCTGGCGGCAGGCTCGCCTTTACCCACAAGGCGCCCCACCGGTGCGGCGCCGGCTGGCAGGGAGGTGCGGCGCCCATCTTGCGAAACGGGAGCTTGTATTGATGAGGAGAGCGGCGGCCACCCGTCCCGGAGCAGCCGAGGACGCCGGGCGCAGGGCGCGCTATTTAGGGATCTGGCTGGCCCTGGCCGTCTGTCTGGCGGCCAGCGCCTGCGGCGAACTGCGGCCGGTGCCCCCGAACTTCGACGCCCAGGCCTATCGCGCCATCGACTATCAGGAGCTGCTGCACCCCGACCGGGCCAGGCTCAAGGCCGGCGACCTGGTTTGCGTCCGGGCCTATTTCTGGCAATATCTCACCTATGATCCGGCCGTAGTGAGGAATTACCTGACCCTGTTCCGCTACCCGGTGAGTTGGTACCGGCTGAAATGGTTTGCCACCTACGCCTCGGAAAAAATGGAGGGCTACTACGACCTGGCGGCCCTGAGCCCGAAGCAGGAAAAGCAGTATAAGATCAGGCGTCTGGACCACATTCTGATCTACGGTGAGCTCTCCCTCTTGAAGCCCGGGTTATTTCTCCGGGTCCACCACATCGAAAAGATCGCGGAAGATTAAGGAGCCGGGGGCGTCCCCCGCGGGCTGCCCCTACCCCCCCAGGTAGGCCTCCAGGACCTGGGGGTGATGGCGCAGTTCGCCGGCCGGACCCGATAGAATGATCTCTCCGGTCTCCAGGATATAGGCCCGGTGGGCCACCTCCAGGGCCAGATTGGCGTTTTGCTCCACCAGCAGGATGGCGGTCCCCTGGCGGTTGATCCGCCGGACCACCCGGAAGATATCCCGCACCAGGAAGGGGGCCAGGCCCATGGAGGGCTCATCCAACAGCAAGAGCCTGGCCCTGCTCATCAAGGCCCTTCCCACCGCCAGCATCTGCTGTTCGCCGCCGGACAGGGTGTTGCCCCACTGGTGGCGCCGTTCCCCCAGCCGGGGGAAGAGCTGGAAGACCTCCTCCAGGTCCCTCTGGATTTGGCCGTCCCGGCGCAGGTAAGCCGCCAGGCGCAGATTTTCCAGAACCGTCAGGTTGCCGAAGATGCCCCGGCCCTCAGGGACATGAGCCACCCCAAGCTTCACCCGAAGGTGCGCCGGCAGGCGGAGTAGATTCTCCTCCAGGAAGGAAACCCGTCCCCGGGCCACCGGCAAGAGTCCCGAAATCGCCTGCAAGATGGTGGATTTACCGGCGCCGTTGGCTCCGATCAGGGTGACGATCTCGCCGGCCCCCACGGCAAAAGAGACCCCCCGCACCGCGTTGATGCGGTCATAGGAGACCCACAGATCTTCAACCGCGAGGAGGGGAGGCTGGGTCATTAGACAATCGCCTCCTCTTCGGCAAGGGAGCTGTCCCGCCCCAGGTAGGCCTCCAGGACCGCGGGGTGATGCTGGATCTCCTGGGGCGGGCCGGAGGCGATGGTGCTGCCGAAATCGAGGACCGTCACCCGCTGGCAGAGGTTCAGGACCACCCGCATCTGGTGCTCGATCAGGATGATGGTCAAGTGGAACTCGTCTTTCAACTCGCGGATGATGCGGATCAGCTCCTCGGCCTCGGCCTGGTTCATACCCGCGGCGGGCTCATCCAGAAGCAGCAGCCGGGGGCTGCTGATCAGGGCCCGGGCCATCTCGCAGCGGCGCTGCTCCCCATAAGGCAGTTGCCGGGCCGGGGTCTCGGCGTAGCGGCTCAACTGAAAGCGTTCCAGCAACTCCCAGGCCCGCCGGCTCAGGCGCTGCTCTTCGTCCCTAAAGGCGCGGCTGCGGCCCAGGGCCCCCATAAGGCCGTAGCGGTGCTGGGCAAAGGCCCCCAGGCGGACGTTGTCCAGAACGCTCAACCCTTTGAAAAGGCGGATGTTCTGGAAGGTCCGGGCAATGCCAGCCGCGGTGATGCGGGGAGAGCTCCAGGGGCTGATGTCCTGGTCCTGAAAGCGAATCTGCCCCGCTTCGATGCGAAAGACCCCGGTGATCAGATTAAAGATAGTGGTCTTGCCGGCGCCGTTGGGGCCGATGAGGCCCACCAGCTCCCCAGGCAGCACCGTTAGGGAAAAATCGGCGATGGCCGCAAGGCCGCCGAAGTGGTGAGACAAGTCGATGACTTCCAGTAATGGCGTCATGGGTTTCATTTCCGTGGCAGCGCCGGCGCCGCGCCCCGCTTTAATCTTATGGCCAGGTTGGGTGTGGCGATAATTTCGTTTGGGATTTATATACCTGACTCCCGATTCCATCACGGCTGTAAGGGCGGCGTCTCAGTGGCACAGGCCTCTGGCAATTTGGGTTTGCCCTGGGCGGGGAAACCCCGCCCCTACCAAAGATAATTGAGGGATTCAATATATAATTCCCCTTCGTTTTCGAGCCCGATTGGGGAACCAGGACAAAAAAAGGAGAACCGCCGCCGCCGGCGTTCTTTGCCCGGGATTGGGCGGGCAGTGCCCGCCCGGCATCTTATTCACTCCTTATCGTCCACCACGCTCTCTCCCTCTCCGGCAAATATTGGCGCCGGCCTGAGCCAGCGGACCTCTTTGAAGCCCACGAGCCCCTGGGGCCTGAAGATCATTAACAGCACCAGGAGCAGCGGCCCCACCACCCAGCGCCAGATCCCCAGGAAGCGTAGCAGTTCCATGAGCACCGTATAGATGGTGGCGCCCAGGAGCGAGCCGGTGAGGCTGCCCATCCCGCCCAGATAGACCATCACCAGCATGTCGGTGGACTTGAGAATGGAGAAGCTCCGGGGGTCGATGAACTGCAGCAGGTGGGCATATAGGCCCCCGGCCAGCCCGGTGAAAAACGCCGAAATCAGGAAGGCGTAAAGTTTCAGGCGGCGGGTGTTCACCGAAGTGAGGTTGGCAGCCATCTCGTCCTCGCGGATGGCCGTGATGCCCCGTCCGAAATTGGAGTACACCAGGTTGCGCAACGCCGCCAGGGTGATCAGGACCCAGACCGTCACCCAGAAGAGGCTGGTGAGGCGAGGCATGCCCAGGTAGCCCCGGGGTCCGCCCACGGCGTCGATGTTCTCCAGTACACTCTTGACGATCATATTGAAGGCCAGGGTGACGATGGCCAGGTAATCCCCCCGAGTGCGAAAGGAGGGATAGGCCACGATGAGCCCGGCCGCGGCCGCGGCCAGGCCCCCGGTCACCAGCACCCCCGGGAAGAGCCAGGGCGACCAGGAGTGGGGCAGCACCGCCACCGTGAGGATGGAGGCTACGTAGGCGCCAATGCCCATGAAGCCGGCATGGCCCACGGAAAATTCCCCCATGTAACCGTTAACCAGATTGAGGCTCAGGGTGAGGATCATATTGATCCCCACGTACATCATAATCTGCACCACGTAGGGGTTGAGCAGGCCGCTGTCCGGCAGGACCCGGGCCACCGCCAGCAACAGGGCCGCGCCGGAGTAAATCAGGAGTTTTTTTCGTTTATGAGTTTGGGCCACAACAATGTAGTTTTCGGTGACGTGAAGTGGTTCGCATTAACGCAAATGCTCTAAAAAAAACTAATGCTAACTGCCTACTGACTACTGCCCCCTGCCCTCACACCCTTTCAAAAACCGGGCGGCCCAGGAGGCCGGTGGGTTTGAAGACCAGGAGCAGCAGCAGCAGCGAGAAGGCCACAAAGTCCCGGTAGGTGGAAGAGGGTAGCAGCAGCGGAGTGAAGACCTCCACCGTGCCCAGGATAAAGCCTCCCAGCATGGCGCCCCGGATATTGCCGATGCCGCCCACCACCGCGGCGATGAAGGCCCACCAGCCGATGCGAATGCCCATGTAGGGGTCCAGCACCGGGTAGGCCAGGGCGAACATCAGGCCGCCGGCCGCGGCGATGGCCGAGCCGATGGCGAAGGTGAGGGAGATGACCCGGTCAACCGACACCCCCATGAGAGGCACGATGGGGCGGTGGTAGGAGATGGCTCGCATGGCCATGCCCAGCAGGGTGCGGCGCACCAGCAGGTCCAGGAGGATCATCAGGGCTGCGGCCAACAGGATGATGAGCACTTGCAGCGGCGTAATGGTGAGGCCGGCCACCTCCCAGGGGGTCATGTTAATCAACGCGGGAAAGTGCCGGGGCGCCGGCCCCAACAGTCCCATGGTGAAATTTTCCAGGAACAGGCCCACCCCCAGGGCGGTGATCACTGCGGAGACCCGGGGCGCCTGGCGCAATGGCCGGTAGGCCAGGCGTTCGATGGCCACTCCCAGGAGCGCGGTGAGGGTCATGCTGAAGACCAGGGCCCCGGTGAACACCAGAAAAGGGGGCAGGCGCAGGGGCAGGCCCAGCAGCAGGAGAGCTCCGGCCAGACTGAGATAGCTGCTCACCATGAAGATATCGCCGTGGGCGAAGTTGATCATAGTGAGAATGCCGTAGACCATGGTATAGCCCAGGGCGATGAGGGCGTAAACGCTCCCCAGTTGCAGGGCGTTCAGGACATTTTGCGCCAGGATTGTGAACATGGGTCTTTAATTTCCGTGCCCGGGTTTAGGGTCAAGGAGAGAGGTCGAAAAAGGACCTGATTTTGTGGGAGGGGCAAGTTGCCACAAGCCTCCTCCCCCGCCCCAGCGAGGGGAGGAGTAGATAGTTCAGCATATTTATGGGATTCCTGTGACTTCTGGTGGTTGCCGAAAACCGAAAACCGAAAACTGCCCCTTAGGGCTGCACGGTGGCATAATATTTGAACTTACCATCCTTCACGTGGATGATCACCGCGCTCTTGATGGGGTCGCCAGTGCCGTGGAACTTCATGATGCCCGTCACCCCTTCGTATCGCTCTATACTGGCCAGGGCGTCCCGCACCTTCTGGCGATCCAGGACCCCCGCCTTGGCGATGGCGGTCAACACCAAGCCCATGGCGTCGTAAGTGAGGGCGCAGACGTCCTCGGGTGTTTTGCCGTATTTGGCTTTATAGGCGCGGATGAATTTCTGGGCGGTTTCCGTAGCAATATCCGGGGCATAATGGCTGCTGAAGTAGGAGTCCTCCAGGTACTGTCCGCCCAGAGTCAAGATTTCCTGGCTGCCCCAGGAGTCGGAGCCGATGAAGGGGCAGGTGATCCCCAGACGCCGGGCCTGCTCCACCTGCAGGGGGACTTCGTTGTAGTAGTTGGGCAGGAACAGGACCCCGGGATTGGCAGCCTTGATGAGGGTAAGCTGGGAGGAGAAATCCTTGTCGTCCTTGGTGTAGGATTCGAAGGCCACCACCTTGCCGCCAGCGGCCTCAAAATCCTTCTTGAAGAATTCGGCAATGCCCTTGTTGTATTCCGAAGCCACATCGTAGAGCACTGCCGCGGTTTGGGCCTTGAGGGTCTCCCGGGCGAACTTGGCCATCACCTGGCCCTGAAAATCGTCAATGAAGCAGGCCCGGAAGACGAACTTCTTGCCTTCGGTGGTCTTGGGGTTGGTGGACCAGGGACTCACCATGACCACCCCCGCTTGTTCGCAGATGCTGGCCGCGGGAATGGCGTTGCCCGAGGTGTTGGGTCCGATGATGGCCAGGACATTGTCCTCGCTGATGAGCTTCTGGGCCACGGCCGCGGACGCCTCGGCCTTGTCTTCGTTGTCTTCCACGAACAGCCGGATGGGGTATTTCTTGTCTCCCACCTTCAGGCCGCCCTGCTCGTTGACCTGGTCGGCCAGGAGTTCCGCCGCCTTTTTGCAGCCATCGCCCACCGTGGGTTTGCTGCCGGTGAGTTCAGCATTGACCCCCAGGCGAATTTCATTGTCCGGGCTGCGGCCGCAGCCGGCGGCCAGGCAGAGCGCCAGGGTTAGGAGAATAATTAACGGCCATGCATAGCGGCTCATGAGGCCCTCCTGGGCGTGGGGGTAGAGGTTTTCCGGGGTCCTGCACCCCGGATCAAAGAAAGATCGAAACCTCTGAAAAAACCGGAAATTTATCCCCAATTCCCTGCGGCCCCTGAGGTAGGGGAGAGCAGGGGTCCTGGCGCCGCCTCCAGCCGAGGGCGGCGGGTCCGAATGGTTTTTTGCAGAGGCCTCAAATCTACCAAGGGAGCCTCAAGGCGTCAACAGTTATCCGCGGCCAGCCAGCATCTTGATTTATTTATGATAATCAGGCAAGTTTTAGATAACCCCTGAGAGGGCGAGAGGAGGGCGCAATGACGGACACGGGCCCAGGGGAAACCGGGCAAAAAAAGAGATTCCTTAAAGACGTCTATCTCTTCTCCGGGGTGCCGGAGGCTGACCTTTTGGCCCTGGCGCAGCTGGCGGTGAGCAAGGCCTTCGCCCGCCAGGCCACCATCTTCCAGGAGGGCAGAGAGGCCCAGGGGTTCTACCTCCTCAGCCGCGGCTCTGTCAAACTGGTGAAGAGCTCTCCGGATGGCAAGGAATATATCATCAGGCTGGTGGGGCCCGGAGAGACCTTCGCCGAGGCCGCGGTCTTCAGCGACGCCTCCTACCCGGCCACCGCCATGGCCCTGGAGGATTGTCAAACCCTGTTCTTCCCCAAAGCCCCATTCTTGCGGCACCTGGTGGCCTCACCCACGCTGGCCCGGAATATGTTGGCCACCTTGAGCCACTTGATGCTCCACTTGACCCGGCAACTGGAAGACCTTTCCTTAAAAGAAGTTTCGGCCCGCCTGGCCCGCTACCTTTTGGAGCGCTGCCAGGAGAGTCACGGCACGATTGAGAAAGGGCTGGCCATCGAATTGCCCACCACCAAGAGCCATCTGGCTGCCTATCTGGGGACGATTGGCGAAACCTTGTCCAGAACCCTGTCCCGATTGAAGAGTCAAGGCGTCATCGAAGTTGAGAAGGGCAGGATAACTATTACCGACCCCGCGGTTTTAAGAAAGATTGCCAGTGGCGAAAAGTGGTGAGTAATAAACAGGACGCAAAAAGTTACTCCGTCCCCAAAAAATTGAAAGACCCCCGGCGGCAGACCTGGCCAGACCGTCAGAGAGGCCTTGACATCCGGCCGGGCGGCCATATTTTTAGCTTGCCGGTAACATTTGCAGTGCTCAAGGAAGCAGCGGCGCAGGCCTCCAGCTTGTGATTCGCCTTAACATCTACCTCGCGGACAGGAGGTTTTTATGGAAGTGCGTACCATTCTCTGGCCCACCGATCTTTCCAAAAATTCGATCAAAGCCGCCAGGCACGTGGAATCGCTGGCGGAAAAGTATCAAGCCAAGGTCGTCCTCCTCTATGTGGGAGTCGATTTAATGGCCCTTTTTCCCGCATATGGCAACTATCCCAGCCCGGAGCACGTGAAGCTTTTTCAGGAATGGGAATTGAAACACGCCAAAAAACGACTGGAGCAAGTCTGCGAACAGGAGTTGCAGGCCTGCCCCAAGATCGAGATTAGCCTGGTGCAGGGTGAGGCGGCTGCCGAGATCCTCAAGGCCGTCAAGAAAGAGAAGGCGGACCTGGTGGTGCTCACCACCCATGGCCGCGGCCATGGTGAGCTGGACCAGAGGAGCAGCGATTTCGGCAGCGTGGCCAAAAAGGTGCTGGCCAACTCCCGGGCGCCGGTCCATCTGGTTAACCCCTTCGAGGCCTAGAAGAGAGCGGCGGCAGACAAGAACAAAAACGCCAGCCTGCTTTGCAGGCCGGCGTTTTTAGCGAAGGGTGAAGCGAATTTTACATTTCGGTTACGGTAATTGCGCTGGAGGGGCAGACCTCGACGCAACTCTCGCAGCCCAGGCATTCCTCTTCATTGACGGGGACTGCCTTGCCTTCCTGCATCTCAAAGACGCCCACCGGACAAACATTGACGCACTCTTCGTCCCCGGTGCACTTTTCGTGATCGACTTCCACCTGCCAGGCCATTAAACTTACCTCCCTTTAGGATTCTTTGCGGATATCAAACGTCGATCCGAAAGGCGACGTTTTTGGTAAGGTGCCGAACACCTCACTTGCGAAATTAGATGATTCCTCAACCAGCGCGCTTATATAAAAATAATCACTGGCTCGCTGGCGTCAATACGTACGTTAAGGGATTTTGGAAACGGGCGCCAATAGAGCATGTCCCGCCTAGGCCCGTACCTCCTCCTTAATGGAAACCGCCACCTTGTAAAGGATGGTGAGAACCAGGAAACCCAGGGCCCAGACCCCCAGGGCGATGAGGGCCTCGGGCAGGGTGGGCCAGTATTGGGTGACCTGATCCAGGGGATTGGGCACGAAGCCGCCGGCCATCAACCCCATTCCTTTGTCGATCCAGGTGGTGATGATCACCAGGCCGCACAGGGCCGCCAGGGTGTTTTCATTACGGCGATTATTCGGATTGACCAGGAGCAGGGCGGCGGCCGTCATACCGACGATGGAGAACCACATGAGGGGCACCAGCCGCCCGAAACCGTCAACCCCCCAAAACAGGTACTTGAAGTGGATCATTTCTTCTGGGATCTGGCTGTAAAACACCGTGAAGATTTCGCAGAAAAAGAAGAAGACGTTGATCAGGGTGGCGTAGGTGACGATTTTCGCCAGGCTTTGGATCTGCTCCCGCCCCGGGTCAAACTTGGTGTATTTCCGCACCAGCAGGCAGAGGAGCACCAGCAGGGACGGGCCCGCGGCAAAGGCCGAGGCCAGGAAGCGGGGAGCCATGAGCGCGGTGAGCCAGTAGCTCCGGCCGGGCAGGCCGGCATAAAGAAAGGCGGTTACCGTGTGGATGCTGACCGCCCAGGGAATGGATATATAGATGAGGGTCTTGACCCAGTGGGGAGGCGGCACGTCTTGGCGTTCGCATTCGAGCACGTTCCAGCCGATGAGGATATTGAGCAGGAGATAGCCGTTCAAGACGATGATATCCCAAAACATAACCGAACCGGGAGTGGGGTACTTGAAGACGTTGAGCACCCGGTCCGGCCGTCCCATGTCCACCAGCACGAAGGTGACGCACATGGTTACCGCAGCCACCGCCAGGAATTCCCCTAAAATGGTGACCCGGCCGAAGGCCTTGTAGTTGTGCAGGTAGTAAGGGAGAACCACCATGACCGCGGAGGCCGCCACTCCGACCAGGTAGGTAAATTGGGCGATGTAAAGGCCCCAGGAGACGTCCCGGCCCATGCCGGTGATGCCCAACCCGGTTTGGAGCTGTTTCAGATAGAAGAGGAATCCCAGGGCGAAGAGGCCCGACAAAATGGCCAGTATTCCATAATATCTCTTGGTTCCGGTAAAGGCATTTTCCAGCATGGCTACCTCACACGATGTAGTAAACCTGAGGGTTAGTGCCGAGGAAGGGCTTGCGCCGGATGGTAAAATTGGCGTCCAGCAGTTCCCTCACCTTGGACTTGGGGTCCCTGAGATCGCCGAAGGCCAGGGCCCCCTGGGAAGCTACCACGCAGGCGGGCATCAGCCCGATCGCCAGCCGTTCGACGCAGAAGAGGCACTTTTCCACCACCCCGATTTCCCGGGTGGGGTAGTCAGCGTTCACTTCCTTGATGTAAGGCCGGGGGTCTTTCCAGTTGAAGCTCCGGGCGCCGAAGGGACAGGCGGCCATGCAGAAGCGGCAGCCGATGCAGCGGTGCATGTCCATCGCCACGATGCCATCCTCCTGGCGGAAGGTGGCCTTGGTGGGGCAGACCCGCACGCAGGGGGGATTGTCGCAATGGTTGCAAAGCAACAGGAAATTAAGCTTCCCGACCTTCTCGTCCATATACTCCTGGGTGTCCCCGGGAAAGGCGTTCTCATAAGGCTCGGTCCAGATCCACTTGATCTGCCAGTGGACCTGTTGCGCGGCGCTCGGTTTCATGGCCGGATCGATGGGATTGCCGAAATCGGGGATGTTGTGGACCCGGTCGCAGGCCGCAATGCATTTCTGGGCAGTCTGCTCATCCAACTGGGGCATGTTGACCACCATGGCCCATCTCTTGGCGGTCAGGGCTTTCGCCTCCGGCTCCATGACGGCGGCTGCCTGACCGGGCCGCAGCAATTCCCAGGCGGCATTGGACCCCAGCCCCAGTAGGGTGGAGAGACCGGCCAGCTTGATAAAATCTCTTCTGTCCATACCCATCACTTGGCCCCCCCCTGCGCCACCTTCTTCTCCTTCTGCTCCTTATCCAGATGGCAACCCCAGCAGTTGGGGGTTACCGCGGCAAAGTTGTGGCATTTATCGCAAAATTTGCTTTTATTGGAGTGACATCCCATGCAGGTGTCGGACAGGTTGGCGACGTACTTCTTGCCCGTGGGCGAAACGAATTCCCGGTTGCCGTGGCGTATCGCCGCTTCCCGCCAATCTATCAACAGCTGCATATGGTAGGCCCGCATGTAGGGGGTGGGCATGACGCACTGCCGGTCCTTCTTTGCCAGCCTGAGGATGGCCGGGGTGTCCAGGTTGGGTGACGGCGGCGCCACGATCTTCCCCAGGTTGGGCAAGATGGGAGAGAAAACCAGACCGAAGAAGATGACCAGGCCCAAGAGGATATATTTGAGGTCATAAAACTTCTTGGGGACCTTGGGCTTTTCGGCAAAGCCACCGAATTCGTTTTGGTATTTATCTGCCATGGCTAGTCCGCTTCCTCCCCTTCCTCAGGCGAACCAACGCCTACCAGGTCTCGATCCCTGAGGTCGGTGGTGCGCTCGATCTCATCGGGAAATACCAGGGCGTTGCCCACCAGTTCGCTAATGCCGGTGACCTCCATCTCCGGGACCCAGTAGTTCAACAGGGTGGGCAACACCGCCCGGTCGATGGCGCAGATGCAGCCCAGATGGTTCACTCCGTATTTGTCGGCCACGTAGCGGACGGCGTTGGCCCGGGGCAGCCCGCCCCGGAGCCGGGTCTCCAGATATTCGTCGGCGTTGAAGCCGCTGCCGCTGCCGCAGCAAAAGGTCTTCTCCCGGATGGTGTTGGGCGGCATCTCGAAGAAATGCCCTTCGGGCAGGACATTCTTGATAATGTAGCGGGGTTCCTCGAAGATCCCCATGCCCCGGCTGGTGTTGCAGGAGTCGTGAAAAGTCAGCTTGATATGGGCGTTGCGCTGGGTGTCAAACTTGAGCTTGTTATGCCGGATCAGGTCGGCGGTGAACTCCGAGATGTGAATCATCTTGGTGGCGGCGGCGTTTTTGAACACCGTGCCGGTGATGGGCGATTTGGGCACCTCCAGGAAATCCGCCGGCCCGTTCATGGTGTCCATGTACTGGTTGATGATGCGCCACATGTGGCCGCATTCGCCGCCGATGATATATTTCACCCCCAGGCGCTTGGCCTCGTGGTAGATCTTGGCGTTGAGGCGCTTGCCCATTTCGTGGGACATGAAGTAGCCGAAGTTGCCGCCCTCCGCCGCATAGGTGCTCAGGGTCCAATCCAGGTCCAGGTAAGTGAAGAGCAACAGGTACCCCATCATGGTGTAGGTGCCCGGGTCGGCGAAGTAGTCCCCCGAGGGCGTCACGAAGAGGATTTCAGCACCTTTGCGATTGTAGGTGATCGGGGTGGCGATGCCGGTGACCCGCTCGTTTTCCTCGGCGAAGAAGTCGATCATGTCCTTCATCGCCTGGGGGGTGGCGCCGATGTGGCTGCCTTTGTCATAGCACTGGGCCACCGAGGCCATGGTCCACTCGATGTTGACCCCGATGGAGCTCAGGAGTTCCCGGCCCAGGATGGTCATTTCGGCCATGTCGATCCCGTAGGGGCAAAACAGGGAGCAGCGCCGGCATTCGGTGCACTGGTAGAGATAGTAGAACCACTCCTTGATCACGTCTTCCGTGAGGTCCCGGGCCCCCACCAGCTCTCCCAGGAGTTTGCCCGCCGGTTTGAAATAGCGCTTATAAACCGAGCGCAGCAGCTCGGCCCGGAGCACCGGCATATTCTTGGGGTCCCCGGTGCCCAGGAAGAAGTGGCACTTGTCGGCGCAGGCGCCGCAGCGAACGCAGATGTCGAAAAAGAGCTTCAGGGAACGGAAGCGGTTGAGGCGGTCTTCCATGCCCTGGAGGATGATCTCCTTCCAATCGGCGGGCAGGTGCCAGTCTTTTTCGGTTACCGACCAGTTGCGGGCGAACGGATATTCGATCCATTCGGCCCACTTGGGGTTAGCGGGATTGCAATAGGTTCCCGGCTTGAATTCCGGCTTGACGTCCATCCAGCCCTTGGCGGGGGTCTTCTGGTACCCTATCCCGGGTAGGATTTCTTCCGGTTTTGGAACCGTGGTCTTAGCTTTGGCCATGTTACTCCAACTCCTTTTCCACCGGGATATCGGCCTCTACCATGGCTTCCCGAAATCTATCTTCGTATTCGTCATAATGATGGAACTTCACCGGGTAATTCCAGGGATTGACGTGCCGCACCGCCCGGGTGTTGGTGGCCATATTCCGGGAAGGGCTCAGGAAGACCCCGGGGGCGTGCATCAGTTTGCTGAAGGGGAAGTAGGCGATGAACACGCTCACCAGAAAGATATGGACGAAAAAGATGGGGCCGATGCCCGCCGGCACTTTGGGGTGCAGGGTCACCAGACCCAGGGTCAGCTCTTTGACGGCCACCACGTCCACCTTATAGACGTAGCGCATGAGGATCCCGGAGAGGCCGATGGCCAGGATCATCAACAGGGGAAAATAATCGGGGACCAGGGAAATGTAGCGCAGCATGGGATTGGTGAGGCGGCGGGCCAGCAGATAGGCGACCGCCACCACCAGCACCGCGCCGCTGAGGTAGAAGACCGGGGTGAAGAACTGGAAGAAGCCGTCCACCTTGTCGAGCAGTTGGATGAAGCCCGGCACCGGCTCGGTGAAAAACCGCAGGTGCCGCAGGATAACGACCAGGAAGGCGTAATGGAAGGCGATGGCCCCCAGCCACAGCCATTTGTAGGACCAGTGAATCAAGCGGGCCCCCCCGGGGTTTTCCGGGTCCTGGCGCAATTCGCTCCTAAGGTTCCGGAAAAGGCTGCGAAAGGCTAAGACTTCCAGAGCCATACGGCCGATCACGTGCTTGGTGGTGTAGGGGTTGTCCAGTTTGTCGCCCAGGTTTCTTTCGATCCAGGGCAGGGATTGCTGCTGGCCGCCAGTGGTGGGAATCTGGAAAGGCACCGGCGACCGGGACCACTGGAGGAGGCGATAGATAAACCCTTCCACGAAAATGAGGACGGCCAGATACGGCGCCACCACCCCGAAGAGAAGCTCCAATTTCAAGTTGGCCGAGACCCCGAGGTAGGCCACCAGCACGAGCCCCAGGACGGCCGCCAGGGCCACCGTGAAATGTCGTTTAAAAAAATCCATATACCCTCACCTCGTCTCTGTCTGCCAGGGGTTTTGCTTGCGGCCGCCTCTGATCATAAGGACAATCCGGTGCGGCGCAACAGACCGCTGACCCGGTTCCTGATCTCATCGACCCGGACCTGGTTGAGCAGCTCCCGGCGCTGGGTGTAAACGTCAAAACCCAGCAGGGCCAGGCCGTCGATGCGGGCCTCCAGCTCCTGAAGTTCCTGGGAATATTGGCCGCTCGTAAGCTCCGGGGCCAGTTCCTCGCGAATGACGTTCTTCAACAGGAAAATGAAGGCCAGGGCCTGGGATGGGGTGAAGTCCTGGATGGCCCTGATCCTCAGTATTTCGTCGAGACCGGCCAGGACCTGGTCCCGGTCCATCTCCGTCAGGAACGCCTGCACCAGCCCCCGCAGACCCTGGGAGAGGCGCTGCCCCACCGGGTTGCCGAAACGATCCTTCTCTTTTTTCAGAAAGGTAGCGGTTTCAGCAGGATAGCTCTCAAAAAGCCGTTGCTGCCAGCGCTCCGTGAGGCTGACTTTTCTTTCCGACAGCAGAACTAGCAGTTTCATGGGCATCCTTGCATAAACAAAAGAAGGTTAAAACATTCACAAAATTAGTGTCAAGGAAAAAATGACTAAACTTCGCGGCGCCCGCCTCTCTCGGGGCTTGCAGAGAATCCCCGGCGCCGGTTCTCGTTGAAGCGCCCCCGGGAGATCACGGCTGCCCTTCCGGGGCCTGCGGCGGGGCCGCCTCCGGATGGCTCTCCTTACGGGCGCGGTAATCCCGGTACACCAGGATCTCAAACAGGTAAACATTGATGATTAACAGGGCCGTCAGGCTCAAGAGGTAAGCGGGGCTGTCCAGGTCGAGGGCCTGCACCAGGAACTTGGCGGCCAGAAAGCAGATGAACAGCTTCAGGAAAAAGGAAAACAGCCGGTTCATGGCGCCATTCTATCCAATAGCCATGGCAATGGCAAGGGAAGGGGGGCGCTGCTAGAACCGTGGGTTCCCCGCAAATCGCCATTTGACAAGTCCCGGCCATTTGCGATAATAAATCTCTGGAAATCTCGCCCGCTTAGCCTGAAGGAGACCTTGATGAAGGCCATAGAAGAATTCCCCCGCATGAAGCGCCTCCCCCCCTATGTATTCTCCACGGTCAACGCTTTGAAGATGGAGGCCCGGCGGCGAGGGGAAGACATCATCGATTTGGGAATGGGCAACCCCGATCTCCCCACCCCGCCCCACATCGTCGAGAAGCTCATCGAGGCCGCGGGCAAACCGGCTAACCACCGCTATTCCGCCTCCCGGGGGATTACCAAGCTGCGCCTGGCCATCTCCAATTGGTACAAGCGCCGCTTTGGGGTGGATATCGATCCGGAAACCGAGGCCATCGCCACCATCGGCGCCAAGGAGGGCCTGTCGCACCTGGTGCTGGCCACAGTGGAGGCCGGGGACGTGGTGCTGGTGCCCAATCCCACCTACCCCATCCATTCCGCTTCGGTGGTCATTTCCGGGGGCCAACTGGTGTCCATTCCGCTCGCCCATGACCGGGACTTTTTTGAGGACCTGCACAACCTCACCGAGCTGATCCGGCCCCGGCCCAAGATGCTGATCATCTCCTTTCCCCACAATCCCACCACCAGGTGCGTGGATCTCGACTTTTTCAAGCAGATCGTGGCCTACGCCAGAAAGTACGGCGTCTATATCGTCCACGATTTCGCTTACGCCGACCTGGTCTTCGACGATTACGTGGCCCCCAGCTTCCTCCAGGCGCCCGGGGCCAAGAAAGTGGGGGTGGAGCTCTTCTCTCTGTCCAAGAGCTACAACATGCCCGGCTGGCGCATGGGCTTCGTGGTGGGCAACCAGCGTCTGATCCACGCCTTGACCCGCATCAAAAGCTACCTGGACTACGGGGTCTTCCAACCCATCCAGATCGCCTCCATCATCGCCCTGAACGGCCCTTACGACTGTGTCCGGCAGACGGTGGCGATTTATCAGGAGCGGCGGGACGCCCTCTGCCGGGGTCTCCACAACATCGGCTGGCGGGTGGAACCGCCCCGGGGCACCATGTTCGCCTGGACCCGGATTCCCCGGAAATTCCGGCACCTGGGATCGGTGGAGTTCACCCTGATGCTCATTCGGGAAGCCAAGGTGGCGGTTTCACCGGGATTGGGTTTCGGGGAGTGGGGCGATGAATACGTGCGCTTCGCCCTGGTGGAGAACGTCCATCGCACCAACCAGGCCATCCGCGGCCTCCGCCACGTGCTGCGCCAGAGCCCCGAAGAATTGGGCCTGCCGGCGGCCCCGGCCAAATAAAATAGGCAGCCGGCCCTCGCCGGTTCCGGAAGGGCAGGCGGGCCCCACAAAACGTTCTAGAAGCCGCAAAGCCGAGTAATCTTTCACAACATGTTTAAAGTTCTAAGCTCTAAGGTCTTTCTCATTTAGAAATGGGGTTCATTATGAGTACCAGCAACAAAAATTTTATTTATCAGTTTAAGGTTACACTTGATGGAATTTCACCCCTAATTTGGCGCAAAATCCAAGTGACAGCGAAATATACTTTTTGGGATTTACACGTGGCATTGCAGGATGCTATGGGTTGGTTTGACAGCCATCTTCACATGTTCCTTCTCTCTAAATTATACAACACGCAAAATGTTGAAATTGGGATTTGGTTTGAAGATAATCAAGCTTTACCCGGATGGGAAATACCTATCAGTGATTATTTCGCTCAGCCAGGCAAGAAAGCAGTTTATCAATACGACTTTGGTGACGGATGGAGTCATGAAGTTCTTTTGGAAGGTATCCTAATTAAAGAAAAGGGGGTAAAGTATCCAAGATGTATTTCCGGAGAACGAGCCTGCCCCCCTGAAGATTGTGGCGGTATCCCAGGCTACTTCCGCCTCCTCGCAATCCTCAAGAACCCAGACCACGATGAACATGAAGAAATTGTTGATTGGCTTAAAGGACATTTGATTAATTATTATCCATATAATCCTGACAGGTTTTACCCGGAAAAAGTTCATTTCTGGAATCCGCAGAAACGCTTGAAAATGGCCTTTTCTGAAAAGGCTGAGCATTAATTTGGATAATTATGAAAACCGTTAAAGTGGGAGTAATAGGCTTCGGCACCGTGGGGGAGGGCGTGGTGCGCCTCCTCCTTACGCAGCAGGAGCTGCTGGCCCGGCGCCTGGGGGCCGGCCTGGTTTTGGCCAAGGTGGCGGACCTGGACCTGGAACGCCACCGGGACGTGGCCGTCCCCCGGGAGCTTTTCACCTCCCGGGCCGCGGAGATCCTGGATGACCCCGGGATCGATATCGTGGTGGAGCTGATCGGCGGACTCGACACCGCCCGGGACTATATCCTGGCCGCCATCGAGCGTGGCAAGCACGTGGTCACCGCCAACAAGGCCCTGCTGGCCCGTCACGGCAACGACCTCCTGGCCGCGGCGGCGGCCCAAGGGGTGGAGATCGCCTTCGAAGCCGCGGTGTGCGGCGGCATCCCCATCATCCTGGCCTTGCGCCAGGGCCTGGCCGCCAACCACATCCGGGAGCTCTTCGGCATCCTGAATGGCACCTGCAACTACATCCTCACCCAGATGTCGCAACAGGGCATTTCCTATGCCCAGGCCCTGGCCGAGGCCCAGGCCGCCGGCTACGCCGAGGCCGACCCTACCCTGGACGTGGAAGGGACCGACACGGCCCATAAGCTGGCCATCCTCATGAGCCTGTCCTATGGCGCCCGCCTGGACCTGGATGCCATCGCGGTGGAAGGCATCAGCCGGTTGGACCCGCTCGATTTGCAGTTCGCCCGGGAGTTCGGCTACCGTCTGAAACTCCTGGCCATCACCCGGGATGACGGCCATCGGGTGGAGGCCAGGGTGCATCCCACCCTGATCCCCAGGGAGCACATCATGTCCCGGGTCAGCGGGGCCATGAACGCCGTTTATGTCACCGGGGACGCCACCGGGCCCATTTTGCTGTACGGACAGGGGGCCGGCATGATGCCCACTGCCAGCGCCGTGGTGAGCGATATCCTGGACCTGGCCCGCAACCTGATGCGGGGAGGCGCCGGCCGGGTGCCGCCCCTGGGCTGCAGCAATGCCCTGGAATCGACCCGGCTCATCAAACCCCTGAACGATCTGGTGACCAGCTACTATTTCCGCTTCGCCGCCCTGGATCGCCCCGGAGTGCTGGCCCAGGTCTCCGGGGTCCTGGGCAATTACGGCATCAGTATCGCGGCGGTGACCCAGAAGGGGCGCGAAGTGGCGGGCACCGTGCCCATCGTCATGATCACCCACGAAGCCCGGGAGGCCGACGTCCGCCAGGCCCTCAAGATGATCGACCAACTGCCGGCGGTCTCGCCGCCGGCTATCTATTACCGCATCGAAGACCCGCACCTCCACTCCGCCAGGATTTGAGGGGCGGCGCCGGCGGATCGAGCCCTTTAAGAGCACCTGATGAAGGACAAGTTTTTACCTCCTTATATCGTCTGGCTGGGGGTCTGGTTGGCAATGTTCATCGCCATCCTGGTAATCGGCTCCTGGCAGAACAATTTTAACCGGCAAGAGTCGCTGACCGAATCCGGCCATCAGCAACTGCAGGGTATTTGCAGAGTTTTTCCCTACGCCCTTGCTTATTTGGAAGAGCGGCAGCGGCCGGATTTGCTCAAGGAGGTCCTTAGCGCCGATCTCGGACCTTACGCCGTGGTGCTCACGGATAAGGCCGGAAACATCGAGTACGCCCCTGACTCCTGGCCTCCCGGAAACAGGGGCGCCGCCCTCCTGAAAGGCAAGAAGTTCTATTTTCTGTCTAAGGATCCGGCCGCCCAACCATGTCTGAAGGGGCTGTACACCGATGCCCAAGCCTTACGGGTCCCCCAGGAAGAGTCGGCAGCCTTGGGCAGGCTCTATTTGGTGAAGAAGGGGCCGCAGGGGCTGGGTCGGCTGCTGCCCGCTCACAATTTGGTTTCTACCTTAAGCCTTCTCAGTTATTTCATGGTATTGGTTGGGTTTGCCGCCATTTGCGCCATAACCGCCCGCTATCAAAGACAATCCGAGGAACTCCGGGAAGACTGGTACGCATCCGAACTGGAAGTCAGGGAGGTGCGCATCCAAAACCTGGAAACCAAGATCCGGGCTGCGGACCTGAGGCTGGAGCTTCTGGACCGGAGCCAGGAGGCGGCCCAGGGTGAGCTGAACGGCGCCAATGACACCATTGCCGCGCTTCAGGAGGCCGTCCAACATCAATCCAGGAAAAGCAAGAAAATGCAGGAAAGCTTGCAAGAAGCCGAATCAGCAAGAAATGAAGCCCTCGCCAAGATGCAGGTCATTGAACTGGACCGGGAGAGCATCCTCAAGGAGATGAAAGAACTGGAGGCCTTAAGGGAAGTAGAGGAGTTGAATTATCCCGACCCTGCTAAAAAGAGGGCCAGGAGGCCCCAGGAGTTTCCCTGGCTTAATATGGCTTACCGGAACTTGCATTTCTCCCGGCGAGCCCTGCAAGATATCCTGGACCTCCAAAATTCCCCGGATATCTTCCCGTCCCTGCCCGATGCCCTGGCCACCCTGAATAATACCGGCCTAGAGGACTTGAAGTCCGGGGCGGCCATTCCGCCCCGGAGCGCGGTCCCATATTCCCAACAGTTGGCGCACCATCGGGGCGACCTCTGGGAGTACCGCTTTTCCAAGGATGGCCGCATCTTCTTCGGGCTTTCCAAGTCCAGGACCTGGAATATCGACACCGTGCTGTTGAAGCGCCGCTTTACGGAAAACCGCCATAAATATGAAAGTTACCTGGGGGCGACCCTGGGGAAGGATAATGATGATTTGCAAGCGGATACTACCCTTTAACCGGCGGGAATTCTAAGAATGGTATACGTAATCCTGGTGGGCGACGGCATGGGGGATTACCCCCTGGCCCAACTGGCGGGGCGGACGCCGCTGGCGGCTGCGGCGACCCCGAATCTGGACGAACTGGCCCGGCGGGGGGAACTGGGCCTGGCCCGCACCATCCCCCCGGGCCTGGAGCCGGGAAGTGATATCGCCAACCTGGCCATCATGGGCTATGACCCGGCCCGCTACCATACCGGCAGGGCCCCGTTGGAGGCCGCCGCCCTGGGGGTGGACCTGGGTCCCCGGGAGGTGGCCTTTCGCTGCAACCTGGTGACCCTGCGCTTCGATCCGGACGGCATCTTCATGGAGGATTACTCCGCCGGGCACATCAGCAGCGAGGAGGCGCGGGAGATCATCCAGGTCCTCGATTCGGCCCTGGGCCGGGAGGGGCGCCGCTTCTACCCCGGGGTCAGCTACCGCCACCTGCTGGTATGGGCCGAAGGCGGGGGGGAATCCTGGCGCACCTACCCGCCCCATGATTGGAGCGGCCGGGAGGTGGGCCACCTCCTGTTGGAGGCCGGGGCCGCCCTCCCCATGTGGGAGCTGGTGCGGGCCTCCTGGCCGATCCTGAAGGATTACGAGGTTAACGTGCGGCGGCGGGCGGCGGGGAAAAAGCCCGCCAACTCCATCTGGCTCTGGGGCCAGGGGCGGCCGCCGCAGCTTCCCACCCTTAAGGAGCGCTTCGGTCTCTCCGGCGCGGTGATCTCCGCGGTGGACCTGATCCGGGGCATCGGCAAATACGCCGGCTTGACCCCCATCCTGGTGCCCGGGGCCACCGGCTTCCTGGATACCAATTACGCGGGCAAGGTGGCCGCGGCCCTGGAAGCCCTGAAGCAGCGGGACCTGGTCTTCGTGCACGTGGAGGCCCCGGACGAGGCCGGACACAGCGGTGAACTGGAGCTGAAGCTCAGGGCCATCGAGGACTTCGACGCCCAAATAGTGGGGCCGCTGCTGGCCGGCTTAAAGACCCTGGGAGATCATCGCCTCCTGGTGCTCTGCGACCACTTCACCCCGCTCAGCCTGCGCACCCACAGCCCGGAGCCGGTCCCCTACATCCTCTACGACTCCCGCACCCCCGGGGACCAGCCCCGCCCCTACACCGAGGCCGCCGCCCGGGACACGGGGCTCCTGCTGGAGCAGGCGGCGGACTTGCTGCCGCGGCTGCTGGAACGGCAACCTAAATAAGCTCACGCAAAGACGGAAAGGCGCAAAGTAACTTATCGTGAAAGAGGGGTGAACAAAGCTCACCCCTCTTTCATATCTTAGGCGTTTTTCTTGGCGTCTTGGCGACTTTGCGTGAGGTCTATACTGCGATCTTCCGCAAATACTCCACAGCGTTGCGGAAGATGGCCAAACCGGCGCCGACTTGTCCGGGGTAGGGTTGGCCCCGGCGGCGCCAGGCTTCCTTCTCCTGGGTCCAGGTGGGGTGCTGGAAGGAAGTGACGTGGGCCTCCGGATGGGGCATGAGGCCCAGGACCCTGCCGCTAACGTCGCAGATGCCGGCGATGTCGTTGAGCGAGCCGTTGGGGTTGTCCGGGAAGCGCCCGCCGGCTTCGGCTCCGTCGGCGGTGGCGTATTTAAGAGCGATCTGGCCCCGGTCCTCGATTTCCCGGAGCACCTCCGGGGCGGCGAAGAATTTTCCTTCCCCGTGGCGCACCGGCAGTTCCAGGTGAGTGAGCCCCCGGGTGAAGACTGAGTGGGACGGGGTCACCTGAAGATGCACCCAGGCGTCCCGGAAATTGCCGCAATCGTTGGGGATCAAGGCCGCCAGCCTCTCCCCCGGGCGTCCCGCCAGCCCCGGCAGCAGCCCCAGGTTCACCAGGACCTGGAAGCCGTTGCAAATGGCGATCACCAGGCGTCCCGCCTCGATGAACTCCTGGAGGGCCGAACCCAGGGCCAGCCGCAGCCTGAGAGCCAGGATGACCCCGGCGCCGTGCTCATCCCCCCAACTGAAGCCGCCCGGCACCGCCAGCAGATGATAGTTCCAGAGGGCCGCGGGGTTCTCCAGGAGATCGGTGGTGTGCACCCGGACCGCTTCGGCCCCGGCCAGGTCCAGGGCGAAGGCGGTCTCGTAGTCGCAATTGAGGCCGTAGCCATAGAGCACCAGCGCCCGTGGCCGGGCGCTGGGGTTTTCGGTCTGCGGCTTTTGTTTTTCGATTAATGTAAGCATGTTGATTTTATGGTGGGCGGTGCCCACCCTACATCAGGCGGGACGCCTGCGCCACCTTCGTAACCCCTAACCCCTAACCCCTAGCCCCTGGTCCCTGCTTCTTGCCGCCTTTTTTCTTGGGGGTCTTGGGAGCCGCGGCCTTGGCCGCCTTCTTGTCATCCCGTTTCTGTTTCTGGGCCGCCAGTTCCACGACCTTTTCCCGCTTCACCACCACTCGCCGCGCCTCCTTGCGCCAGGCGTAGACTACGGGGCTGGCCACAAAGACCGAGGAGTAGGTGCCCACCACGACCCCCATGATCATGGCCAGGGCGAAGTCCCGGAGGACCACGCCGCCGAAGAAGAACAGGGCGACCACCACCAGGAACACGGTGCTGCTGGTGATGATGGTCCGGGAGAGCACCTCGTTGACGCTCAGGTTGATGATGTCAGCCAGCTTGCCCCGGCGCTTGGCCAGATTCTCGCGGATACGGTCGAAGACCACCACCGTGTCGGTCAGGGAATAGCCCGCCAGGGTGAGCAACGCCGTGACCACCAGCAGGGTGATCTCCCGGTTGAGCAGCCAGAAGACCCCCAGGACTGCCAGAACGTCATGGAAGGTGGCCACCGCGGCGCCCACCCCGAAGATGAATTCGAAGCGCCAGGCGATATAGGCCATGATGCCCACCATGGAGAGGACGACGGCGACGATGGCCTTGTTGCGCAGATCCTGGCTGATGGAGGCGCCGATCGCCGATTGGCCGATGATCTCAAAATGATTGCCGGCCAAAGATTGGTTGAGGACCGCGGCCAGGCGGTTGGACATTTGGCCCACCGACTCTTGCGACCTTTTCACCTTGATGATGAGCTGCTGGCCACCCTCCACTTGCTGGATCTCGGAGTGGCCCCAGCCTTCCTTGGCCAGGGCCTCCCGCACCCGGTTGACCGTGAAGGGCTGGGAGGCTTTCATCTGCACCAGGGTGCCGCCGCTGAACTCCACCCCCAGGTTGCCGTGGCCCCGGCTCAGTTGCACGAAGCCGATGAGACCCAGGAGGCAGAGCGTCCCGGAGAAGATGAAGGCGTAGCGGCGCCAGGAGATGAAATCGAAGTTGGGTTTTTCAAAGAACTGGAAGAAGCTGAGGTCTTTGATCCAGCGCTTGATCAGCAGCCAGTCATAAACCACCCGGGTGCCAAACAGGGCGGTGAACAGGTTGAGGATGACGCCCAGGCTCAGGGTGACGGCAAAGCCCTTGATGGGGCCGGTGCCGAAAAGGAACAGGACCACCGCGGTGATCAGGGTGGTGACGTGGGAGTCGATGATGGTCCAAAAGGCCTTGTCGTAGCCGCCGTCGATGCCGGCCTTCAGGGGTTTGCCGGCCTGGAACTCCTCCCGCATGCGTTCATAGATGAGGACGTTGGAGTCCACCGCCATGCCCACCGACAGGATGATGCCGGCGATGCCCGGCAGGGTGAGGGTGGCGCCTAACAGGGACAAGGCCCCCAGGAGGAAGATGATGTTGATCACCAGGGCGTAGTCGGCCACCAGTCCGGAGAAGCGGTAGTAAAAAATCATGAAGCCCACCACCAGGAGGGTGGCCAGGATACCTGCAGTGAGGCCCTTCTTGATGGAGTCGGCCCCCAGGGTGGGGCCCACCGTGATATTCTGGACGATCTTGACCGTGGCCGGCAGCGCCCCGGCCCTCAGGACGATGGCCAGGTCATGGGCCTCCTGGGGGGTGAAGGAGCCGGTAATTTGGCCCCGGGCTGAGATGCGGGATTGGATTACCGGGGCCGATTGCACCACGTTGTCCAGGATGATGGCCAGGCGTTTATGGAGGTTGGCCTCGGTGATCTGAGAGAACTCCTGGGCCCCGTGGCTGTTGAACTCAAAGTTGACCAGATACTCGTTATATTGGCCGGTGTTGGCGCTGGCGTCGACGATGTCGGCGCCGGTCATCAGCACCTTCTTCTTCAGCAGCAGGGGAATCCGCTCCACCCGCCCGGTCTCATTGTTGACCTTCTTTTCGATATAGACCTCATCGTCCGGGGGGATCTTACCGGCCAGGGCCTCATTGAGCTGCTCCCAGGTATAGCCGGGTTTCAGCTTGCCATCCTTGAGGGCCTGATCAACGAGCCCCGCCAGATCTACGCTGTTCTGATCGTCCACCAGCTTGAATTGCAACTGCGCCGTCTGGCCGATGAGATCCAGGGCCCGTTGGGGGTCCTGGATGCCGGGAAGCTGCACCACGATATTCTCGGTTCCCTCGCGCACCAGCACCGGCTCCGTGACCCCGAACTGGTCGATGCGGTTGCGCAGCACCTCCAGACTTTGGGAGAGGGTGCGCTCTTGCAAGCGCTGGACATCCGCGGGGTTGATAGTCAGGCCAAAGACCAGGCGGTTCTCCTGGCGCTGGGGCTCGCCGACCTCCAGCGTCGGGAACTGGTCCTTCATCAGCCTCAGGAAGGCGGCCTGATCTTCTCTGTTGGTCAGGGTGACGGCAAGGCTTTGCTGGGCCAGATTTCCCACCTTCAGGCCTATCCCGGCTTTTTCAGCCTTTTCCTTCAGTTCCACGCCGGCCCGGGTCAAGGAGTTGTTGATCGCCTGTTCCATGTCCACCTGCAGGATCAGGTTCATGCCCCCTTTCAGATCCAGCCCCAGGTGCAGACCACGGCTGACGTGTTGCTCCCACCAGCCCGGCAACTCGCCAGTCACTGAGGGCAGCACGAAGATGATGGCCAGGAAGGTGAGGCAAAAGAGGAAAAGAAATTTCAGGCGCACAGCTCGCAGCATCTAAATATCTCCTTGGAGGCCGAGGCAAAGGGCACGGTCGAGCCGCGGCTTCCTATCTGCCCGGACTGCTGATTCTTCTGGAAAAAGCGAAGCTTTCGGCGTACCCTGAACCAGACCCTGAGTTCGCCGAACATGCTTAAATTACTGTACTGAGGGGTGCCTGTCAAGTTTCCCGGGGAGCGAGGGCAGGGGAGCGCGGCCCGCCAGCGTAGGAATTTTAGTTCAAAGTTCAAGGTTCAAAGTCAAATACCCCGGCGTCCACTTTGAACTTGAGCCCTCTGCGAAAACCAACTTTGTCATTTATGAGATTCTTCGGTCGCTTCGCTCCCTCAGAATGACAAAATGGGGACTTCCGCAGAGCTCTCAACTTTGAACCTTGAACCTTGAACTTTGAACCTTGAACTAATCACCATGGAATTACCCTGCAAATTCTGTCGCATCATTTCCCGGGAACTGGCCGCCTACGTGGTGTTCGAGGACGAGTGCTCCCTGGCCTTCCTGGACCACAAGCCCCTGTTCCCCGGGCACCTTTTGCTGGTGCCCAAGGGCCATTATCCGACCCTGCCGGATTTGCCGGCCGCCCTCCTCGAACCCCTGTTTGCCGACGCGGCGCTGCTGGCCCGGGCCATGGAAGAGGGTCTTGAGGCCGAAGGCTCCTTCGTGGCCATCAACAACCGCATCAGCCAGAGCGTCCCCCACCTGCACATCCACGTGGTGCCCCGGCGGCGCCGGGACGGTTTGAAGGGCTTCTTCTGGCCGCGGCAGCGCTATCGGGATGAAGCCCATATCCAGGAGGTTCAGAGGCTGCTGCAGGAGACCGTGGCGCGCCTTCAGGGTGGAAAAAAATAATACTCCGCCTTGGGGCCCAGCCAGCCGCGCCCCTGCGCCTGCGGCCGCCGGCCTTAATCAAATCTCATCTCAGCCGCCCGAGCCATGGCCCACCGAGATGAATTGTTCCCGGGGGAGTTTGAGGCAGGTGAGCCGGTTGCCGTAGGCGGCGCCGGTGTCGATGCCGATCTTGTTAGGCATCACCAGGGGCTGCTGAAAGGGGGTATGACCGAAGATCACCTTCTTGCCGAAATCTTCCAGGGAGGCGATGAAATCCCCCCTGATCCACAGCAGGTCTTCCTCATCCTGCTCCGCCGGGGGAATTCCGGGTTTGAGGCCGCCGTGGACGAAGAGGTAATCCGGGGTCTCATAATAGAGGCGCAGCCCCTCGAAAAATTTACGGTGCTCCGGGGGCAGGACCAACTGCGGCAGGCGCTCCCATTTCTCGCCCCAATAGTCCCGCAGGGTGCTTATGCCGCCATTGTACAGGAAGAGCTCCAGCTCCCGCCCCTGCAAAAAATTGAGGAACATGGCCTCGTGGTTGCCTTTGAGGCAGATGACCTCCTGCGGCTGCGCCTGTCTCTTAAGATCGAGGACATAATCGACCACCCCCTTGGGGGTCGGCCCCCGGTCGATGTAATCTCCCATAAAAACCAACTGGTCCCTGGCCAGGTCGGGCTGGATCTTTTCCAGGAGACGCTGCAGCAGTTCCAGATTTCCGTGAATGTCGCCGATGGCGTAAATGTCTGCGGCCATATTTACATACTTAGAGAATTTAATGTCCAGGATCAAGCCCCTTGGCTTCGATGGGGGTCTGTCTATCTCACTATTTGCTCCGCAAATCAATAACTTGAATTAAAATGGAGAACCGCCGCCCTCGGCGGTTCCCACGCCGGCGAGGGCGCCGGCGCTACCTCATTCCAACCACCGGAACAATTTCTCCCGGCGGTCCAGGCGGGTCAGGCCCGCCTCCCGGGCCAGGCGCCGGGCCTCGGCGTAGTCCCCGGCGCTGAGGGGCTGCCGCAGCAAGGGGTGCGCTGCGGCCCGGCCGCAGGGGCGGTACTGGCCCATGACATTGACATAGGTGTCAGGAGAAATCTCCCGGGCCAAAAACTCCATGATCTCCCGGGTGCCGGCCAGGCCACCGGGCAGCACCAGGTGGCGCACCAGCAGGCCGCGGACTGCCAACCCGGTGTCAGCCACCACCAGGTCCCCCACCTGGCGGTGCATCTCATAGAGGGCGCGGCGGGCCATTCCGGGGTAGTTTTCCGCCTGGCAGAGGTCGGCGGCCACCGATGGTTCCCAAAATTTGAAATCCGGCATATAGATGTCCACCACCCCGTCCAGCAGGCGCAAGGTTTCCACCGCGTCGTAGCCGCCGGTGTTATAAACCAGGGGCAGGTCCAGGCCGCCGGCGATGGCCAGGGGCAGGGCCGCCAGGATCTGGTAAACCTGGTGGCTGGGGGTGACGAAATTGAGGTTGTGGCAGCCCCGCTGCTTCAGGGCGAGCATCATGGCCGCCAGGTCGGCAATGGAGACCTCCTCCCCTTCCCCTCCGTGGCTGATCTCATAGTTCTGGCAGAAGATGCAGTAGAGATTGCAATGGGTGAAAAAGATGGTGCCGGAGCCGCGGCGGCCCACCAGGGGGTCTTCTTCGCCGAAATGGAGGCCATAGGAGGAGGTTACGGGCAGATCACCGGTGCGGCACAGGCCCCGCTCCCCGTGATGGCGGTCCACCAGGCACTGGTGGGGACAGAGGGTGCAGCGGTTCAAGATGGCGTAGGCCGCGGCGATCTTCGGCTCCAGGAGCCCCCGGCGATGCGTCTCCAGATAAGCCGGTTCCCACTGGGTCATAAAACAGTCCCTAAGGCCCTCCTCCCACATTCATCTCACCATTCCTCCACCTCCGCCCGCCAGGGTTCCAGCAGGCCCCTGGGAATGTCGGCGATGAAGCGGGAGGGCGAATTGACCGTCATCCCGAACTGGCGGCTGTAGCCGATGGCAGGGTAGGCGATCCCCAGATATTTCCGGGCCCGGGTGATGGCCACGTACATCAGCCTGCGTTCCTCTTCCATTTCGTCCTCCCGCTCCTGGGAGTAGGATCCCGGGAAGCGGCCCTCCGCGGCCCAGAGGACCAGGACCGCTTGCCATTCCAGCCCCTTGGCGGAGTGGATGGTGGAGACGGTCAGGTAATCCTGGGGGGGCGGGGTCAGCTCGGCCACGCTGGCGGGCGGCTCCAGGGTGAGGTCGTTCAGGAAGGTCCGCAGATCGAGGTAGCGGCTGGCAATGGCCAGCAGGTGTTCCAGGTCCTTCATCCGTCTGGGATAGTCGTCATAGTGATCCCGGGCCAGGGGCTCATAGAACTCCAGGGCCTGGGTCATCAGGGCCACCACGGCCTGGCTGGGTTCGTGGAGACGCTTCAGCAGCCCGGCCAGCTCCGCCAACTGGGCCGGCCGGCGCTGGTTCCGGAGCCAGTCCAGGGCGGCAGTTAGGGTAAAATCATTGGCCAGGTGGGCATCGAATTTGGCGCAGGCCTGGCGGCCCACTCCCGGCACCAGCAGCAGCAACCGGTGCCAGCTCAGGGCATCCTTGGGGTTGGCCACCACCCGCAGGAAGGCCAGGATGTCCTTGATGTGGGCGCTTTCCACGAACTTGAAGCCGCCGACCTTGATGAAGTGCAGGCCCAGCCTGGCCAGTTCGATCTCCAGGTCGAAGGAATGGTAGCCGGCCCGCACCAGCACCGCCATCTCTTTCAGGGGGACGCCCTCTCTTTGCAACTCCTGGATCTGGGAAACCACCAGGCGGGATTGTTCGTTTTCGCTGGCGGTGCGGAAGAGCCGGGGCCGCTGGCCGTCCGCCTTGCGGCTGAACAGGCACTTGGTGTACTTTTCCCGGGCCCCGGCAATGACCGCGTTGGCCAGGTCCAGGATGGGCTGGGTGCTGCGGTAGTTCTCCTCCAGCTTGATGATTTGGGTCCCCGGGAAGAGCCGCGGGAAGTCCATGATGTTGCGGAAATCGGCGCCCCGGAAGGAGTAGATCGATTGGGAGTCGTCACCCACGGCCATGACGTTCTGGTGGCTGTAGGCCAGCAGCCGCACCAATTCCGCCTGCAAACGGTTGGTGTCCTGGTATTCGTCCACCATCAGATAGCGAAAACGCTCCGATAACTGGCGGCGCACGTCTTCGTGCGACTCCAGTAGCTGCCGGCCCTCCACCAGCAGGTCGTCATAGTCCATCAGATGCTGGCGGCGCTTCTCCTGCCGGTAGCCTTTATGGAGCCTGGCCAGTTCTTCCTGCCGCTCCTGAAACTGGGGATAGTCCCGGACCAGCAGCTCTTCCAGAGGGGTGCTCTTGTTGATCACGGCGCTGAAGATCTCCGCCATGGTCTCCTTGCGGGGAAAGGCGCCGGCGGGGTGTTTGAAGCCGTAGCGCTCCTTGAGCATGTTGAGCAGGTCGCCCTGGTCGCCGCGGTCCATGACGGTGAACCCGTGGGGGTAGCCCACCCGGTCGCCGTATTGCCGCAGCCACTGGTAGCAGACGCCGTGGAAGGTGCCCCCGGTGACCTGCGCCAGGGGCCGGTCCAGCAGCCGCACCGCCCGGGACAGCATCTCGTGGGCGGATTTGCGGGTAAAGGTGAGGAGCAAAATGGCCCCGGGGTCCACCCCCTGCTCCACCAGGTAGGCCAGGCGGTAGACCAGGGTGCGGGTCTTGCCGCTGCCGGCGCCGGCAATCACCAGGATGGGGCCCTCCAGGGTGGTCACCGCCTGATACTGGGCGGGATTGAGCTCCTTCTGGTAATCGATGCGCGGCCCCTGAGCCTCCTCGGGTATGGCTATGATTCGGTTTGGCATTTTATCAGTAGTCAGTAGGGGCGACCCGCTGGGTCGCCCAGTAGTCAGTAGCCAGTGGTCAGTGGTCAGTGGTCAGTGGTTAGTGGTTGGTAAAAGCTAAGCAAGTAAAAGTACTAACTCCCTCTTCCCCAACGGGGGAGAGGGTTGGGGTGAGGGACATATTAAGTCTTCTTGGCACTCGCTCCCAAGCTCCCGCTTGGGAACGCCATTTTTGGCCCAAGCTCCGCTTGGGCAATCCTTTATGGAGGCGCCAGTTGCTTTTTGCAAAGCAGAGCTTTGCACCCAATAAGGGTCCCAAGCCGGAGCTTAGGAACCAAAAAAAATGGTTCGCGGCGCCAAAACCGAAAATCCATCAAGACCATAATGGGTTAACTCCCTCCTCCTTGAGGGGGGAGGGTTGGGGAGGGGGTGGCGTCTTCTAGACGTTACCTGACCGCTCCTGGAAAAAATCGATCATTGCTTTGACCATTGCAGGGATGAGGTATTCTTTCGGCTCAATTTGGGGAGTTATGCCGTATTCCTTGAGCGTCGCCGAGGTAATCGGACCGATGGACGCCACCACAGCCTTGGCGGCTAATTTCTGAAAGCGCTCTTTCCCCAAAAGCTTGGCGAAATTGTGGACCGTGGCGGAACTGGTGAAGGTGAGGACGTCCACCGCCCCTTCCTTCAGGGCGGCTGCCGCTTCCGGGGGGACCTCCCGGGGCGTCCGGGCCTTGTAAACCGGGGCTACCTTGACCTCCGCAGCGCCCAGCCGGACCAGCCCCTGGGGCAGCACCTCCCGGGCGATCTGGGCCCGGGCCAGCAGGATGCGGCTGCCCGGGGCCACCAGAGGCGACAGGGCCTCAAGCAGGACCTCGGCCTTGAAGGCCGTGGGCACCACGTCGGCCCTGAGGCCAAACTCCTCCAGGGCCTGGGCGGTGGCCGGACCGATGGCCGCGATCCTGGTCTGGCCCAGGGCGCGCACGTCCTGTCCCCGGCCAAAGAGGCGGGCCATGAAGGCCGCCACCCCGTTGGCGCTGGTGAAAACCAGCCACTGGAATCGGCTGAGGCGCGCCAGGGCCTCATCCAGGGGCGCAAAATCGTCCGGCGGACCGATCTCCAGGGTGGGCACCTCCAGGCAGCGGGCCCCGGCCGCAGCCAGCAATGCCGTCAGCTTGCCGGCCTGCTGCCGGGTGCGGGTCACCACCACGGTCTTGCCCCACAGGGGGCGGGTCTCCCACCATTTAAGGCGCTGCCGCAGTTCCACCACCTGCCCCACCACCAGGATCGCCGGGGGCTTAATGGCCGCCTCCCGGGCCTTGGGGGCCAGGTCGGCTAGCGTCCCGGTCACGGTGCGCTGCGCCAGGGTGGCGCCCTTTTCGATCACCGCCGCCGGGGTCTGGGGGTCGCGCCCCTTGGCCACCAGTTGCCGGCAAATCTCCGGCAGGTTTTTCACGCCCATGAGGAAGACCAGGGTGCCGGGATTTTGGGCCAGGGCCTCCCAGGGGATGGCGCTGGCCTCCTTGTTGGGGTCTTCGTGGCCGGTGATCAGGGTCACCAGGGTGGTGTAGCGCCGGTGGGTTACGGGGATGCCGGCATAGGCCGGCACCGCCACCGCCGCGGTCACTCCGGGCACGATTTCAAAGGGGACGCCGGCCTTGGCCAGTTCCTCGGCCTCTTCACCGCCGCGGCCGAAGACGAAGGGGTCGCCGCCTTTGAGGCGCACCACCGTAAAACCGGCCCGGGCCCTGGCCACTAAAATCTCGTTGATCCGCTCCTGGGGCAGGGTATGGGCCCCGGAGTGCTTCCCGGCGTCGATGATCTCTGCCTCCACCGGGGCCTCCTTAAGGAGCTCGGGGCTCGCCAACTGGTCGTGGACCACCACCTGGGCGCGGCGCAGCAACTCCAAGCCCTTAACCGTGATCAGGCCAGGATCACCCGGCCCTGCCCCGACTAAATAGACCATAAATTGATAGTATCATTTTTTTAGGCTGGGGCACCTTCGGCCCCAGCCTAAAAAAGGATTTTATTGGGGGGAGGGTCAGGAGCCGGCCAAGCCCCCCACCCAACCCCCATGTAGGGGCGACAGTGGCACAGGCTTCCAGCCTGCGATTTGGTCGCCTCCCACCCAACCTCCATAAGCACCGGCGACCCAGCGGGTCGCCCCTACTTACACGTCTTGCAGCCCTTCCCGTGTTCCAGGCCTTCCACCAGGCGGCCATAGGTTTCATGGATCATCTTGCGGTCGAATTCCCAAATTTGCTCCAGCATCTGCGCCTTTTCAGCCTCGCTGAAATAGCCCATGCTGGGCAGGAAGAAGTGCTTGTCTTCTTTTTCAATATGGATGGGATAGAAAACCGCCAGCGACTCCAGATGCAGCAGGAGGTCCTGCAGGGCCCCGGCTTTTTCCAGGAGATAGTCATTCTTGGCCAGGAGCAGCGAGGCGAGGGTCCGCTCGCCCCAGCGGTGGTCCTCGATCAATTCCTCCATGGCCTGCCGGTGCTCCGGGGTCAGGTCCTTCTCTGCCAGGGCCGCGAACAGGATGCCTTCCTCTTTGCCATGGTGGGTGCGGCCGGCGTAAGTCTCGATAAAATCGACCACGGTATCGATGAAAACCGGGTCCACAAAGGCAAACTCCGCGGCCACGGCGACGTTGTCCTTGAGGCGGGCCAACTCCTGTTTCATGAGGGCAACCATGCGCTCGATGAGGCGGTGTTCGATCATCAGGGGTCCGATGGGCAACATTATCTTCATTCCTTAAAGGTTTGGTCATGGCGCGAGGGCGGGAACCATCTCTCGCCCGCCCGGGAACGCCGGATACGGAAGCGTTACACCTTCACTAATTCGTACTCCCGGGCGCCCAGGCGCAGCTGCTCGGCGTACTCCAGTTGCTGAGGCCAGTCCACCTGGGGGTAGATGTCCCTGAATTTATCGCTGCCGGGGGCCAGCTCCTTCAGGGCGGAGCCCAGGCGCCCGGGGCTCTCGTTGACCAGGTCCACGCAGGCCTGGTCGATGGCCACCGGGTCCCGGGAGGCCAGGATGCCGAGGTCCCCCACCACCGGCAGATCGTTGTGGCCATAACAGTCGCAGGCCGGCGACACCTGGGTGAGAAAGTTGATGAACACCACCCGGTCCTGCCGGTCCTTAACCACCCCGTAAGCGTATTCCATCATCTTCCTGAGGAACACCGGGATCGATTCGTTCCACTGGATCTGGATGTTGCCGTAGGGGCAGACCAGCAGGCATTCGGCGCAGCCCACGCAGCGGGTGGGGTCGATGACCGCCTTCTCCGTTTCCGGGTTGATGCCGATGGCCTCCTGGGCGCAATGGACCACGCACTCGCCACAGCCGGTGCACTTCTTTTCGCTCACCTGGGGGGAGATGTTGGAGTGCTGGGAGAGCTTCCCCTTGCGGGAGGCGCAGCCCATCCCCAGGTTCTTCAGGGCCCCGCCGAAGCCCGAGAGTTCGTGGAGCTTGAAGTGGGAGAGGACCACCAGGGCCTCCGCCTCCATGATGGCCTCGGCCACATAGACCTTTTGGAACTGCTCCCGGTTGATCGTAACCTCCACCTCCGCCTTGCCGGTGAGGCCGTCGGCGATGATCAGGGGCACCCGCACCACCGCGTAGGCGAAGCCGTTTTCGATGGCGGTGGTGAGGTGGCTCGCCGCCTCGGCCCGGGTGCCCACGTAAACGGTGTTGGCGTCGGTCAGGAAGGGGCGGCCGCCGGCCTCCCAGAGGTGGTCCACCACCCGGCGCACGTAGATGGGCCGGATGAAGGAGGTGTTGCCCCGCTCGCCGAAATGGAGCTTCACCCCGACGAGGGGCCGCTTCTTCTTGCGCCGGATGATGGACTTGACCGCAAGGGCCGAAAGGAGCCGCTCGAATTTCTTGAAATTGGGCTCCTTGACACTGGCCCGAAGGTCCATGAAGAATACCTGGCTAGGCATGTATCTCCTCGGTATCAATTATTCAAAGACAACAGCAGCCCTGGCGCCCCACGTGCACCGGTTAACCCTGGACATCTAACAGAGCCACTCTCCCCTCTCAGGGGAGAGGGGGAAAATCTTTAGTGTTTCACCGACTTATAGACCTTCCACCCAGGCCACTTTTCTTCCCACGATAGGGTCACCCTATGGTAGGGTGCGTCCTACGCACCAATGATTAGGTACAATCCTCCGGCTCATCTGACCATGGCATTTCAGGCAACGCTTTTAACATCTTAATATAAATTAAATCGCTTCATCGAAAGTGCGCATGTCTCTGAGCATATCGTTCAATTCCACTATGACCACGCATGCCAGTAGTCTCATGGTCTCTTTGCGGGAATATCCGGCCGCCCTGAGCCGGTCGAAGGTTTGTTTGGTTTCTTTAGGGGTGCCCTTTCGCATTTGATATTCGATGACCTTAAAAAGCTCTTCTCGGACATGTTTTTTACCATATTCGTCCATGCGCCTTCCCTTCGGAACCCGGAAGAATTACGGCGGCCACAGGCCGCCCTATCCGGCTGGGGAGTTCTCTGGGCACGCCAGCCACCCGGGAATCCGGTTACTGCCCGGCACAAGCTTCCGGAAGAAAGCGAGCAACCTTTTCTCTGGCGCAGGCTAAAGCCTGCGGCTAGATCTTTCCGCCGCCGAGGGCGGCGGCGCTACATTTTCTAACCCCTAACCCCTGCCTTTTCTGCTTACTGCTTACTGCTCACCGCTCACTATCTTGCCGCCCACCAGCGTCATCACCGCCCGGCCCTTGAGGGTCCAGCCGTGGAAGGGACAGTTGCGGGATTTGGAGGCGAACTTCCCCACGTCCACGGTCCACTCCCGGTTGAGGTCGATGAGGGTCAGGTCCGCGGGGGCCCCCACGGCCAGGGACCGGGGCCCGGGCAATCCCAGGATGCGGGCCGGGTTGAGACTCATCTTGGCGATTAGCTGGGAAAGGCTGAGAATGCCCTCGTGGACCAGTTTCAGGCTGAGGCCCAGGCTGGTCTCCAGGCCGATGAGGCCGAAGGCCGCGGCCTCAAACTCCAGGTCCTTTTCCAGGGTGCTGTGGGGGGCGTGGTCGCTGGCGATGGCGTCCAGGGCGCCGTCCTTCAAGCCTTCTTTGATGGCGGCCAGGTCCGCCTCACTCCGCAAAGGCGGGTTCACCTTGGCATTGGTGTCGTAGCCGCCCACCGCGGCGTCGGTCAGGCTGAAGTAGTGGGGTGCGGTCTCGGCGCTCACCTTAAACCCCGCGGCCTTGGCCCGGCGGATCAGCTCCACTGCGCCCCCGGTGGAGACGTGGGCGATGTGCAGGCGGGCGCCGGTGAGGCCGGCCAGGGCCAGGTCCCGGAAGACCATAACCTCCTCCGCGGCCGCCGGGATGCCCTTCAGGCCCAGGGTGAGGGAGACCAGGCCTTCGTGCATCACGCCGGCGCCCCGCAGTTCCAGGTCCTCGCTATGGGAGATGACCGGCAAGTCGAAGGTGCGGGCGTATTCCAGGGCCCGGCGCATGAGCATGGAGTTCATCACCGGCTTGCCGTCGTCGGAAACGGCTACTGCCCCGGCCTCCTTCTGGTCGCCGAATTCGCTCAGACTTTCCCCCCGGGAACCCATGGAGATGGCGGCCACCGGATAGACCCGGGCCAGGCCGGCGGCCGCGGCCTGCTCCCTAATATACCGGCTCACCGAGGCGGTGTCGTTCACGGGACTGGTGTTGGGCATGGCCGCCACCGCGGTGAAGCCGCCCCGCGCCGCGGCCCGGGTCCCGGTCTCGATGGTCTCTTTATATTCCTCCCCCGGCTCCCGCAGGTGGACGTGCATATCGATGAGTCCCGGGGTCAGCACCAGGCCCTGGGCCGCAACCACCCGGCGGCCCTCGGCGGGGATGGTCCCTGGGGGCGAAAGCAGGGCGATTTTGCCGTCCGCCAGCAGCAGGTCCATGGGAGCTTCCAGGGCTTGGGCCGGATCCACCACCAGGGCGCCCTTAATCAGCATCAATTCTTTTCCCCTCCGATCAAGAGGTAGAGGACGGCCATGCGCACCGCCACTCCGTTGGTCACCTGCTCCAGGATGACGGAGTGGGTCCCGTCGGCCACCTCCGGCGAAATCTCCACCCCCCGGTTCAAGGGCCCCGGATGCATAATTATGGCGTCTTCCTTGGCCAACGCCAGGTGCCGGGGGGCCAGGCCGAATTGGCGGCTGTATTCCCGCAGGGTGGAGATGAACCCCTGGCCCATGCGCTCCAGTTGCAATCTCAGCATCATGATGACGTCGGCCCCGGCCACCGCCTCTTCCAGGGAATAGGTGACCTCAACTCCCAGGTCGGCAAGAAACGGGGGCAGCATGGTGGCGGGGCCGGCCACCGTCACCCGGGAGCCCATCTTGCTGAAGGCCAGAATGTCGGAGCGGGCCACCCGGGAATGGGCGATGTCACCGACGATGGCCACCTTCAAGCCATCCAGGCGGCCTTTGGCCTCCTGCACCGTGAGCAGGTCCAGGAGGGCCTGGGTGGGATGCTCATGAAGGCCGTCGCCGGCATTGACCACCCCGCAGCGGAGCTTGCCGGCCAGATAGCTCGGGGCGCCGCTGGCGTAATGGCGGATGACCAAAAGGTCAGGCTGCATGGCCTCCAGGTTGTGGGCGGTGTCCGCCAGGGTCTCGCCCTTCACGGCGCTGGAAGCGGCCACTGTCAGGTTGAGGGTGTCGGCGCTGAGGCGCTTGGCCGCGATCTCAAAGGACATGCGGGTCCGGGTGCTGGGTTCGTAGAACATGGTCACCACCGTCCTGCCGCGCAAGGTGGGGACCTTCTTGATGGGCCGCCGGGAGATCTCCTTGAGGGAGGCGGCGGTGGAAAGAATCAGTTCGATCTCCCCGGCCGAAAGGTCGGCGATGCCCACCAGATCCTTGTGCCGGAATTCCATGGCGGCTCCTTGTTATCCCCGATGGGAGATCGCCCGCCGCCCATCTCAGAGGCGCAGCAGGTCCGGTCCTGGATAGAGTCGGGCCAAATCACTTTGCCAGGGTTGGTCAACTTAACCCCGGTGGGCCCCCTGCGACCCTGCGCCCGGGGATTTGCCAAAAAAAACCTCCTTGGAAAAAGGAGGCAAAGTCTCGATATTCTGGGTGGCGCGGTTCATAGGCAGCCTGCCGGCATCCAGTATCTTTTACCATTCTCCTGAGAGAAATTCAAGGATTATCTCCGGAAATTTTCCCAGGCTGCCGGTTGACAATTTTCCGGGCCGGCCCTATTTAATGCAAAGATACCAGGACAACCCGGAGGAAGCGGAGACGGCCAGCGAAGTGGCATATCTCTGGTAGCCGCAGGATGTTTGCCTGCGCTCATTTTATTAAGGATTTTCGCAAGCTTAAACTTGCGGCTCCCTTTTAAAGGCCAAAACATTAAATCATTTTGTTAAAACAAAATCTGAGCCAGGACATTATAGAGGCGGCCCCCAGGGGGCCTGACGAGGATGATCCCGTGAGCACTGAAATGGAAGCCGTCATTAAGAACGCCATCGCCCAGGAAGAAGTCGCGCACGAATTTTATTCGCGCCTGGCCGACCTGGTGAGCCACGCCGACACTAAAGAGACCCTCCGTTATCTGGCCAGGGAGGAGCTCGAGCACAAGGAGTTCCTGGAAGGCTGTATCACCCCCCAGGGCTGCAAATTGACCGGCCGCCCCAAGGAGGTCCATCTGGCGGAACACCTGGAGGCCCCCAGCTTCCACGACACCCTGTCCCCCAAAGAGGCCCTGGTGGTGGCTATCAAACGGGAAGAAGGCTCGCAGCGCTTCTATAAAGCCCTGGCCGCCTTGCAGCCTCCCGGGGAAATCCGCGATTTCCTGGAGAAGATGGCCCAGGTGGAGCTGTCCCACAAGGCAAAGATGGAATATCTCTACGATAACACGGCCTTCCCGGAAACCTGGTTTGAGACCTGAGGAATGGCCCCAGGCTTCCTCATCACGCTAGAAGGGGTGGACGGCTCCGGCAAGAGCACCCAGGCCGGGCTGTTGGCCGCCTCCCTAAAAAAGGACGGCCACCCGGTGGTCCTGACCCGAGAACCCACTGACGGCCCCGCCGGGCAGCGGCTCCGGAGCTACCTTAAGGGTCCCAGCCGCCATCTCTCTCCGGAAGAGGAGCTCTCCCTGTTCATGGAGGACCGCCGGGTCCACGTGTTCCAGATCATCTCACCATCCCTGGCCGAAGGAAGGATCGTCATCAGCGACCGCTACTACTATTCGTCGGTTGCCTACCAGGGGGCCCTGGGACTCGACCCCGACGCCATTGCCGCCGCTAACCAGTCCTTTGCCCCGGCGCCGGACCTGGTGTTCATCCTAATGCTGCCGGTGGCCGAGGCGATGCGCCGCCTGGCCCGCAAGTCCAAAGAGGCCCGGCAGGTGAGCGAATCCTTCCCTTACCTGAAGCAGGTGGAGGCCATTTACGCCGGTCTCAGGGGCCCCCGGTTGCGGCGGGTGGAGGCCTCCCGGCCGCCCCAGGAGGTCCATGCCGCCATCCTGGAGGAAACCCGCAAGGCCCTCAAGGAAGCGGCTGCGGCCTGAGGCCATGTGTCAGAATGCCTTTAAAGATATCTGCATGTTCTGGTAGCCGCAGGAGGCTTGCCTGCGCTTATTTTATTAAGAATTTTCGCAAGCATTAGCCTGCGGCTACCCTTTTAAAGGCCCAAGGATGAGGACATTTCTTATTGAAGGAAAATCTCATACCTGACACCAGCGCCCGGTTGTCACCTCGCCGGCCCCGGACCCCTCGCTCCCGCGGCTCCCTGCCGTCCCTTGACAAACGCCATCCCCACAAGTTAAAAATATGCCGATCGGGCCGTTAACTCAGTCGGTAGAGTATCTGCCTTTTAAGCAGAGAGTCGTTGGTTCGAATCCAACACGGCCCACCAGGACCCTCTCCGTCCCCATCGTCTAGTCTGGTCCAGGACACCGGCCTTTCACGCCGGCAACACCGGTTCAAATCCGGTTGGGGACGCCAAACAAAATCAATGGGTTAGCCGATTTTGGCTAACCCTTCTTTTTTAATTTCCCAGCATTAGTCCCAGCATTAGTCTCCACCACTCGGCGCTCCCAACGTCTGACCCGCCCCGGCTTGGCGCGGCCATACACCCTTGAGGATTTTTCGGCCCTGGAAGGCGACCCCGAAGATAGAAGGCCCTGCCCCCCTGATCAATATTATCTGGATAGAAATTTTTTTGAAATTTTCCAAGTGAATGCCATTAGGCTCTGAGAGACAACTATGGTATGGATATTAGTACGCCAAAAGCAGGGTGGGGAAGTGTGAAGATATAGCAGTGATCGAGAATTTTAAAGGCGGGTTTTCTACAGGGGGTAAACAGCTTCCTGCTCATCTCCCTACCTCCCTTTGATCCTCCACTTTAACTTAACATGTGGATCAGTTTTTGCGAGGGCAGGTCATTCTAGAGCATCAGGTAACGCATTCCGGCATCTATCGCCAAGGGGAGTGGCGAAATCAACCAAGAGGCCGAGTCCCCATAGATAAAAGCGGGAGGGAGCCGGGATCCAGGCCGACGCCAACCATAGGGCCGCAGCCAGGCCGAATCCCAGAGCAAAGCGTCTCGTCAAAGCGCGGGCGGCAGGCACAAAGACATGGGCGCCCAGGTATTCTCCTACCAGGAGGAATCGCACCACGGCATATGAGAGGGCAAAACCGGCTGAACCGCGCCCCAACCCGGCATGAACATTCACTGCCATGGCTGCCACCGCAAACATCTGGGCGATGATGAACAGGCGGTGCCCCAGATCGTCGGTGTCAAACCGGTCGGCATAAAATGACTGGCCTACCGAGGCCCACCAGACCGGCACACACAAGACGACGAAGGTGAGGACTCCGGAGCCGGAAAGGTTCTGGCTGAGTTCAAAGGTCAGCTGGGCCACCACCGCGGCAAAGAGCAGGTCATAAAACACCTCCAGCCAGGTGGCGTGGCGTTCTCCTTCCTGCCCCTCGCCAATGCGCAGCCGCGGCGGTTTCCACATGACTTTTTTCATGCCGGCTCAAATGTTCGCCAAAGCTGTGTCCTGCTCATCTTTAGGCTGATATCCTTCTATTTTATCTTTTCGAGAGAATCGCTTGGGAAAACAGGCCCGGTTTGGGTAATGGAAGCAGGAGAATGGTCGGCCTATGAGAACAAGGTATTAGAGATGTATACCAGAAAAAGTCCGCCGTGGGGCGCAGACATTGGGGTGGATGTCTGCGACTCGATTTTAACGCTCAAATCCTTGATCGGCCAAGCTTTGAAGAAGCAGCAGAGCTGCAGTGGTGGCCTGGTGTTCAACGTGGTCATTCCTCCTCGTCCTCTTCGTAAGAAAAAGGAGCGTGTTCCGGTGCGTGCATTTGTATGGACTCGCCGAGTCGCTGTCCGTAGCGGGCAATCTGGGAGCCCGCGATCATCCGCCTCGCGTTATAGCGATAGAGTGCAGCATCAATAGAAGCCTCCTCTACGAGTGCGCCGCGCAACTCCATGGCGTCGGCCGCTGCCTTTGCGACCCCCATCGCAGTATGAGGTCGAACTATGAACGCTGCATCTCCGAGGAGAACGACGCGGCCGCGAAACATCACCGGCGCTTCGTAATCGAAGATTCCCTGGAGAAACGGGTATTTCTCCTTGGTAACGATCTCGCTTAGAACGGTCGGCAGCTTTGCGCGGGCGGCGGCGCGTAGCTCCTCTTGTGTGCTTGTAGAGAGACCACCCCGGGGCGCTGAGAAAGCGCGGCGTTCGCCGTCGTTTGCCTCCAGTGCCTTCGCAAACTGCTCGGGAGCGAGTTGCCGGTACCACACCCAGTTGTAGCGGCGCGCGCCCGGCTGCGTGCTTCCGTCTGCTCCAGCGACGGTGTAGCCAAGGAATTGCGAGCCGGGCACGTCATAGAACGTAAATCGGTCGGAGACAACGTCGGCGCTCCGCTCCGGCAATTCGCGCTCAGGTGAAAGGCCTCGGAAGGCTGCGTAGCCTGCGTATCTCGGCTTGGAACCCGGTGCGACCATGGCGCGTACGACAGAACCTATGCCATCCGCCCCGATGACAAGCTCTGCCCGATGGACGGAGCCATCAGACAGGTGAACCTCAGCGTGGTCCTGAGCCGTCGAGACGAAAGCAACTCCGCTCCCCAAATGGTAGCGCTGCGATGGGGACTGATCGCGCCACGCCTTGAAGAGAAGATCCCATGACATTTGTGCTTGTGGTGTCTTCAGAATTCCCTGGATATCTCCGTTACGGTCAAGAAAGATCCGCTCGTGTGCGACGACTCCTGTCCGTATCACATCCCCACGATCAATCTCACCAAGAATCTCTGCCACTTCCTGCTGTGGTACAAGCCCCGCTCCTTTACCCTCCAGGCCAGAGGAGGAACGTTCATAGATGTCAACGCTCCATCCTTCCCGTTGTAGCAACACTCCGATGAATAGCCCTCCCACGGATCCACCAACAACGATTGCCTTTCCCGCACGCATCGACTCACTCCGCCTCACTTCGAATTAAGTTTTAAGATGCGCTCGGCGTTCCCTGATCCACCCGAAGAACGCATTGAGTTTTCTCACACTCATTCCTGCAGCCAAAAGTCGCTGCACCATCCATTTGTGGGGGATGGCGCAGCGATCAAATGTAGTGATCAACGTTGTGTCTCGGCAGCCCGGCTGCTTCCTCTACTTCTTGTGCTGCAACGCAAGAGTTGTGTGCAGCCAGTCGAAGATCGTCTGGTGAAGCAGGCGCATTGCGCCCATATGGCAGTGCTCGCCGCCGCCTTCGGCGTTCCGCATCACAACATGTTTGTGCGGAGCCTTCAGTTCGGAGGCCAGCTTGCTTGGTTGACCTTTAAACACAATGTCGTTTTCGCCTTCAAGGATGAGAGTGGGACATTTGATCTTGTGCATGTGGTCCTCGGTGAGCGCGAACTTCTCGCTCTTGCGAATATATTCCGGCTCGCTCGAAGTGCCATATACCCACGGACCATTTCGCAGAGCCCAACGCGCGTAGGTATCATTCTGCTTGATCCACTCCAACACCGGGATTGCTTGCTCATCGAGGCCACTCTTGATCCATTCGACGAGAAACTTCGGAAGGGGGGGATATGTCGCGAAGAAGCTCGTTACGCCGTCATCCAGCACGATGGCTGCCGGACGATGATCGAACGCTGCGGTGCGGGCGCATAGATATCCGCCCATGCTGTAACCAAACAGCACGATCTTGGACTTGTCAATTTCCGGACGCTTTTCAGCATAGTCCATCACGGGACCGAGGACGGCTTCCCAATCAGGCCGGTAAGGCACCTTCTTTTCTCGGATCATGCGGCCGGTACCGGGGCCATCATATAAGATCACATTGAAACCGCGTCGCAGCGCAGGCGCACCAATTACGAAATAGCCTTCCTCAGTTGTTGAATCAAATCCGTTGGTGTAAATGATGGTTGGCCGTGGCTTGCCACTATTGTCCACCAGAAGCAGATAGCCTGGCAGTGTGTCCTTACCGTAGGGGATGGAAATTTCCTCAAAGGGGCCGTCCAGCAGTTTGCCGGCTTTGACGAACGTGTCGCGGGACAGACCAAATAGTTCGCGAACGTGTGGATCGTTTACCGGGTCTTCACGGCGGTAAAACTCTGCGTTACGGTAGTAGGCCGAGGCACGCAGGAATGCCTCACGTGCGCTGACCTTATCACCGTGTTCTTGTGAATACTTGGCGCGTTCGTGAATCCGGTCTGCCGTCGCTTTCCACTCGCGCATCCATGCTTCTTCGTCACCTTCTGGGATTGCAGCGGCAGTCAAAAGCACTTCACTAATGTCGGCGCCGTTGTCGACTGCAAATCCAGCCGCACGCAGCGTCTCGAATTTGAAGGATGTGTCCTTGAACAAAAACTCCATGACAAAACTCCTCTCTGCCTCCCCGTTCATAGACGGTGGCTTGAACTAGGATTTCCATTTTGGCGGTTTATCATCTGAGATTATGCGGCAGGCTTGGCCACCGCAGTCAAAAAACGGTTTGGGGCCCCCTCTCACTGAGGTTACCCCCTAAAACGACCTTCTTCCTCGGAGGCAAACTTTCTCATGGCAGACTATAATTTTTAATAATCACTTTTTAAACAAATTCAAGGCATAGCAGACCAGGCAAACATTGATCGCTAATGGTGTGCCAAGGAGAGATAATTTTGACTTAAAGAGAACTAAGAAAGAATAGTTGATAACTTGCCACTATACGCATCATCAGGTATATTTCGATATGATTTTAATATCTTATCCTACTGCCAGAAAAATCCTGGCTTAATCGGTATTGGGTTCTTTTGACCCTGGGAGTCGGCAGAGGGAGGCTGGGAGGACCCCCGGGAGGGCGAGTAGGTCGGCGAGTAGGTTGGGTTCAAACAGGGGTCACCGGGTGAACCTCCATTCTCTGAAAGGCCCGTAAATCAGGGGTTTCAGAGGGTCGGCAATTTTGCAGTTAGGCCTTTCACGCCGGCAACACCGGTTCAAATCCGGTTGGGGACGCCATGTTAAAAGAAAGGGTTAGGCCAAAATGGCCTAACCCTTTTTATTAGTTGCTAGCATTATTCCCAGCACCAAAGCCTAAAATCATCGAAAATCGGGGCGAAGGTGAGGTTCGTCGAGGGGGGTCGTTTGTCGAATCGAGCGTGGTGTCGGGTTAGACATGGCACCTCAAAAAACGGTCCGCCCTGCTTGCTCCGGTGGCGGTATTGGCCGCCGGGAGAATTATCACTTTTCGAAAAGGAAGCATGAGGGTAAATTGGTGCTTCATAAAAGCTGCTTCCGGTCGTCATGCCTATAATTACGTTTTGATTTTAAATCCCTTCAAAGTCCTCAGGAAACATCGGACCGAAGGGAATATCGCACTTAGTGCGGCCTACAAGGCTCTTTTTGATAGAGCTTTAGAAGTTGGGGCTGGGGATGATCTATAAATTAAATACACACCAAACCCTGGCGCTATTGACATCTCCCCCTTGATTGTGAAATAAGGAGGGTATCTGGAAATAGGTGCCCTCTGTAAGGAGGGGAGTCATGATTCTGATTTTGCGTGATAGCCGGGATGCCCCGAGGGTGCAACTCGGCTTTTGTATTTGTCCCTGGTTTTAGAGACCGCAAGAATACCGCAGGCTCATGCTATGAAGAGAGAAGGCCCTTTGCACAAGAGGTCGTTTCTGGCTGTCCTGTTCTTCTGGATTCGGTATTTCTTTCAATTGTTCCGCAAGCGAATTGTCCCTTTTGCAGTTATCGGATTAGTTTTCGTTTGCTTAGCACTATGTCAACATTGGTTTTTTCATGAACAAATTTACAGCACCGCATCTCAGGAACTTGCTTCTTGGGCTGTGCAAATTGCCGATGAGATAGCCTTCAAGACCAAGTGGGACCTCAATGGCTACCGTAACGCAGCGCCAATTGTGCCAAGTTGGTTCGTTGTGACTGAGGATGGTTTCGTCATCGATATTGAGGGGTTTATACCCGACCTGTTTGGCAAGGTGGAGCCGCTTGATGATTCGATCTTCAATTCTCCGAAGACAGTTCTGACACCCACCGGTGAAACTTGGCGCGTTTTCGGCAGAAGGGTGGGTGGTGGGGCGGTAATAGTTGGCATCTATTCACCCGATGAAATAAAAACTGTCGATGCAATGCTGCTAAAGAATGCAGCAAAGTTCGGCACCACGATCAAAGAGGCGACCTCCATTAAAACGAGAGAAATTGACTATGATGTTGATTACGCTGTGGTGACTAATGACGGCGAAATTAAATTTGCAATCGGAGGAGTTCCTCTAAAAATAAATCCCCAATCGCTTCTGCATCTCTCCAAGGGAACTACACCTTTCGTTAGCAACGGCAAACCTTATCTCTTATACTCCAAAGCGTTGCTGAACCCCGAGAATCAGCGCGTTGGTATGGTGATAATACCAAAAGACATGAGTTTAGAGCAACAGGCACTACAAATTCAGGACAGATTCAACTATATGGTAGTAGGTGTGGCGGGAATATTGATCGCAGTGGCTGTTTTCTTTTTCATCGGGCACGAATTGCTGAATCGGGCGAATCGGATCACAGTTCAAGAGGCGCTAAAGTCTGGAGAGAACCTAAATATCGAGTTTAAGAGCACATTCGAATGGGACGTAAACCTGGGAGAGCCAAAAGATGAAAGGATGTTGGCCACGCTTAAATCCATCGCTGGTTTTCTGAATACTAAAGGCGGTACCTTGTTTATAGGAGTAGAAGAAGACAAAGCCGGGGCAGTGAAAGTATGTGGCATCGACGAAGATCTCAAACTCAATGGGGGTTCCAGAGATAGATTTCAACGCAAGTTGCGTGATTTAATTACCGAACGAATCGGTGCTAAGTTTTCCCCCTTCATCGAAGAGTATTTTGAAGAAGAGGCCGGGCAGCTCTGCTTGGTTGTTTTTGTTGGGGCTGCGCCAGAGCCAGCTTTCGTGCGATGGAAGAAGAACAAAAAGATGTTTTACGTACGCGAGGGACCCAAGACAAGCGACCTGGATAATGAAAGCACGTGGCACTATATCAAAAACAGATGGGGTTAAGATTAACGAAGCAGCGATATAAGTTCCCTGCTCTCCCTTTAGAAACTCCCGCCTAATAGAGCCGGCTCACCAGGATGCCGCGGCGGTAGAGAGAGATATGGCCGTCCTGGGAGACGCAGATGCCCAGCACCCCGGGGGCGTAGGCCGAGAATTCCCGGGTCACCTGGTGGCGCATGCCGCTGCCCAGGTCGTCCAGACCGGGCGCCAGGCTCACCGCGGTGGGAGTCAGGCGGGCCCGAAACTGACAGGCTTCCAGGCGGTCATCGAAGATCACCGCGCCGTCGGATTTGGCCAGGCCCAAAAGGTGCGGCAGATAGCGCTCGTGCAGGGGGACCGGCTGGGCCAGGCGCACCTGGTTATCAATGGGAATCTTGCGGGACGACAATTGCTTCCGGGTCAGACCGGCGAGCAGGATGGCCCCATGGCCGTCCCGGCGCACCATTTCCAGGAGGGTCTTGAGGCGATGGGTGGCCGCGGCCGCGTGGATGCCGGGGCAGACCTCTTTCAACTCCCGCTCCAGCTCCTGCCAGAAGACATCCTGGAACAGGGGAATATGGAGGTGGCCGTGGCGGTATTCCAGGACCGAGAGAGGGATGCGCTGGTGTTTCCGGCCTCTCAAGGCGGTCCAAAGACTGACCTGGCCCCGGTGGGAGATGGTGGCCAGCCACAGCACGGAACGCCAGGCGGCGGCGGTGGTGAGCTGGCGGTGCGCCCCCAGGGCCCCCTCAAGGTGCAGCAGGCCGACGATGCGGCCGCCATGCACCGCCAGGAAGGTGGTGCGGCCATCGGCATTGAGGAGGAACTGCTTCAGGGCCTGGAGCCCCTGGTCCAGGGAGGTGTAATTATCTTCATGGTACAAGACCAGGGACGGCCAGCGTCCCCGGTAATATTCCAGGGGCCGGGCGGCGTTCAAGAAGGCGAAGCCGGTGAAGAGGCGCTCCCCCTCCACCGAATAATAGAGGAGGCGTTTAAAGAGGCGCCAGGCCCGGACCACCGCCTCTTCCGGGACGCTGCCAGGCATCTCGCAACGCCGGAGATCGGCGCTGCTGTGGAGCATGGAGCCGATGTAAGGGTTGTCCTGTCCATCCAGCTTGATGGTGGCGCAGGGAGCCCAGGCCAGGCTCTGGAGGTAGCCGGCCACCACCTGCTCCTCCAGAGAGTAGGGAATGAAGGGGAACAGCCGCTCCTGGCCCGTGGGGGTCAGCGACAGGTGGTGCAGCACCAGGCGCCCTAAGATCATGCTGAGAAAGCGGATATGGAAAGGAGACAGCAGGAAGGTGGTCTGCAGGGTATGGAGGCGCAGGTCCAGGACGCTCCCGGCCAGTTTCAGGCGGATAACATGGGACAGTCCTTCCCACTCCCGGGCCACCAGGTTGGGATAGATGTACCCCTCGACCTCCACCAGATGACGCTGGAAGTACATGGAAAAGCAAGGAAAGAGTTCCAACCCCCTGGCCTGGGGGGGCACAATGCTGGCGGGGTAGTCGGCCCACTCCAGGCTGCAGGTGGTGATGTCGTTGATCAGCCGCAACACTTCCGTGCCGGTTGCCAGGGATTTCAACTGGGATGCCAGGGATTCCGGTTCGGATGACCCTAAACGAGCCTTTGCCATGATTACCCCTTGATCACCTCAAAGCACCGCCATCGGGGGTCCCGGCGCGCCCCGGCGGGCTTCCCGGGATGGCTAGTATTGTGGCCCACCGAAACGTTGCCTAAAAGCTTTGCCTCTTCCCCTCCCCCCTCTCAGGGAGGGGGGGTTATCTCAAATCTTTTGTTAAGATAATTGTAGGACATAACGCCAGGTCAGGAAAATTCGAGACATTGTTGATATTGTGACAAGTATTGGACCCGGGGTCAAGGGCGGGTCCTTTTTTGGCATTTAGCCGCCAATCCCCGGGAGTCCCGGCGGAGGCGGGCGGCTATCTCCGGCCAGTCGAGGGTGGTGAAGCGGCGGTCATAGAGCAGCCAGCGCCCCCGGGCCATGACATGGCGCACGTCCGCGGCCCGGGCCGCGTAGGCCAGGTGCGAGAAGGGATCGTAAAGGGGGGTGAGGTGGGGCTGGTTCAGGTCCAGCACTATGAGGTCCGCCTCTTTCCCCGGGGTCAGGGTCCCGGTCTGGCCCTCCAGCCCCAGGACCCTGGCCCCTTCCCGGGTGGCCAGGGCCACCGCGGCAGATGCGGGCAAGCAGGTGGGGTCGCGGCGCCAGACCTTGTGGAGCCTGGCCGCCAGGCTCAATTCGCCCCAGAGGTCCAGGTTGTTGTTGGACCCGGCCCCATCGGTGCCCAGGCCCACGCTGACCCCCCGGGCCAGCAGTTCCGGGATGGGGGCCACCCCGGAGGCCAGCTTGAGGTTGGATTCAGGGCAGTGGCTCACCTTAACGCCCCGGTGGGCCAGGAGTTCCTGGTCGGCAGCCGACAGCCAAACCGCATGGACCGCCACCGTCTTCTCATCGAGCACCCCCAGGCGGTCCAGATGGGCTGCGGGGCTAAGGCCGGTGCGCCGCCGGAGCTCCTCCACCTCTCCGAAGGTTTCCGCCAGGTGCAGGAAAAAGGGGACCCCCCGGGCCCGGGTCAGCTCCTTGGCCCGCGTCAGGGTTTCGTCACCGCAGGTATAAGGAGAATGGCAGAAAATCGCCGAGGTGATGCCCTGCCTGGCCAGGTCCGAGCCGCTGTCGAGAAAATCGGCCGCCAGCCTCAGGTGGTCCCGGGGGTCGGGTGCTCCGGGGGCCGGGAAGTCCACCACTCCCTGGGCCGCGACCGCCCTCAGGCCGGCTGCCGCCAGGGCCCGGCGCACCTGGGATTCGAAGAAATAGCCGTCGGCCACGGTGGTGATGCCGCCCCGGATCATCTCCGCCGCGGCCGCCAAGGCCCCCCAATAGGCCTTGTCCTCGTCCAGCCAGGCGGCTTCAGCGGGAAAGATGAAGTCCCTGAGCCAGCTTTCCAGGGGCAGGTCGTCGGCCAATCCCCGGAACCAGACCATGGGGGCGTGGCAATGGGTGTTCACCAGGCCGGGGAGGACCAGGGAACCCTCGAGGTCCAGGGTTTGCCGGGCCGGGGGCAGCTCCCGGACGCCGGCGGCCGGCCCTACGGCCCGGATCTTGCCATTCTTAACCGCCACGTAGCCCCGGAAAATGGGAGCCGCCCCAGCCTCCAGGGTGAGGACCAGGGCGTTTACTAGCAGGAGGTCAGCTGCCATGAGGCCACAGGCGGTGTCTGCAAAACGCGCCCCTGGTATCTTGGGTCAAGATACGCTTTATTGAGGTCTCGGTATGATTAAAGCCGGCAAAGGTACTGGGTGGTTAAGCGGTGGGGCGGCCTGGCTTCCGTCCGGCCTACTCAGCCGCGGGCCCGATTTGGGCGGCGGCCGCAGAGGCCGTAGAACCCCGGGTGATCTCCAAGGGAGCGCCGCTTTCCTCCGACACCGCCTTGAGGAACTTCTGCCAGTCGATGCGGCCTTCCAGACCCCGCTCCTGCACCTGCTTGATGGCATATTGCAGCATATCGGGAATCTTCGAATAGATGTCTTCGTGAACCTCTATGAAGATGCGCCCGTGGAGATAACCGATCTTCACCGGCTGGTAGATAAACTCCACCGTGGTGCCCACCGGGGTAATGTCGAAGAGTTCGTGAATATCCTCCGGATAATGGCGGTTGCAGCCGTGGCTCACCAGGCGGCCCACCCCCTGGGGGTAGCAGGTGCCGTGGAGGCCGTAACTGCCCGGGGCCATCCCCATCCAACGGTCGCCCACCGGGCAGTCCTCTCCCGGCGGCATATAGGACATGCCGTATTTGGCCTGGAGGTGGCCGGGAATATGCCAGCCGGGGTTCACCGATTTGCTGGCCACGGTCAGGTGCTTGCCGATGGGAGACTTGTAATCGAGCACCCCGATGCCGATGGGATAGGTGCGCACCTGGTTTTGTCCCAAAAAACGGTAGCCTCGCAGTTCCGCGACGTTAATCAGGTAGCCGGGATAGGAGGAACGCTCCGGGATGATCCACTGGGTGGGGATGACGATGTCCGTGTCCCAGGGCAGGTAGAAATGGTCCAGGTTCCAGTGGTAGTGAGCCAGCTCCCAGAAGCCCAGGTCATACTTGCGGGCCAGGTCATAGAGGTTTTCATAACGCACGATGTGGTGGATCTGGGGCTCGCCCACCACCGTCACCGCTTCCGGGTCCAGCCCCGGCCCCCGGGGCAGGCGGTAATTGAAAGGCCCGGCCCCCCAGGCCAGGTTGGCGATGCCCAACAGCCCGAGGACCAGGAAAAACCCAAGAATTTTCCGGAGTATTGACATGGCGCCAATTCAATTTTATATGAAATAAAGCGTTTAAGAAACAGAAAAGGGGAAACCCCGGGTTAGCCCGGTTGAGTGATAACCCCTTTCCGCCTAATATAAGCACTGGCAACCCATTTGCAACAATTTCACAGGAAAGGACCTCACCGCCATGCTTCTGGACGGCCACACCCACATCTTTCCTGAGGAAGTCTGCCGGCGGCGGGAGGACTTTTTCGGAGCGGAGCCCGCCTTTCGCCTGCTCTACGATTCTCCCAAGTCGAGGCTGGTGGGCCCTGAGGAGCTGCTGGCCGACCTCTCGGCCGAAGATGTGGAGGCCGCGGTGGTCCTGGGGTTCCCCTGGCGTCAGGAACGCCTCTGGCGGCGGCACAACGAAGTGATCCTGGAGGCCCAGCGCCGCTGGCCCCGCAAGCTCCTGGGTTTCTGCGCAGCGCACCCGGCCATGCCCGGGGCGCTCCGGGAGCTGGAGCGCTGCCTGGCCGCCGGTGCCCGGGGCATCGGGGAAATAGCCTTCTATTTGCAGGATCACAGCCGGGACCTGAAGGACCTGCTGGCCCCGCTGGCCGAGCTCTGCCGCCATTACCGGGCGCCCCTGCTGATCCACGCCACCGACCGGGCCGGGTCGGTTTACCCGGGCCGGTCGCTGACGCCCCTGGCGGCCTTCTATGACGTCATCAGGGCCTTCCCGGAGACCACCTGGATCCTGGCCCACTGGGGCGGGCGGCTGCCGTTTTACGGGCTCCTGAAAAAAGAGGCTCCCGAAACCTTCAGAAACGTTTACTTCGATACCGCCGCCTCCCCTTATATCTACCGGCCGGTGATTTACCGTGTGGTGGCGGAGATGGTAGGCCCGGAAAAGATCATCTTCGGGAGCGATTATCCCCTGCTGCCCCCCAGCCGCTACCTGAAGGATATGGCGGCGGGCGGTCTGCCGGAGGACTGGCAGGAGCTGATCTTGGGGAAAAATTTGGCGGGGTTGCTGGGGTTTTGACTTTTAACGTGGGGTTGGTGACCCGGTGGCCTGGGCGCCCCGCCTGGGCAAGCGCAGGCTAAAGCCTGCGGCTAAGGGGAAAAAAGCTGACAGCTTCTGACAAAGGAACCTGATTTGGATCAAATTGCGGACGTACTGGTAATCGGTTCCGGGCTGGCGGGTCTCAGTTATGCCCTCAAGGTGGCGGAGTTCGCCCAGGTCAATCTGGTGACCAAACAGGGATTGACGGAAACCTCCACCAGCAAGGCCCAGGGGGGCATCGCCGCGGTGTTGGGACCGGACGACCGCTTCGAATATCACATTCAAGACACCCTCACCGTGGGGGAAGGCCTGTCGCATCCGGACATCGTGGAGCTGGTGGTGCGCCAGGGGCCGGCGCGCATCCGGGAACTGATCGAGATGGGAGCCCACTTCGACACCGGCAAGGACAACGTCTATGACCTGGGCCGGGAAGGGGGCCACTCCCGGCGGCGGGTCATCCACGCCCAGGACATGACCGGCGCCGAAGTGGAGCGCATCCTGGCGGAGAAGGTCCTGGCCCATCCCCGCATCCGGGTCTTCGAAAACCACATGGGGGTCAATCTCATCACCCTGGAGCGGGTGGTGCGCCAGGGAGGGGTGGTGACCGAGGCGGAGAGAACCTGCCTGGGGGCCTATGTCCTCAATAAGGAGAGCGGCCAGGTGGATACCTTCCTGGCCCGCATCACCCTCCTGGCCACCGGCGGAGCCGGCAAGGTCTATCTCTACACCAGCAATCCCGACATCGCCACCGGCGACGGGGTAGCCATGGCCTACCGGGCCGGGGCCCGGATCGGCAACATGGAGTTCGTCCAGTTTCATCCCACCTGCCTTTACCATCCCGCGGCCAAGAACTTTCTGATTTCCGAGGCCTTGCGAGGCGAAGGGGCCGTCCTCATGGATCGGGACGGGCGCCCCTTCATGGAGAAGTATCATCCCCTGAAAGACCTGGCTCCCCGGGATACGGTGGCCCGGGCCATCGACCTGGAGTTGAAAAAGAGCGGCGCCGATTGCGTATATCTGGATATCAGCCACAAACCGGCGGAATTTGTCCGGGGCCGCTTCCCCAATATCTACCAGAGCTGCCTGGAATTTGGGATCGATATCACGAAGGAGCCCATGCCGGTGGTGCCCGCGGCCCACTACCTGTGCGGCGGGGTGGCGACCGACGCCTGGGGCCTGACCACCATCGCCAATCTCTACGCTGTGGGTGAGGTCTCCATGACCGGGCTGCACGGGGCCAACCGCCTGGCCAGCAACTCCCTCCTGGAGGCCCTGGTCTTTTCTCACCAGGCCGCCCAGGCTGCCCGGGAGACCCTGCCCGCCTTGCTTGCCAAACCGGCGACCCCGGTGTCCGCCTGGAATACCTACGGGGCCAAGGACAGCGAGGAAGGGGTGGTAGTTTCCCACAGTTGGGATGAGATCCGGCGCTTCATGTGGAACTACGTGGGTATCGTCCGCAGCGACAGCCGCCTGCTCCGGGCCCAGGCACGCATCGACCTGGTCCTGAAAGAGATCAACGAATATTACTGGAAATTTCTCCTCACCAGCGACCTCCTGGAATTGCGCAATATTGCCCAGGTGGCCGACCTGATCATCCGCATGGCGCTCAGGCGCAAGGAGAGCCGGGGCTTGCACTATACCCTCGATTACCCCCAGACGGTTGAGCCCCGCTTCCACCAGGACTCCCTGTTTTCCTCAGATGGCTGGTACGAGGTGGAACCTTGACCAATAGCCACAAACAGAGCGCCCCGGAGAGGATCCTGTTAGTCGGGGATGAGCCCCAACCCTTCACGGCGATGGCCGAGTTTCTGGCAGGCCAGGGGACCGCAGTGCGCCGGACGGGCGATGGCCGGGAGGCCTTGGCAGCCCTCCAGGAAGAAGAATTTCAAGTGGCCCTGCTGGATCTGGCGCTGCCCGGTACTTCCGGATTGGAGCTCCTCTCCTGGATCAAGACTATCTCACCCCGAACGGAAGTCATCCTGTTCAGCACCGGCGAAGAGGCCCTGGGGGGCGCCCTGCAGGCCTTGCGCCTGGGGGCCTATGATTACCTGCCGGGGTCCAAAATGACCCTGGACCACCTGCAGGCCGTGGTGGCCCGGGCCCTGGAGAGGCAGCGGCTGAACCTGGGTTTTACTCTGGACCTCGTGGCCAACCTGCGCCAGGCCCAGGAAGAGCTTAGCCTGCGCCGGTCCCAGGATCTCCACCAGGTGCGGAGCATAGGCGAGGCCCTGGCCGTGCCCCGCACCTGGGAACAACTGATTCAAAGCCTGGTGAACCTCCTCTGGGAGAACCTCTCCTTTAAAATCCTGGGTCTGCAGTTCCAGGAGGCCGGGAAAAGGGCGCCCTGGGAAGCCTACCGCCGCCAGCCGGGGCTAAAGGAAGATGCCGTTGCCGGGTTTAAGGCCAACCTGAGGAGGAGCTTCCAACTGGCTGCCGCCGGCGCCCCGCAAACCTCCGGGGAGCCTCTGCCGGACCAGTCTCTCTCCCAGATTCTCTGGGGCCAGGCCCAGACCGGGGAATGCCTGGCCCTGGTGGCCGGGGCCAGGGATAACCCGTTCTCCCCGGAAGAGGCCGAACTCTTCCAGATCTTCATCCTGCAGGGGGAGGCCGCCCTGAGAAACCTGGACCTCCTGGAAGAGATCAAAAAACTGGCCATCCGGGACGGTCTCACCGGCCTTTACAACTACCGGCACTTCTGGGAAGAGCTGGTGCACGAGATCATGAAGAGCCGGCGTTACCAGGTTCCCCTGTCCATGCTCTTTCTGGACCTGGACAATTTTAAGGTGATCAACGATACCCTGGGGCACCTCCAGGGAGACATGGTGTTGAAGACCCTGGGCGCCTATTTACAAAACGGACTGCGTCAGGCTGACCTGGCCTGCCGGTATGGTGGCGAAGAGTTCGTGGTATTGCTGCCGGAGACCGGGCTAAAGCAGGCCCTCCGGGTGGCGGAGCGGCTGCGGCATCAAGTCTCCAGTATGACCATTTCCTTGCCGGGCCGGGACTTGCAGGTTACCGTGAGTATCGGGGTAGCGCATCTGACGCCGCTCATGGACGGCGAGGCCCTGGTGGCGGCAGCCGACGCCGCCATGTACCGGGCCAAGCAGGCGGGGAAGAACCGGGTGTGCGGCCCGGAGCCCGCTCCGGCCCGGGAAGAACCGGGGCGGCGGCGCCGGGGTAAGCGAACTTAAGGAATGATGTCCTGCACCGTGAGGCCTTGCTGCTCCAGGGCCTCCACTATGGGGCCCAGGTCGGCCTTCCGCAGGCGCACGTAGCAGGA
>JBAVAG010000035.1:0-39533 GCA_049585595.1 Desulfobaccales bacterium
AAAAAAACACCGCCGTAGGCAAGGGGTGAGTAAAATAGCCGGGGACCTGGCGCCGCGGCCTTGGTATATCGGTCATAGCAACTCTCCCTCCGAGACTTTGGGTAAAAGTCACCCATGCTTTAGGACAATTTACCCTTTTCCGCCCTGGCAAAATATTAAGACCGATTTTTGGCGTCACCAGGGGTTGACAAATTGTTATTTGAAATTAACTAATTACCAAGAAGTTAATAATGTTGGCAGTCAGGTACAATTTTTGCAGTAAGAATGTTAATCTTTAAATGGGGGGGAGATTAATTATGCCGATCTACGATTACCAATGTGTCGATTGTGGGGGACGGGACCAGAGGGTGGCCGGACTTGATGATCACACGGCCCTTTGCGCCCAGTGCGGCGGCTTGATGCTCCGCCTGGACGAGGACGTCTTCCGGCCTTACTTCGAGGAGAAGACGGAAACGGCCTGGTCAGAGACCAAGTCCAAAGCTTCTCTGTAACCCGGGGGAAAAGAAGGCTAGCAAAAGCCCCTCTGCGGAGGGGCTTTTTTCTTTTTTTACAACTTTTTTCTTTTTCCACAACCTTGGCGCCGTCGCTTAGGATGTCCCGGCCAAGTACCGGGATCGCTTTTTTGCCACTGATCCTTATGCCGGCCTCTCTAAATTAACTTGTCCCCTCATATTCACAATGATTACGCCCTCATCTTCCTCTATTTTTTCACTCTTTATCAGGCTTACTGCTTCGCTCCGGATCTCCTAACTTTAAAGGGGAATTCTCTACTTGACTCCCGATTCCATCGCGGCCGTAGGGGCGGCGTCCTGGTGGCATAGGCCTCTGACAATTTGGGTTTTTGAGCACAGGCCTCAGGCAATTTGGGTTTGCCCTGGGCGGGGAAACCCCGCCCCCACAAAAGATAATTGAGGGATGCAAATATATAATTCCCCTTTAAAGAGGGCGCCGGCGCCAACCAGTCACCGCCGGCCCAGCCCCCCGGTTTCCCAGGCCGCCTCTTTAGGAGAAAACAATTGGCAAAATGGTAAATCCAGTGGGCCCGCAGCCGCTAAAATTATCAGGATGAAAATCCTCCCTTAACCAGGCCGCGGATTAGGTATGGCAGCCAGGCGTGGCTTTCCCCAACTTAAAGGTCTGCATTCACGGGGCCTCTGCTTCAGATGCATCTCCCATCATCATCTTGTAGTGATTGATATGCCCGGACCTCTCGAAGATCGCTTTGAAGACCTCCAGATATGTTTCAACCATCGAGTCATCAATCGACACGTAGAGATCATCATGCGCATAATGCGACCCGGCATGTACCCACGAGCAAAGCGATCTATAGATCATTTTTTCTTTGCCGGCAAACATTCCGCAAAGCTTGTCCAGATCAAAGCCACCAGTAATCTTGAAGTAGTTCTCGAGTATCCGCCGCAATGTATTCTGAATTGTGGAGTTAGAGCGGTCACTCCTTCTCACTTCAGACCATAACAACTCGTAGGACGTCTTTATCGGGTTCGATGGGCACTTCTCCAACTCCGAGAGCAGTCCCCGCTTCCGGACGACCCAGAATGTCTCGTCTTTCATCGCGCCATCCCGAGGGCGTCTGCTATTGAACGTCACCTCCCTGTGGAAATAGGCGTTATGTGTGAGAACGAACACTTGCTTGATTTGGCCTGACCCAGCTCTTGCTTCATCGAACAATCCTTTGATGAGGCTTCCCACAATGAACAAGATGTCGCTATCTAGGCTGGACACCGGGTCGTCGAAGACAACAACCCGGTCGGTTGTAATGCCGCTTTCAGAATCGCTTCCTTTCAAGAGATGGTAAAAATAGAGAAACATCACGAAACTTCGCTCCCCTTCACTGAGAGTCGTCTTGGCGTCAGAGCCGTCTGGTCGGACAAGCTTATAGGATGCACCGTCCTCGCCTTTGGCAAGGGAGAAATTGCGGAAACCGAAGGATGATAGGAGCGCGTTTATTCCATCAATCGTCGGTTGAATACTGGTTGTTTGTCTTTCGAGCTGTCGAATCTCGCCCTGCATTCTCTCCTTCTCCGTTTTTGCTTCTTTGATCTTGGTTTCCAGTGCTGCGACGGCTTTGTCCAAGTCAATGCGTGATTGCCTGTACGCGGCCAGATCGCTTTTGAGTTCCATTTCGAGCAAGTACTTCCATACCTGCGTCCTCAACTCGCTCCGCTCTTGGGAAAGGTTGGCCACCATCTTGTTGTGCTCGGCCACGAGCGCGTTGGTTTCATCGACCAGCGTCTTTATTGCAGTACTCACATTGCTGAGCGATTCGAGTTCCACCGATTGGCTAGGCTCCCTCTTCTTTCCTGCGAGGCGCTGTACGTTGATCGTCACGCGCGAGTCGAAAAGGTCCTTTTCTGCTTTTAGCTTCTCGGCATCCAGGAAATTCGGCGGAGTTGCGATGATTTCCGCGATTTGCTGCTCAATCCTATCTGCTTCCGTTTTGTAGTTGGTTGACAGCTCCTCGATGGCCTTGCTGTCCGTCTCAAACGCTTCATCGAAGTATTCGTTCAAGCTATTTGCGAACGTCTCCGTCGTGCTCTGCTGGCAGAACGGACAGACTCCTTCGCTGACTTCATAGAACGTACGCCCTTCGCGAACCCAATCGCTGTTACCGAGTTTCTTGATCAATGCGGCTATGTCAACGTCATTCTTGCCGACAACGCGTTTCTTAAGAATGGGGTCGGACTCATAGGTGACCAGCGTTGCGGTCTCCACCATGGGAATTGATCGTTGACTAATTGGGGTGGGGCCAAACACAGTTTGGGCCCTATTCTCGAGTTTTGCCAACGATACGAGGTTTGCTGAATTGGAGGTCCACTCAGCCATTACCTTCTCTTTGAATTTCTCGGAGCTCCCTCGATATCCTTCGAATGCACCCTTTAGGGCCGCATCGTGTTTTTGCTTCTGCGCCCAACACTTGTCCTTAAGCTCTGACTCCAGAGCGGCCACCGCGCCATTTTTTCCGCCTGCACCATCATCGCCCTGCAATTGGTATGTCAGAGTTTCTATCTTCCCCGTAAGGTCGTCGAGATCGTCTTTCGCTGCCGCGATCTTGTTGAGGATTTCTTCGTGTTTCTCACCGAGCGTGAACACGCCCTTCAGTTGTGCCGATTGATGGAAGTTCTTGTCGACGAAGGGTTGGTTGTACACCATCGTTTGGAGTCGTGTCCCTCTCTGCCATGTCACTTTGCACGTTCGAAAACTGTCTTCATCTGCAATCACTTGGCTAATCGTGGTCTTGCCGGCAGCGTTAGAACCGAACATGAACGTGATTTTTGACAAACTATCGAGTGCCTGCGGAGTTTTGCCATAAGATGCCACGTCGGCGATGGTGATTGACTCAATCATATTCTATCCCCTATGGTATCTTGCTAACCTGGCCATAAGGACGGCTTTCCCTCTTTAACAGAGTTTAAGCACAAAGGTTCTTCTTTTTGTATCTTATAGTCCCACTGGAGCCATGTTAGCACATACTTCGCCAAAAAGGAATTTTTTGCTTAGGAAACAAGAGGATATCTTGCCACTATCAAAACTTCAGGGTTCCACGATTTCTAATGATTCAGTAAGGTCCCCCACTGCTTAAGGAGCCTGGGGGGTATTCATCCCCCTGCCAGTTCAAAAAGCCCCCTTCGGGGGGGTAAGTTGGGATTTCCAGCCCCTGGAGCTTACGTTTTCCCTCGATTTAATGCCCTACTGGTTAGGAAGCACAAACTGGCCCCGATTTTCGGAGGGCCTGGTCCGGGTCCAGACGGCCGGTGGTATCGGCCTCCGATTTATGGTAAGGTTGAAATCCCATGGAGACTATCGCCGACCTGCACCTCCACTCCCACTATTCCATTGCCACCGGCCGGCTAGCCGACCTGGAGCATCTGGACCTCTGGGGCCGGTATAAAGGCCTGCACCTGGTGGGCACCGGCGACTGCACTCATCCCCAGTGGCTTAAAGAGATGGCCGCCCGGCTGGAGCCGCTGGCGGAGGGAACCTATGTCCTCAAGAAGGAGCTGGCCCTGCCTCTCGAGCCGGAACTCCGGGGCCCCTCCTGGCAGGAGGCCGCCAGGGTCCGCTTCGTGGTCAGCGGCGAAGTCAGCGCCATTTATAAAAAGGCAGGGCGGGTACGCAAGGTCCATCTACTGCTGCTGCTCCCCAGCCTGGAAGCGGCCCTTCAGCTATCGGAGCGCCTGGCTAGACTGGGCAACGTGGCCTCGGATGGCCGCCCCATCCTGGGGCTGGACGCCAAATACCTCCTGGAATTGGTCCTGGCAATCGACCCCCGCTCCCTGGTGATCCCGGCCCACATCTGGACCCCCTGGTTCTCCGTTCTGGGGAGCAAAAGCGGCTTCGATTCCCTGGAAGAGTGTTTTGAGGACGGATTGGCCCATATTTATGCCGTGGAGACCGGGCTTTCCTCCGACCCGGCGATGAACTGGCGGGTGGGGGCCCTGGACCGCTTCACCCTGGTTTCCAACTCCGACGCCCATTCCCCCCAGAAGTTAGGAAGGGAGGCCAACCTCCTGACAGTGCCCCCCACCTATGCGGATCTGAGCCGAGCCCTGCGGACCCGGGAGGGTTTTGCCGGCACCCTGGAATTCTTTCCCGAGGAGGGCAAATACCACCTGGACGGGCACCGTCATTGCGGTCAACGCCTCAACCCGGAGGAGGCCGCGGCCCTCCGGGGGTGCTGCCCCGGGTGCGGCAAGCCTTTGACTTTCGGGGTGCTGCACCGGGTCGAGGACCTGGCGGACCGGCCTCCGGGAGCCTCTCACCCCGGAGCCAGGCCCTACGAGTCCCTGATCTCTCTCTCTGAGGTCCTGGCCGAGGTGCTGCAAGTAGGCCCCGCCAGCCTGAAGGTGCGCCAGCGCTATTTCCGGCTGCTGGCGGCCCTGGGCCCGGAGCTCACGATCCTGCGCCGGGCGCCCCTGGAGGACCTGGCCCGGGAAGGGGGAGAGCATGGCCCGCTGCTGGCCCGGGCAGTGGATAAGGTGCGCCGGGGCCGGGTGCACATTGCCGGGGGCTACGACGGAGAGTATGGGGAGATTCGCCTGTTCACCCCGGAGGAACGCCGGCAGTTGCAGGGCCAGGGGGCCTTTTTCAGCCTCGCCGCGGCACCCCCGGCCACCCCACCGGCCCGGGAACCCGCGGCGGTCAATGATCGAGGTCCAGTAGCCGCCGAACCCAGCGCCAACCGCAGCCGGAAGACCGAAGACCCCCTCCTCAATGACCCCCTGCTGGGTTCCCTGAACCGGACTCAGCGCCAGGCCGTCACCTACGTAGGGCCGGCCCTGGTGGTGGCCGCCGGCCCCGGCAGCGGCAAAACCCGGGCCCTCACCCACCGCCTGGCCTACCTGTTATCCCGCCGGGGAATACCGCCCCAGGAGATCCTGGCCCTCACCTTCACCCGGCAGGCGGCCGGTGAAATGGCGGACCGCCTGCTGCCGCTCCTGCCGGATTTTAAAGGGTTGGAGGGGCTAACCATCAAGACCTTTCATGCCCTGGGGCACCAACTCTTGCTGGATCAGGGGGGAAGCCCGCGTCAGGTCGCGGTGGAGGAGCATCGCCGCCACCTCTTGCGGCAGGTGGCCCGGGACCACCAACTCTCCTGGGCCGCTCTCGAAAAGCAGGTCACCTCTTGGAAACAGGACCTGCAGTATCCAAAGGACCTGAGGGAGGAGGAGGTAAGGGAACCCGGTTATCTGGCGGCCTACCGCTCCTACGAAGGCGCCCTGGAAACTGCGGGGTTCTGGGACTATGAAGACCTCATCGCCCGACCCACCCTGCTCCTGGAGCAGCAGCCGGGAATCCGGGAATCTCTGCGGCGCCGCTTCCGGCACCTGTTGGTGGATGAATATCAGGATCTCAATGAAGCACAGTACCGCATGTTTCGGTGGCTGGCCGGCCCCGGCGCCGAAATCATGGTAATCGGCGATCCGGACCAGGCGATTTACGGCTTTCGGGGCGCTTCCCCCAGGTATTTTTCCAGGTTCCTGGAGGATTGGCCCCAGGCGCAGATATGCCGGTTTGAGGAGACCTACCGCCTGCCGGAACCCATCCTGCAAGCGGCGCAGCGGCTTCAGGCCAGCGGCCCTGAGCCCCCGCAGCCCCTGACCACCAATCAGCCCGGAAGCAGCCCCTTGATCTTGCTGGAGGCGGCCAATCCCCAGGCCGAGGCCCGGGCCATCGCCCGGGAAATCGAAAACCTGGTGGGCGGCATGAGCCATCTGGCCTTGGAAGACCGGGGCCTGCGGCAGCAGGATCAGGGAGGTAGGGCGGGCTTCAGGGACATCGCGGTCTTGTATCGCCTTCATGCCCTGGCCCCGGAATTGGAGCGCACCCTTAAGGAGTCCGGCATCCCCTGCCAGCAACCCCGGGAGGGGGTGGGCCCGGATTGGGACGGGCTCGATTTGGCCGCGGAACGGGTGAAGCTCCTCAGCCTGCACGCCGCCAAGGGGCTGGAGTTCCCTTACGTCTTCATTGCCGGCTGCGAAGAGGGCCTCATCCCTTGGGAACCGCCAGGGGAGCTGGCCGCCGACCCGGACGAGGAACGCCGCCTCTTCTACGTGGGCCTCACCCGGGCCTCCCGCCAGATCTTCCTGACCTGGGCCAGGCAGCGGAACCTGTGGGGCCGGCGACGCCCCAGCAAGCTTTCTCCCTGGGTGCGGCTGCTGCCGGCGGACTTGCTGACGCGGCCGGCAGCCGCTGCGGACCTGCCCCGGCCGCCGCGACCGCGGCCGCTCTTTCCGGAAATGGCCCCACCCCGGGGAAGCAAGCGGGGATGAGAGGCCGGCGAATCCACCCGCTCCCCACCGGCGACGCCAGGGGCCTGCCACCGCCGCTATCTCGATTCAATCTCGGAGGCGGAACGGTGCTTCGTGGCATGGGAAATAACCAGGGGTGGGCGCCCAGTCAGACCCCGGGGCCCGGCAGGCGGTCGCCGGGGCTGGGAACGCCGCTCCTGGTCATGATTTGCCTGTTCCTGCTCCTTTCGCCCCCGAAGGGCGCCGGGGCAGCCGAGGCCCCGCCTGCCGGCGCACCCCCAGGACCAGTGCTGCACTCCCTTCAGATCATCGGGGCCGAGATCGTCCCCAAGAAAAAGCTTTTGGCCGAAATGACCATACCCCGCCCTCCCCTGATCCGCTTGCCGTGGGTGAAGCCTCCTGCCTTTAAGGAGGAGGCGCTGGAAGGGGATCTGGTGCGCTTAAAGGACTACTACCAGAGCCAGGGTTTTTACCACACCAAGATCGTCCCCGAAATCGAAAGACAAGACGACCAGGTGACGGTTACGCTGCATATCACCGAAGGCCCCTACGTCCGGGTAATTGCGGAGGAGGTCCAGGTGGCCCCCGCCACCCCTCCGGTGGACCTCTCCTCCCTAAAAAAGAAGTGGCCCCTGGAGATCGGGGACCGCTTCTCGGCGGACGCTTACGAGTCCCTGAAGCGCCTGTACCTGGACTATCTGCTGGACCACGGCTATCCCCACACCGTGGTGGAGGGCAAGGTCCAGCTGGACCCGGAGAAGAATACCGCCAGGATCGAAGTCACGGTTAATGCCGGCACCCTGGGCTATTTCGGCGACGTCAGGATCACCGGCAACGAAGAGACCCCCGGCTACCTGATCCGGCGGCAACTAACCTTCAAGCCCGGAGATGTCTTCTCCTTCAAAAAGATTTACGATAGCCAGGTGAAGCTTTACGGCCTGGACCTGTTTCAAACCGTCAGCATCACCCCGGAGACCGGCAAGGAAAAGGATCGCCGGGTTCCCATGGAGGTGGTGGTCAAGGAAAAAAAGCGGCACTCCTTCAAGGTGGGGGCGGGGTACGGCGATGAAGACCAGTTCCGGGCCAAGTTGGGCCTGCGCTTGCGTAATCTCGACGGAGGCGGCCGTACTCTGGACCTGGAAGGCAAATACTCCAGCATCGAAGATCGGTTGACGGGCACCTTTACCAATCCCCAAATCTGGGGCAGCCGCAACGACCTGGTCTTGCAGGGCGGCTATATCCTCCGTTATCTCCCTGGGTATAACGACAAGTCCTTTTTTACCGAGGAGCGTCTGGAACGGGACCTGCCCTGGAATCTCCGGGCCTACGTGGGCCACAGCCTGGAGTTTGCCCGGCCCTTCGATATCCCTGATGAGACCCTGGCCATCCTCACCAAGACGAGCACCGAAGAGCTCTACCGGTCCTCCATGCTTCTTCTGGGCCTGCGCCGGGAGACCACGGACAACCTGGCGGACCCGCACCGCGGGGGAGTGCTGTCCTGGGCCGGGGAGTTTGCCCCGACCTTCCTGGGATCCAACCTGGAGTTTATCCGCAATGTGGTGGAGGCCCGCCATTACTATGCCCCGTGGGAGGACAGCAACTTCGTCCTGGCCGGGCGCCTCAAATTCGGTTTCATCGAGCCCATCCAGAGCACCACGCAGATTCCCATCTTCTACCGCTTCTTTGCCGGCGGCTACGATAGCGTCCGGGGCTATCGCCTCGATTACCTGGGGCCCCGGAATCTCACCGGACAACCCCTGGGGGGCGAGGCCCTGATGGATGGGAGCCTCGAGGCCCGCATCCCCCTTTACAAGGAAATCCGGGGGGTCGTCTTCATGGATTTCGGCAACGTCTTCTTCAATATCCCCGACTTCGACCTGGGCCAGCTAAAATATGCCTCAGGGGTGGGATTGCGTTACATGACTCCCATCGGCCCGGTGGGGGTCGATATTGGGATTCCCCTGAACCCCATCTCGGAACACAAGGATAACTACCATATCAATTTCTCCATCGGCCAGGCTTTTTAAAGCCGGTTTGCTGTTTTCGGAAGAGGCCCGGGTGCTAGCGGCTGACTGCCGCAGGAAGACGCCCAAGACCAAATAACTATGGTATAATAATAAGAATGCGACGGGTTTTGCTTATCGTCCTGGCGGTCATCCTGCTCCTGGGAGTGGCCGGTTGGGGGGCCCTCAAATCCCAGGCCTTCTGGCGTTGGGGCGGCTGGGAAGTGGTGAACCTGGCCCAGGACCGCCTCAACGGCGAACTCCAGGTGGCGGCGGTGCAGGGCCACGCCCTCACCGGCTTCACCTTCACCGGGGTGACCCTTACCGGCCCTCAAGGTGAGATCCTTTACACTCCCAAGGTGGAGCTGCGCTTCTCCCTCTGGTCCTTAATCCGGTTGCAACCGGTGATCGGCAGCCTGGTTATTCACCAACCCCGGCTCACCCTGCGGCAGGATCGGGAGGGCCATTGGGAGCTGGCCTCCATCCTGAAGAAACGTCCGCCGCCGCCCTTCCGGTCCCTCGATTTTTCTGCGATTCTGCTGGAGCACGGCCAGGCGGTGGTGATCCGGTCCGGCGTCAGCCAGCGTATTGAAGACCTGGACCTGAGCCTGGGCCTTACCGTACTTCGCCCCAGGAGGCCCGGGCAGGAGGTCCGGGTGCGCCGGTTGGACCTGGCCGCCGCCACTCCCCTGGGCCGCTTCGCCTTGCGGGGGGGCTTCACTTACGCCCAGGGCCGGTTGGCCTTCAACTCCCTGGAAGTCCAGCGCGGGGGCCAGACCCTGGCCAGCCTGAAGGAAGGCGTCCTGGGCCCCCGGCGCGAAGGCTTGTTCTCCTTTGAGCTCGGTCCCGCCTCCGGGGCGTTGCTGGGGCTGCTCCAGCCCGGATGGCCCCGGGACTGGGAAATCGAGGGAAAATTCCGCCTGGCCCTCCTGGGCCCCAACAAGTATCAATTGACCGGCGCCGGCCGGGTGCAGCAGGCCTCCTTTGATCTGAAAGCCAACCTTAACCTGGACTCCGGGGAGTGGTCCTACGGCCTGGATGCCAAACTGGGGGGGCTGGGGGCCGGGATGCTTTCGCCATTCAGCCAACAGTGGGCTGAAAAGCTCAAAGATCTCTCCCTCATCGCCGCCGGGCTGACCCTCAAAGGGGGGGGTCCTTCCTGGCCCCCGGCGCGGCTGGCAGGGACCCTGGACGTCTCTGCCTTCCGGGGTCAGGGGATCAGCGTAGACCATTTGCATATCAGCCTGGCCGGCAACGCCCGGGAGCAAAACCTGAAAGGGCTGGCCCAGGGAAATTTCGGCAAGCTGACCCTGGCCGCCGACGGCCCGTTGCTCTCCAGCCTTGCCGGCAACTTGCAAATCGAGGCTGAGAATTTGCAACCGGGCCGCCTGGGTCTGGAAAAGGCTGGTGATTCTGCCCTTAACGGCAAGTTCAGCGGGGCCTTCCACTGGACCGAGGGGCGAGCCCTGGCCGGCCTCTACCTGGCCGGCGACCTGGAGGCCCGGGGGCGTTTGGGTTCCGAGCCCCTGGAGGATTTGCGGGCCAGGTTCACCTGGCAGCAGCCGAGGCTCGAGGTAACCCAGGCCTCTTTCCGCCTGGGGCCGCTGGCCGCCCAGCTCTTCGGCTCCCGGGAGGGGGACCGGATCGCTTGCCAGTTCAAGGGAAGCCTGGCTCCCGCGGCTGCCCGGCCTTACCTGCCGGCGGCAGGTGGGGATCCCCTGGAATTCGCCGGCGCCCTCAGCGGCACCCTGCAGGACCCCCATTTCTCCCTGCAGGGCTCCGGCAGCAGCCTGACCCTGGGAGAGGTTTCCCTGAAAACCTTCACCTTCAAGGCGAGCGCGGCTGGCTGGCCCATCGCGGCGGGAGAACTGGAACTCCGGGGCGCCAACTTGAGTACCCCGGCGGCGGTCTTCTCCCAGGCCGATTTTTCCGCCCACGGGGAGGCCAACCTTTGGCGGTTCCGCTTCAGCGCCGGCTACCCGGGTGCGGCCCAGGCGGAAGTTTTGGGCGTCGCCGACCTGCGGTCCCGCCCCGTTTCCCTGGCATTGCAGAAGGTTCGCTTCGACTCCCCCGAATACGCCATTGCCAACACCGGCCCGGTACAGTTACGGCTCTTCCCGGGGCTGCAAATGGCTGAGGCCGCCTTCAAGGTCAACGACGGGGAGCTTACCGCCAGTCTGGAGGCCCAGGGGTCGCGGCTGACCGGCCTTCTTAACCTGCGGCATTTCCCCGCCAGGCTCCTCAGCAGGAAGGGACCTCCCTTGCAAGGGAAAATCGACGGCCAGGCCTCCATCGGCGGGGAGCCCGGAGCGCCCCTGGTCCAGGGGAAGGTCACCTGGAGCCCGGGGCAGGTGGGGACCTTCGCCTTCCAATCTTTGCAAACCACCTTCGATTACCACTCCGACCTGCTAAATCTGAGTGGCGACCTGGAGGAAAAGGCTGAGGGAGCCCGGCTGGTTTGGAGCGGCCAGATTCCTGTGCGCCTCGCCCTCAGCCCCTGGCGCTGGTCTTGGGGTGAACAAAACCTGTCCCTCACGGTGAAGGGGGAAAAGACCGACCTGGCGATGCTCACCGCCATCAGCCCCCAGGTGCAGGCCGCCCAGGGTGAACTTAACATCCAGGCCCAGGTGCAGGGCAACCCCCGCCACCCCCAGGTTTCCGGCCAGGTGCGCTGGGGAGAAGGGTCGATCAAACTCCGCCAGGCCGGCCTGCCCTACCGGCTGCTGCCTGGCGCGGCCCGGCTCCAGGGGAGCAAAATCACCATCCCGGAGGTCCTCCTGGAAAGCGGCGGCACCTTGCGACTCAGCGGGGATCTCACCCTCCAGGGATTCGCCCCGGGTCACCTGGAACTGCGAGGAGTGTTGCAGAATTTTCTGGCCCTGCGCCGGGAGGGTTCCCAGGTGGAAGCCAACGGGGCCCTGACCCTTAGCGGCCCCTTTGGCAACCCGAGCCTTACCGGTCAGATCCTGATCCCCCAGGCCACCTTTGCCACCAGCTTTTTCCAGATCGCTCCCAATCCCGATATCCACCTGGTGCAACCATCCCCGCCTGCGTCCGAGGCCCAGGCTACCCACGCCCTGGCGTTTTGGAGAAATATGCAGGCTGACTTCACCCTGCAATCGACGGGAGAGGTCTTGGTAAAAAACAAGGATATCCAGGTGGACCTGGCAGGCAGCCTTAGAGTCAGCAAGGCGCCGGGACAGGAACGGCTGAGGGTGGCTGGGGTGCTGCAGGCCGTGAAAGGCACCATTGACATCCAGGGGCATGCCTTCAAGGTGGCCGAGGGGACGGTGAGCCTTTCCGGCAAACCCGGGGTGCCCGGGACCCTGGCGGGCCGCGCCACCTGCCAGGTGGACGAGGTCACCTTGATGCTGGACGTCTCCGGCCCTGTCAACAAACCGCAACTCAACTTTTCCAGCAACCCGGGGCTTCCTCCCGCGGATGTGCTCTCCTACCTGGTTTACGGACGCCCGGCCGCGGCCCTGAGCCGGGAGGAGTACAATACCGTGGGCCAGCAGGCCCTGGGGGTCCTGGGCGGGGTCACCACCAGGAAGCTGAAAGAGATTTTTGGGGAAAATGCGCCCCTGGTGTGCGACCTCAGCATGCGCTGCGGGGAACAGACGGTGGGGGTGAGCAAGCCCCTGACCAATCAGCTCAGCGTCACCTTCGAACACAAAAACAATCCCCTCTACCGGGACAACACCGAACAGATGCGGCTGGAATACAAGGTAAACAAATACCTGAGCGCCGATTCCACCATGGGCCTGCGCAACAACGGCGGCGACGTGCTCTTCAACTACGATTTTTGATGAACCTCTGCAGGGTGATTTTGACGATGTCACCCTGGATGCCACACCGGTTTCCTCGGTTCCCCTGCCCGCCACTGCCTGGCTCCTGGGTTCCGGACTGCTTGGCTCGGTGGGCTGGAGGAGGTTAAGGAAAAGTTAAGCGGCCTTCCATTTCAAAGACAAAATCCAGGCAGGGTCAGCCATGGCCCTGCCTTTTTTATTTCTGAGTCATAGCGAGTTTTTTGCCATGATCGTAAACTTATTAAAAATACCAATAAGTTATCGATATGATCGGATAGTGCCCGGGGCCTTGCTGAGGGATTTGCGTAATCGATTTTTTTGAAGATGGCAAAAACGAAGAGATAAGAGGGATTGAGACCTACGGGCGTGTCCCCGCACCGGTCATTCTGAGGGAGCGCCGCGACCGAAGAATCTCATGCCTTACCAGCAAAGACGAGATCCTTCGCTTCGCTCAGGATGACAAGGCGACTCTCGTTTCCTCGTTACCAAGTTGAGCTTGGGAGGGCCTTTCATTAACGCCAAGATAGGCTTGGCAGTCGTTTTCGTTTCTAACTAGTAGCGGGGGTAATTGGAAGTCCCCATCAACCCCCTCTCAATACCACTCCTTGAGGCTGATGGCGCCCTGCTTAATTTCCAGATAATGGAGTTTGCCGGAGGTCCAGGCCCCGGCATTGGCGAAGATCTTACCATTTTCCATCACCTGCAGGCCGTGCAGATGGGTATGAGCAAGGATAACGATATCAAACCCTCTGGCAAAGAGGTCCCGAGCGGCGGAAAAGTTCCCATGGGCATCAACCAGGACACTATTGGGCCCATTTACTTTTTTATTTTTCCTTACATGAAAAAACCATTCAATTTTAAAGAAAAGATGAAAAAGATTCGGCGAAATAATCAGTAACTTACCAAGAACCTTCGAGAGATGATGGAAGAGTTTAGGGAAATGGTTATAGCGATAGTCGTAAGCATGCCCGTGTTCAATATGAATCCGCCGCCCCCCGGAAACGACTTCCAGGAAAGGGGTGAAAGAAAAAATGCCTAGTTCCGCTAAATATGGCTCCAAATGAGTGTCATGGTTGCCGAGCACATAGTAGACCTTTTTTTTGCTTCCCTGGGATATGAAGTGCTTAAAACTTTTGACAGCCGAACGTAAATCTTTTAATAATTTTCTGGTGGTACATTGCAATAAATCAATACCGTCGCCATTTATACAAAGGCTGGTGCGTTCTCTTGACAAGTGCATTAAAAATGATTTTAAATAGTCCGATCTTAAGAAGGCGGGATTACCAAGATGCAGGTCCGAGATTACGCAGAGATGATCCTCTTCAATTTGGATGTTGGATGGTTTCATCATGGTTAACAGGGAGTATGATAGTTACAAGTAAAATTTAGAATTCAACTTACAACGCCTGGAAAATTAATCATCATTTACTTATTGTCAAGCGCTCAACGCTATTTTTCCATTCATTTTTGATCCGACAATACTACACCAGGCTCAGGCCAAACTTTCACATGGGCACAATTTTCTAGATCTCAAAACAGCCTGGGGCTTTTCGCGTACATCGTGTCATTATCGTGAACTTATTAAGGAATAGCAATATTAAATCGATATGATCCGGAGAGCGCTGCCTTCCGGGGATGCGGATTTATCCACAAGATGGCATGATTTCAAAGCACCATTTTCAGCAAAAATTTCCAGAGGGGCAAGGCATTGAGAAGGCTAAAGGCGGGATGCTCTTCGCTTTCGCGCCCTTGTATATTAACGAAGTAGGCGGGCACATGTCCGGTTCCTTTGAAAATGATAAGATTTGTGCCCGGATTAGTATGGTTCCCCCCAGGGCAGGCCCATGGGCCTGCCCTGGGGGCACGGTCGCGGACGTGGCACCCCGGCCCGCCCTTGGTCCTTAGAGACCGTCCCGTAGCATGGGCGCCACGTCCCGCTTGCCCTAACCCGAACAGTCACTTGAGACCATGATCTCGCATCTACAAGGACGGGAAAGCAAGCTATGAAGACTCAAGTTTTTGTTGGCCTCGACGTCTCCAAGCAGCGCTTGGATGTGGCCGTGCGGCCACGGGGCCGCCATTTCGCTACCCCCAACGATGACCTCGGCATTCAGCAGCTGGTCAAGCGCTTGGCGGCCCTCAAACCCCAGCTGATCGGGCAGAGGCCTCCGGCGGCTACGAGTTCCTGGCGACCGCGGCCCTGGCAGAAGCCCAACTGCCGGTGGTCTTGATCAATCCCCTGGCGGTGCGGAAATTCGCCGGCGCCACCGGGAAGTTGGCCAAAACCGATAAGATCGACGCTCAGGTCTTGGCCCATTTCGCCGAAGCCCTGCGCCCTGAGCCCCGTGCCTTGCCGGACCAGGACCAGCAGGTGCTCAAGGCGGCCTTGCAGCGGCGTGTGCAGGTGGTCAAAATGATCGGCCAAGAAAAAAACCGCCTGGAAAAGACCCTCATCCCTGCCCTGCGCCAGGATATCCAGGTCCACCTTACCTGGCTCCAGCAACGGCTGGAACAGTTGGATCAGGATCTCAACGACCAGATCCGCCGGAGTCCTCTCTGGCGGAAACAGGACCGCTTGTTACAGACCATCCCCGGCATCGGCCCAGTCGTTTCCAGGGCCGTCATGGCCCAGTTGCCGGAGGCGGGCACACTACCTGGCAAAAAGGCCGTGGCCTTGGTGGGGGTGGCTCCTTATAACAAAGATAGCGGCCGCTTCCGGGGCAAAAGGATGATCCGGGGTGGCCGCAGCTACCTGCGCCGCATGCTCTATAGGGCGGCGGTGGCGGCGGCTCGCTGGAACCCGGTGATCCGCACCTTTAACCAACGCCTTTTGGCCGCCGGCAAGCCCAAAAAACTGGCCCTCACCGCTTGTATGCGCAAACTCGTGCCCATCCTCAACGCTATGCTGAAAAACAATCAACCCTGGCATCAGTTTGTGTCCCAGGCACCTTGACTTGTAAGACAGTCGCTACGGGCTCAATCCGCGCCAGATCAAATTTGACCCGGAAGACCAAATCCAAAAAGCTGCAAGGTCCAGGAGGCGATTCGGTTTTCTGTATAGAATATCCCTGATTCTGAATTTTGGCACCGTATATATTGCAAAATTTGCAACCCTCTCCTTGAAATCGGTCACTGCCATAATTAGTAAAAAAAACAATTGTCATATTTCTCAAAACCTGAAGGTTAGCCGTGCGAATGCTTCTAAAGGTAAAACCCCCCCGTGAGTAGCTCAACAAGGCAGTCAGGGACTGTAAACCAAAGTCAAAGGAGAAAGGACATGGGACTGACCGCGGAAGAAATTAAGAAGATAGACGAAGCGCTAATGGCGCTGAGGCGATCACTCAAGGACGAACTAGAGAACATTCCTGCGAATTCGCGGGCCAGTGTGAAGATGGACGATTCGTTCCTGAAGATGATCGGTGAAACCTACCTCTCAGGGGAGTCCCCTGGTCTAATCGGTCTGTTGCTTGATTCCGGGCTGCTTGCCGGAGAGCCTCGTTGCGGGAACTGGGCAGGCTGTTCACCGCAACGGGATTGTGTGTGTGGGTCGACCTGCGCACAGCCTGGTAAAGGAACATGTAGTGGTGTTAGCCTCTGACCGTAATTCCCAGGGTCGTGAGGTGTAGCATCTAGCGTCTCTACAACCGGCGATTGGTCTATCTGCCAGATGTCGTGGGCATTGGAGGATTGACGACCATTCAAAGGGGGCGGCAGTGCGCGATTTTCCAGATTTCCAAGAAGGGTTTCCAAGAGAGATTCTATTCTTGCTCACGGAGGATTGCAATCTCGATTGTGTCTACTGTTACGAGAATCACAAGAACGGGAAGGGGCTCTCCGCAGAGTTCGTCAAGGAAAAGATTCGCGAAGAACTGCTTGCGGAGGATCTCTGCAAACTTACTTCGGTCACTTTTTTCGGTGGTGAACCGCTGCTGAGATTCGAAGTCATTCGTGAAGTTGTGGATTGGTTCTACAGCATTTCATGGCCGTCTCCCACCAAGGACTTTATTTTCCAAGTAACTACGAATGGTACATTGCTTAACGATGAAATGAAGCAATGGTTCGCTGCCCACCGTGAGAACGTCATTGTGGGACTTAGCATGGATGGCACGAAGGAAGCGCAAGACCGCTATCGCTCTAATTCGTACGACACCATCATCCAGCACATCGACTTCCTCCGAGAGAATGGCCGACTCAGCCGTTGAAAATGACCATCAGCCCGCAAACCATTGATCAGACCTACGAAGGGGTGGTTCACATTCATAGCCTCGGCCTACCGGTCGAATCTGACGTCATTTTTGAAGATGTCTGGGGTGACGAAGAATCTGAGAAGAGGGCGGTGCGGTCGTGGGCTGAGCAACTTGATAGGCTCGTGGAGTATTACTTTGCACATCCGGAGTTGCACCGTCCAAGAGTTTTGACCCGCGAGCTTTATCGTCTGTTCGAGGGTGGCAGTGACAAAAAACGAACTTTCTGCGGTGCCGGCAGGTACACGAACACCTATACCGCTGACGGCACAAGATTCCCATGCTTTCGCTTCGCGCCCATATGCGTGGCCGAACCCTTGTACGACGTTTTCGCCACCCCCGACGTCGAAAATAAAAAGTGTGTCAGTTGCGCTTTCGAGAAAATCTGTTTGAGTTGCGAAGGCTTCAACTACGCGACAACGGGTTCCTGCTTTCAGCGGACCTCCTATCACTGTAAGTTTTTTATGGTCTCATTGTTAGCCTCCGCCAAGCTGCTGTTGCTGGACCATCCAGAGGACTTGGGTCACCCTAGAGAAGGCCAATCGAAGGAAGAAAAGATGGAACGCATGCGCAGGTTGTTAGCCATTCGCGCTGTGAATGATTTGTGTACGCCGGTGATTGAGTGGGCTTCGGTCAATTCCAAGTGCTGAGTTCTCATCGCATTTGGATAATCGGGCAAGAGGATTTGATTTTATAGGGATTGCCTCTTATTATGGCCTGAGTTTTGCCACGGCCAATCTAATAGGCCTGGCCACCGCCACAGCTATTACCCCCCACTGCTTCCCCTCAGTTCCGGCCTCGTCGGCGTAGTAGGGGTGCGCAAAAAATTTAGCAAGAATTAACTGCAGCGCCCTAGGGTTATTTCCCCAGGCAGAATTCCCCGAAGATGCGTTCCAAAACCTCGTCTCCCACCTCCTGGCCGGTAATTTCCCCCAGCTCCCGGATGGCCTCCTGGAGCTCCAGGGCCACGAGTTCCCAGGGGGGAGCCTGGTGGGGTTGCGGCAAAAGGTAAGCCGCCAGCAGTTCCCGGACCCGGGCCAGGCAGCCAAGACACCCCTCCAGATGCCGGTGATGCCGGGCCAGGGTGACCATCTCGCCGCTGAGGCGCAGGCCGTCTCCCAGGGCCTGGGCTACGATGGCCTCCTTCAAGGCTTCGATCCCCTGGCCGGTGAGGGCGGAAATCGACAGCACCGGGAAGGAGGTGGCCGCCTGCACCTCGGTTTCGCCAATCGCCTGGGGCAGGTCCGCCTTGTTGATCACCGCCAGGCCCCGGCGGCCGCTCATCTCCCCCAAGGCCTGCCGGTCCGCCGCGGCCAGGGGGGTGCTCCCGTCCAGGAGATAGAGGACCAGATCGGCCTGGGCCAGGCGGTCCGTGGTGCGCTCCATGGCCAGCTCTTCCAGCCGATCCCGGGCCGGACCCAGCCCGGCGGTGTCGCTTAAGCGCACCGGGATGGATCCGAGGATGATGGTCTCCTCGATCAGGTCCCGGGTAGTGCCGGGAATCTCGGTGACAATGGCCCGGTCCAGGTCAAGCAGGCGGTTCAGGAGGCTCGATTTGCCGGCGTTGGTCCGGCCAATGATGACCGCCAGCAGGCCCTCCCGCAACAGGCGGCCTTGCCGGTAGCTGGCGGTGAGGCGCGCCAGGGTTGCCATCTGGGGCGCCAGGGCCTCCTCCAGGAACGCCGGGGCCAGTTCTTCGGCTTCCTCGGGAAAATCGAGGGCCGCCTCCACCCGGGCCAGCAGGTTAAGAAGGTCCTCCCGCAGCCGGGCCAGCCCGCGCCCCAGGCCACCCTGGAGATGGCCGGCGGCCACCTGCAGCGCCGCCTCGCTCCGGGCCCGGATCACTTCCAGGACCGCTTCCGACTGGATCAGGTCAACCCTACCTAAGAGAAAGGCCCGCAACGTGAACTCGCCGGGCTGGGCCAAACGGGCCCCACGCGCCAGGACCAGGGATAAGAGGCGCTCCAGCACCCGGTAGCCGGAGTGGCAATTGATCTCCACCACGTCTTCCCGGGTATAGGTGTGGGGGGCTCGCATCCAGGTGAGCAGCACTTCGTCGATGATTTCTCCCTGGGGACCGACGATCTCTCCCAGGTAGAGCTGGTGGGAGCGCCATTGGCGGCGGGGACGGCGGGGGCGAAAGATCTCCCGGGCGATCTCCCGGGCCCGGGGGCCGCTGAGACGGACGATGCCTATGCCCGCCTCACCTGGGGGAGTGGAAATGGCGGCGATGGTATCTGCCGGATCAGGCTGGGTCATGTATTCGTAAGGGGTAACCGGGATGCGGCCGGGGTGAGGAACTTAACCCCGCACCCATTAGCCATCATCCATCACTGTCTTTTCCGGTCCATCCTCCTGGCCTTCCTTCTTTTTGGCGGGGGATATGACCACCTTCTTGTACAGCCCTTCCCCCCGGCTGCTGGTCTTCAGATCCCTGTCCTCCCGAAGGGCCAGATGGACGATGCGGCGGTCATAGGGGTTCATGGGAGTCAAGGTGATGGGCTTGCCGCTCTTTTTCACCTTCTCCCCATAATTCTGGGCCAGGTGCGCCAGGGCCTCGTCGTGCCGGGCCCGGTAGGCCTCCACATCGATGGAGATCCTCACCTTGCGGCGGGATCGCTTGGCGAGCATCTTGGTGACCAGATATTGCAAGGCGTCCAGGGTCTGGCCCTGCTTGCCGATGAGCAGACCGGCGCCCGCGGTCTCGATGCGCAGGCTGATGCGGCCCTCCTCCTGGTGCACGCTGACCTTGGCCTGCTCCTGCATCTTCGCCAGGAGGTTCTCCAGAATCTCCTGGGCCGCGGTCAGCAGGTTTTCTTCCGACTCATCATCCCGGAGGGCGGCCCGAACCTTCGCCTTCCGGCCGCCCAGGCCAAAGAGGCCAGGGGAGCCCACTGATAGGATCTCGATCTCCAACTCCTCCGGGGATGCCTGAAAATGGGCACAAGCCGCCTTAATGGCGTCTTCGGTGCTTTTGCCTTCAAACTCCTCAAACTCCATCAACCCTTCCTCTAAAACTAGCTGATGTACTTGTTGGTGTAATGCTGCTGGATAATGGAAAGCACGTTGTTCACCAGCCAATAGATCACTAGGCCGGAGGCGAAGTTCAGAAACATGAAGGTGAAAACCAACGGGAGAAACATCATCATCTTGGCCTGAGCGGGGTCACCCGGAGAGGGGGTCATCTTCTGCTGCAAGAACATGGTGCCGCCCATGACCAGGGGGGTGATGAGCAGGGGGTCCTTGGTGGACAGGTCCGCCAGCCAGACGATATGGGTAAACGGCAGGGTAGGTATGAAGGAGGCGTGGCGCAGTTCGATGGCGGACCCGAGAACCCTGTACAGGGCAATGAATACCGGCAGTTGGATCACCATGGGCAGGCAGCCGGCCAGGGGGTTGACCTTGAAGGTCTTGTACAGGCCCATCATCTCCTTGTTCATGGCCTCCTTGTCGTCTTTGTATTTCTCCCGGATCTTGGCCACTTTGGGCTGGAGCTTCTGCATCGCCTTCATGGACTTGTAGCTTTTGTGGTTGGGGTAGAAGAAGAGGATGCGGATCACAAAGGTGAGGATGACGATGGCCCAGCCGTAATTGCCGCAATAGCGCTCAAAAAAATTCAGGGCGTAGAGCAGGGGTTGGCCCAGGAAATTGAACCAGCCGAAGTTGACGGCCCGCTCCAGGCCCAGGCTCTGAAGGTCCTTCTGATCCTTGGGCCCGAAATAGAGACCATAGGTGAACTGGGCCTCCCGGCCGGTGGCCAGATTCTCCACCGGGGTCCTGAGACTGGCCACCATGGGTCCCGGAAGGGTCTCCTTGAGCAGCACCAGGGACTTGGGGGCCGCCTGGGGCGCCATGGCAGTCAGGAAATAACCCTCGTCCAGCCCGGCCCAGTCGATCTTGCCGGTAAGGGTCCGGGGTTCCTTGAGGCCGCCGCTTTTGATCTCTTGCCAGCTATTATTGACGGAACCGTTAAAACCAAAGGATTGGTAGCGGCCGGCCACCTCCCCGGCAAAGTCCTGCCTGAGGTCCAGGTCCAACTGCCCATCCAAAGTTTGGCCGGTTTGGTTCACCACCTGCACCGTCAGGTCGAAAACATAGCTGTCCGCCTTGAAGGTGAAGGTCTTGATAAAGGTGAGGCCAGAGCTGTTGCGGCCGGTGAATTGCAGGGTGCCCTTACCCGCATCCTGGAGGGTGAGGCCCGGCTGGGAGGCTGCCCAGGATATGGGTCCCCCCCCAGTAGACCCGGAAAGGCGGGCGCCCTGCCAGCCCAGGTCCAGGTCGTAATCCTGGCCAGGGCCGGTGTTCACCATTTCTTTGGGCTGGGCCAGGGAATTCTCAGGATTGTGGTAGCGATCCAAATCGAGAGAGACCGGCCCCACTTTGAACTGGTAGATGGGGGTAAAGGGCAGGTTCTCCCGGTATTTTTTTAACTGTAAGCTTTTCAGGCGGCCGCCCGCATCGGTGAATACCGCCCGAAACAGAGGGGTCTCCACCACCACGTCCCGACCCGGCTTGGCCGCGGCCGGAGCCGGGGCCAGCGGCAGCTCAGCCGCCGGAAGGGCGGGAGCCGGGGCCAGCGGCGGTTGAGCCTGTTGGGGTTGCTGGGCTTGGCCGGGTTGCTCGCCTTGCTGGGTTGGAGGAACCTGGCCCACCCGAGACCGCTGCCCGATATACATAAACACCGCAAAGACCACCATACTCAAGGCGAGGGCAATCATAGCCCGTTTTTCCATTCGTAACTCCTAGGGCACCGGGTCCCAACCCCCGGGGTGGAAAGGGTGGCAGCGCAACAGGCGCCGCAGGCTCAGGTAAAGGCCCCGCCAAAAGCCGTGGCGGGACAGTGCCTCGGCGGCGTAATGGGAGCAACTGGGGGCGAACCGGCAGCACCTGGGAAACAGGGGAGCAATCAGCAACTGGTAGGCCCGGATGGCCCAGAGAGCCAATCTAGTCATGGACAACCCCCGGGGTCTTCGATAACAACAGGCCCCCCAACTCCTCTGCCACCTGCCAATAATTCAGGGCGGCCGCCCCCGGTTTGGCCATGATCACCAGGTCCTGCGGGGGCAAAAGCGCCTTGTGCCGCCGGAAAAATTCACGCAGCAGCCGCTTCATGCGGTTGCGCCTGGCCGCCTTGCCGAAGCGCCGGGTCACCACCAACCCCAGCCTGGGGACGGGGGTCTCCGGGGGCGCCAGGGTGACCCCGAAATGGCGCGAATAGAGCCGCCTCCCCTGGGCCTGAACCCGGAGAAAATCGCGACGGCGGCGGAGCCGATCCGCCTTGGTAAAGCTAACGATCCCCTTGATGGTTGGGGTCGGGGCGAGGGTGGGGCGCCGGTCGACGGAATCGGAGGGAGGGCCCAGGATCACTCCGCCGGCGCTAAACCGTCAAGCGTTTCCGGCCCTTGGCCCGGCGGCGGTTGATGACCTGGCGGCCACCCCGCGTGCTCATCCGCTCCAGAAAGCCGTGGGTTCTGGATCGACGCAGATTATGGGGTTGATAGGTGCGCTTCGACATTTGCTCATCCTTATGACGGAACGTTTTCCAACCATTTTATAAACCATTTATACGTCTTTTTGTCAAGGGACCGCCTAGATTTTCTCTCGTTCCCGGCCTCTTGACCTAGGAGGCATCTGCGTTAACCCGGTGAGACGGTGGCCGCCTGTCCTGTCCAGGCCAGGTTCCCCAGGGCCTGGACATCCTCGAAAGTCGGGGTCCGTTCCGGCAACCTCCAATTTTTAAGTTGAATTTTATAGATGAAATAACTTAAACTTAAATAATTAGAGATAGACTAGTCCTTTCTCGACTCGAGGGACCGGGTGCCTTGGGACCCTCGGGCCGGCTCACACCCCCGCCGGACCTCAGGCGGTGTTTCCATGAATATTAAGGAGTGTCTATGTTTCTCGATCCCATTCTGGGATGGTTCTCCAATGATTTGGCCATCGACCTAGGCACCGCCAATACCCTGGTTTACGTCAAGGGCAAAGGGATCGTCCTAAGCGAACCTTCAGTGGTAGCGGTACGCAAACACGACCGGGACCGCAGCCGGGTGCTGGCGGTGGGCCGGGAGGCCAAGATGATGTTGGGCCGCACCCCAGGCAATATCGTGGCCATACGCCCCATGAAGGATGGGGTGATCGCCGACTTCGAAATCACCGAGGCCATGCTGCGCCATTTCATCCGCAAGGTGCACAACCGCCGCTCCCTGATCCGGCCCCGCATCATCGTCTGCGTCCCCTCGGGTATCACCCCGGTGGAAAAGCGGGCGGTGCGGGAGTCGGCGGAATCGGCTGGGGCGCGGGAAGTCTATCTCATCGAGGAACCGATGGCCGCGGCCATCGGCGCCGGGCTGCCCATCACCGAGCCCATCTGCAACATGGTGGTGGACATCGGCGGCGGCACTTCCGAAGTGGCGGTCATCTCGCTCGCGGGTATCGTCTATTCCAAATCGGTGCGAGTGGGTGGCGACAAGATGGACGAAGCGATTTTGCAATATATCAAGCGCACTTACAATCTTTTGATCGGTGAGCGCACCGCGGAAATCATCAAGACCACCATCGGCAACGCCTTCCCCGGCGAGACCGAATCCATGGACGTCAAGGGCCGGGATTTGGTGAGCGGCATCCCCAAGATCATCAATATCAACTCCGATGAGGTCCGCATGGCCATTCAGGAGCAGATCGACGCCATCATCGCCGCGGTGAAAACCGCCCTGGAGCAGACCCCCCCGGAGTTGGCCGCGGACATCGTGGACCGGGGCATTTACCTGACCGGCGGCGGCGCCCTTTTGAAAGGCCTGGACGACCTGCTCAAGCAGGAGACCGGGTTACCTATCAAGATCGCCGACGATCCCTTGACCACGGTGGTTCTGGGTTCCGGCCGGGCCCTGGACAACCTGAACATCCTGAAGGAAGTTATGATTGCTTGAGGCAGTTGGCTTTGCGCCCTGACTTGCACTACCGCACTCCGTTGATCGTGGCCCTGGCTCTCCTGCTGTTTTTCTCCGTCCTGTCCCTCGGCCTGAAGCAATCTCCGGTCCTAAAAGGGGTGCAAGGGTCGGTGGTTTCCATTACTGCCCCCGGATTGCGGGCCCTGGAATCTTTGGGCCGCCGCGGCCGGGACCTCTGGCTGGGCTACATCGACCTGGTGGGGGCCCGGCAGGAGAACGTCCAACTGCACCGGAGCCTGGAGGAATACCGGCAGAAAGAAATTCAATTTCAGGAAGCCCAGCAGGCCCTGACCCGCCTGGAAGCGCTCTTGACCCTGAAGAGACAGGTGGCCCTGCCGGTGATTGGGGCCCGGGTAATCGCCTACGATTCCTCCCTCTGGTCCCGCTGCGCCCTCATCGATCAGGGGAAGGCCCAGGGGGTGAAGACCGGGCTGCCGGTGCTGGCGCCGGAAGGTATCGTCGGGCGAGTCGTGGAGGTCTTTCCCCAGTACGCCAAGGTGATGCTCATCGTGGACCGTAAGAGCGGCGCCGACGCCATGGTGCAGCGCTCTCGGGTGCGGGGCATCCTTCAAGGCCAGGGAGGGAACCGCTGTTCCCTCAATTTCGTCCCCAAGAGCGCCGACGTCCAGGTGGGGGACCTGGTCCTGGCCTCCGGCCTGACCGGCATTTACCCCAAGGGGTTGCTCTTCGGCAAGCTAACCAAGGCCGACAAAAAGAGCCCCGGAGTCTTCCAGGAGATTGAAGTGACTCCCGCAGTGGACCTGTCGGCCCTGGAAGAAGTCCTGGTGATCAAAGTCGCCAACCTCAGCCTGTCGGAACCATGATCGCCGCCTTTCTCACATACGGCTTCCTGGCCCTGGCCATTTTCTACCTGCAGAACCTGGCGTTCTTCCCGCAGATGCACCTGCGGCTGCTGGCCCTGCTGCTGTTCTACCTGGGTTTGCGGCCCTCTCTGGCCCTGGCTTTGGCCCTGGCGGTGGCCCTGGGGGTCTTGCAGGACAGCTTTGCCATCACCCCTTTCGGCCTGCACCTGGGCGCGGCCCTGCTGGTGGTGGGGGTGGCCCGCATCTTTAGCCAGCGTCTGCCCCAGCAGCGATTCGGCCTTCAAGCGGCGGCCTGCCTGCTGGCCATGGTCCTGCAAGAGGTCTTCCTGCAAGCGAGTCTCATCACCCTGGGCTACGAAGGCGGACTGGCCTGGGGACAGCTCTCTCATCACGCCGCCGAAATCGTCTTCACTGCGGTCCTGGGGCCGTTGATGTGTTTACTGGTGCTTGGATTGGAAAGATTTCTGGGCCGCTACGGCTGGCGTCCCAGGAGCCAACAGCCCGGGTTTTACCAGCCTCTGGCATAATGGCGGGGGGCTGTCTCCCCGGCCGATTCCAGGCGCCGGATTACTGAGGCCTCCCGGCAAATAACAGGCAAGACTTATCGAGACGAGACCACCGACTGAGAGCGCCATGGCCCACCCCAAGCTGAATCTGGAAGAAAACTCTTTGGGGAGCTTTAAGTTCCTGGGAGATGCCACCGGCGGCGCCATGCCCCCGGATGAACAGGAGCGGGTGCGGCGCCATTTTTCCGTGGTGGCCCTCGTCGTCCTTGGCCTCTTCGCCCTCCTGTTCCTGCGCCTCTGGTTTCTGCAACTGGTGCAGGGTGATTACCTGCGCCAGCGCTCGGAACAGAACCGCTTCCGTCTCATTGACCTGCCCCCCTGGCGGGGCAAGATTCTGGACCGCGACGGCCAGGTTCTGGTGGGCAATCGGCCCAGCTACGAACTGATGGCGGTCTTGGAAGACGTGGGAGATATTGGGCTCCTGAGCCACCGGCTGGCGATTCTGCTCCATATGGATCAGAAGCAGATCGCCGCCCAATTGGAAAACGCCCGGGCTAATGGCCTATACCAGGTGCGGCTCCGGGGAGACGTGAGTTGGGAAGATCTGGCCCAGGTGGCCGCTTATCAGCCGGAGTTGCCTGGAGTCCTGGTACAGGTCCAGCCCAAGCGGGAGTATCGCCAAAACGGGCAGGCGGCCCATGTCCTGGGTTATCTGGGGGAGATTAGCGAAGCCCAGCTCAAGAGCGGCAAGTTTGCTAATTACAAGGTGGGTGACTACGTGGGCCGCAGCGGCGTCGAACTGGCCTGGGATAACTATCTCATGGGCGCCCGGGGCCACCGCCGCATCGAAGTGGACGCTTATGGCCGGGAATTCGGCCAGATGGACTCGTTTTCCCCCACCCCCGGGGACAACATCTACCTGACCCTGGATAGCCACATGCAGCAGGTGGCCGAGGAGTGCCTGCAAGATAGGGCGGGAGCCATCGTCGCCCTGGATCCCCGATCCGGCAAAATTCTGGCCATGGCCTCTTCCCCCACCTTTTCCCAGGAGGCCTTTGAGCGGGGGCTGCCGCCCCAGGAATGGCAACGCCTCAGCCAGGACAAGAGCCATCCCCTGGAAAACCGCGCCCTCCAGGGACAGTATCCCCCAGGTTCCACTTTCAAAATTGTCATGGCGGTGGCCGCCTTGGAAGACCAGGTCGTCACCCCGGAAACGAGATTAGATTGCCCCGGGGTCCTGGTCCGTGGCGGCCACGAGTTCAAAGACTGGAAAAAGGGCGGCCATGGCGAGGTCAATCTCCATAAGGCCCTGGTCGAATCTTGCGACGTCTATTTTTATCTCGTGGGGGAGCGGCTGGGGATCGACCGCATTGCCAAGTGGAGCCGCCGCTTCGGCCTGGGACAACCCAGCGGCCTCCATCTCGATAAAGAGATGCCCGGGCTGGTGGCCACCAGCGAATGGAAAAAGGAGCGCTTCCACCAGGGCTGGCGCGAAGGGGATACCCTGTCGGTTGCCATCGGCCAGGGCTATAATCTGGTCACCCCGATCCAGATGGCCCAGGTGATCGCGGCCATAGCCAGCGGCGGCGTGATCTATGAGCCGCAGGTGGTGGAAAAAGTGGAGAGTCCCGGCGGGGAGGTTCTCTTTCAGTCCCAGCCGCAGGTCAAATATCGCCTGGAGGCCAGTCCGGCCACCATCGCCGCGGTGCAGAAAGGCCTTTTGGGGGTGGTGGAGGATGAGAACGGGACCGGCAAGGATGCCCGCCTGGACCAGATCCAGGTGGCCGGCAAGACCGGCACCGCCCAGGTGGTGACCACGGAGAGGCTGAAAGAGGAGAAACAAGGCGAGAGCGCCGAGAGCGTCCGCAAGTATGAAAACCATGCCTGGTTCGTGGGTTACGCCCCGGCGGACAACCCCCAGGTGGCCGTGGCGGTGATCGTGGAACACGGCGGCCACGGCGGCTCGGAAGCCGGGCCCCTGGCCCGGCGGGTCATCGCCGCCGCCTTCCCGAAGCACGAGCCCCAGGTGGTTAAGGCAAAATAATCGATCTAGCCATTCCTCTCCTCAGATCAGCTGGCCCACCGCCTGCAAGACCTCGTCATAGTTGGGCTCCTGGGACAACTCTTTGACGAGTTGGACGTAACGCAGCACTCCCTCTTTGTCCACCACAAACACGGCCCGGGCCAGGAGGCGCAACTCCTTGATCATCACCCCGTAGGCTTCCCCGAAAGCTGCATCCCTGTGGTCCGAGTAGGTCTTGACCCGGTCCACGCCCGCGGCGCCGCACCAGCGTTTCTGGGCGAAGGGCAGGTCCATGCTGATGGTCAGGATTTCCACGTCCGGCCCCAGCCTGGCGGCCTCTTCATTGAACCAGCGGGTTTCGATATTGCAGGTGGGTGTGTCCAGGGAGGGCACCGAGGAGATAATGGCCACCTTGCCCTGGAGCGAGGAAAACCGGAAGGGGCTCAAGTCGATGGCGATAACCTCAAAATCCGGGGCCTGCTCCCCCGCCTGCACTTCCCGGCCCACCAGGGTCAGGGGATTGCCCTTCATCGTGATTGCTCCGGGACGTTCTGCCATGTTCCCATCCTCCTTTATTCAAGATTTTGCGTCAGCCTTGGTCCATGAAAAAATAACTTGAGACTTCTGCGAAAAACAACTTTGTCATCCTGAGCGAAGCGCAGGATCTCGTATTTCCTTAATATTTATGAGATTCTGCGGTCGCTCCGCTCCCTCAGAACGACAAAAATGGGGACATTCGCAGAGGTGTCAATTTCCGGCTTAGATAAGAATCCACCCTCTTATTTCCCGGGATATGGCTATAGCCTTCAATCCGATCAGACCTCCGTCTCCCCGCCGTCCCAGCCGTATTTGCCGATAAGGCGCACGAAGCGGCAACCGCCGTGGTATTCGTACTTCAACCCCTCCCCGGTCTGGCGCACACAGGTCAGGGTTTGGGTGAAGGCGTCCCCCACCGGAATCACCAGGCGTCCTCCCAGGGCCAGTTGCTCCACCAGGGGCCTGGGGACTTGGGGGGCGCCGGCGGTGACGATGATGCCGTCGAAGGGGGCCTCCTCCGGCCAACCCAGGGTGCCGTCCCCCACCCGGATGCGAATATTCCGGTAACCCAGGGATTCCAGGATCGAGCGGGCGTGATCCGCCAGGCCGCCCTTGCGGTCGATGCTAAAGACTTGGGCGGCCAACTCCGCCAGGATCGCCGCCTGGTAGCCGGAGCCGGTGCCCACCTCCAGGACCCGGTCCGTCTCCTTAAGTTCCAGAATCCCGGTCATGAGGGCCACGATGTATGGCTGGGAGATGGTCTGGTCTTCCCCGATGGGCAGGGGATAGTCAGCGTAGGCCTGGCTCCAGAGGTGCTCCGGGATAAAGCGGTGCCGGGGCACCCGGCGCATTGCGGCCAGCACCCTGGGGTCGGCCACCCCCCGGGCCCGGATTTGCTCTGCTACCATGCGCTCCCGGGTCGCGGCGAATTGATCCTCGAGCATTAAATGTTCCTCTCAGGAGAGCTTCCGGCAGCCAGGCGAACCGGCCCGGGGTCAACAGGCGCGACCCGCTGGGGCCCTTTGTCCAACCCCATCCTTAAAGTAATAAGGGGAAGGCGGTTTTTGAAGGGGAAGCGGAAAATTTTATTGTCAGGCTAAATATTTTCCGCGGCGGGGCAGGCGCCGGTGGCCGCCAGGATGAGTGATCTGAGGCTGGTTAATTTGATATAATTGCCGTATGGAATCGATGGACCGTTGCCGTTTTCACCCGGACCGGGAGGCCTCTGTCCATTGCCAGAAACATGAATTGGGATACTGCCAGGAGTGCCTGGACGCCTGCCGGGCCTGCACCGACCCTTGCCTCTACTGCAAGTTCCGCCCGGGCTGCGTCATCTGGGAGCTCTGCCGCAAGGAGGCTAAAAAACGCTGCCGGGAAAAGGGGTGAGGCCCCGGCCGCGGTGCGCCTCTATCACACCTTCTTCTCCCACCTGAGCAAATCGGTCACCTGGGCCAGGGTGCTGCCTTCCTTGATTTCCTCCCGGAGGCGATTCTCCTTTTCCAGGACGTCCATGGCCCGGTTGGCGTATTCCACCGCCAGGGCGCGGGGCAGAACCACCACCCCATCGTCATCCCCCAGGACCCAGTCGCCGCTCTCCACCTTGAGACCCCCCAACCGGATGGGCACCCCGATCTCTCCGAAGCCCTTGGGTTCCCCGGCGTTGGGCATCACCAGGCGGGAGAAGGCCGGAAAACCCAGCTTGGCGATGTCGCCTGAGTCTCTGATGGCGCCATCGATCACCACCCCGTTCAGCCCTCGCTGCAGGGCCGAAGTGGTAGCCAGTTCCCCCCAGACCGCAGGCCCTACTCCGCCGGCGTCAATGACTACTACATCCCCCGGCTGGGCCTGGTCGATGGCCTCCACCGGCTTCGCCCAATCCCCGGGATAGGTGCGCACCGTCAGGGCCGGGCCCACCAGGCGAATCCCGGGAAACAGGGGCCGCAGCCCCTCCAGAACTCCGCCCCGGTGCAGGGCATCGGAGAGATTGGAGGCGGAGACCATCTCCAGCACGCCCCGGATCTCTTCTTCCCCCACCCGTTTGAACAGGGTGGTGGGAATCACCGTGCCCTCATCCAGGGCCAGGCGGATCTCCCGGGTGGCCGCGGCCGGGTCCAAGGCCTTGGTGATGGCGCCCCCCACAATGACGTAGCCGGCCCCGTGCGCCACCGCCTGGGCGGCGGTCTCGGAGTTGATGCCTCCGGCCACTCCCACCGGCACCCGCACTGCCCCGCTAACCGCGGCCAACATCGTAAAGGGGTCTTGTCCCCCGCCCCGCATCTGTTCGTCTATGGCCAGGTGGATCGAGATGTAGTCCGCCCCCAGCTCCTCCACCTGGCGGGCCCGGGCTAAGGGATCGGCCACCGCGATGAGGTCCACCGCGATCTTGGCCCCGTAATTCTTGCCGGCCTGGACGCACTCGGCAATGGTGGCGTCGGAGGCGGCCCCCAGCACGTCGATGATCTGGGCCCCGGCCTTGGCCGCGGTCTCCACCTCCACACGCCCGGCATCCATGATCTTCATGTCCGCCACGATGACCTTGCCGGGAAAGAGGCGCCGCAATTCCCGCACCGCATCGAGCCCTTCGCTCTTGATCAAAGGGGTGCCGGCCTCCACCCAATCCACCCCGGCGGGCACCGCCAACTCCGCCACCTGCACCGCCCGGTGCATGTCCACAAAATCGAGGGCCAGTTGCAATATGGGAGGCATGTGATTATCCTTGGGATTCTTTGCTGAGAAATTAAGAGTAAGTTCCCAGTTACCAGTTCCCAGTTACCAGATTTACTGGCTACTGACTACTCCAAATCGGTGTGCCGGTCCAGGATTTCTTTGCGGTCGCGGCTGGACCCCCTGCGGTAAAGAAGAAGGACCACCGCCTCCAGAAACAGAAAGGCGGCCTGTTCGAAGAGGCTGCCGGGGCATTGGACCGAGACGGTCTCCCGGGTCCGCGTCAGCTTGGTGGTGCCGGGGATGGTGATGACCACCTGGGCTTCCCGGCCAAGGGTGGAGTCGGCATGGGCGGTGAGACCCAGGGTGCGGGCCCCCACGGTGTTGGCCCGGCGCTGCATCTCCCGGGGCTGGGCCGTCTCCCCCGAGCCGGACATCACCACCAGCAAGTCACCCGGGCGGATGCGAGGGGTGGTGGTCTCTCCTACGAAATAGACGGTATACCCCAAGTGCATCAGCCGCATCAGAAAGCCCCGGAGAATAAAGCCGGAGCGGCCACTGGCGCATCCGAAGATGCGCGGCGCGGCCTTAAGCTCCCTGATCAGGGTCTCGGGCATCTCCGGAGTAATCCGGGCCAGCACCCCGCCCAGCTCCTGGTGCATCTGGTCCAGGGCCGCGGTAAATGGCGCGGCCTCCGGGGATTGAGATAAAAAAGCCCCCCGGTCCTGTCCCGGAAGGCAATCCGTCTTGTCCATATTCCCTCCCTTAAGTCCCAGTCCGCCGCTTGGCCGGATCCAGGCTTCCATTTTTATGGAGGAATCTAGAGCGAAACTATCACAAGCCGGCAAAAATTACCAGGAATCTTATCGGGTTCCTCAGATTTGCCCAATTTTTCCTGGCCGGGCAATAGTGGGGCAGGCGGGGTGTTCAGGGCTCGGCAGGGCTCTTAATTCAGACTTCGAACTTCTCGTCGAAGACCTTCATGGCGCAGAAGCGGCCGCACATGGTGCATTGGTCATCCCGGGCCTGGCTCAGATCCCGGAGGCGCCTGGCCTTGGGAGGGTTGACCGAGAGCCGGATTTGCGTGTCCCAGTCCAGGGCCCGCCGGGCCTTGGACATGGCCAGGTCCCAATCGGCGGCGCCTTTCCTTCCCAAGGCGATATCCGCGGCGTGGGCCGCGATGCGGGAGGCCACCACCCCGTCGATGACGTCCTCCACCTCCGGCAGTTTCAAGTGTTCCGCCGGGGTGACGTAACACAGAAAGGAGGCGCCCAGGGTGGCGGCCAAGGCCCCGCCAATAGCCCCCGAGATGTGGTCGTAGCCCGAGGCTACGTCGGTGACCAGGGGCCCCAGGACGTAAAAGGGGGCCTGGCTGCAATATTTCTGCTGCAGACGGACGTTTTTGCGGATGGCGTTCAGGGGTAGATGACCCGGTCCTTCCACCATCACCTGGACCCCCTTGGCCCAGGCTCGCCGGGTAAGCTCACCCAGAACCTTCAGTTCGTGGAGTTGGGCCCGATCGGTGGCGTCGGCCAGGCATCCGGGCCGCAGCCCATCCCCCAGGGAGAGGGTGAGATCGTGCTCCCGGGCGATCTCCAGCAGTTCGTCATATCTCTCATATAAAGGGTTTTCCTGGCCGGAACGCCGCATCCAGGCGGTGAGGAAGGCCCCGCCCCGGGAAACCACCCCGGTGACCCGCCTGGCCAGCAGCGGCAGGGCGCCCCGGGTGACGCCGCAGTGCACCGTGACGAAGTCCACCCCCTGGCGGCCGTGGTGGCGCACCATCTCCAGGAGATCGTCGCCCCGGACCCCTTCCAGGCTCCCGGCTTGGCTCATGATCTGATATATGGGCACGGTGCCGAAGGGCACCGGGCATTGGGCCAGGAGGGCGGTGCGGATATCGTCCAGACTGCCGCCCGTTGACAGGTCCATGACCGCGTCCGCCCCGAACTCCAGGGCCGCGGCCAGCTTGGCCTGTTCCTTCTCCAGGTTGATGTCGTGGGGGGAAGTGCCGATATTGGCGTTGATCTTGACCCGCACCCCCTGGCCGATGGCCAGCGGCTTAAGCCCTGCATGCGCGGGATTGGCCGGCACCACCAGGGTGCCCCGGGCCAGACCCTGGCGAATCACCTCCGGCGTCAGGCCTTCCACCCCGGCCGCCTGCTTCATGGCCGGAGTGATCTTCCCTGCTAATGCCGCTTCCCGCTGAGTCATCATAAATAAATTTTATCTTAATGAAGGGGAAAAAGGAAGGGCTGGAGGAAGGGGCCGCGGAACCAGTATTTAGTGTCGTTTTGCAGAAATATCTCTAAAAAATATGCGGGGTTTAGGAAGCCGCAGGCTTTAGCCTGCGCTCTCGTTTTTCCAATTATTCGCAAGCTAAAGCTTGCGGCTACCTTTCAAATGCCTGTTTGCAGAAAAAAGGAGTGGGCTGGGGGCAAGGGCCGCCGGCCACTGAAAATCCCCTCCTACTCAGCTATTCCTCCTCCTCCTCAAAGAGATGGCTGGCCAGGGCCGGCCAGTCCGCCACCTCCAAAAACGGGTGTGGGACGCGGTTCCAGGGTTGGGCGAAGAGGATGGGGGTGATCCCGTGGCCGGACAGATGCAGGCAGGTTTCCAGGCGATCCTCCACGAAGAAGCGGATCTTTTGTTCCTGGAGGTATTGGAGTTTGCTGTCGGGATCACCGGTTGCCACCACCCGGATATCCTGGGGCGGCACCTGGGCCAGGGTGCGCTGCAGCCAGGTCCGGATGGGCCCGGCCCGGTCCCGGGCGGTCACAAACAACAGGGGCGTCTCTCGGGCCAGCCGGGTGAGGACCGCCACTGCCTGGGGGAAGGGCTCCACTGCCAGTTGGTGGGGGCGGTCGATGAGTTCCCGGATCAGTTCGGCAATGATCCGGGGCTCCAGATCGAGACAGTCCTCCAGTAAAAAGGTGGTGATGTGCTCGTAGCGCAGATGGTGGCCGCAGTCGTAGCGCTCCCGGGCCAGGGCGAGGAAGGTGGTCATGATGTCAGCCACCACCCCGTCGATATCGAAGGCCAGGGAGTCCAGGGGGATGCAAGGCAGCTTGTTGGAACTTCTGCAATTATTGTTTTGCTTCATAGTTACTATGACACCGAAAACGAGTTTTTCCTGGTTCCCAAGCTGGAGCTTGGGAACGAGAAAAACTCGGTAGAATCGAGCCAGGCCCGGCGGGCAGCCCCATCACCGGCTGGAAGCCAGCGCTTGTACGGGCGGCGTCTCAGTGGCACAGGCCTCTGGCAATCGTGGGTTTGCCCTGGGCGGGGAAACCCCGCCCCTACGAATTGGGCCCACCTACATCCTTGTCATGCTGAGCGAAGCGAAGCATCTCGTTTTTAGAGATTCTTCGGTCGCCTGCGGCTCCCTCAGAATGACAAAAAAAATCAATGCGCATCAGATCCTGGTGCTTGAACAAACAGCATTACCCCTAAATTTCCCCTTAGAAAATGCGGTTCCCTGGTTCCCAAGCTCCAGCTTGGGAACCCATTTTTTTATGCCAGGCTCCGCCTGGCAGGGATTATGAGATAGAAAATTATCAGCGTATTACAAGATGTTGCCCAAGCAGAGCTTGGGCTGAAATTGCCGTTCCCAAACAGGAGCTTGGGAGCGAGCAGAATAAAATCGATTAATCTCGCGGTTCCAGGGAATTCAGAATCTCCAGCACTTCCTCGTCATCCAGATCATACCAGTTAACATAGGCGTCGGCCACCGCGAAAGACCAGCCGCCGCGGACGTTGAGGCAAAGGAGTTCGTCCACCTCGGGCAGGAGGTCTCGGAGGGTGCGCTCCGAGGCGGTGGGCACCGCCACCACGATCTCGCCGGCGCCCCGGCGCTTCAGGAATCGCACCGCGGCCCGCATGGTAAAGCCGGAGGCCAGGCCGTCGTCCACGATGACGGCCGGCTCACCCGCCAGCTCCGGGTAGGGCCGGCCGTCCCGCAGCCTCTGTTCCCGCCGGTGGCTGACCGCGGCGGCCTTGGCCGTCTGGGCGGCGACCTCCTCTTTGGTCAAGGACAGCCGCCGGAGCAGCTCCTCATTGAAGATGGCTTCCCCTTCGGGGTCCAGGGCCCCGAAACCGGCCTCGGTGGTCCAGGGGAGCTGGATCTTGCGCACTACGAGCAGGTCCAGAGGCAGGCCCAGCCCCCGGGCGATCTCCGCGGCCACCGGCACGCCGCCGGCAGGAATGGCGAACAGGTGCGGCTTCCGGCCGCGCCAAGCCAGAAGACGCTCCGCCAGCAGCCGGCCGGCGTCGGCCCGGTCCTTAAAGACCCGGAGACGATTTCTTAAATGGGGCTCTTCGCTGAGTCTGCCCATGATCGGCAAAATTCCTCGGCCAGGGCGTCCACCCGCCTTCGATACTCCGCCTGGCTGAGGCGGGCGCCGGTGAGGCCTCCCCTGAGGTTGATTTCCGAAAGATAAGTGGCGCCGTCCGGGCCTACCAGGAGATCCAGGATGGCGTAAGGAAATTTCCCCCGGGCCATGACCTGGCGGCAGAAAAGGAGACTCTCCGGGGTCAGCGCCGCGGGCCGCGAGGCGCCCCCTTGATAGAGATTCTTGCGGAAGCTGTGGGGGTTGACCCGTTCATAGGCTTCGGCATAGTCAGCCGCCACCACCACCCGCAAATCCCTGGCCCCATTAAGGAGGGGCTGCACCACCAGGGGATAAGGCAGCGGCTGCAGTCCCGCCAGGCTGAAGAGGGAGTCCAGGGAAGGCCAACAGCCCACCCCCAGTCCCAGGTGGCCGCGGTCCCTTTTGCTGACCACCGCGCCCCCATGCCGGGACGCAAACCGGGAGAGATTGGCAGCCAGATCGGCGAGTCCGTAAGCCACAAAGGTGCCGGGCGCCATGAACTCCCCCAGCGCCTCCGCCTGGGCGGCCTTGGAGCGGGCCAGGAGCTGGGCCAGGGCCGGAGGGAACAGGGCCACACCCCGCTCCGCCAGGTCCAGCAGTTTGAACTCCTCTCCGGGCCGGAGCGCCAGGAGGCCGAGCACCGCGTCCCCGGCGCGCAAGTCAGGATAACTTTCGCGAAATTCAACAATGCTCCGGATCAGACGCGATTCCCGGTCCATTTTTCTTTGAGGGTGCTTATGGGCAGTAGAGTTGTATCCCGAAAACGGGGCATAAATGCTTTGCCTTTTTCCCTCCCCCTTGAGGGGGGAGGGTCCGGGTGGGGGTGGTAATTTATTTTCCATTTACCATATGTTGCCACCCTCCCCCCAACCCCCTCCCCTCTCAGTGAGGGGGGGTTATCTCAAATTTTTTGTTAAGATATTTGTGGGACATAACAGCAGGTTCGGCAACAAAATTGCATGGAGAAGATTCCAATAGCTAAAGGCAAAACCCTAGGCCAGGGTAATTTCAGCTAAATCCACATATTATACCGATGCTCAATAATCCCCTCTCCCCTGCGAGAGGATGAGCCGGGTGAGGTGTGGCTTCGCCTGGTTTTCGTAGGGGCGGACCAATGTGTCCGCCCTGTGGGGGCGGGTTTTAAACCCGCCCCTACACTGCCTTTCGTCTGGGCGCACGCATGGGTGCGCCCCCACAAGACCGTCTTCCAGGTTAGCCCCGGTATCAGGTGTCCGGCAGTTCTGCCACTTTTATGCCCGTGGCCGCCGATACGAGCCAAAAAAGAAGCCTGCCCCATTATAGGGCAGGCTACCTAACGAAATAAACTAAAATCTCCAGGTCGGTTAACCCTATCGACTACAGGCCGACAATATTCTTATGCAGTTCCCTGGTCTTTTCCTTACGGGCCTCATCCCGCTTCGACACCAGAGCCGCCAGGCGGTCCTGGATGCGCTGGTAAAAGGTGCTATTGATGTCCTCTCCACGGGCGTGGGCGTTGATGAGTTGGCGGTAGCAGCAGATCATCTTGGAAATCATGGAGACCGCATACTCCCGGCCCTGGACCTTGATGGTGGCCAACCCCAGGTCGAGGTAGGCCTTCAATTCATCTCCCAGAATGGCGAAGGCCACATTGGGCTGCTGCCGGACGCGTTCATTGATGGCTTCGATCTTCTCCGGAGACTGCCCCCGCCGGGATAGGACCCGGCGCCGCTGGTCTTCGCTCAGGAGGCAGAGCCGGAAACAACTGCCGCTACGGTCCGGCCAGCCTTCGTATTCCACGATCTCGTTGCCGTCTTCGTCGCGGTAGACCTTGCGGATGTAAGAGTCCGCAATGAGTTCGTGGAACAGGCAATTGCCCACCCCGCCGATGCAGCGGTTCCCGTGGACCAGCACCTCGGTCTTTAATCCCAGTTCGTCCGCCTCTTCCTTGAAGCGGGCCAGCTTCGCAACCGTATTGATCTCGGTGGAGGCCACCAATTGGCTGGCTCCGTAGGATTTAAAGCGGGCCATCTCCTCAGGGGTCTGGATATTGCAGCCGACGCTGGCGTGGATGACCAGTTGCGGAAACTCCCGGTGCACCGCTTGCATCACCGCCGGGGTCTTGACGATCACCCCTTCGATACCGGCATGGGCATGCTTTTCCACCTTGGCCAGCAGCAGGGGAAGTTTCTCCGGCGTAATTTCGGCATTCAAAGCCACCCGCACCTTTCCCTGGTAGTTGGCGCCAATGCGCACCGCCTCGGCGATGCCGCTGTCTTCTAACTCCCATTGGCACTTGCGGCGGCTGAAACCCTTGGCCCCCACGTACACGGCGTCGGCGCCGTTCTTGAAGACCCCCTCCACCATTTCCAGGCTGCCGCCCGGAGCTAACAGTTCATTAATCATGGCTCTCCCACACCTCCCTGAGCCTTCGCCAAAAGGTTCCTGGGCTCTGCGACTCCCTCAACGCCAGTGCCTCTGGTAACCCCCAGGAAATGGTGGGTTCCTGCCCTGCGCCTGCTTCCGCCGGCCACTCGCACCTTGAGTATGGCATCTAGATTCGTCCTAATTTAGAATATAAGTCTGTTAAAGATTAATTTCAATTATTATTATTTAGAAATCTTTCCATTTTGCAGATGCCGATTCCGCCCCTCAGCGCCCCAGATAGACAATGGCCAGGGTGAAGCAGAGCCCGATTTCCACCGCCCAGCTAATAAAGTAAATCAGCAGATCCATACCGGAACCATAATCCTTCTCCTGCATGATGCGATTCGGTTCCCGGAGGATGTCCCAGGAGCTGATCTGTTTTTTAGCCACCATGATGAACTATCTCCTTTCAGAAAAATTCGGTCGGCAGTTCCCTGAAGGCCCATCCTTAAAATTTGGGATAGAGTTCCCCCGGAAACCGCTCAGAAAAAGTCGGCTAAAAGCTCCTTTACAGGCCGCTTAGGTCGTTGCCGCACCAGGGGACCGGCCCCCAGAACCGGATGGGCTTCCTCCAGCATGGGGCGAGGCCGTTTGCAGATCACCCCGATGGGAATTCTCTCCCCCCACTCCCTGCCCTTCTTAAAGGCCCAAATTTCGTTCTCCGGGTCGTAGCCCGCCTCCTCCTCTACCTGGTAAACCCGATCCTGAAACCATTGATAGGTGTTGATCCGGTTAAAGGTGACGCAGGGCTGCAGCACCTCCAACAGGGCGAACCCCGGGTGGCTGAGGGCCTCTTTGTAGAGGCCGGTCAGATGCTCCGCCATGCCGGCGAAGCCCCGACCCACCCAGGAGCAGTCCTGGCTCACCGCCAGGGCCAGGGCGTGCAAGGGCGGGTAGGCCACCCCCTCCGGCTGCAGCAGGGTCTTGACGCCCTGGTCGGTGGTGGGGGAGGCCTGGCCCTTGGTCAGGGCGTAAACCTGGTTGTTGTGCACCACCAGGGTGAGATTGGGGTTGCGCCGCAGCGCCGCCAGCAGGTGGTTGCCCCCCTCGCCGTAGCAGTCCCCGTCGCCGGCTGCGGCCACCACCGTCATCTCGTGGTTGGCCAGATGCGCCCCGGTGGCCAGGGGCAAGGTGCGGCCATGGATACCGTTAAACATGTTGCACCTGAGGTAATGGGGAAATTTTCCCGATTGGCCGATCCCCGAGACCATGATGAGGCCTTCCGGCTTGATCTCCAATTCCGCCAGGGCCTGCTTGAAGGCCTGGAGCATGCCGAAGTTGCCGCAACCCGGGCACCAGGCCGGCAGGAGGAGGCCTTGGTAAAGTTCCAGGGGCAGCATCAGGCGTGGCCCTCCAGACCCCGCAGGATATATTCCGGGGTTAAGGGGGCGCCGTCGTACCTGAGGACCAGATGATCGGCGGCGATCCCGGTTTCTTGACGCAGCAGGCGGTCAGCCTGGCCGGTGGCGTTCATCTCCACCATCACCAGCTTGCCCGCGCCTTTTAAGGCCGTGGCCACCGCCGGCGCCGGGAAGGGCCACAGTTCGCTGAGGTGCACCAGGCGGGCCGGGGCGCCGGCCTCATTCAGCCGGGCCACCGCTTCCGTCACCGGCCCCAGGCTGGAGCCCCAACAGACCAAAACCAGGGGGGCCGCCGGCGCGCCGGAGGTGGAGATGCCGCCCAGCTCGCGCCCCAGCTTTTTCAATTTGCGCAGGCGCTTGTCGTGCATCTGCACCCGAACCCGCAAGTCTTCGGTGAGGTGGCCGTCCGGGGTGTGCTCGTCGGAGTCGGCCACCACCACCTCCGGCCCGAAACCCGGCAGACGCCGGGGCGAAACACCGTCGGCGGTGATGGCGTAGCGCTCATAGGCCGCGCCCGCCGGCCCCAGCTCAAGGGCCCGCTCAATCTCCACCTTCTCGGGAAAATCGCCGGCCTCCTGGGTGAAGTTGGCGTCGGCCAGGTATTGATCGGTGAGGAGAATCACCGGCAACTGGTAGCGGTCCGCCAGGTTGAAGGCCCGGGCCGCCTGGGCGAAGGCCTGGGCCGGAGTGCCCGGGGCCAGCACTGCCCGGGGAAAATCCCCCTGTCCGGCGGACAGGACAAAGCTCAGGTCGCCCTGCCCGGTGCGGGTGGGCAGCCCGGTGCTGGGGCCGGGACGCTGGGCCTCCACGATGACCAGAGGCGTCTCGCTGCAGCCCGCCAGTCCCAGGGTTTCCACCATCAGGGAAAAACCACCCCCGGAGGAGCCGGTCAGGGCCCGGACCCCGGCGTAGGACGCACCCAGGGCCAGGTTAATGGCGGCGATTTCGTCTTCCGCCTGCTCCACCACCACCCCCCAGCGGGCGGCCCGTTGCCCCACGGCGTTGAGGACGCTGCTCCACGGGGTCATGGGGTAGCCGCTGATAAATTGCAGGCCCGCGGCCAGGGCTC
>JBAVAG010000036.1:0-4029 GCA_049585595.1 Desulfobaccales bacterium
GTGGGGAGGGGGAATAAAAAGTCAAAGCTGGCCAGACTAACTCACTATTCATGAATATCTTGCCCAAGCTGGAGCTTGGGCTAAAAATGGCGTTCCCAAGCTGGAGCTTGGGAACGAGATAAGAAAATCGATCTCAAATTTGATGGAGATTTTGGAGAATAGATTTTTTAGGAAGTGGTGGGCGGTGCCCACCCTACGCGACTGGAGCTTGGGGAAAAAAAAAGGCCGTTCCCAAGCAGGAGCTTGGGAACGAGATAAAAGGAATTGGTGGGCAGTGCCCACCCTACGTAACCCATGTTCGAATTTCATCTAAAAAAATCCTCCGGACCCGCAGGGCCCCGGCTGGGGGAGCTGGCCACCGCCCGCGGCGTGGTGGCGACCCCGGTCTTCATGCCGGTGGGCACCTATGCCACGGTGAAAACCCTCACTCCGGAAGAGCTGCGAAGCATGGGCGCCGCCCTCATCCTCTGCAATATGTACCACCTTTATCTGCGTCCGGGGGCCGAGGCCATCGCCCGATTGGGGGGCCTGCACCGCTTCATGCACTGGGACGGCCCCATCCTCACCGACTCCGGCGGCTTTCAGATCTTCAGCCTGGCGCCCTTTAGAGACGTCAGCGACCAGGGGGTGACCTTTCGCTCCCACCTGGACGGTTCCAGCCATTTTCTCACCCCGGAGCGGGTGGTGGCCCTCCAGGAAACCCTGGGGGTGGACATCATGATCTGCCTGGATGAGTGCCCCGGTTACCCGGCGCCTGAAGCCGAGGTGCGCCGGGCCGCGGCCCGCACCCTGGATTGGGCCGGGAGGTCCCAGGCGGCCCGCCGCCGGCCGGAGGCGGGCCTCTTTGCCGTGGTCCAGGGGGGCATGTTCCCGCAGTGGCGCCGGGAGCAGGCCCAGGCCTTACGGGAGCTGGAGTTTGACGGTTACGCCCTGGGAGGCCTCAGCGTGGGCGAGGCCAAGGAACTCACCTGGGAGATGGTGGCAGCCGCCACCCCGGAGTTGCCCGAGGACAAGCCCCGCTACCTCATGGGGATGGGCGCCCCCGAGGACCTGCTGGAGGGAGTGAGCCGGGGGGTGGATATGTTCGACTGCGTCCTGCCCACCCGCAATGCCCGGAACGGCATGGCCTTTACCGGAAACGGCCGGGTGGTCATCAAGAACGCCGCCTACGCCCTGGATCCCAGGCCCCTGGACGAGGCCTGCGGCTGTTACACCTGCCGCCACTATTCCCGGGCCTATATCCGGCATCTCTATGTTTGCCGGGAAATTCTGGCCTTTCGCCTTTTAACCTTTCATAATTTGTATTATTATTTCAATTTAATGGTTAAAATGCGGCAGGCGATCCTGGAGGACCGCTTTGTTGAGTTTCGCCGGGAATTCCTAAAGAAAATCTCAAAATAGTCCCAATGGAGGTAAGGCCAAGTGTTTAATTGGGCGAATGCAGCTACCCAGGGCGGTCCGGCGGGGGCCGCGGGCGGCTTCACCAGTTTCATGCTCCCCATGGTCCTGATGGTGGTGATCTTTTATTTTCTCCTGATCCGTCCGCAACAGAAAAAGGCCAAGGAGCATAGGGCGCTCCTGGATAACCTGAAGAAGGGCGATCGCATCATCACCAACGGCGGCATCATCGGCACCATCGTCAACATCGATGACCAGATAGTCAACGTCGAAGTGGCCGACAAGGTCCGCATCGAATTGGGCCGTCCCTACATCGCCGGTTTCGCCCCCAAGAAGGGCGCCAAAATCGACAAAATCGACTAAGGCGCCATCCCCATCCTGGCAGGAAATTTAAGGTGCCGGAAACCGCAACCCTCCAGGGACTGACCCGGGAGCTAGACCAACTCCAGGAGCTGGCCCGGGAGTGGGCCAGCCTCTTTCCCCAGGCGGTGTCCCAGGTGGAGCACTGGCTTAAGGTCCTGGCCCAGGTGCAGGCCCACCTGGCCGAAGACACGTGCCGCCTGGCGGTGATAGGCGCGGTCAAATCCGGCAAAAGCACCATGGTCAACGCCCTGGTGGGCCAGGACCTGCTGCGCCGGGGCGCCGGCATCCTCACCGCCATGATCACCCGGGTGCAGCCCGGACCCCAGCCCCAGGCCGTGTTGCAGTTCAAGGAATGGGAGGAAATCAACGGGGAGCTGCGCCGGGCCCTGGGGCTGCTGCCCAACCAGCGCCTGCTGGAGAAGGCCGCACCCCTCGATTTGCAAGAGGCCGCGGACCGGGAGCTACTGGCCCAGGTGCTGGCCGAGGCCCGGAGCGCCGACCTGTGGCGGAACGGCAGCCTGGATCAGAATTATCTCCTCCTCCAGTCCTATCTGGAGGGTTACCCCCTGCTCCAGGGCCTCTCGCCCGGGGGCGGGGTGCTCAAACTGGCGGGGCCGGAAAAAATGGCCAGGCACCGGGAGCTGGTGACCCGGGAGGCCACCGCGGTCTATCTCAAAGATGTGCTCCTTACCATCCCCTTCCCCTGGGCGGCCCAGGGAGTGGAACTGGGGGACTGCCAGGGGAGCGACTCCCCCATCCCCCAGCACTTGACCCAGGTATTGTCCTACCTGCTGAAAAGCGACCTGGCGCTCTACGTCATCAGCTCCCGGGTGGGGCTGCGCCAGGCCGATCTCCAATTCCTGGGGGAGCTTAAACGTATGGGGCTGGCCCCCCATATCCTGGCGCTCCTCAACCTGGACCTGGGGGAGCACACCTCTTTTCAGGAGTTGATCCGGATCCGGGATCGGGTGCGAGAGGAACTCAGCCGCTGGCAGTCCGAGGTGCGGCTCTACGCCTTCTCTGCATTGAAGCTCTTGTTGGATCAGCGCCGGCAGCGGGGGAAGAACCCGGACCCGCGGGAGACGGCTTTGCTGGCGGTATGGGGTACGGACCCCGAGGCCGCGGCGTTTTCCGATAAGGAAGCGGCCCGCTTCGCAGCCGACTTGCAGCCCCTGCTCCAGGAGCTGAGGAGCCGCCACCTGGCTGGCGGGAGCCTCGCCCAGGTAAGGATGGTAGCCCGGGGGATGCGGGAGCAGTTGCAGCTCAGCCGGGATCTCTGGCAGCAGGGGCTGGGGGCAGTCCAGGAGCTGGAAGCGCGGCTGGAGGCCCGGCGCCAACCCATGCAGGCCACCCTGGCCAGCCTCAGTCAGACCCTGGAGGGGGCCGGCAACCATCTGAAAAAGGAGCTGCGGCAGCGGGTGGACCACCTGCTGGATTGGAGCATCGGACCGGTGGCCGCGGCCCTCAAGGAGTTCATCGAGAACTTCCAGCCCCAATGGGAAGAACTCACAGCCGCGGGCACTCCGGCTTCTTTCCGGCCCGCCCTCTACCGGATGTTCCAGAAATTCGCCAATGCCCTTTCCCAGTTGCTCACCTCGGAGGTCAATATCATCCTGGTGGAATTCACCCGGGCCCAGGAAGAGTGGTTGCGCGTTGAGCTGTCCAAGCTGTGGACCCCGTTGTTTTTGACCTTGCAGGAGGCCCTGACCCTCTATTACCGGGAGATTGCCGAGCTGGGGCTGGCGGCCGCCGCCCCCACCCTGGAGGTGGCCGCCAGCCCCCGGCCCCAAGGTTTGGAGATGCCGCTGTTGGTCCTGCAACCGACCCCCGGCTGGCGCTTTGCCAGAGAGGTCTGGCTGCGCTCCGGCCTGGGTTTCCTGGGCCGGACCTGGGAGGCCTTGAAGCAGCGCCTGGGACTGGGCGAGGAGCTGGAGCCCCGGAGCATCCTGCAGCGGGACCTGAAGAGGGCCCTCACCTCCCTCAAAGAATGGCTCCGGGAAGAGGTGCAGGTGGGGCTCCTCGATTACCGGGAGCGCCTGAAATTCCAGTACTTCTTCCCCCTGGTGGACCGGTGGCTCAAGCAGCAGGAGGCCGGCCTGGAGGATACCCTGGGGTCGCTCTTGGGCAGCCTCTCGGGCCTAACCGCGGCGGTACACCTGGAGGAGGAAGAGCGCCAGGCCCGGGAGCAGCGCCTGGAGGAGATGCTACCCAGGCTCCTGGCCATCGAGGCCCGCCTGGCCGGGCCCGTGGCCTGAGACCGACGATCTT